>CAIJVU010000001.1 GCA_903824185.1 uncultured Hyphomicrobiales bacterium
TCAGCGTCAACATTGCCGCGGCAGAGACAGCGCCAACACCGGGCATGGAACACAAAATATCACACGTACGTGCGGTACTTTCGCGCGCCTCAATCAGCTTAACTATTTCGACGTCCAACTCGGCGATCTGTTGTTCCACTAGTTTGAGCCGTGCTTTTGTTTGGCGCTTCAGGACTGATAAATCCTGGGTAACGGCACGGTTGCGCAATCTAGTGCGATCCTTGACCAAACCGGCCCGTGCAACATGCAAGTCTCTAAGGTCGCGTGTTTCCTTAGATTGCGGTACTTGAGGTTCAAGATTGAAGGCGGCACCCATAAGCGCCAACATCCGAGCATCGACTGCATCAGTCTTTGCCCTCGTGCCATGCGCCTCAGCAAACCGCCGTGCCTGCAAAGGGTTGACCTTGACCAGCGGCAAAGTCGTTCCAAGCGCAACTTCAAAGGCTTTATGGTACGCACCCGTCGGCTCGAACACCACCCGCGCCACGGGCACCTTGCCCAACCATCTGATTAAAGCGCGAAAGCCCGCGACGGAATTATCGAACCGTTTTGCCATCTTGTCTTCCAGTCGGAACACATCCAGATGGGATTTTGAAATGTCCACGCCAATGTTATGATCAGTCATCTTCTCCGTGTCCTATGCTTGTCATGCGTGACTTGTCACACGCGTAACCCTGTTTCAGGTCTGATGAATTGATTTAATTTGAACCAGAAAAATTTATAAACATCTGTTTTTATTATATAAAAATTAATTCAATACTAAACATCGGGTGTGAAACACAAACTCTGTTGGCTTGGTGCAACAATGAGCCTAGGCTTCTTGCCGGAATAACAAAGCTTAAAAAAAGCAGGCTCGCACCAGGGAGGACATCATGAGACGCCTTTATACTGCGTTTCTAGCGACAATGATGGCGCTATCGCTTGTTACCTTTTTCTCGAAAAATGTTGAGGCACAGGGAATTCCTCAAAATATTCCCCGCAAAGAACTCCTGATCCTCGAGAACCCGGAAGGCACGATCAAAAATGCCGGCTGGTTTAATATCTGGGCAATCAATGCCGGCAGTCAATCCAATGGATTGCAACAAGCGGCCCTTGATACGCTTTGGTACATCGATCCGGAGAAAGGCATCGACGGCGCCTGGGATAACTCCCTGGCTGCCGACAAGCCGGTCTACAATGCCGATTTCACCGAAATGCGCGTCAAACTCCGCAAAGGCATTTTCTGGAGTGATGGTGTCGAATTTACTTCGGCAGATGTGAAAGCCACTGTCGATCTGCAGATCAAAAATCCGAATATGCGGTTTAGCGCCGTTTTGCGGAACAATGTTGCATCGGTTGAAGCCCCTGATGCAGAAACCGTAATCTTCAAACTTCAAAAGCCGAATTCACGCTTCCATACGAATTTCACAGTGCGTTGGGGCGCCATATGGATTCTGCCAAAGCATGTGTTTGACAAGGTAGAAGACCCGACAAAATTTGACTTCAACAAACCCGTCTCTCTGTCGGCCTACACGCTTCATAGTTTTGATCCGGACGGCAAATGGTACATCTGGCAGTTGCGCGAAGACTGGCAGCGGACCTCGCTTGGACGTTATGGAAAGCCAGGCCCCAAATATCTGGCCTATGTCGATCCCGGCCCTCCCGAAAAGCGGGTCATTGCCCAGCTCAATCACGAACTCGACGTGATCCATGACATTGCCCCCGAAGGTATGTTCACGCTGGCCAAGCAGAGCAAATCGACCAAGGCCTGGTTCAAGGGCTTTCCCTATGGCCATCCGGACCCGACACTTGCAGGCGTGATTTTCAACACCCAGAACGAGCACCTCAAAAATCGGGATGTGCGCTGGGCTCTGGCACTCATGATCGACATTCGTGCAGTGACAATGGCGGCCTATCGGGGTGCGGCAACAATTTCCGCGATACCCGTTCCTCCTACGGGTATCCATCCCGACGCCTATCACAAGCCGCTTGAGGCTTGGGTGAAAGACTTCGAGATTGATACCGGCAAGTCAAAGCACAAGCCCTATGATCCGAATGTCTCCAAGCAGATCGCGGATATGTTGCGTCCATCGATGGGCGACCAAATCCCGAAAGACGACAAGGAAATCAAGGATTCCTTCGGGCTTGGATGGTGGAAAACCAATCTTGAAGCAGCAACCGAACTTCTGGAAAGAGCCGGTTACCGCAAACAGGCAAACCAGTGGATGACACCCGATGGCAAGCCTTTCACCGTCCGCCTGATGGTCGAGGGTGATTTGCGGCCGGTGATGACGCGCGCAGGCACAATGATTGTCCAGCAATGGAAGCAAGCAGGCATTGATGCGCGTGTCGATGTCGCACAAGGGACATTGCTTACCCGCCGCGCGGCCGGTGATTTCGATGCCTTCATCGGTTGGTCGGTCGAAACATGGGGCGGACATCAGGATCTCAGCTATTTTATGGACAGCTGGCATTCCGCTTTCCTGGCCGAACCGGGCAAGCCACAGCCTTTGCGCAACTGGCAGCGCTGGTCGCATCCTGAACTGGACGGCATTATCGAAAAAATCCGGAAAATCGGATTTGATGATCCCAAAGGTATTGAGCTTGGCCACGACTATGTGAAACTTGTCACGCGTGAAATGCCCTTTATCCCCCTGATGGCCTACAATGTGTTCACGGCCATGGATCACACCTATTGGACAGGCTTTCCGACCTCGGACAATCCCTATGCCAATCCTGTGACCAATTGGGGTAACTCCCGTTATATGTTCGTGAAGCTCAAGCCAGCCAACTAACAGCTTGCCACATGCCCCGGCCCAAAGCCGGGGCAACCATCATGCATCGGGATCGTGGAATGCCTGCCTATTTTAACTTTGCACTCAAGCGGCTTTGGCAGTTTGTTCTTGTTGTCTTCATAGGCATCAATATCGCTTATGTGATCACACACGTCACACCCATTGATCCTGTCGAACAATCAATTTCAGCCGTCACATCCTTCGGCAACACATCCCCTGAAGCCATTGCCGACATGCGGCGCTCCCTGCAGGAATTATATGGGCTCAAGGGTGATTGGATCGAACAATATGTCAGCTTTTGGCGGCGCATTTTGCAGGCCGATTTTGGCCCCTCGCTCTCGGCATTTCCTGCACCTGTCACATCTTTGATCGCCCGCGCACTTCCATGGACATTTGGGTTGCTGGCCTTCACAACTCTGGTGTCCTGGAGTATCGGAAATTTGCTGGGTGCATTGGCCGGCTATTACCGGCACAGCCGCGGCCTCAAATTGTTTGGCATTCTGGCGATGGCCCTGCATCCTGTGCCTTATTACATTGTGGCCCTGTCGCTGATGATTGTTTTTGGCTTCATATGGCCGATTTTGCCGATCACCGGTGGCTCCGCAATGGATGTTCAACAAGGGTGGAACTGGCAATTTGCGACGTCAGTCTTTCACCACTCGATTTTACCGGCGCTTTCACTGATCATGATCGGCATCGGCAGCTGGTTTCTCGGCATGCGGTCGCTCGTTTCAAATATCATTACCGAGGACTATGTCGTCTATGCAGAAATCGGGGGCGTCTCTCAAAGCCGGAAGATGGGATCCTATATCATACGAAA
>CAIJVU010000002.1 GCA_903824185.1 uncultured Hyphomicrobiales bacterium
CAATGACGCGGTTAGGTTCTTAAAAGACTACATCGACAAACAGAAAAAATATCTCTGCAGCTTTACAAAAAAATCCCTGCCGTTCTCAATGAAAAAAAATATCCCAGCCGCGTTACGCAAAAAAACCTGCGGCTCCCATTGAAAAAATTACCCCTGCGGTTCTTCGGCCAGTTTCACAAGCTGCTTGAGCAGGCGGCTTGAGGCTTTCAGCCGCGCGGCGGGCTTGGGCAGATCATCCATAAAGACGATTTTCATATCGGGCCGCACTTTGGCAAGCGAGCCTTGCTTTTGCAAAAAGCGCATCAAGGCTTCGGGCTGTGCAAAGGCATTGTCGCGGAACGACACAATGATGCCGCGCGGTCCGGCCTCCAAACGATCGACATTGGCACGACGACAGAGCGCTTTGACACGCACCAGCGCCAGTAATTGTTCAACCTCATCGGGCATGGAACCAAAGCGATCCACCAGTTCCGCCGCAAAGGCTTCGATCTCCGTATCCTCGTCCATGGTGGACAGCCGCTTGTAAAGACTCAAGCGCAAACTCAGATCCGGCACATAATGTTCGGGAATGACCACCGGCGTGCCAATGGTGATGGTGGGCGACCATTGCGTATCGGAAATTTCTTCATCATCGGCAATGCCCGCCTTCAGAGCCGCAACCGCCTCTTCCAGCATTTTCTGATAAAGCTCATAACCGACTTCTTTGATATGGCCCGATTGCTCATCGCCCAGCAAATTGCCAGCGCCGCGCAAATCAAGATCATGGGAGGCCAGCATAAAGCCTGCCCCCAAGCCTTCGAGTGATTGCAAGACTTTCAACCGCTTTTCGGCCTGATCGGTGACAGGCTTTTCCGCAGGCACCGTAAACAAGGCGTAAGCGCGCAATTTCGAACGGCCCACGCGCCCGCGCAATTGATACAGTTGCGCCAGACCAAACATATCGGCCCGATGCACAATCAAGGTATTGGCGGTGGGAATATCAAGACCCGATTCCACAATGGCCGTTGACAGCAAGACATCATATTGGCCCTCGTAAAAAGCCGTCATGACATTTTCAAGTTCACTGGCAGGCATTTGTCCATGCGCGACAGCCACTTTGGCTTCCGGCACTTCACGCGCCAGAAAATCACGCGCCTCGGCAATATCCTCGATGCGCGGGCACACATAAAAAGACTGCCCGCCGCGATAGCGCTCGCGCAACAAGGCTTCACGAATGATCAAGGGATCAAAGGGCGTCACGAAACTGCGCACGGCCAAACGATCCACAGGCGGCGTGGCAATCAACGACAATTCGCGCACACCGGTCAAAGCCAGTTGCAGTGTGCGTGGAATGGGCGTGGCCGAGAGTGTTAAGACATGCACGGCGGCGCGCATTTCTTTCAACCGCTCTTTATGGGCAACCCCAAAATGCTGCTCTTCATCGACAATAACCAGCGCGAGATTTTTGATCGACACGCTTTTGCCGAGCAGTGCATGCGTGCCCACCACAATATCGACCGTGCCATCGGCCAGACCTTTTTTGGTTTCGGTCAACTCTTTGGCAGGCACAAAGCGCGAGGCCTGTCTGACCACAAGCGGCAGGCCTTTAAAGCGTTCGGAAAAATTCTTGAAATGCTGGCGGGCCAGCAAAGTGGTGGGCACAACAACCGCCACCTGAAAACCAGAAATCGCCACGGCAAAAGCAGCCCGCAAGGCGACTTCGGTTTTACCAAAGCCGACATCGCCACAGACCAGACGATCCATCGGGTGACCGGAAGCCAGATCATCCAGAACCGCATCAATCGCGCGCTGCTGGTCTTCTGTTTCATCATACAGGAAGCGCGCGCAAAATTCGTCGTAAAGCCCTTCGGGCGGGATATGTTTGGGGGCCTCGTGCAAAGCGCGTGCTGCGGCAATCTTGATAAGCGCATGCGCCATTTCGCGGATGCGCTGCTTCATCTTGGCTTTGCGGGCCTGCCAAGCGCCGCCGCCTAGACGATCAAGGGCGGCTTCTGAATCTTCCGATCCGTAACGCGACAGCAATTCAAGATTTTCGACCGGTAAGAACAGCCTGTCACCGCCCGCATAATGCAATTCGAGACAGTCATGGGGTGCCCCGCCAGCCTCGATATTTTTCAAGCCGACAAACCGCCCGATGCCGTGTTCGACATGGACAATCAAATCACCGGGAGACAGAGCCGCCACTTCCGAAATAATGTCTTGGGCGCGGCGTTGGCGGCGGGCGCGGCGCACCAGACGATCGCCCAAAATATCCTGCTCGCTCACCACCAGAATGTCATCGGTGACAAAGCCGCTTTCCAAGCCCCACACGGCCATGCCGACATCGTTCTTTTTCAAAGCCAAGGCTTCGGAAAAACGGGTGACCGGTTTGATGGATTTCACACCGTGATCGGATAGGACATGCATCATCCGATCGCGCGCGCCCTCCGACCAGCTGGTCAGCAAGACAGGCTTCATCGCCGCTTGTTCTTTGAGATAGGCGGCCACGAGATCAAACAGATTGACCTCCTCGCCCGCCTCGGCCCGCTTGCGCTCTGGTGCGAAAGAACGGCCCTGTTGCCCGCCCGCATCCAACACGATCCGCTCTTGGCTTTCGGGTTGCGCAAAGGGTTCGAGTTTGACAATGGCCCCTTGTTGTAAAGCCTTGCGCCATGCGGTCTCATCGAGAAACAACGTTTCGGGCGGCATGGGCTTATAGGGCACCGTGCCTTTGGCGGCATTTTGCAAAGCCTGACGGCGGGCCTCGTAATGATCACGAATGGTTTTCAGGCGCTCTAGACCCGCATCGAGCACCAAAGGATCAAGCACCAAAGGCGCATCGCCGAAATAGGCGAATAAATCATCCAATCCCTCATGAAACAATGGCAGCCAATGTTCCAAGCCGGCATGGCGACGGCCTTCGCTGATCGCCTCGTAAAACAAATCCTCCGGACCCGCGGCACCAAATTTCGCGAGATAGCTTTGGCGAAACCGCTTGATGGTTTCGGTGGTGAGCTGCACCTCGCTCATCGGCACGAGATCAAGCGCTTTCATCTGGCCTGTCGAGCGCTGGGTTTCCGGATCAAAGCTGCGGATGGATTCCAATGTGTCGCCGAAAAAATCAAGCCGCACCGGTTGGGGAAGCCCCGGCGGGTATAAATCGACGATGCCGCCGCGCACCGCATAATCACCCGTTTCACGCACGGTGGTGCCGCGCAAGAAGCCGTGATGCTCAAGCCACAGCGCGAGATCTTGCACATCCACCATATGCCCCGGCGCGCAAGAAAAACTCTCGGTAAACACTTTGTCGTGACGCGGCACTTTTTTCAAAAGTCCGTTGGCGGTGACGATCAACAAACGCGGACGCTCCGCCCCCGCTTTGGTGCGGGCCAGACGCGACAAAACCAACATGCGGCGTGCGACAATACCGGCATGCGGGGAGACACGGTCATAGGGCTGGCAATCCCAATTGGGAAAGCTCAGCACTTCAATATCGGGGGCGACGAAGGCCATGCCCGCTTCGATCTGCGCCTGCCGCTGTCCATCACGCGCCACCATGACAAGGGTCGCGGCCCGTTCGGGCGCGTTGCGCGCCAAGGCACGCACGAGATCGGCCAGAACCAGCATATCAAGCCCTTCGGGGCTTGACGAAAGCGTCAGCTGATCCTGCCTGCCGATATGCGCGACGAGGCGGTTAAGAATGGAGGACATGATGCAATCCGGATGCGCGTGTGAGAGAAGCAGGCCTATTCCCGATGGATCGGGGTGTGATGATTGTGAAACGCCTTGATGCGATGAAACATCGGCGTATCGAAATCAGGCTTGACCGGCACCGAGCCGACAATCCATGACATCAGATCCTGATCGGTGGCATCCGAGACATGGACGAAATCACGCAGCTCTTGTTCGGAAAATCCGATCAGATGCGCATCGGCAAAACCGCCCATGATCAAATCCATTTCGCGCGTGCCGCGATGCCATGCCCGAAACAAAACGCGGCGGCGTTCGGGATCGAGTTCAGCCGTTGTCAATGTTGTTCCAGACATGTCCGTTCCTCATCGATGATAAATGTAAAGATCAGACGGGATCACCCGCAGCCCAATCGCGTTTGGTTTCCAGCACAAAATCCTGCAAGCGTCCATCGCTGATCGCCTGCCGCATCCCCGCCATCAAATATTGATAATAGCTCAGATTGACCCATGTCAGTAACATCATGCCAAGGATCTCACCGGCTTTCACGAGATGATGCAAATAAGCACGCGAATAGTGGGACGCCGCCGGACAATAAGACAGGGCATCGAGCGGGCGCGGATCATCGGCATGGCGCGCATTGCGCAAATTGACCTTGCCGTAACGGGTGAAGACCAGACCATGGCGTCCGGCGCGTGTCGGCATCACGCAATCAAACATATCCACTCCGCGCAAAACGGCTTCGACCAGATCATCAGGCGTGCCCACGCCCATCAGATAGCGGGGCTTGTCGGCGGGCAGCAAAGGCGCCACCACATCGATCATATCGAGCATCACGGCTTGCGGCTCTCCGACCGCCAATCCGCCGATGGCATAGCCTTTCAAATCCATGGCCGTCAAAGCCTTGGTGCTGCGCTCGCGCAAGCGCGGATTGGCCCCGCCTTGCACAATGCCAAACAGGGCGCGGGCGGGCTGTGTGCCAAAGGCCGTCTTGCAGCGCTCGGCCCAGCGCAAAGAGAGATCCATCGCCCGTTCGGCCTCGGCATCGGAACAGGGCAATTTCACACATTCATCCAACTGCATCTGAATGTCGGACCCCAGTAAGCCCTGAATCTCGATCGAGCGCTCGGGCGTCAATTCATGCTTGGAGCCGTCGATATGGGACTGGAACACCACGCCGCGCTCGTTGATCTTGCGCAATTTGGACAATGACATCACCTGAAAGCCGCCCGAGTCGGTCAGGATCGGATGCGGCCATTGCATGAACTGGTGCAAGCCGCCCAGCCGCGCCACGCGCTCAGCGCCCGGACGCAGCATCAGATGATAGACATTGCCCAACACAATATCAGCGCCCGTGTCCCGCACCTGTTGCGCATACATCGCCTTGACGGTGGCCGCCGTCCCCACCGGCATGAAAGCAGGCGTGCGGATTTCCCCGCGCGGCATCCTGATCACCCCGCGCCGTGCCGCGCCATCGCGCGCCAGAACCTCGAAGCCGAAGTCTGAGGCCGGTTGTGTGCCTTGTGTGCTGTGTTCGCTCATGCCCCGCTCATGCCATTATCAGGCGCGCGGAACAAGAGGCATGCATCGCCATAAGAATAAAAACGGTAATTGGACGCCATCGCATGCTGATAGGCCCTGTGCATCGTGCCAAGCCCCGCAAAGGCGCTGACCAGCATGAACAGCGTCGAGCGCGGCAAATGGAAATTGGAAAACAAGACATCAACGGCTTTGAAACGGTAACCGGGGGTGATGAAAATGGAGGTATCCTGCGCAAAGGGCACGAAGGTGCCATCCTCTTGCACGGCTGACTCCATGACCCTGAGGCTTGTGGTACCCACCGCCACGATACGCCCGCCCGCCTGACGACAGTGATTGAGCTGATCAGCCGTGTGCTGGTCGATCTCGCCCCATTCCGCATGCATTTTATGCTCGGTGATATCCTCGACCTTGACCGGCAAAAACGTGCCCGCCCCCACATGCAAGGTGACGGTTACGATGCTCACGCCTTTTTCTTTCAACCGCGCCAGCAAATCGGGCGTAAAATGCAACCCCGCCGTGGGAGCCGCCACAGCCCCCTGCAGTTTGGCAAAGACCGTCTGATAATCGCGTTCATCCTCCTGATCCTCGCTGCGGCGGGCGGCGATATAGGGAGGCAGCGGCATCGTGCCATAGTGCAACAGCGCGTGATCGAGATCAGCCCCCTGATGGGAAAATTGCAAAAGCACTTCACCCGCTTCCCGCTTTTCCAGAACACAGGCCGACAAAGCCTGATCGTCAGACTGAGTGCTTTCGCCTGAGAGCGGCTGAAAATCAAGCTGATCGCCAGAGATGAGTTTTTTAGCCGGACGCACGAAAGCCAGCCACAGATCGGCGCCTTCGCGCTTGTGCAAGGTGACATCGATACGCCCCCCCTGCCCCCGACTGCGCCGCACAGCAGTCAAGCGCGCCGGTATCACCCGCGTATCATTGACGACCAAACAATCCCCCGCCCGCAAGAAATCGGGCAAATCACCCACATGATGATCACGCAGCGACAAAGACCCTTCTGGTGCGATGACCAGCATGCGGGCCTGTTCGCGCGGGTATACGGGTCGCAAAGCGATCAAATCGTCCGGTATCACAAAATCGAAGGCGTCCAGTTTCATCTCTATGCCTTGCATCCAAGCTCAGGATGTTTGTGATAGCGCAGCCATGACAGGATTTTGAAGCCTAAAATGCGTCTGACCGCACATCATCGAGCCGCATCGAAAACACCCAAAAGCAACGCCTTCAAGCAATCTCAAAAATTAGGACATTTTCACTTTACAAATCAGATTAAAAAAACCGTAAATGGCGCATCGCCATTCAAATATTGGAATGGTTGATTCCATTTTGATAAAACAAACACTCTTTTTTAAAAGCCGCCTGTGTTGTCATGATACAGGCGGCTCCTTCTTTCAGGATTTCTTTTTGCTTGTTGAGGATTTTTTGCTGGCCGTTTTTGCTTTGGCCGGAGCCTTTTTAACGGCTGGCTTTTTCTTTTCCTCGACAGGCGCCTCGTCGCTGGCAGCATGGTCTGCGACAGGTTCAGCGGCGGGGGCCGCGGTCTCGATATAGGCCTTGACGATTTTATCGGGATCACGCACGGGCTCTCCGCGCTTGATCTTGTCGACATTGTCCATGCCGCTGATCACCTGACCCCAAACGGTGTATTGGCGATCGAGAAAACGCGCATCATCAAAGCAGATGAAAAACTGGCTGTCGCCCGAATCCGGATTTTGTGCGCGCGCCATAGAGGCCGTGCCACGCACATGCGGTGCGGTGTTGAATTCAGCCTTTAACTTCACACCCGACCCACCGGTGCCGGTGCCATGCGGACAACCGGTCTGGGCCATAAAACCCTCGATCACCCGATGGAAAACAATACCGTCATAAAAGCCTGATTGAACCAGCTCTTTGATGCGTGCCACATGCTGGGGCGCAAGGTCGGGACGCATTTCAATTTTAACCGGGCCCTGTGTTGTCTCGAGGACCATGATATCGTGTATTGGCGTGCTCATGTAAAAACCCTTGATCTCAAAAAATTACTGAACGTCCGATGCCATGCGCATCGAAAGGATCCGGTCAGGCTGATAGACCTTGCCGTTATTGGTGGGATCACCGCGTTTGATTTTATCAACCACAGCCAAACCATCGACCACTTCACCAAACACCGTATATTGACGGTTCAGCGAAGGCGCTTCGCCAAACATGATGAAGAATTGCGAATTGGCGGAATTGGGATCTTGCGCGCGCGCCATACCCAAAATGCCGCGCTTGAAGGGCTCGGCGGAAAATTCGGCTGGCAAATTCGGCAGGTCTGAACCGCCCATGCCGGTGCCTGTGGGATCACCGGTTTGCGCCATGAAGCCGTCAATCACACGATGGAAAACGATATTGTCGTAGAATTTGCGCTTGGTCAGCTCCTTGATCCGCGCCACATGTTTGGGGGCGAGATCGGGGCGCAGCAAAATGGTAATACGGCCGTCTTTGGTCTCCAGATAAACCAGATTGGCCTTGTCCGATTTTGCAGCAGGCTGTGCCTGCACTTCATATGCCGCCCCGAAAGCCAAGAGGGCCAGAAGCGTTAAAACAGTCCGTCGCAACATCACGTCTCTCCGTTCAAAAATGTTGATCTCAATCAATCCGTCGCAAGATGGGATCAGGCTGATAATATTTAAGTGCGACCGGCATAAAGCGCATGCAAGCGGGCTGCAACGGCAGGAGGCACAAAGCCCGTCACATCGCCGCCCATCTTGGCTATCTGGCGCACCAAAGTGGCGGTAATGGGGCGCACCAGCGACGAGGCTGGCAAAAACACGGTGGTGATATCGGGCGCCATCTGGCCATTCATGCCCGCCATCTGCATTTCGTAATCAAGATCGGTGCCATCACGCAAACCGCGCACCAAAATCTTGGCACCGGCCTGACGCACGGCATCGATCACCAAGCCGTCAAATGTGACAACCTCAAGCGTGACGCCCTCTTTTTTGACAAGATCAGCCACGGATTCTCGGATCATGTCGGCGCGATCCTCAAACGGAAACAACGGCGCCTTGCCCGGATGAATGCCGATGCCGACCACCACGCGGTCCGCCAAGGAAAAACATTGTCTGAGCACATCGACATGGCCGTTGGTGACGGGATCAAACGAGCCTGCATAAAAGGCACTGCGCATCATAAACCCCATCCCGTTCGGCCCCGCTTATTCCGGCGAGGCAACAGCCGTTTCATCTGCGTCATCCGCATCCGTCTCAGTGTCTTCACCGGTATCGGTCAGACGCTCGACACTGACAACCTTTTCATCTTCGGCGGTGTTGAACACGGTGACCCCTTGCGTATTGCGGCCTGCAATACGGATGTCCTTGACCGGACAACGGATCAACTGTCCACCATCGGTCACCAACATGATCTGATCCATTTCCTCAATCGGGAAGGACGCCACCAGAGGTCCGTTGCGGTCATTGACGATCATGGCCACGATGCCCTTGCCGCCGCGCCCCGTGGTGCGGATTTCATAGGCCAGCGTGCGTTTGCCATAGCCGTTTTGCGACAAGGTCAAAACAACCTGTTCTTGCGCCGAGAGTTCGGCATAGCGTTCGGGCGAAAGGCTGGTTTCGGGCAAATGCGCGTCTTCCGCATCAATGGTTTCACCCTCTTCCGGAAGCCCCTCGCCACTCACCGCACGGCGCAATTTGACATAGGCCGCGCGCTCCTCCGCCGTGACATCGACATGGCGCAAAATCGCCATGGCAATGACATGATCTGAGGCCGCAAGATTGATGCCGCGCACACCGGTGGAATCACGGCCTTTGAAGACGCGGACATCATCCACCATGAAGCGGATCGCCTGCCCCACAGAGGTTGTGAGCAACACATCGTCACGGTCGGTACAAATCTGCACATCGACAATCGCATCACCGTCATCGAGTTTCATCGCGATTTTACCGGCGCGATTCACATTGACGAAATCGGACAATTTATTGCGGCGGACCGAACCGTCACGCGTCG
>CAIJVU010000003.1 GCA_903824185.1 uncultured Hyphomicrobiales bacterium
TCATGGCGACACCTCCAGTGTCGCTATAGAATCAGATCATGCGTCCGTTGGGAATCCCTTTAATGGGTCCTGAGCCTAATTCGCTCAAACTGACGCGCTGAAACCCTGACCCGCTAGAACCCTAACCCGCTGAAACCCTAACCCGCTCAAACAAGGAGACCCGAGCATTCAAGGATCATCCCGTTCAAGACTCTTGACCTTCGGGCTCCGCCGCCCTTCTCCTATGAAGCGTCAAATCATCTTGGGCTAGAAAAGGTTCTTGGGGTGGCAAAGTGTTTTGAGGTGGCAAAGCCAGAGACACCATTTGCCCGCTGTGCCGCAGCACCCGCCCCGCGAGTTCGAGTTCAATCAGATGGTGCGCGACAGTCTGGGTCGCCAAGCCCGTAAACTGGATTAAATCATCCATCGCTGTGGGCACTGGGCCCAACAGCGATAACAGCCTAGCCTGAATGTCTGTCTGGGGAGACATGACAGCCCGTTCAGGCTCTCCGCCCCGATACGGTGTTTCTGGGGTTTCGCGTATCACCGACGGGGCGGAGACCTCTTCCACCAAGAAATCATATTCATCCCATAACGGCGCTGTGTCCTGTGGCTCGTTTTCGGAAACGCGCGGGGGTGCAGGCTGCCAGACATCCTCGCCCATCAGATTGCGCAGCGCTTCTTCAATATGGGTTGCCTCGGTGATGAAGGTCGCGCCATGGCGCAACAGGTGATTGGTGCCACCGGCGCGCGGATCCAGCGGCGAGCCTGGCACTGCAAACACCTCCCGCCCCTGCTCCACGGCAAAGCGCGCCGTGATCAGCGAGCCGGACCGTTCCGCCGCCTCGACCACCACCACCCCGCGGCACAGGCCGGAAATGATCCGGTTGCGTCTTGGGAAATCGCGGCCTCGCGGCTCCCAGCCATAGGGCATTTCGCTGACCAGCAAGCCGTCGCGGCCCAACTGCTCATAAAGGGCTGCATGTTCAGGGGGATAGATCTTATTGATGCCGCCTGCCACAATCGCGATGGTGCCGCGCGGCAGAGCCGCCATGTGCGCCCGCCCGTCAATGCCCCGCGCCAGACCCGATACAATCACAAAACCCGACCGGCCCAGATCTTGTGCGAGCCGTTCCGCCATTTTCAATCCGGCTGCCGATGCATTGCGCGAGCCGACAATCGCAATCGCCCGTTCACGCAACAGCGAGACTTGCCCGCGCACGGTCAGCAAAGGCGGCGGGGCGTCAATTTGAGCCAGCAAAGGCGGGTAAAACGTCTCCCCCAAAGCGACCAATTCCGCCCCGTCCCGTTTGATACGGGCCATCTCCTGTTCGGCCTGCTCATATGTACACAGAACCAGCGGGCGTTTGCTTTGGCTTGCAAGGGCGGGCAAAGCCGCAAGCGCTGCGGAAGCGCCGCCAAAGCGATTGACCAATGTCTGGAACAGCCGCGGCCCGATCCCCTCGGTGCGGATCAATCGCAGCCAATCACGCTTTTGGTCTTCGCTCAGTGAAAAATCCGGACGGGCGGCGTAAGGGTCTACATTCAACCTTTGTCTCCGATCTTGCTTTCGGTTCCGGCCCATAAACGGGCAATGTTGGTGCTATGTCTGAACCACAGCAACGCAACGAGGAACGCGAAAACAAGGGCCTCGGAACCACTCGATAACGCATAGAATAAAGGCGGCAGGGCCATGCTGGCGACCAGTGCCGACAAGGAAGAATACCGGAAAATATAAGCCGTACCAAGCCAAATAGCGATGAAGGCAACGGCTGAGGGCCAATAAAGGAGACCGGCCAGACCGACCAGAGTGGCCACGCCCTTGCCGCCCCGAAAGCGCAGCCAGATAGGGAATACATGCCCCAGAAAGGCCGCAACAACGGCCACCAGATCCCACGCCTCCAGATGCAGGGCGCACAACAGAACCACCGCTACAGTGCCTTTTAAACCGTCCAGCAGCAAGGTGGCGATGGCCAGCGACTTCTTGCCCGTCCGCAACACATTGGTCGCTCCGATATTGCCCGATCCGATGGCACGAATGTCACCCAAGCCCGCCCAATGTGTGAGCACAAGACCAAAGGGAATGGATCCGATGCCATAGGCAACCAGAAAGACTAAGGCCGCCTGCATCCGCGGATCATCCAGCCAGAGGGTCACGTCCGGCATCATGCAAACGCCCCTTGCAGGCGATGCACCACCCGCCCGCCGACCAGTGTCATATGCACAACACCCTGCAAACGCGCCTGATCAAAAGCGGTGTTGCGACACAGAGAATGCAAATGATCCGGCTCCAGCACATAGGGCTCGTCGGGATCAAACACCATCAGATCAGCCGGTGCCCCGACCTGCAAACGGCCTTGGGGAAGGCCCAGCAAGTCCGCCGGACGCGTCGAGAGCGCGCGCAACAAAGTCACAAGCGAAAGATCACCCCCGTGCACAAGCCGCATGGCGGCCGACAGCAGCGTTTGCAGCCCCACTGCGCCATCCGCGCAATCGGCGAAAGGCTGCCGCTTGGCCTCCACATCCTGCGGGTCGTGATCGGACACAATCACGTCAATCAGGCCTTCGGCCAGCGCGGCAATCACCGCCTGCCGATCTTCTTCGGCCCGCAAGGGGGGCGAGAGTTTCAAAAATGTCCGGTAAGGGCCGATGTCATTCTCGTTCAAGGTCAGAGAATTGATCGACACTCCGCAAGAGACGCGCAAGCCGTCATGGCGGGCCCGCTGCATGATCTCGACCGAGTCCGCGCAGGAAATCATGGCGGCATGGTAGCGGCCCGACGTCAAACGCACGAGCCGCATGTCACGTTCCAGCATCAGGGTTTCCGCTTCCCGCGCAATGCCCGACAGCCCGAGACGCGAGGCCAGCTCGCCTTCATTCATCACGCCGCCAGCCAAGCGCTGATCCTCGACATGCTGAACAAGCAAGAGATCAAAATCGCGCGCATAGGTCAAAGCGCGACGCATCACGAGGGGATCGGCGACGGCCGTGCGGGCATCGGTCATGAACACCGCACCGGCCTCTTTCAAAAGCCCGAATTCGGTCATCTCCTGTCCCAGCATGCCTTTTGTCAAAGCCGCTGCGGGCAACATGCGGACGCTGGCGGTATCGCGGGCGCGCCGGATCAAAAAATCAACCACGGCAGGATCATCGACGACCGGATGGGTATCGGGCATGGTCACAACAGTGGTGACACCCCCCGCCGCCGCCGCCTTGGAGGCCGAGGCCAGCGTCTCACGATATTCATGCCCGGGCTCGCCGACAAAAGCGCGCAGATCAATCAAGCCGGGGGCAATGACACGGCCCTGCACATCGATTTTTTCTGCCCCGTCCGGCAGCACATGCGGATCAAGCCCCGCTCCCATCGCAACGATAACGCCCTTTTCAACGGCGATGGAGCCGTGGGACGTGGTACCGCTGGCGGGATCAACCAGTGTGGCATGTGTGAAGAGGATGGGATGGTCGTTTTGCATCACAGCCTCACTTGTTCGGCAAATGCGCGGCCAGCGCCTCAAGCACCGCCATGCGCACCGCCACCCCCATCTCGACCTGTTCACGGATCAGCGATTGCGCCCCATCCGCAATATCGGAGGCAATTTCGACGCCCCTGTTCATCGGCCCCGGATGCATCACCAAGGCATCGGGCTTGGCATAGCGGAGTTTTTCCGCATCAAGCCCGTAAAAATGGAAATATTCTTTGACGGAGGGCACAAAAGACCCGTTCATCCGCTCGCGCTGCAAACGCAGCATCATGACAATATCGGCGTCCCGCAAGCCTTCGCGCATGGAGGTAAAGACCTTGGCCCCCATCCGCTCGATGCCGCTTGGCAGCAAGGTAGACGGACCCACAACCCTCACCTCTGCCCCCATGGCATTCAGCAAGATCAGATTGGAACGCGCCACCCGCGAATGCAGGATGTCCCCGCAAATCGCCACCACGAGACCGCGCAAGGGCCCTTTGTTGCGGCGAATGGTCAAGGCATCCAGCAAAGCCTGTGTCGGGTGTTCATGCGCACCATCCCCCGCATTGATCACCGAACAATCCACTTTGCGGGCCAGAAGTTGTACCGCGCCCGCTGCATGGTGACGCACCACAATCAAATCGGGACGCATGGCATTGAGCGTCATGGCGGTGTCGATCAGCGTCTCGCCTTTTTTGATGGAGGAGGCCGCAACCGCCATATTCATCACATCCGCCCCGAGCCGCTTGCCCGCCAGCTCAAAGGACGATTGCGTGCGCGTTGAAGCCTCGAAAAACAGATTGATCTGGGTGCGTCCGCGCAAAGTCGCCTTTTTTTTCTCGACTTGTCTTGAAACCTCGACCGCTTCATCAGCCAGATCAAGAAGAATGGTAATATCCTGAGGAGAGAGACCCTCGATCCCCAGAAGATGCCGGTGCGGAAAAAGTTGTAAAGCACTCATGATAGGCCTAGGCATAGGTTCAATTTCAGCCCGATGCAAGTCCCTCTCAACCGCTTTTCCAGCCCTTGCCATGGCCCCAAAAGCCCCGTTTTCGACAAAAACTTGACATCGCCCCCCCAGATCGGATTTGACAGCAGGCCAATGTTCCAGCACTTATCCGGCCACATTGCCCCCCTGAGACCAAGGGATTAAAGGAATTTTCATGAAACTTGTCATTGTAGAATCCCCGGCTAAGGCAAAAACAATCAACAAATATCTGGGCAACGACTATGAAGTCGTGGCCTCTTTCGGTCATATCCGTGATCTGCCGCCCAAAGACGGCTCGGTTGATCCCGACGACGATTTCGCCATGCTGTGGGAAGTCGACAGCAAAGCCAGCAAGCGCGTTTCTGAAATCGCCGCCTCCGCCAAAGCCGCCGATAAAGTCATTCTGGCAACCGATCCGGATCGTGAAGGCGAGGCCATCAGCTGGCACATTGTCGAAACGCTCAAGCAAAAACGCGCCTTGAAGGATACGCCGGTCGAACGCGTCACCTTTAATGCCATTACCCGCGATGCGGTGATGGATGCGATGCGCCATCCGCGCGAGATCGATCAGGGGCTGGTGGATGCCTATCTGGCCCGCCGTGCGCTCGATTATCTGGTGGGCTTCAAATTGTCGCCGGTGTTGTGGCGTAAATTGCCTGGCGCACGTTCGGCTGGTCGCGTGCAATCGGTCTCCTTGCGTCTGGTCTGTGAGCGCGAACGCGAAATCGACACCTTTGTGAAGCGCGAATATTGGTCACTGACCGCCCAAATGGAAACCAAAGTCGGTGGCCATTTCGAAGCCCGCCTTGTCGGCGCTGATGGCGAAAAAATCGGTCGCCTCGATGTCGGCACAGCGGAACAGGCCGAGGCTTTCCGGCAGGCTTTGCTTGCGGCGCGCTATACGGTGGATGGTGTTGAATCCAAGCCCACCAAGCGTCACCCCTACCCGCCCTTCACCACCTCGACCCTGCAACAGGAAGCCAGCCGCAAGCTGGGCCTGTCGCCCGCCCGCACCATGCAGCTCGCCCAGCGTCTTTATGAAGGCATCGATATCGGCGGCGAGACGGTCGGCCTGATTACCTATATGCGAACCGATGGTGTCGATATGGCGCCGGAAGCGGTGCAATCCTGCCGCAACACCATCGAAAAAGAATTTGGCAGTCTCTATCTGCCGCGCGTGCCGCGCAAATATACGACAAAAGCCAAAAATGCGCAGGAAGCCCATGAGGCCGTGCGCCCCACCGATATGAGCCGCAAACCGGCGCAAATGGCGCGCCTTCTGGATGCAGAACAGGCCAAATTATATGAATTGATCTGGAAGCGGACGCTGGCCAGCCAGATGGAGTCGGCGGAAATCGAACGCACCACCGTTGAGATCACCGCCCATGCGGACAAGCGCGTCTTGGATCTGCGGGCCACCGGACAGGTGATGAAATTCGAAGGCTTTTTGAAACTCTATACCGAGTCAACCGATGACGACGGCGAGGACGAGGACAACCGCCGCCTCCCCCCCGTCAGCGCCGGTGACATCCTCAAGGCCAAAGAGATCAAGGCCGACCAACATTTTACCGAACCGCCGCCGCGTTTCTCGGAAGCCTCCTTGGTCAAGCGCATGGAAGAGTTGGGCATCGGCCGCCCCTCGACCTATGCCTCCATTCTGGCGACCCTCAAAGACCGCGACTATGTGCTTTTGGAAAAAAAGCGCCTGCATGCCACCGATAAAGGCATGATTGTCACGGCTTTTCTTGGCAATTTCTTTGCCCGCTATGTCCAATATGATTTTACCGCCGCCTTGGAAGAGGATCTCGACCGGATTTCCAACAATGAATTGTTCTGGAAAGACGTGATGCGGCGGTTCTGGACCGAGTTTTCGGCAGCGCTTGCGGAAACATCCGAATTGCGCATCACGCATGTGCTCGATGCCTTGGATGAAGCGATGGGGCCGCATATTTTCCCAGCGCGGGCTGATGGGGGTGATCCCCGCAGCTGCCCCTCCTGCAATGCCGGTAAATTATCGCTGCGCTTGGGAAAATTCGGCTCCTTTATCGGCTGCTCGAATTATCCGGAATGCAAATATACCCGCCAGCTTGGCGCCAGTGGCGAGGGCGAAGGCGGTGCGGCGGATGGCAATCCGAACGGCCCGCGCGTGCTCGGCAAAGATCCGGAAACAGGCCTCGATGTCACCTTGCGGGATGGCCGCTTCGGCCCCTATGTGCAATTGGGCGAAGGAGAAAAGCCCAAGCGCCAATCCATCCCCAAAGGCATGGATAAGAGCCAGGTCGATTTCGAACAGGCTCAGCTGCTTTTGTCGCTCCCGCGGGAAGTGGCGCGCCACCCCGAAAGCGGCGAACCCATTTTGGCCAGCATCGGACGGTTTGGTCCCTATGTTCAACATGGAAAGGTCTATGCCAATCTCGGTGGCGAAGACGATGTCCTGACCATCGGGGCCAATCGCGCCATTGATCTGATCATTGCCAAAGAAAGCGGCAAAGGCGGAGGGCGGCGCTTTGGGGCTGCGGCGGCACCCGGACGGGTGGTCGGCACGCATCCAGAAGGCGGCGACATCACCGTGCGGGATGGACGCTATGGCCCCTATGTGAGCCATGACGGCGTCAATGCCACTTTGCCAAAAGGTAAAGAGCCATCGCAAGTCACGCTTGAGGAAGCCATCGAGCTGATCGCCGCGCGTATTGCGCAAGGGGAGGGCAAGAAGACCAAAAAGACCAGCGCACGGTCTTCCGCCGCCACGAAAAAAACTGCGGCCAAAACAACCGCAAAAGACAAGGCCCCTGCCAGCAAGACCAAAACGACGGCGAAAGCCAGCAGCAAAACCGATGCTGCAAAACCGGCAGCCAAAAAACCGGCCGCCAAGAAACCAGCCGCAAAAAAACCGGCCACCAAGAAAAAGACAGCCGAGTAAAAACCTTGTCTTTCAAGATCAAAAAGGGCCGTCAAACGGCCCTTTTTTTATGGGAAAGCCCCAATCACCTGCGCCCGTACTGTCAGGGTTTGGTAAAAAGGGGATGCGCCACTTTGTCGCCCGCCTTGATCCCCAAAGCGGATGCCGCACCGCCATTGATTTCCAAAACCGAATAGACGGGCTCGTTGGAGGGAATGGTCCGCGTTGAATGGGGCTCGGTATTGTCCGCAATCTGGCTGATGGTCCCGTCTTTGCGAATAAACAACATATCAAGCGGGATAAAGGTATCCTTCATCCACATGGCGACCGGCGCCTCAACGGCAAAATCAAACAACATGCCGCGATCACGCGGCAAATAGCGCCGGAACATCAGGCCCCGCGCGCGCTCTTCCATTGTTCGCATGACCTCGACCTGAAAGGTTTTTGGACCATCAGCTGTCACAATCACCAGTTTCTCAAGGGCTGAGGGTTGCGGCGTTGCTGTTTGCGCCCATACAGGCTGCAGGAAAGAAGGGATGCTGTCTGCAAACCCAAGAACGCCCGCGCCGCAGGCCGCAAGCATCATCAAACAAGCTGCAATAGAATGCCGCACGAGGTTACGGGCGTTGAACCACCCCCGAAAGGCGACTGAAAAACGTGAGTGGACCGACGCGTCCCGAAGAAAAGCCGCGCCCCATGAGGCGACCCGATCCCGGGCAAATGTGAAAATTGTCATCAAAACTAAGCCCTATTTATGCCTCTCACTGGCATACACCGACCGGTTTGGGCCTGCAACCTGCGGGCTGGGACAAGACGCTGAATTGGGACAAGACGCTGGCCTGTGACAAAATTCCCCATGTCAGGTTCAACATGCCCATATCAGCCAGCAAGCGGGTGTGAGGGCCGCAAGCCAGCATGGCCAGCAATGATCAGGGGCTCCTGCACACAACAAAGGCCGCCCTTCGGCGGCCTTGCAGAACGAGAGCACGAAGGCCCTCTCTTAGTTACTGCCCCATCAATGCGATTGCGGAAGCTGCATCCCGGTGACCGAACGGATTTCCGCAGCCATCAGGCCCTTGTCGCCGATCCCGTAACGGATGAGAACCTCCTGACCCGGCTTCAGATCAGTGAAACCATAACGGCGCAAAATCTCCATATGGACGAAGATGTCCGGATGGCCCTCGCCTTTATGCACAAATCCAAAGCCACGGATCCGGTTGAACCATTTGACCACCATCCGTTCGACAGGACTTGTCGGCACGACATTCACATGCGTGCGGGGCGGCGGCATCATGGCCGGATGAATGGAGGTCGACATATCGACAGAGCGAACCCGCACGGCCTGCCAGCCACGCCGTGACGGCACAGCATCGCAGACAACCCGCGCCCCCTCCAAAACCGTATCAAAACCATCCCGCCGCAGGCAGCTGACATGCAACAAGACATCCTGCCCACCCCGGTCAGGAATGATGAAGCCAAAGCCTTTGGCCACATCAAACCATTTCACAACCCCCGCGACCTCGTACACCATCGGTCCGGGATCAAACGCAATGCCTTGCGGCAATCCATTGGGGACCGCAGCCATAGACGCCGCAGCCATAGACATGGGATTGAGCGGCATCGCGGGATGAGGCCCGGCATTGGCGGAGGCGGAAGGCATCGCTGCAGATTGAAGAGGTGCCGATTGCAAAGTCATGCCGCCCACCGCAGCGGGAGCGGACCAACTCACCTTATAACTGTTATCCATAGGGTATACCCTCACAAACAAATAGGTCACCATACAAAGACTTTTGTGCTTGTTGTCCGCTCCAAGCCTCAAAAAACTAATGTTCCTATAAATTGAAATCAATATAAAATTAAAAAATTATCAAATTTTACGCAATAAAAATTGAATTTATCCAAAAAATACAACCTCAATTATGTATATTATGAGTAAAAACTACTTATAGTTGCATAATTTACATTCAAATAGACCATTTATAGTTTTAAGAATCGCAGATATGGGAGCGCGTGACTTAATTTCGATCCTGCGTCCCCAAGGCTCCCCAAGGAAAAGATTGACCTCTGAGCGGATTATGGCAAAAGATTTTTGCATGACCCAAACCCAAAGTGCCAAAAAGCAGTTCAACGAACGCTATATTCTCACCCTCTCCTGCCCGAACAGGCCGGGGATCGTTGCGTCAGTTTCGGGACTGATTTTCGAAGCCGGCTTCAACATTTTCGACGCCCATCAATTCGACGATGATGAAACCGGCCGCTTCTTTATGCGCGTGGGGTTCAATCCCGTCCGAGAAGGGGCGATCGAGGCTTTTATGAGCCGCTTTGCCAAAATCAAATCCCATTTTGGCATGGAAACGGTTTTGCGGTCCGCTGACAAACCCCAGCGGGTGATGATTATGGCGTCGCAATCGGATCACTGCCTGTCCGATTTGCTGTATCGCCACCGCATCGGCGAATTACCGATTACCATAAGTGCGATCGTGGCCAACCACCCGCGCGAAACCTATGCGCATCTCGATTTTGGAGATGTGCCGTTCCATTATTTGCCGGTGACCCCCTCAACCAAACGGGATCAGGAACAGGCTTTGCTGAAACTGGTCGAGGAAACCCGCACTGATCTGGTCGTTCTGGCCCGTTACATGCAAATTTTGAGCGATGAACTCTCAGCGAGCCTGTCCGGCCGTTGCATCAATATCCATCACTCTTTCCTGCCGGGCTTCAAAGGTGCCAAGCCCTATCATCAGGCGCATCGGCGCGGCGTCAAACTCATCGGCGCCACCGCCCATTATGTGACAGCCGACCTCGATGAAGGCCCGATTATCGAGCAAGACGTCGAACGGATCAGCCATAGTGACACGCCGGACGATCTGGTGCGCAAAGGACGCGACATCGAGCGTCGCGTTTTAGCCCGCGCCGTGCTGTGGCATGTGCAAGGACGCATTATGCTCAATGGCAGCAAAACGGTTGTCTTCCCTGCCTAAGCCAGAATAAAGCCAAATCTGACTTCGGTTTGGGCTTGATCAAATGCCTGCGATACGCGCGCCAAGCTTGCGTAAAATCGACAAGAAAATCGCGCCCACGATGACGATCAAAATCGGGGCGACAATGAACATCACAATTGAATTTTGCTCCCGAAACAAGCGAATAGAACGTGTATTGCTTTCGATTTTCAGGAGCACATTTTCGCGCGTCCAGTCTTTGGTCCAGATCACTTCCCATTCCAGTTCCGGCGGCAGATCCTCGCGGGCGGATTGAACCACGATCTCGGTGATGTGACCGGTTTTCAAACCGATCTCCAGAATATCCAGCATGGGTGAAACTTTAACGGTGCATTGCTCTTTGCGGGCCTCACGCCAGACGGCAATCAATTTGCGCTTTTCGGCTGCCGACAACTTCACAACCAGCGTGTTATCAATCCCCAGCCGCGACAGCTTGAAACAATAAAGCGGCTCGTAGATCTTGCTGTAGCCGTAATAAAATCCGCCCGACCACATGACCGCCGTCAGCAACAACCATAAAGCCAAAGGAGACAACAACTTACTTTTCAAAAACAGATCCGCCTTGATCAATCGGCCACAGTCAAACTACGCAACGCCAAAGACATCGTGGGTCTTTATATCGTGGTCTATCCACGCGCACAAAGACACTTTATGATTTTATCCGTGATCACCCGCATTCAAATGAGGAAAGGTGTGTCAAGATGAAAGACATGCGCTTATCTGCCATCCTCTTGTCTGCCTTGCAAGGCAAAGCCCCGTTTTGGGGGCCATTAACACACAAAACAGGCCTTTGGCTGTGCGTGTCCGGTGTTTTTCTTGGCCTGATGGGGCCTAACCGCGTCCATGCGGAAACAGATTACCAGAATTATCTGAAAGCGGCTTATTGCATTGCTGTCATTGATACCAGCTTGAAAAATGCCAAAACAGACCCGCCGCTGATGATGACCTTGTATGAATTTTCGCCGGACGGGCAAAATATCTTAAAATACAAGCGCAAACGCTATCAGGCCTATCTGTCGAACAACCAGAGCGAAGAGAAAGAAAAAGAGCGCAATCTCGCCAATTCGCGCCATACGGCCAGCGAAAACGGAAAATTCGATCTTCTGATGTGTAAGAACTATGTCGCTGGCTTTTGTCAGGTGCTGATCAAAACCAGTGATCGCTACGAGAAATGCGTTGCCAAACGACAAGAATGCCAACGCACGCTTGAATGTTTCGAGATGAAAGCACCCTTCTGATGAGGCACTTGGCTTGGCCGCTCCCAAAACATTTACCTGCGCTAGTGCTTTTTAGCCTGCTGGCCTGTCTTCCGGCGCAGGCCCAATCCATGGATGAGCGGGCGCGGATCGGTCGGCTGCAATCAGCACAAGCGCCTTGCCCTGCGCAGCCTTCAACCGATGCCGAGCGCTATGCCTGCAGCCAGCGCGCCATGGCCCGCGAAATCGGCCGACAAGACGGCTATTGCTGGACAGAACCCAACCAAGCCAGCAACAGCCCTGCTTATCGCTGTGAACCACGCCGCAACCGATAAAAAAAGAGCGCGGAAACCGCGCTCTTTAAACCCAACATCCAAATCCTTGCGGGGCTTTATTCGCCCTTCACATTCAATGTGATGGTCGAGCAGCCTTCACCGCTTGCGGTCTTACCGCATAATTTGAAAACGGCGGTGTCTGTGCCGACATAGCCTTTGCCGCGCTCATATTTAAAGCGCTTGCCAGTCAGATGCACGAAGGTGCCATTGGCAGGCTTGGTGACAACCTCACTGTTTTTGATTTCAAGACCGGCAATATGATCGAAATCAATATAGCAAAAGCGGTTTTGCGGCTCCAGAACGATCTGGATGCTTGAGGTCACGCTTTTTTCCGGTGCAAATTCAACCGGTGTCTTCAAAAGACATTCAGCCTGTGCACCCGCCCCCAACAACACAACAAAAGATGCAGCCCATAAAATCTGTCGCTTCATCACCCATCACTCCCAACATGCCAAAGCCCCAACGGGACCGGCGAACACTTACAAAAACCAATGCATCGTCAAAGCGCTTTTACATGCGATGACTTGTCGGCACAACCGTGCCGACATCGCGTTAGGATGCTTTTGAATTCACCGCAGCCTGCGTAAAGCCTGCTTTTCCGGCATAAGAACGCACGATGGCCTCCCGTTTCGCATAAGAGAGAACCCGTTCGATCTCGTCAAAGCCATGGGGCGCCAGCTCTTCCACCGCATCGATGACCCGCTCCGGTCCGCCTAATCGGTTCAAGGCAACGATTTCAGCGGTTTTCGGCAAGCGCTCGGCTTCATATTGAGCCAAACCATGACGCGGATGATCCGCGCGCAGCAAACAATCAGCCAAACAGCGCGCATCCAATATAGCCTGACTGGCGCCATTGGACCCGACCGGATACATCGGATGGGCCGCATCCCCCAAAAGGGTCACACGGCCATGCGTCCAATGCGGCAAGGCATCCCGATCACACATGGGATATTCCCAGAACGTTTCGGTTTTTTTGATCATGCTGATCACGTCAATTCCCGGCACCTGAAAACGCCGTGCAAATGGCAAGACATCCTCAAACCGCCCCATGCGCGACCATGTCTCGCGTTGCGGCGGCTGGGTCGGATCCCCAATGCGCACATTCACAACCCAATTGGTGAGGCGGGTGTCAGGACGCAACCCCGCGGCAATGGGATAGAGAACAAGCTTGGCCTGCATGCCGCCCGCAATGATCATGCTGTCGCCATCAAGAAATTTGGGCCAATCCACAGCGCCGCGCCACATCTTGATGCCGTTCCATGAGGGCGGGCCCTGATCCGGATAAAAATGCGCGCGTACGCGTGAATGGATCCCGTCCGCTCCCACCAAGACATCGGCGCGCAGACTCTCGCCCTGCTCCCCCCAGCGTGAATCAGCGAAATGCGCGGTGACGCCCCCTTCATCCTCGATAAACCCCAAGAGCCGCCGTCCCGTGCGCACGGCATCGGGACCAAGTCTTTTCACCACCGCATCATAAAGGAGCTTTTGCAAAGCCCCGCGATGGATCGAGAATTGCGGCACTTTGAAACCCGCTTTTAAACCGCGTGGCTCCTGCCAGACGGTCTGGCCGAAACGGTTCATGTAAAACAGTTCGTTCGTCCGGATGCCAACCGCATCCAAAGCGGGCAGCAGATCCAGCTCGGCCAATTCATGGATGGCATGGGGCAAGGTATTGATCCCAACACCCACCTCGCGCACTTCGGGCGCTTGCTCAAAGACCGTGACTCCGATCCCCCGCCGATGCAGCATCAAGGCCGCTGTCAGGCCACCGATCCCACCGCCCACAATGATGACATTCATGTTTCAAGATCTCGCTTTGACGCACACATCCCACAGTTTAGCGAGTACGGCCATGAAAATGCAAATCTGCCATGACACAAAGATTAACATGCGGGGCATGGGTGAGATCGGCCACCACAATAAGCGCCCTGACAAACATCGCATCCCAATAAAATTTTCGCATCAAACCGAAGGGAGTCCATGCCACTCGTGTTTTTCCTGTTTTGATGCTAGGATGGTGTTTAGTTCAGCTTCAATGAAAACAACCCTTCTGCAAGGCTCATATGTGTCCATGCTGACCATTATTTACGACGGCGCTTGTCCCTTCTGCTCGCATTATGTTCTCAAACAGCAGATTGAAGCGGCGCACGGTCCTTTGATCTTGTTGGATGCACGCAGCGGCGATGAACGCCTCCTGCCCTATTGGCAGCAAGGCTATGCATTGGACGAGGGCATGTTGATTGATCATCATGGTGAGATAGCATTCGGAGATGCTGCACTCAGCAAGCTTGCCGCATTGTCGCAACAAGCGGGCCCTTTTGCACGGGTCAATCGTCTCTTGTCGCATCAAAGCGTGAGCCGCTTCTTTTACCCGTTTTTTAAAATAGTGCGCCGGATGGCTTTATGGGTGCGCGGTTACGGGCCGCTTCGTCACCCGCCAATGACGGAAGCAATGAAGCACAAGGCCGGATAACTCGACAGCCAGGCAAAGACAAACCGGTTCAAACCGAAATACCAAAAAACCCAGACAACAAAAAACAATCCAACCGCGCAAAAAATAAGGGCATTCGGCCAAGCCAAAAGTGCCAAGGGAATTGAGCATTCCCACAAGATAAAAGCCCATGAAACTGTCTTGGCCACCGCGCCAAACCAATAAGGGCTAAACCGAGACAACGGGCCATAAACGCCCCCGTCCAAAAACAAGGGCAATGCCTGTCCGCTGCGCCATTCAGCGCTCAACAATTTCACGCCGCCCGAGATAAAATAAGAGGTGGCGGATTGAATGGCGATATAAATCATACCGGCGCGCCAGCCCAATTCCATATCCTCCCACCGACCAATCACATAAGCGAGAACGCAGCCGGTCATCACAGCCATGGTCATAAAATCGCTGCCGCCATTAAAGGCGCCCCGCCACCGCATGACAATAAACAGACCGCTCAAAAACAAAAAGAGAATGAGGGGCAAAGACCCGCCCGCCACAAACAAAACAATGCAGGCCATCAAGCGAAGCAATAAGAGCCAAAAATAGACCGCGTCCTGCGACAGCCAGCCAAAGAAGGCCTGAAGAAGCGGGGCTGATTTGAAATCTCGCCCCTGAAGGGAAAACGCCCAGACCCCTTTGGGGCCTGTGCTGTCGCGCAGATACAGATATTCAATGGTCTGGATCAATAAACCCATGGCCAGAAAACATTCGGTCAGACGCCCCAAGATCAAAACCAGATGTGTCATTCACGCACCAATTCCGGAGACAACAAAATCATATCCTCATTAAAATCGACGGTTTTTCCTGTGAGATATAAACAAAGACAAAATTGAAATTGCGACCAAGACCGATCCGGCGGCAGCAATTTTGTGCGCACCAGCCGCTCGACCATGGGATAGGTCGTGGTCTGCTCGATCGACTGGCCATCCGGCAAATCGGTAATATCGGTTGATAATTGCTCGACCAAGGTCTGTTCGGACATAGCAAGGTTCAAGTCTGCATTGAAAAAGAGATGCGACCAGTGACGACGCCCGCGCGGCATCATTATCTGCCAATCCGACCAGTCCGCTTGCTCGTTTCTGATGCGCACGAACAGGCGCGGCGTATAACCCAAGGCATGAAAAAACCGCCAATTGGGAATAAAACTCCGCAACAAAAACAGCCATGTCGCACTCACCCCCCGCCTGCCCAACAGCAAGGCCGCGACAAGGGATAGGAAATAAATAAAAATCAGCCCATCCGTCAGGGAAAAATGCAGATCCGGCACAGAGTCACCTTTGAACAGCGCGACCGATGGACCGGCCGCTTTCTAACAGTCCCAACCCTTCATAGGCCATGACCCGCATGTCTGCCAAGCGGATGCGGCAGGCGGGAAAGGCTTGCTTTCAAACACATTCTGCTTCAGCAATAAACAAAACAAACGCAAGAGGCGGGAGATTTGATGAAACAGGCTTTGATTACAGGGGGCACCGGCGGGATTGGCGCGGGCATTGGCCATTTTCTGGCCAAAAACGGTTATCATGTGACTGCGTGCGGTCTGACAGACGCGGACATTTCAGCATTCGGCACGCATGAGAATATCACGACCCAAAAACTTGACGTCACGGATGCTGCCTCCGTGGACGCCGTTATGAAACCCATCACGCATCTTGATTTACTGGTGAATTGCGCAGGCATTATCCAACGCAACAATGCCGAGTTTGAAATCGAGGGTTTCAGAAAAACCATCGAGGTCAATCTCAATGGTAGCATGCGGATGTGCCTTGCGGCCCATGCGGCGCTGAAGGCGGCTGGCGGCTCCATTGTCAATACGGCCTCCATGCTCAGCTTTTTCGGCTCGCCCTATGCGCCCGCTTATGCGGCCTCCAAGGGGGGCGTGGCCCAATTGACCAAAAGCCTTGCGGCGGCTTGGGCGGCGGACGGCATTCGCGTCAATGCGATTGCCCCGGGCTGGATTGCCACCGATCTGACCCGCGCCTTGCAAGAGGATGAAGCCCGCACGCAAGCCATTTTAAGCCGCACGCCGATCAAGCGCTGGGGGCAGCCAGATGATCTGGCGGGTGTTGTTGCCTTTCTGGCTTCCGATGCAGCAAAATTTGTCACCGGAGTTGTCATGCCGATCGATGGCGGCTATCTGACCCTTTAAATGCGCAGACAAGGAGACAGTCTACGATGAGCGCTGCAAATACGGATGAAAAATGGCTTCCTTATCGTCATCCCATGCCGAAAGAATCACCGCCAGAATTGATTGTTCCGCATGCCATTCCGCAAGACGAACGGATCTGGGTGCCCGTTGACGACAATGTCTGGTTCAGGCCTTTGTGCATGTCCGCATCGCGCGGGTACTGGATGAATTTGTTGCGCGTGCGGCGGGCGGGTGTCTTGTCACGCCACCGCCATCCGCAACCGGTGCATGGCTATGTGATCAAGGGATCATGGCGCTATCTCGAACATGACTGGGTCGCCGAGGAAGGTGGCTATGTCTATGAGGCACCGGGCGAAACCCATACGCTGGTTGTCGATCCCCATGTCGACGAAATGATCACGATGTTTCAGGTCAATGGCGCCATGATCTATGTGGATCCTGACGGAAAGTGCATAGGCTATGACGATGTGTTTACCCGCATTGATCGCTGCCGCAAGCATTATACAGAGATTGGTCTGGGTGAAGGCTATATCGACCAATTCATCCGCTAAATCCGCTCCACCGGACGGGCATGGGAGTGTTTGAAGGATGCCAGTTGCAAAAGGCTATCGCGGCGAAACAATCCATGCCCAATTGGGGGAGGCCTTTTATGATCCGGTGACCGCGGCCCATTTTCCTGAGCTGACCTTACGGTTTCGCAATCAGCGACACGCCAAAACTGTGGGTCTTGATGAACTCACCGAGGCCGAATGGCAATCGCATTTCGGGGCATTTGCTCCGCTCCCAGATACATACGTGCAGCCATTGGCCTTGCGCTATCACGGACATCAATTTGGTGTTTACAATCCTGATCTAGGGGATGGGCGCGGATTTTTGTTCGCGCAATTGCGTGACCTTGAAAACAACCGCTTGCTGGATCTGGGCACCAAAGGATCCGGACAAACGCCATGGTCGCGCGCCGGTGATGGCCGCCTGACACTCAAAGGTGGCGTCAGGGAAATTCTGGCCACGGAAATGCTCGAAGCGTTGGGTGTGGAAACCTCAAAAACACTCAGCCTTTTTGAAACCGGCGAAAATCTGGTGCGCTATGACGAGCCCTCGCCAACACGGGCAGGGGTTCTGGTCAGACTCAGCCTCAGTCATATCCGGATCGGTACCTTTCAGCGTCTGGCTTTTCATGGCGAGACGGATGCCATCAACACATTGGTTGCGCATGCAATCCGTTATTATTTTCCCGACCTTGCTGCAAGCGCGCAGCCTGTCGAAGCGTTGTTTGAAGCCACGGTCCAGAATGTAGCCCGCATGGGGGCGCAGTATTTTGCCGCAGGCTTTGTGCATGGCGTGCTCAACACCGATAATGTGACTTTGCTGGGCGAAAGCTTTGATTATGGCCCATGGCGCTTTTTACCCACCTACCAACCCCAATTCACCGCAGCCTATTTTGACGAAACAGGTCGCTATGCCTTTGGCCGCCAGCCCGAAGCGCTGTTATGGGCTTTGGCGCGTTTTGCTGAAACACTTTTGCCGCTGACCAGTCATGCCGCCTTGAAAAATGCATTGGAGCAATTTCTTCCAAGTTTCAAACGCCACTTAAGCCAAAGAACTCTTGCTTTATTGGGTCTCGCCGCCTCCCCAAAAGAGGCACAAAAGGCGCAAGAGACTGTGTCGGCGCTCTATCTCGCCATGCGGGAGACCCAAATCCCCTTTGCGCAATGCCTGTTTGATCTTGTGGGGGGTGGTGATGCGACCCGTCTTGCCAAGCAAAGCCATGCACCGCTTTATCAAACAAACAGTTTCAAAGAGGTCATCAAGACCTTACAGGATTTCTCCCCGCATCCTGCTTATGCGCTGGCAAAAGACCATGCCTATTTTCAACAAGACAGCGCCACCGATTTGCTGATTGAACAGGTCGAGGCGCTTTGGGCGCCGATTGCCCAAGACGATAACTGGACAGACCTCAACCAATGGATCGCGGCCATCCGGCATAAAGGGGAGGCCTATGCGCCCTTGTTGAAAACGGACGGTCTTGAACCGCTTGCCGATCTGGAGTGAAGCGCAAAAAAATCCCTGTCCTTAGGAACAGTTACCCGCCCCCGCAAATCAACCCATGATCGCAACCCAGTGCTAAGCGATTGGGTGTTACGATGCGTATGGTTGAATCCGCAATGATCGGTCTGTTGGTTGTGTCAGCGCCGGCTGGTTTTGTAGCCGCCGCCAATTTCATACCGGCGAATTTTGATGTCACGCTTTCAAATCAGCTGTCAAACGCAACGGGTCAAGCCACGGACGGCCATGGCGGACAATCCCCAAAAGCGAAACCACCTAAAAAACCCAAACCATACCCCGCCGAAGGCCCAGGCTTGCGCGGTGCGACCCTGCCGCATTGCAGCCCCGGCGAATATTCCGCGGGCTATATCTGCAAACCCAGCCCGCCGAATTATTATGTGCCGGTCGGTAGCCTCTTCCCGCTGTCCTGCCCTGAAAACACCATTTCGCCCATGGGGTCGCAGTCGAAATCCCAATGCAAGAAACCCGAATCAAAGGGCTGGAAATTGTTTTCCTGAGAAGGGCTTAAGCAAGAGCCTCAGAAAAAAATCATGAAATCCGTAATCCGTGTCCCGTCTGGCACGGGATATGCAAACATCCTTCAGTAACAATGGGGTGAAGCCTTGCCAAAGGCGCGATCCCGTCACTTTTTTTGTTTTCTGAGGATTGAGATCATGGCCTCGCATGATACCGCATTTAGGCCCTTACTGCCGGATGCCTTTCATCACTCTTTGCATGATGCCAACCCATCGGCCGACCTGACCAAGCCGTCTGTGGCTGTGGAAACAGGGCCTGCTGAGATTGTGTCGCTGCAGGCCTATAAAGTGCTGAAAAGCCTGAAAAAGGCTCAGGAAAACCAAAAAAATCAGGACATTCTCAAGAATATCCATCAAGTCCACGACATTGCCTTGTTGCTGCCTCTGATCAACGAGGCCCATTTACGCCCTGTCCGCTTTTATCGCGGTCTGGAAGAATGGCTGCTGGGCCAAGATTATCCTCAGGACCAAATCTGAAGATGGGTCTGGGATCCCGCTTCAGGCGGGGGGCTGGCTTGCGCCTTTTTTGAAAAATATCGTTTCAAAACAATAATAACTGCTTGCTTGAAGCCAGTTTGTCTGCATCCATGAGACCCACTGAATTCAACAAGAGTATAGACCCCATGCAATCTTATTCTCAAAACCAAGCGCTCACCCCGATCCCGCATAAAGAGCGGGCTTTCAGCTTTCAAAGCCACGTGTCCTTATGGTTCAGCCTTGGCGTTGGCCTTCTGGTCATTCAGGTCGGCGCCTTTCTGGTTCCTGCGGTTGGTACCAAAGACGCCTTCACCGCTATTGTCTTGGGATCGGTGATCGGCTCGGCCTTGCTGGCCATCACCGCATGGCTCGGCTGCCAAACAGGCCTGTCCAGTGCCGGATTGATGCACAGCGTCTATGGCCACAATTTTGCGCGTATTCCCATCATTTTGAATATCATTCAATTGGTCGGCTGGACGACCTTTGAACTGGTCATCATGCGCGATGGCACATTGGCGATTTTTTCCAATGCCTTGGGTTTTGAAGCATCCGGCACAACAGCGCTTGTCCTGACCACCGCCTTGTGGGGCGGCTTGCTCAGCCTGTTGATGCTTGGCTCGATGCTCACCCTTGTGCGCACCTTCATCAACCGTTTCGGATTACCGCTGGTGATTGGCTCGCTTGTCTGGCTGAGCTGGCATTTTTACGGCCTGCTGGCCAAAAACGGATTGCCCGCCTTTTTGGCCAAGCAAGGGGATGACAGCATTGGCATGGCTGCAGCCCTTGATATTGTCATCGCCATGCCGGTGTCATGGTTGCCACTGGTTGCCGATTATGCCCGCTATGGCAAGACACGCGTCAGCACGTTCAACGGCACATTGCTCGGCTACACTATTGCCAATATCTGGTGCTATGGCTTGGGCTTTGTGGTGGCGGGACTGTCAGATCCCGGCAGCGATCTGGTCACAACACTTCTGCTCGCCCAAGGCGGCTTGCTGGCACTCAGCCTGATCTTGCTGGATGAGGTCGACAATGCCTATGGCGATGTCTATTCAGCCGCCGTCTGCACCCATAGCTTGAAGCCGGAGATCACCATCCGTCATTGGGGCGTCGGCATTGGTCTTTTATGCACAGTGCTGGCCATGATTTTACCCATGCAGGCTCTGGAACCGTTTTTATTGTTGCTGAGCTCCATCTTTGTGCCGCTTTACGGCGTGATTTTAGGGCGGATTCTTTTTGCCTATCACGACGGTGATCGCCATTCGACAACCTCGCGCTCGATTGCTGTGCTGATCTGGCTGTTCGGAATCGCGCTGTTTCACGGCCTGACGCAATTGGCTCCCGAATGGGGCGCGACATTACCGACATTGGTGCTGACCGCTCTGCTGGGACAATTGACACGCCCGCGCGTGGTTGCCGCTTAAATCCTGTGATCTCGACATCACACATATAAAACAAACGGGAGAAAACAATCCGATGCTTTATGAATTGCGTGTCTATCAAACTGTGCCTGGGCGCATGCCCAATCTTTTGAAGCGCTTTGAAAATCACGCGCTTCGGCTTTGGGAGAGGCATGGCATCAAACAGGTGGGTTTCTGGCTGACCTATATCGGGGAAAGCAATCAGGAGCTGCATTACATACTGGCTTGGGAGTCGCTGGCCGACCGCGAGAAAAAATGGAATGCGTTTATGAGCGATCCGGAATGGGTCAAAGTGCGTGGTGAGAGTGAAGCGGACGGCCCGATCAATGCCAAAGTGACCAGCCAAATCCTGACACCCACCGCTTTTTCGGCGCTTCAATAAGCCTGCCAATTCAAAAACAAAAAAGGGGCGCAAGGCCCCTTTTTCAATATGTTATGCTGCGCCTGAGCGCTGGGTCACACTAGAAATTGACCTTATCGCCGCCTTTTAATTGCAACATGGCACGGGCCTCATCGGGTGTGGCGATTTCAAGCCCCATGCCTTCGACTATCTGCCGCGCTTTGCGCACCTGATCAGCATTCGTCTTGGCAAATTGTCCGGCCCCAATCCACAGCGAGTCTTCCAATCCGACCCGCAAATTGCCGCCCATCGACACCGCCATGGTGGCAATCGGCAATTGATTGCGTCCGGCCCCTAACACCGACCATTGATAATCAGACCCGAACAGTCGATCGGCTGTGCGTTTCATATGGATGACATCTTCGGGATGGGCACCGATGCCCCCTAAAATACCAAACACCGATTGCACAAAAAACGGCGGCTTGATCAAACCGCGATCGGCGAAGTGCGACAGCGTATAAAGATGGCCGATGTCATAACATTCGATTTCAAAGCGCGTATTGTTTTCAGCGCAAGCCGCCAGAATATTTTCAATATCCTGAAAGGTGTTTTTGAAGATCCGCTCTTTGGAGCCTTCGAGATAGGGGCGCTCCCAATCATGTTTGAACTCTTTGAAGCGGGCCAACATCGGATAAAGGCCAAAATTCATCGAGCCCATATTCAGGGAGGCGACTTCCGGTTTAAAAACCGCACAAGGGCGCAGACGCTCCTCAACACTCATTTGCGGCGAACCGCCGGTCGTGATGTTGATGACGCAATTGGACCTTTGCTTGATCACCCGCAAGAAGGGCTCGAAAGCTTCCGGGCTCTGGTCGGGCTTGCCCGTTTCCGGATCACGCGCATGCACATGCACAAGCGCCGCACCCGCCTCCGCCGCCCCGATGGCGGCATCAATGATCTCTTCAGACGTTACCGGCAAATAAGGCGACATCGAGGGCGTATGAATGGCCCCCGTGACGGCACAGGTAATGATCACCTTCCGATTTTTAGACATCGTGTATTCCTTTTAGCTTGGTTTGCGTTGCGCTTTTAATTTATGGGCCTTGAGGGCTGCCAACCGTCCATCCCGCCAGGCGCTGAGCTTTTGCACCCGCTCGGCGGACTGTTCGCCTGTCCAGGCCTCCATGACTTTGCTGACGGTTTTCTTGCCGAAGGGTTTGCCGTCCCCAGCGCCTTGGATCATATCCTGCAACGACGTGCCAAAGCGTTCGCAGTAATCGGGAATACCGCCCGGAGCATTCAATTCGATGGTTTCAAACGGCCCCATAAAGGCCCACCGCAATCCAAGACCGTCTCTGATGGTTTTATCGAGGTCTTGCGGACTCACAACGCCCTCGCCCACCAAGCGGAAGGCTTCACCCAGCAAGACGGCCTGCAAACGGTTCAAGACAAAGCCGGGGCTTTCCTTTTTCAAGGTAATCGGCACCTGTCCGGCGCGCTCATAGATTTTTTTGGCTTTCGTCACCACAGCCGGATCCGTCCAAGGGGCGGGAGCCAGCTCGACAATCGGGACAAGATGGGGCGGGTTGACCGGATGGGCAACCAGCATCCGATGCCGACCCTCAAGCTTTTTGGAAAAGCGCGACGCCTCGATGAACGAGGTTGATGACGCGAGAATGGCCGATTTGGGCGCGAGATGATCCATCTCGTCAAACAAAGCGCGTTTGGCGGCCAATGTCTCGGGGCCGTTTTCTTGCGCAAGGGCCACACCTTTCAAGGCATCGGCCAGATCTTTGGCAACGCGGATACGGGCCAGCGCCTGTTTTTTGTCTTTGATCAGGCCGTGACGATCCAGATCATCGAGATTTTTCTTGATATGACCATGGGCAGTTTCGGCGATCTCGACGGTCTGGTCGTGCAAAGCAACGTCAAAACCGTGGGTGGCAAAAACAGTCGCCCATGCGCGCCCGATCAGTCCGGATCCGATAATAGCAATTTTTGTCACGTTCCCGCCCTTTCCTCATCCTTGTGTGTCGTTTATCCGCTGCCGCAGTATGCACGACTTTGCATCAGTGCCAACTGCTGGATATGATCTAAGCCCTGCTTGCGCCAGATCACCGCCCCGCGATGGGTGCAGAGCAAAAAAAATCGTGATGTCATATGAATAGACCCACAATCAAACGGGAGGATGCAAACCATGGATATGCACATCAAAGACTTGCGCGTCTTGATTACGGCGGGCGCCAATGGAATCGGCCGCGCTACGGCTCTGGCTTTCCGGGCGGAAGGCGCCCGCGTCCATATTTGTGATGTTGACGAAAAAGCCATGGCCGCCCTCACAGAATTCGATCCGGCGATTACAGCGTCTTTTTGTGACGTCTCAGACCGCGCTCAGGTCGCCGATCTTTTCAAAGCGGTTGAAAAACAGATGGGCGGGCTTGATTGCCTGATCAACAATGCGGGCATTGCCGGACCGACAGGCCGTGTGGACGAAATTACCGTCGAGGACTGGGATCAATGCATCGCCATCGATCTGACCGGACAGTTCAATTGTGCCCGTCTGGCCGTGCCCATGCTCAAACGGTCCCAAAATGCCAGCATGACCAATCTCTCCAGTCAGGCCGGTAAACACGGTTTTCCGTTGCGCTCCCCTTATGCGGCCGCGAAATGGGGTGTGATCGGTTTTACCAAGGCGCTCTCGGCTGAACTGGGCGAATTCGGCATTCGCGTTAACGCCATTTGTCCGGGACTGGTGGATGGTCCGCGGATCCAGAGCGTGATTGCCAATAAAGCCCGCAGCCTAAATGTCTCGCATGAAGACATGACCGAGCATTTGTTTTCGGGTGTGTCGATCAAACAATTTGTTGATCCCCATGACATTGCCAAACAAATTGTGTTTCTGGCCTCCCCTTATGGAAAAACCATTTCAGGGCAGGATGTGTCGATTTGCGGGGACACCCGTATGCTGCGTTGAGCCGCCGATCCTGCAACACACCCCAAGCCCGTTACCCGCGCGGGCTTGGTTTAAAACAGCCTTTGAGTGAGATAAAACATGAACCGTATGATCGCCGGAACGTTTGCCTCTTTGATTTCATTGATACACGGTGTCGTCTTGCTCGTTTTGGGCGGCGCGACACTCATTTATTTCAATGAGGGCAGCCGTAAATATGATGCCATGCTCACAAATTTTGGCCTCCCCAAAGAGGGCTTCATCATCCTGATCATAGCCGTCTGGGTGGTCTATGTGCTGATCGTCGGTTTTCTGTCCACCATCATCGCCATGAATGAAAATATGGAACGGCTGGTGGATGCGGTGAACGAGCTCAAACAAAAATTACCCGATTGAAAACAAGCGGTGTGCTGATGGCCCGCACGGCTCTTTTTCCACTGAAAGGGGAGATGAGTCCGCATGCGCGCTTGACTTGCGCGGTTAAAAATAAGAACATAAAGAGAACAAAAGTCATTTGATCCGCCTGTTCCTTTCGTTCTGAGTGAGTATCCCATGCCCTCCCCGTCCGTCTCGCCTGTCTCTGATGCCGCTTTATTGATCACCGATGCGGATGTCGATGCACTTCTGGCTGAATTTGGCCATGATCCGCGCATGGCCATCCGAGCTTTGTTGCATGATCTGGCGATCCTTGCCGAAGACAGAGACAATAGCGTTTCATTCGGCTATGTGCGCGGCAGGCTCTATGCCCATGAGGCGCTCAGAAACAGTGAAAAGTCAGCTGGAAATGATTGACGCCCTGTATCATGCTTGAGTCAGCGCTGACTGTCTGGCTTTGCATCCCCAGTTGCTGGCAAAAGCGGGAGGCGCCGGCAAGGGCATTGAGATTGGCAGCCTCATCCGTCTCATCCGCCACACTGATTTGATAGGTGTTATCGCTCAGTTTTTTGAGCGATATATCTTGCACGGACTGACACCCACCCAGATTCAAGGCCAAAAAGACGCAGCACAGAGACATGAGCCCTGTCACAAGCGATAATCGTGTGTTGCCAATCTGAATCATGCATGATCAAAACGATGCGCGCGCTTGTGTGTCAAGCACCTCTTGCAAAGCCGTGACACAAGGCGCATCTAATGGGTGATGGGTGAGGGCTCGACAAAGAGCGCCAAATCACCAAAAATAGTTTTGTTTTTGTGTATGCGTGTGCGTTTGTAGGGGTGTTGCGTCATGGATTTTTTCAAAAAATTTCTATTCAAACGGGATTTAGGTTTGAGTATTGAAGAAACCTTGCCCTTTTGGACCATTTTTATTCTGATTCTGTCCTTTGATATTACGCTGACAGCTTTGTTTGCCGTTTTGATTATTCGCGGCCATTAATCAGCAGACACAATCATATCGGTTCATTTATCAAAAACAGGGGCAAATACAGCCTTCAACGCATCATATAAAACAGGTTGGGCACAAAAAATCGGATTACCGTCCTGAGCCCAATTCCCCGATGCAAAATCATTGCACCGCGCACCAGCCTCTTGCGCAATCACCAGACCAGCCAAAACATCCCAAGAATTGATATGCGCCTCGGCATAGCAATCGGTGCGGCCAATCGCCACCTGCGTCATTCCCAACGCACCGGAAGCGCAGCGTTTGACGGACGCTCCGTGATGAACGGCCTTGTTCACCAGATCGAGATAGGCACTGTTGGGCAGCCGGATATTCCAGCCGATCTCGACAACGCAGCGATCAATCGACGCTGTGTGGGCGACATGGATGGGTTGGCCATTCATCATGGCGCCGCGCCCTGTGCGGGCGCTGTAAAACTCGTCCAGAGCGGGCGCAAAAATAGCCCCCAACATCGGGACACCTTTAACGGCAAAACCGATGGACACACACCAAAACCGATCACGGCGGGCAAAATTGGCCGTGCCATCAATCGGGTCAATGATCCATAAATGCTCGCCAGTATCACCCCCCTCTTCCTCACCTAGGATGGCATCATGGGGAAACAGCGCACGCAATTCTTGACGGATGAAGGCCTCGACAGCCCCATCGGCATAAGTGAGCCAATCTTGTGGCCCTTTCATGGAAATGTTCAACGTGTCGGGATTGTTGAACAAGGCCAACGCTTTTTCGCCCGCCGCTTTCGTAATGGATAATAAAGCCTGCTCGCGCGGATCAAGGATCGTGTCCATCGGAAGTTCCCATTGCATATGTTTGCGCTATCAGATGTGGCGGCAAAAATCAGGTCAACGCAAACAACAACATGCTTCAAAGTCAAAAAACGACCAGACCAAATGACCTTGAACGCGAGGGACATTCGGCACCTTGAAATTGACTCCTAGCACACACAAACCTATTGATAAAGATCAGAGAAAAGCGGACTGCCGCCTTGGGTTTCGCTCCACAGAACGCCTTTTTAAGGGAATTGATTTTGATCTTATTCAAGCGAAAAGCCCGTTCGAAGACTGTGTTATGCGTTCTGTTTGCGGGGCTGCTGATCGCCTTACCCAAACCGATCAAGGCCGATACGCTATGGGAACACAATCATTCGAAAATGCGCGTGGTCCAAAACAATAATGTGATCGAAATCTATTATGAGTCGCCCAGACATGATCTTCTGGAGCGTGGCGTCAAACAAGGAACCTTGCTTTATCGCGGCACGGTGATGAATGGCCAGATTTCTGGCACCGCCCGTGCTTTTTTCAGCAATTGCCCCGCCCCCATCGAATATGACATTGCGGGAAAATTCACCTCAGAACAATTGATCTCCTTGCGCGGCATGCGACCGCTGGTCGATGCCTGCAAACCCACCACACGGGCGACCGAAGAAAATCTGTCATTTTTTTATCTGTCCAAAACCGATAGCGTGAAAGTCACACCGCAAGACAATGCCGCGCCCAACGGTTTTCAAGCCTCGCTGCAAAGCCAAACAACCAGCAAAATCCGCCTCACAAAAATTGGCGGCGTTTATGCCGTCCCCCTCGAATTGAACGGCCATGTGACTCTATATGGCATTGTTGATAGCGGGGCATCGGATGTGAGCATTCCGCTCGATATCATCAAGGCGATGAAAGAGGAAAAGATCATTTCAGAGAAAGATTTTCTGGACGAGAAACTCTATATGATGGCGGATGGCTCAAAAGTGGCCGCCAAACGTTACATGATCAAATCGGTAAAAGTTGGCGAAAAAGAGCTGAAAAATGTGACCATCAGTTCGACATCCCAAAATGGCGTGATTTTATTGGGCCAAAGCTTCCTCAGCCGTTTCAAAAGTTGGTCCATCGATAACCAAGAGCATGCGCTTTTGCTGGATTGATTACGCGTTAATCACATCTATTCTCTGGCGTCCTTCACTTGCCGCTTGCCAGAATTTCGAATTGTTCCACAATCTAGAAAATATGATTCGATGACTTGGGAAGAATACAATGGCGGCGGCGGATGAATTGTCATCTTACCTCAAAAAGGCTGCCGGCGACTTCCCGTTAACAGCGTCGACCTTGTATTGGCGCGTTTTTATGGCGTCTGAAACCCATTTAAAAGCAAAAAGTCCGGTGGATGCCAAGCACCACCATAATATTTCCAAATATTTCGCTATTTTATGGCGTTATTTTTTTGAACATCCGAGCATCACTGTTGAAAATGGCTCGTTCCATTTCCCCTTTGAAGGCCATATCATTTCAACCTCACAATTAGCCTCTGTGAATAGCAGTATCGATCAAGAGATGCGGCAATTCATGGAACGGCAGGATATGACAGACCAGCATACCAAAGTGCTGAATATCATGCGCATGGGTGATATCGGTTTAAAAATCAAAAAAATCATCTTGGCCAATCAGATCAACTGGACAGAACCAGACACGGCCTTGAACGACAACTAAACTGCCTTTCAAAAACGGCAAATTTTGTTGTCTGAGCGCTAAAAAGCCATTATCTGGCGCACTTTTCTGCACAAGATGGCGTCAAAATCATATCCGGAAAGGCGGGATGATCGGGCTTGCCCCATTGATCCGCATTTTAAAAAATGGCACCACTCATGCGTTTGCTATCAATCTGAGTACCATCGTCAACCGCCAGCCAATCATGAGTGCCCTATGTATCGTTTTGCGTTCGTTGCCATTCTGACTTTATGGACTTTATCAAGCCCTGCTCTCGCCAAAACCTTTCCGATCCCGAGTGACAATCCGGTCGCGACCATCAATATCCCGAATTCCTGGGAACCGAGTGAATATGATGGGGGCGTCGAAGGCACATCCAAAGACGGCCAATTTTATTTCGCCATTGAAGCGGTGAACAGCAAAGATATTGGCGAGGCCACAAAAGAAGGCCTGAATTTTTTCAAAAAACAGGGCGTGAAATTTGATGCCAATTCGCACTCAACCGTTGAATCAGTGCTCAACGACCTGCCTGTGATGACCATCACTTTCAAGGGACGCGATAAAGACGGGCCAACCGAAATCACGCTCATTCTTGTCAAAACACTCAAACCAAACCGGTTTCTTTTGATCTTTGCCTGGGGCTCGGAAAAAGCGGCTGAAGCCAATATCAAAGACATCGATAAAATTTTAGCCTCCCTCACACCCACGAAATAATCGCCTGTGAGGGCCACTGATGGAAAGGCCGGAGGATCAACGCCGGCCTTCTCAACCGATCCTGCATAAAGACCCATCAGGCTGTGTCTATTGACGAACCCCCTTGCTTCGAAACAGAGCCACGCATGGCATCACTTGGCATCACATCACTTGGCAAAGAGCAATTCCGGCAACCAGAGCGTCAAGGGCGGCCAGAAGGAAATCATGGCCAGTACAACCAAAAGCGGAACCAGCCACGGCAAAATGGCACGGGACATGGTTTCGAACGAGACATCCGCAATGCGGGTCACCACAAACAGCACAACCCCAATCGGCGGATGGATTGTGCCGAGAATTAAATTCAGCACCATCACCACCCCGAACTGTACCGGACTAATGCCATAGGACACAGCCGCCGGCACGAGGATCGGGATCAGGATCAGCATGGCGGCCAACGCCTCCATGAAACACCCGATCAACAGCATCAGCAAATTGGCCATCAGCAGAAAAGCGAGCGGGCTTTTGATGGTCTCGAGAATAAGCGGTGTCAGCGTTTGTGGCAGACGCGAGATGGACATGCACCAGCCCAGCACACCGGCCGCCATGACCAGCACCAGCACCAATCCGGTGGTCTCGATGGTCTCGATCAGGATCGGACCCAAATGCGCCAGCGTCAAAGTCCTGTAAACCACGAAGCCCAGAAACAAGGCATAGAAACAGGCAATCGCCGCCGCCTCTGTCGGCGTACATAAACCGCTGAAAATACCGCCGAGAATGACAACCGGTGTCATCAGCGCAAAAAACCCATCCAGAAAGGTTTTCAGCACCGTGCCCCATCCGGCAAATGTCTTGCGGCCCATGCCCTCCCGTGTGGCAATGAAGGTCACCATGATCATGAGCGACAAGCCCATCAACAGGCCGGGGATGATCCCTGCCACAAATAATTTACCAATCGAGACATCGGCCGTCACACCATAAATCACCATCGGCAATGAGGGGGGAATAATCGGGCCGATCGTCGCTGCAGCCGCCGTGATCGAGGCGGCGGTTTCTGGTCTGTAACCCGCCCGCCGCATGGCCCTGACCTCAATGGCTCCGGCCCCGGCAGCATCCGCCACCGCAGAGCCGACCATGCCTGCGAAAATCATACTGGTGAGAATGCTGGCATGTGCATAGCCCCCGCGCACCCAACCGATCAAAGCACTCGCAAAGGCAACAATCCTGTCGGTGATTTGAGCGGCGGCGAGAATATTGCCCATCAGGATGAACAAGGGGGCGGCGATAATCGGGAATGAATTAATCGATCCGGCCATTTTTTGCGGCAGCACTGTCAGCGGCATGCCCGCAAGAACCAGAAAGGCCAAAGCAGCCAAGCCCATCGAGGCATAAAGCGGCATGCCCAGCAAGATAGCGATGAGCCAGCCGCCACCGATTTTGATCATCAGGGCACTCATGACTGCGGCCCCTCGTGAAGAGCGGGTTTTTCCTGCCAAATGGCCATGGCGTCGAGCACCGCCTGCATGACCATGACAAGACCGGCAGGGATCAGCGGCACATATAACAGCGCCGCAGAAATCGGCATGCTTGTCGCTTCGATATCCAGATTGGTTTGCACGAGATGCAGGCCCTTAGTCGCGATCACAAGGCCAAGCAGCAAAAGCGCGCCTTCAAAGACAAGACGCACAAGACGGTTCAAAGCGGAGGGGAGCCTGTCCATAAAAAAACGGATACGGATATGCGCCCCTTTGCGGGTTGCACTCATCCAGCCGAAACAGGCAGACCACACCATCAGATAGCCACTGGCCTCATCGGTCCATGACAGGGGATGATCTGCTGCGCGACAGATCACACCGGCCATAACAACAAGCAGCAAAAGGACCGCACTCGGAATGGCAAACCACGCAATCAATCGATCGATGAGCCGCAACATGGCAACGCCTTTTAATCATTTCATCAAAAAGTGAGGTTTAAAAAAACGGTGACCGGCGGGGAGCCCGAAAGCCCCCGCGCCTTGGTGCTGGCCTCAAAGGGCTGCAAGAGAATCAAATGTACCCTTGCCCCAGCGCTCTTCGAATTTCTTTGGAACAACCGCCAAAACAGGCTTGCGCCAATCATCCAGCTTCGGGTCAATCACGGTCATGCCTTGCGCCTTGAGGGTGGCCACTGCCGAGGCCTCTTGCGCGAGCAATTCCTTGTCCTGCCAATCCACACCGGCGCTGAAGGCCGCTTCCAACAGGCTGCGGTCAGCGGCAGGAAGACCTTTCCAGAAGGCATCGTTCACCACAATCATCCGCGGAGTGATGATATGCTCGGTCAACACCAAATATTTCTGGACCTCGAAAAACTTGCCGCTTTGGATCGTAGGCAATGGATTTTCCTGCCCGTCCACCGCACCAGAGCTGAGGGCAAGATAGAGTTCGGGAAAAGCAATCGGCGTCGCTTTGGCACCCCAAGCGTCTGCCATCGCGAGAAACACATCTACAGGCGGTACACGCAATTTGAAGCCCGCCATATCGGCAGGGCTTTGAACATTTTTGCTGCCGGTGGTCAGGTGGCGCTTGCCGTAATAGGTCACGGCCATCATGCGCATATTCCGTTTTGCTGTCAGATCATCGTTGAGCTTGCCCAGCAGCGGCGCCTTGTTGATTTTGCCCATATGCGCCGCGTCGCGCCACAAATAAGGAGATTCAATCACCGATAATTGTGGCAGGAAGGCCGCCAGCGCGCCAGCGCCATCGGTGGTCATCTGCAAGGCACCGGAAGAGACGGATTCAATCATATCCTTGCCCGAGCCCAACTGACCATTGGGAAAAATCTGGATATCGATACGGCCGGAGGTTTTTTCTTTAACCTCTTTGGCAATGCGTTCGGCCATTTGGACCTGCGGATGGGAATTGGCCAGCAGCTCGCCCCATCGAATGGTTGTGGCTTGCGCCCGCGCTCCAATGCTTGGCATCGCAAGTCCAAAGGCCGCAGCCCCGATCAATCCCTGCCCCAACTGACGACGTGTGACGCGCATGATAGACCCTCCCCCTTTTTATGGTTCAAAGCCAGCCGACTAAGGACGGGCTTCATTCAAAGACAATAGTGGAGGAAAAATTCAAAAAAATACAATCAATTTCTTGTGCCTGCGGGCATTTAATAGCGCTGATCTTCAAGGGCTAGCACTGCCAAGCCCATCAATTGCGCGTCATTGAAAAGCATAAAACCAGCGATTTCTTGGAGGGTCTGATGGTGGGCGCACAAGGACTCGAACCTTGGACCCGCTGATTAAGAGTCAGCTGCTCTACCAACTGAGCTATGCGCCCCATCAGAGAAGGGTCCGAAGGACCCGCTTTCACTACCCCTTGGGGCAAGGATCGTTTGCCCGCCTGTGCGGCAAAGGCTTATGTCATCACAATGACACAAACAATCTGCGCCTCCCTTAGCAAGCCAGCACACGACTGTCCAGCCTCTCCTGACATTTAACAGTCTGCATGATCTGTCTTTGATGTGAATAAAAATACGTGGCATGGCGAAAGGGGCTGAGGCCGTGCCACCTAACAGCACCAATATAACCTTTAGTCGCGCGGCAATTTCAACACGACTTCATCGACCATAGCATCGAAATCGGCCTCGTCCATGTCCTCGTCCGGCCGCGCGGGCACCGCATAAACACCGTTGAGCCACCGTGACAAATCAAGGTCGGCACAGCGGCGCGAACAAAAGGGACGATAATCGGTAACCGTGGGCGCTTCACACATCGGGCATTTTCCATGCCCTGAAAGCGCGGTTTTCAAATCCTTATCAGACCGATTGTCATTGGCAGGCGCGCTCATGGGGATGTTGCCTTTTCTCTATCCTGTTCGACGGATGGCCATTTCTTGAGGAGAGGATAGCCCGATCCTTGCAACAAGGCTGCGGTCTCGGCAAGAGGCAAGCCTACCACATTGGTAAAGCTGCCGACCAAACGGGTCACGAAAAGTCCGGCCAGCCCTTGAATGGCATAGCCACCGGCCTTGCCGCGCCACTCCTCGCTGTCCAGATAGGCTTTGAGTTCGTCATGCGACAGACGCTTGAAGGCAATCCTTGTTTCAACCAGACGCTCACGCAACTGCCCGTCAGGGGTGCGCAAGGCGACAGCCGTCATCACCCGATGTCCCCGCCCCGATAAAAGCGAGAGCGCCCGCTCGGCTTCGGTTCTGCTGGCGGGTTTCAGGATAATCCTGCGACCGACACAGACAACCGTATCGGCTGCAAGGATCAAAGCCCCGGACGCGGCCTCGTGCAACTGAGCGGCGGCTTGCGCCTTCTCCCGCGCGATGCGGGCCGCATAACGGGCAGCAGGCTCGTTTTGACCCACATCCTCATTGATGTCGGTTGCGAGCACATCATCAGGGGTAATGCCGATTTGCTGCAGCAAGGACAAACGACGCGGCGACGCGGAAGCCAAAACCAGCTTGGGAGGTCCGGCTTCCAGAGGGCCCATCGCTCAACTATGCCTTGCGACTATTTGAAACGGTAAGTGATCCGGCCTTTGGTCAGATCATAAGGGGTCATTTCGACCAGAACCTTGTCGCCCGCCAAAACACGAATACGGTTCTTGCGCATTTTACCAGCCGTGTGAGCAATGACCTCATGGTCATTTTCCAACTGGACCCGGAACATCGCATTCGGGAGCAATTCACTCACCACACCGGGAAATTCTAATAACTCTTCCTTCGCCATGGAAATCCTTGTCAGCCGCCTCCACCCATCGGGAAGCTTTAAGCGGGCGGACCCTAGTCGATTGCCTATGATTTGTGAACTGTTTTTGCAGCAAATACCGCCTGCCCGCTTGAAAAAATCAAGAAAAACGGGGGAAAAGCCCCCATTAGGCGGCAGCGGGAGGCACAGAACCGGCTTGCACCTGATCCAAGCGCGCCAAACGGCGGTACCGCTGCACCATAAAGGGGATACAGAAGAGATAGATCACGGTGATGGCTGTCAGCATTTCAAACGGCATAGCCGCCAACATCGCAACCGCACCCACAACCAGAATGAACAAAGGCACCACCAAGGCGCGCGGCACCCGTGTGCCGACTGTTTTGCCCGCATAGGTCGGAATGCGGCTGATCATCATAAAGGCGATGAAGAGAAGATAGAGGGCTTGCAGCATGGCCGTGCCAGAAGGCAGCGGCAGATCGATCAAAGTCAGATAAACAGGCAGCAAGGCTGTCAAAGCGCCCGCTGGGGCCGGCATGCCAACAAAAAAATCCTTTTGCCACTGCGGACGATCGGGATCATCGATCATCACATTAAAGCGCGCCAAACGAAGCGCCGAGGCCGAGGCAAACAAAAGGGAAATAATCCAGCCCAACCCATGCAGCTCTTTGAGCACAAAAACATAAAGAATGACCGCAGGGGCAACGCCAAAGGAGACAAAATCGGAAAGACTATCCAGTTCGGCGCCGAAACGGGACGTGCCCTTCATCATGCGGGCAATCCGGCCATCCAGTCCGTCCAGTATCGCGGCCACCAAAATGGCAATCACCGCCACATCAAGACGCCCTTCAATGGCCAGACGCATACCGGTCAGGCCTGAACACATCGACAACAAAGTGACGAGGTTTGGCAACAGCAAGCGCAGCGGCACGGGCTTGAAACGCCGCGTTTTTGGCTCGTCGCCTGGCTCAAAAGGGGGAAAAAGTTCGCTCATGCCCCTACAATAGCCGCCACCGGCCATTTGCTCAAGCGCTGACTGTGATTGTGGTTTACGCGGTCGTAAAGTGCGGCCGTTTGGAAACCCCGCGCTGGGCAATCACGGTTTCACCGGCAATGGTTGTTTGGCCCACACCGACCAGCGCCGTGACGCCTTCGGGCAGATAAACATCGACACGCGAGCCGAAACGGATCAAGCCAAAACGCTCACCGGCCTCCAAAGCATCGCCCTGCTGGCAAAACCCGACAATACGACGGGCAATCAGTCCGGCGATTTGCACAACGCCATAGCGCTCGCCCTCGTCTGTCACAATCAGCAATCCGTTGCGCTCATTGTCATCACTGGCCTTGTCGAGTTCGGCATTCAGAAACAGTCCGGGGCGATAGGCGATGGTTTCAATACGCCCTGCGACGGGGGCCCGATTCACATGGCAATTAAAGACATTCATGAAAATCGAAATCCGCATCAAAGGCGCATCACCCAAGCCCAATTCGGGCGGCGGCTGGCAGGGAACGATCATCGACACGCGCCCATCGGCTGGCGAAATCACCAAGCCCTCTTGTTGGGGTGTCACGCGGGCGGGATCGCGGAAGAAATAGGTGCACCACAGCGTCAGCACAACGCCCACCCAAAACAAAGGCTGCCAGAACCATCCAAGACCCAAGGAGGCAGCCGCAAACAATCCGATAAACGGATAGCCTTCGGGATGGATAGGGACAAAGATGCGACGCACCGATGCTACAAGGCTCATGGCAATTTCCTTCTCTACTCGCTGTCTGTGTGGCAGGAGGCGTATAAAGGGTCAAGACTCACAGGCGTAAAAAGGACATTTACGCGCAATTTATGCCGCAATTTTAATCAAAAACCTGTCTTCAAAGCGTCTGATAGGCAGTTGAGACAGGCTGTGAAAAGAATCGTCTCAGACCAAAGCCTCTTCCCGCGCTTTGTCCTCGCCCGCACGCCGCAGCGTTTCACGGGCTTGATCGACCTCCCGCTGGCGATTCCATAATTGCGCGTAAACCCCGCCTTGGGAAATCAAATGCTCATGCCGTCCGCGCTCCACGATATGGCCTTCATCCAGCACAATGATTTCATCGGCATTGACGATGGTGGACAAGCGATGGGCAATCACCAATGTGGTCCGGCCGCGGGACATGCGTTCAATCGCATCCTGAATATCTTTTTCGGTAAAGCTATCGAGTGCAGAGGTCGCCTCATCCAGTACAAGGATGGGCGGAGCCTTCAACAAAGTGCGCGCAATCGCGACCCGTTGTTTTTCACCCCCCGACAATTTCAATCCCCGTTCGCCGACACTGGTGTTGAGGCCATCCGGCAAAGAGGCGATAAAGCCATCGATTTGCGCCAGATGGGTGGCCTCAATCACTTCTGCCTCTGTCGCATCCCAACGCCCGTAACGGATATTATAGCCGATGGTGTCGTTAAACAGCACGGTATCTTGCGGCACCATGCCGATTACCGCGCGCAAAGAGGCTTGTGTGACTGTGGTGATGTCTTGTCCGTCAATGGTAATGCGCCCTGATTGCGGCTCGTAAAAACGATAGAGCAAACGCGACAATGTGGATTTACCCGCACCGGACGGCCCCACAACGGCAACCGTTTTACCCGCCGGAATTTCAAAGCTGATGCCCCGCAAAATCGGCCGTTCGGGCACATAATGAAACACTACATCCTCAAAGCGCACGGCAGCCTGCGCCACCTGCAATGGCTTCGCATCGAGCCTGTCGGCCACTTCGGGCGCGCGATCGAGGATTTCAAACATTTGTTCGATATCCGTCACCGCTTGCTTGATTTCGCGGTAAACCATGCCCATGAAATTCAGCGGCTGATATAGCTGGATCAGCATGGCATTGATAAAGACAAAATCACCCAGCGTGTTCCGCCCCTTGGCGATCCCATCGACAACCATGGCCATGCAGATTGTCAGACCCAGCGTAAAGATCACGGCTTGACCGGCATTCAAAACAGCCAGGGAATTATAGGCTTCGACGCTGGCATCCACAAAGCGTGTGACCGATTTATCATAGCGGTCGCGCTCGCGATCTTCCGCACCAAAATATTTGACTGTTTCGTAATTCAACAGACTGTCGACCGCTTTGGTATTGGCCTCGGTATCACTGTCATTCATGCTGCGACGAATGCCAATCCGCCATTGCGTCGCCTTGGTGGTAAAGCCCATATAGAAGAAAATCATCAACACAGTGACAAGCGCATAGCGCCAGTCAAACTCATAGAGCATGACAGCAAGGATCAGCGAAAATTCGACAATGGTCGGGATCGCTGTCAGCATGGTCATTCGGACGATGGTTTCGATGCCACCGCGTCCGCGCTCCAGCACACGGGTCAAGCCGCCCGTCTTCTTTTCCAGATGGAAGCGCAAGGACAAGCGATGCATGTGCTCGAAGGTTTCCAGCGCCAATCGGCGAACGGCATGCATGGCCACGGAGGCAAACAGCGCATCCCGCACCTGTGTTAACAGGGCCATGGCAATCCGCATGCCGCCATAGATCAGTGTCAGCACCAAAGGCGTTGCAAACAAAGCTGTTTTGTAATCCTCTGACTTTCCTTGTGCGACAGCATCAATCAACGGGGTCAGCGCATCCGTGGCCCATTTGAAGGTAAACGGCACCACAAGCGTCACAAGCTTGGCAAACACCAGCAAAACGGTGGCAAGGATAATGCGCATCCGCAAATCCGCCCGATCCACGGGCCAGAGATAGGTCCATAATTCACGGAATGTTGAAAACAAATGCCCTTTATCCGCGCTCACACGCAAACGCGCGGGCTTGGCTTCAATCCGGCGGTCCATTTGGGGCGACGCTGATCGGGGCGATGAAATCTGGGGAGAATGTGTCATTCGAACCTTTGTCCTCAAAAACAGTCATGGTCAGCGAGAAAGCTGTTCAAGCCGCCTGTTTGTGTAAAAAATAACAACCCGCTTATTTATGGCTTTTCATTGGGCACAACAAAAACCTGACCGGGATAGATTAAGTTGGGATCACGGATCTGGCCGCTATTGGCGCGATAGATCACGGTATAGCGCATGCCTTCGCCATAAAATTTTGAACTGATCCGCCACAGGCTATCGCCGGAATTCACCGTGATGGATTTGATTTCCGGCACTTCGACCGCTCCGGCGCGTGACGTCGCCTGCCCCGCGGCTTGCGCCTGCGCAGGCACCACATAATCAAACACAACTTCCGCGCGGGACACGACTTTTGTCCCCGAGGCATCGATTTCATCAATGCGCACCCGATACTGCCCCGTCAGCAGGCCGCGTGTAACAGAGAAGGAATAATCACCGGCGGCACCGCTGACCCCTTGCGCCACATAGCTGTCATTGAGATAGAGCCTGACCGTTGATCCAGCCCCCGATTGGCCTGCCACATAAAAAGCACCGTTGGGCTGGGTTTCAACAACACCAATGACCACAGGGGCGCGTTGACCGGGCGCGGCTTTGATGCCCTCGGCATTCGGCAATAAAGCTTTGGCGGGTTGGTTCGGGCTCAACAAAGCCGCAACAGCATTGCCGCCATGGGCGGGCACGTCAATCGCCACTTTTTGCTCTGAATCATAACTTTTGCCATCTTGCATTTGGGCCCGCAAAGCCAGCTGATGCGCGCCCACGGGTATGCGCGGCGGGGTCAGCGCGAATTGTCCATTGGCATCGGCCTGCGCACGATCCCAGACCTGACCGTCAAGCAATAAGGCAATCTGCGCGCCCTGCCCCGCACGTCCTGCCACCACCAAATCGCCATTCGGCTCGACCCGCACAATATCGAATGTCGGTGTCAGCGGATTTTGCGGACGCTGAGCCTCGGTTGATTGTCTGGCGGGCGTCTGAGCGGCAGGCGCCTGTTGGACAGCGGTAGGCTCTTGGGAGGGCGCGATCTGCTCACGCAGCTGCGGCCATCCATAAATGACAATACCCAGACCCAGACACAAAGCGGGAATGATAATCCATAAAGCCTGTCGTCCTTGTGTCATCATGCCCTCTTAAACATTTTAAGCCGTTTCACCCTAGGGATAAAACCCCATGCCGTATCAAGGCAACATAACGGTGTTCGATTTGCGAACCCGTTCCGCCACCGCAAGCATGGCTAGAATCGAGACAGCACAGTATAGCAATTTCCGACATGTCCTTATAGCCGTTCAGCCCCCACCTTCAAGCGATGCATTTTGTCTTTGATGTGGCAAAACGTGTTTCTAGGGCAAATGGTACATTATCTGGGATCAAAAGGCCGTTCATGACCGGAATTTCTTCTATTTGTGTCTATTGTGGATCGGGACCGGGCAATGATCCGGCTTATCTCGAAGCCGCAGCCCGTCTCGGAAAAAGCCTCGCCGACCACAAGATCGCGCTTGTCTATGGCGGCGCCAATGTCGGCCTGATGGGCATGGTGGCCCGTTCGGTGCTCGAACATGGCGGTTATGTGACAGGCATTATTCCGGAATTCCTTAAAAATCGGGAATTGATGCTCGACAGCATTCAGGAAACCATCACGGTTGATGACATGCATACGCGCAAGCGCTTGATGTTTGAGCGCGCTGACGCCTTCATCGCTCTGCCGGGCGGCATCGGCACTTTGGAAGAACTGGTGGAACAAATGACCTGGGCGCAGCTGGGCCAACACAAAAAGCCCATTTTGCTATTGGATGTCAAAGAATTCTGGCAGCCGCTTCTGACGCTTCTGGCCCATATGCGCCAAGCCCATTTTATCCGGGACGGGCTCGAGGTGAATTATATGGTGACGGAAAAACCCGAAGACGCCGTACCGATCCTTCTTGATAGTCTAAGCAGGCAGGCGCCAGCGTCTCCAACACCGCTGATCGCACGCATGTAAAAAAAGCGAAGACCCGCTTTAGCGGGTCGCCCCGCTCACCACCAATTTATAGGTGATGGAGTCGATCAAAGCCTGAAAAGAAGCGTCGATAATATTGGCCGACACACCAATCGTGGTCCAGCGCGCCCCTGTTTCATCCCCTGATTCAATCAACACACGCGTCACCGCGTCTGAACCACCTTGGAAAATACGGACCTTGTAATCAAGCAGGCGCAGGCCTGCGATCAAATGCTGATATTTGCCAAGGTCTTTGCGCAAAGCGAGATCGAGTGCGTTGACGGGCCCATTGCCTTCAGCCGCCGAAATCAAAACCTCATCCCCGACACGTACTTTGGCAATGGCCTCTGCAACCGTACCAAGTTCACCCGTCGCATTATAGCGCCGCTCCACATTGACCTTGAAACGCTCAACGGTAAAAAATTCCGGCACCTCGCCCAAGACGCGTTTGGCGAGCAGGAAAAAGGAGGCATCGGCCCCTTCATAGGCATAACCTTCCGCCTCGCGCTCTTTCACCGCATCCAGCAATTTGCCAACCCGCGCATCGTCTTTTTCAAGATGGATCGACAGCCGTTCGAGTTCCGCCAAAATATTGGATTTGCCGGCCTGATCCGAAACGAGCAATTTACGGTGGTTGCCAACCGCATCCGGCTCGACATGTTCATAGGTCTTCGGATCTTTCATCACCGCCGAGGCATGGATACCGGCTTTGGTGGCAAAAGCCGAAGCGCCGACATAGGGACGATGCCGATCAGGCGCACGATTGAGCAATTCATCCACAGCACGGGAAACAGCCGTCAATTCACGCAATTTGGCAGGCGTCACGCCGGTGGTAAAGTGATCGGCAAAAGCGGGTTTCAGCAACAAAGTCGGGATCAGGCTCACAAGATCGGCATTGCCGCAGCGCTCGCCCAAGCCATTCAAGGTGCCTTGAATCTGCCGCGCCCCTGCCTTCACAGCTGCCAGTGAATTGGCAATCGCATGGCCTGTATCATTATGGGTGTGAATACCCAGATGCGACCCCGGAACCAACTGCGTCACGGATGTGACAATCGCTTCGATCTCTTCGGGCAAAGTCCCGCCATTGGTGTCACATAACACCACCCAACGTGCGCCTGCTTCATAAGCCGTCCGCGCACAGTCCAAGGCATAAGTGGGATTGGCTTTATACCCGTCAAAAAAATGCTCGCAATCAATCATCGGCTCTTTGCCAGCCGCAACAATGGCCTTAACAGAGTCCGCGATCGCTTGCAGGTTCTCGGCCAGACTGATGCCGAGGGCGATATGGACATGATAGTCCCAGCTTTTGGCGACCAGACAAACGGCATCGGCGGCATTATCAAGACTGGCAACCAGACCAGTGTCATTGGCCGCCGAACGACCGGCCCGTTTGGTCATGCCGAACGCAACAAAACGCGTTGACTTGACCGGCTTGGCCGCAAAAAATTCGCTATCGAGCGGATTGGCGCCGGGATAACCGCCCTCGACATAATCAATGCCCAAACGATCCAGCAAACCGGCGATTTGCCGCTTGTCTTCCAATGAAAAATCAATGCCCGTTGTTTGCGCCCCATCGCGCAAGGTGGTGTCGAACAAATAAAGGCGTTCTTTTGCCTGACTGGTCATCTGTGTCGAGGTCATGATCGTGCTTCCGTTACCGCTTCACTTCCCAAGTTGTCACCAAGGTGCCATCGGCTGCTTTGCTATCCATAATCAAAATGCCCATCTCTGATAATTGATCGCGCAACCGGTCCGACTCGGCCCAATTCTTTTGACCCCGAGCCGCAATGCGCGCCGCGATCAGGCTTTCCACCTGTGCCTTCACCGCATCCGACAGGTCATGGCTGCGGTCAGCGGCCAGCGCGTCGCTATAAAGACCCAAAAACACCAAAGCCGCTTTGAGCCCCGCTTTGTCGCCGTTTTTATGCAATGTATGCAGATGAACAATCATATCGGATGTGTTGAGATCATCCGACAAAGCCTCGATCACGGCCTCAGGGACAGGATCGTTCGAAACATCAAGCGCTGCGAAGCCATCATGCTCATGCCAACGCTGCATGGTCGCCTCGGCCTCTTCCAAAGCCTTGACGGTAAAATCAATCGGTTGGCGATAATGAGTGCGCAACATCGCAAGCCGCAGCACGGCGCCGGGCCAAGCACGCCCGCCAAAATCCTGCGTATCCAGCAATTGATGGATCGTGATGAAATTGCCCAGACTTTTGGACATTTTCTGACCTTCCACCTGCAAGAACCCGTTATGCATAAAAATATTGGCCATCACAGAGTGACCAAAGGCACAAGTTGATTGCGCCACTTCGTTTTCATGATGGGGAAAGACAAGGTCGATGCCACCGCCATGAATATCAAAGACTTCCCCGAGATGCTTCCAGCTCATGGCCGAACATTCGATATGCCAGCCCGGACGGCCATGCCCGCTGATCCCGCAAGGCGATGGCCAACCCGGCTCTTCAGGCTTTGAGGGCTTCCACAACACGAAGTCGGTTGCCTCTTTTTTATAGGGCGCGACATCCACACGCGCACCGGCGATCATTTCATCCAGCGACCGATTGGCCAAAGCCCCGTAGCGCGCCAAAGCACCCCCTTTGGCATCCATGGCCGCGGGTGAAAACAAAACATGCCCTTCGGCCACATAGGCAAAACCACCGGCCACAAGACGCTCGATAATATGGCGCATGTCATCAATATGGTCCGTGGCACGCGGCTCGATTGTGGGAGGCAAGCAGCCCAGTGCTGCGACATCACGGTGAAATTGTGCCGCGGTCGACTCTGTTACTTTGCGGATGGCCTCGTTCAAAGGCGCATCCGGATAATCACGCGCGGCGCGCTCGTTGATTTTATCATCGACATCCGTGATGTTACGGACATAGGTGACATGACTTTGGCCATAGATCGCCCGCAAAAGCCGGAACAACACGTCAAAAACAATCACCGGCCGCGCATTGCCAATATGGGCGTAATCGTAAACAGTCGGGCCACAGACATACATCCGCACCTGCGCGGGATCGATCGGCTCAAACAGCTGCTTGCTCCGGCTTAAAGTATTGTAAAGCGTTAATGTCTTGGTCATTCCGAAATCCTCAACGGAAACCCATGAGCCGGCTCCTTGCTGGCAGGTCCGTATCGATCCGGGAGGGAAAAGGACGGCGCCGACCAGCAAATGTGCTAGCCGCAAATGTTCCCGCAAATAATGAGCGCCGTGGTTTTCATGGCGGGAGAATGCGCTTTTGCCCCTTCAAGGTCAAGCCACAACAGCCCCCTCTTTCGGATAAAACGCCGTTGAGCGGGTCGAATGGCCCTCAGGTGCTTGGCTTTGATTACCTTTTGCTAAGCATAACGCCGATTGCGGCGCGATATTAATCTTTCGGGAAGATTTTGCCGCCATATTGCTGCCACACTTGCCTTTAAGAAGCCAATCCCATGAAAAAAATCACACTCTTCATTGCAGCGCTCTTTTTATCGCTGCCTCCCGTGTTGTCTGTTCAGGCCCAAGAAGCACGTCGTCTCGTGATTCCGGCTCAGGATGGCTATGATTTTGACGGTTGCCAGAAAAATTCCAGCCAATGCGCGCAAATTATTGCGGATGCATGGTGTGATGCCAAAGGGTTCGGGAAAGCGATCGGCTTCGAACATATGGATCAATACGAGACAACGGCCTCGCTGATCAACAAAAGCCAGACCAGCAAACGCCCGGCTTTGGTGATTACCTGCGCTCATTAAGCCTTAAGCCCACCGATTTCGGGCGCCAATCACAGGCTTTGCCCTGTTCCGGCCAGAATCCTCGTGCAAAACATGTCTGCTCGGGCTAGTGGATGGCGCGTGACAGACAACGGACGGATTTGGCTTGAATGGCGCAATCTTTGCGAATAACGGGAATTTTATCGGCTTTTTTGGCTTTGGCTGGTTCTGCCTTTGCCCAATCGCCCTATTGTGATTCCATCCGCACGGAATTGACGCGCCTCAATGGCGGCACGGGTGCGGTGATGAGCACAGCCAGTCAGGAGACCGTGCGGGCGCTGCAAGCTGATTTGGGGCGTGTCGCTGACTATTACAAATCCTTGAGTTGTGACGCGCCTCCCAAAAAATTCCTTTTTTTCAACGATACGCCGCGCCAATGCCCTGATCTGCAACGCCAGATGAGGGAAATACAAAACAACATCATCGCTGTGCAAAACGAGGCGAGCCGCAATTCAGACCCCGCGGTTGAAAGCCGCCGTGCCAGCTTGCAGGCGGCCCTTGAAACCAATTGCCGCACGGCGCAACCGCGCGCCGCCCAGAATAACCGCGGCAATTTGCTGGAATTATTGTTTGGTGACAGCAGCAAATCCTTGTTTGACAGCGAAATGCCGGACGAGCCGCTTGCGAAAGGTCTGCCAACCGATGAAAAAGGCTATGGCTACCGCACGATCTGTGTGCGCAGTTGCGACGGCTTTTATTTTCCGATCAGCAGCAATGCCAGCCAGCGCCGCTTAACCCTTGATGCGGATTTGTGCCGCTCTTCGTGTCCGAATGCCGAAACCGCCCTCTATCTGGTGCCGATCGGGCAGGATGCGGAAATGGCCGTATCGGTTGAGGGCCATACGCCCTATCCAACCCTTGCCAATGCGTTCAAATATCGGCGGGGTGTTGATCCCAGCTGCTCCTGCCGGAAGCAGGGACAAAGCTGGAGCGAGACTCTTGCCGAAGCAGAACGTCTTTTGGTTCAAAGCGGCCGGTCCGAAGGCCCAATCAGCGAACAACGCGCCTTTGAACTGTCTCGACCCCGCAGCGATGCCCCGAAAGGCAAAGCGATTGATCCCAGCACGCTGCCTTCAGCACCGGCCCCCGCCAATGTACGGGCTGCCTCTGATCGGATGATTGAGGTCACGGATGCCGACGGATCGAAAAAGCGCATCCGACTCATAGTCCCGCCCAGCACCAGCGCGATGCCGGAATAAACTTAGGCCATTAACCGCGCGCGCACCTGCTCAGGCCCGATCAAGGGGAGCAGAGCTTTTAATTCGGGGCCATGCTCATGTCCGGTCAAGACCTGACGTAACGGCATGAACAACGCTTTACCCGACAGACCCGTTTTGGCTTTGATCTGCGCCGTCCATTGCGCCCATGTCTCATGCCCCCATGGGGCGGGCGGCAAACTCTCCAACGCAGCTGTCTGAAAAGCGGCCTCAAGCGCATGCGGGGCCACAGGCCCCTGCACCACGGACCACCAGAGCTTGGAATCCTGCAAGCGCCCGATATTTCCCCTGATGGCCAGCCAGAAGGCCTCACCACCCTCTATGCCCAAGCCCTGCAAACGCTCTGCCACATCCGCATAAGGCATATCATGCAATAAGCGCGCATTCAGATGATCCAATTCGCCTTCATCAAAACGCGCCGGTGCGCGTGACAAACGTCCGAGATCAAGCAAGGCGCCCAAAGCCTGCAAGGAGGCAATAGGCCGCACGGCTTCCGCCGACCCGACCAAAACTGCCAGCGAGGCCGCAGCCATCGGCTCCAACCCACCTTCACGCAGCGAGGTCAAAGACAAATGCCCCATACGTTTTGACAAGCCCTCGCCGCTCGCATTGGTCAACAAATTGTGGTGGGCGAAGTGCGGCACATGCGTGCCTAAAATTTCAAACAGCTGGATTTGAACCGCTGTATTGGTCACATGATCTTCACCCCGAATAATATGGGTGACCTGCAAATCAATATCATCCACGACAGACGGCAATGTGTAGAGATAGGTTCCATCGGCTCTGACCAGAACCGGATCGGACAAAGAGGCGCAATCGACATGGCAGCTCCCGCGCACCAAATCATGCCATTCGACAATCCGATGTTCGAGTTTGAAACGCCAATGCGGTTTGCGTCCCTCCGCTTCAAGCGCTTGCTTTTCGGCGTCCGACAAAGACAAGGCCGCGCGATCATAAACGGGCGGCAATCCGCGTGCGGCCTGCCGTTTACGGCGGCGGTCTAACTCCTCTTCCGTTTCATAACACGGATAAAGGCGCCCGATGCTTTTCAGCTTTTCAGCGGCTGCCGCATAAAGCGGAAAGCGTTCCGATTGACGCACGAGAAGATCGGGCTTGATGCCGAGCCAATGCAAATCCATCTCGATAGAGTCAGCATATTCACGCCGCGAGCGTTCCACATCCGTGTCATCAAAGCGCAAGATGAAATCGCCCATCTGCGATTTGGAAAACAACCAATTCATCAGAGCTGTGCGGGCATTGCCGATATGGATGCGCCCAGTGGGAGAGGGTGCAAAGCGAACTTTGGTTTTCATAGGCGTGGTCATTTAAAATTCCGTTCCATCAGGCGCGAATTTTCCGCGCGGCGCTTTCAGCAAAGAAAGGTCCGGTTGAAAAGACAAGGGCATCTCGTCACGAAAACGATTCACAATCGGATAGCGGCGGTCGCGCCCGAAATTCCGCAAGGTGACTTTCACACCAGGGGCCGATTGCCGTCTTTTATATTCGGCCAGTGTCAGCAACCGCTCGATGCGTCTGACAACAGCCTCCTGAAATCCGTCTGCGATAATCTCCGCGACATGCATCTCGCGTTCCACCAAACGCTCAAGCACCGCATCCAGTATTTCATAGGGGGGCAATGAGTCCTGATCCGTCTGGTTGTCGCGCAATTCGGCAGAAGGCGCCTTGGTCAAAATCCGTTCCGGAATGACAATGCCATCAGGCCCGAGCGCACCCAAAGGCCGCCACTCATTCCGCAAAGCAGAGAGGCGATAGACCTCCATTTTATAAATATCTTTGATCGGGTTGAAGCCGCCATTCATATCGCCATACAGCGTGGCATAGCCCACCGACATTTCCGATTTATTGCCTGTGGTCACCACCATCGAACCAAATTTGTTCGAAATCGCCATCAAGATCGCGCCACGCGTGCGGCTTTGCAAATTCTCTTCGGTAATGTCTGGGGTACGGCCTGCAAATAAAGGAGAAAGCGCCGTCTCCAGAGCCTCGACCGGCTCTGAGATGCCCACGCTGTCATAGCGGATGCCCAAAGCCTTGGCACAAGCCTCGGCATCTTCCAGACTATGCGAAGAGGTATAACGCGAAGGCAACATCACAGCCTGAACGCGCTCTGGTCCCAAAGCATCAACGGCCATGGCAGCACACAAAGCTGAGTCAATGCCACCTGACAGGCCAAGCACCACGCCCGGAAATCTGTTTTTCTCGACATAGTCGCGAAGGCCCAAAACACAGGCGGCATAATCGCCCGCATCACCCTCTTCGATCACAGCCTTGGTCGCATCGGCACAATGCCAGCCATTGGGTCCGTTCTGCCAATGGGTCACCACAATCGCTTCGCGAAACGCTGGCAGCTGGGCGGCTAAAGAGCAATCGGCATTGAGGACAAAGGAAGCACCGTCAAAAACCAATTCGTCCTGTCCGCCGATCTGGTTGAGATAGACAAGCGGCAAGCCGCTTTCACGCACCCGCGCCACACCAATATTCAACCGCGTATCGGTCTTATCCCGCCAATAGGGCGAACCATTGGGAACGAGCAAAATCTCAGACCCTGTTTCCGACAAACATTCCACCACATCCGGCGTCCAGATATCCTCGCAAATCGGCAGGCCGATCCGCACGCCTTTGATGACAACCGGACCTGGCATGGCACCGGACACAAAAACGCGTTTTTCATCGAACACGCCATAATTAGGTAAATCCACCTTGTGGCGGACCGCCTCAATCAGGCCATTCGAGAGCAGCACATAGGCATTGGTGAGCTTGCCGTCTTCCATCCAGGGCAAGCCGATCAACACATCAGGCCCACCGTCTGCCGTCTCGCGCGCCAATGTTTCACAGGCTTCCCGACAGGCATTTTGAAAGGCAGGCCTGAGGACGAGATCCTCAGGCGGATAACCGGCCAGAAATAATTCCGGCAGCATCACAACATCCGCTCCAAGCCGCGCGGCTTCTGCGCGCGCATGGCGGGCTTTCTCCAGATTTCCGGAGACATCACCAAGGGTGGGATTGAGTTGCGCAAGCGCAATGGTCAGTCGTGCAATACGGGTCATGACCCGCATTTAACGCGCCATGACGGATCCCGCAATCAGGCAACCGCACCCAATTGACGCTTTCAGCGGGAAAATTTCATGAAAATGCGTAAATCAGCCCCTTCAGGCATGAAACGCATAGGCATCCATCATCAAGACCCCATATTGGTGGCTGGTATGGATACGCGCTCCCACGGCCCTCTCACCCGCCGCCCCCAAAGCGACATAAAGGGGCAAAAGATGTTCCTCGGTGGGGTGATTGCGCACCGCATGCGGGGCGCGTGTACAATAATGCAGCAAGGCATCGATGTCGCCCGCCACCAGTTGTTGATCGAGCCACTCACCGAAAATTGTCACCCAATCAGGCGCCGGAGCGTCCAAGGGATAGTGATTGCCGAACAATTCCCGCAAATTATGCGTAGCGGCGCCAGACCCAAGGATGAGCACATTTTACTGTGTCAAAGGCGCGAGTGCGCGGCCGATTGTGTAATGCCACTCAGGCCCCGCCTCAGGATTGACCGAAAACTGCACAACCGGAATATCCGCTTGCGGCCGCATCAGCAACAAGGGCACCCAAGTGCCATGATCATAACCGCGCCCCTCTTCCAAGCGCGACTCAATACCGGCTTGCTTGAGTAAATCCGCAACCTCTGCCGCAAGCTCAGGTGCGCCCGGTGCCGGATAGACCAAGCGGCGCAAAGCCGGATCAAATCCACCAAAATCATAAATCATATCGGGCTGTGCATCGACGGAGAGGGTCGGAACCTCATGCATATAATGGGCGCTGACAACCAAAATGGCCTTGGGCAAAACCGGCCCCACGCCATAGGCTTTCATAAAATCAGCAGCAGCGGAGGGATGCAGCGCCAGATCGGGGGCACCGTGGGAAACAAAAATCGGGTTCATCTGACTTATTCCTTAACCATGCCACCATGCACGCAAACCCCTCGAAAGCTGAGAGGATGAGCCTGATAAATCACGGGGCTTTTCTCACATCGCTTCCAGAATGAAGGATGAATACTGTGATGATCTATAATTCTTTAGAAGCAAGACTAGCAAAAAATCACTGATTTTGCCATTCAATGGTAATTGTCCCATCGCTTTGATGAACAAATGAAATTTTCATTTCGTGCTTTTTGTGCTGCGCGATAAAATCAATTTGGTTTAATGTGATCAGGTCATAACCCAAATTTTCAACAAAACTTAATAATTCTGCTCGTTTTTCTCTGAAAAAATCTTTGTTCCATGCTTCAAATAAAATAGGCGGATAATCTGCTTTTTTTAAAAATTCAACACCTCCTTTGAAGACGTCTAACTCATATCCTTCCACATCAATTTTGATTAGGGCGGGCGGTTTTTTCAGAACCAAAGAATCAAGCGTGACAATCGGAACAAATGTTGTTTCGGATTGGATTGAATCTTCAATCCCCTCATTCTGCCTATATTCTTGATGGAATGAAAAGGCACCGGCATTGTGGTTGTTATTGTAATCAATTTTCGGAATTTCAATATCGCCGTTATATTGGCCGACAGCCTTATGATGGGCTCTTAAATTATCCAGCCTGTTTAATATGATATTACCGCATAATTGATAATAGATAATCTCTTGTGGCTCGAAGGCTATCACTTCTCCACCCGCTGAAAGAAGATCTTTGGCAATCGGTAATGAATAAGCACCAAGATTGGCACCAATATCCAAGATCAAAGGAGCCTCCACTCTGGAATAAATTGTTTTGCTGATAACAAATGAGTTTCTGTCCCATTCGCCATTCCTGAAAATTTCATTTGTAATTAAATCACTATTGGCAAATACCATGTAATCAACCTGATCGGCCTTAATGATGCCTACTCTTGGTAACATGATCATGATCCCTTCAAAAAAATTTCATGGCAATAACGCATCATAGCACATGGCCAAGCGACTCATTGAAATACAAAAAAACGATAAATCAACACGCATTGCGCAAACGCATCATGCAAGAACGCTTTAAACAAACAAAATTTATCTCGCTATGCTTTGAGCGTAGCGCCTTTGAACGAGGCCAACCCATTGCTGCAGGCTTACTCCGCAGCGGTTGCAGGAACCCGCCCCCGCAAGGCCTTTTCCTTTTTCAGAAACTCCGCAATCAGGAATGCCGCTTCCAGAGCCTGTTCGGCATTCAAGCGCGGGTCGCAATAGGTGTGATAGCGATCATGCAGATCTTCATCGGAAATCGCGCGCGCACCGCCGGTACATTCGGTGACATTCTTGCCCGTCATCTCCAGATGAATCCCCCCTGCATGGCTTCCTTCAGCACGATGCATTTCAAAGAATGTACGCAGTTCGGACAAAATCTGATCAAATGGACGGGTCTTGTAACCGCTCGGTGATGACAATGTATTGCCATGCATCGGATCACAGGACCACACAACAGAGCGTCCCTCGCGCTGCACGGCTTTCACCAATGCGGGCAAATGCTGTTGGGCTTTATCCGCGCCAAACCGCGCGATCAATGTCAGACGTCCGGCCTCATTATCGGGGTTGAGGACATCAATCAATTTGAGCAAGCCATCGGTGGTTGTGGACGGGCCACATTTCAAGCCGATGGGATTGCGAATGCCACGGCAATATTCAACATGCGCGTGATCGATTTGGCGGGTCCGATCCCCGATCCAAACCATGTGGCCTGAGGTCGCATACCAATCCCCTGTCGTGGAATCGACGCGGGTCAAAGCCTGCTCGTAGCCCAAGAGCAAAGCCTCATGCGAGGTGTAGAAATCCGTTGCACGCAATTCGGGATGCGCTTCGGGATCAAGGCCGATGGCCCGCATAAAATCAAGTGTCTCGGTAATACGCCCCGCCAGCTCTTCATAGCGGTGAGACAAGGGACTATCTTTGACAAAGCCCAACATCCAGCGATGCGCGTTTTCCAGATTGGCGTAACCGCCAGTTGCAAAGGCACGCAACAAATTCAATGTCGCTGCTGATTGGCGATAGGCATCAAGCTGGCGTGCTGGATCGGGAATGCGTGATGCTTCCGTGAAGTCGATCCCGTTGATGATGTCACCGCGATAAGACGGCAGTTCGATCCCACCTTGCTTTTCAACATTGGAGGAACGGGGCTTGGCAAATTGTCCTGCAATCCGCCCTACTTTCACTACAGGCGATGAACCCGCAAAGGTCAGCACAACCGCCATTTGCAAAAACAGACGGAAAAAATCTCTGATATTGTCGGCAGAATGTTCTCCGAAACTCTCGGCGCAATCACCACCTTGAATCAAGAAAGCATCACCTGTCGCAACGCGCGCCAAAGCGCGTTTCAATTTGCGGGCTTCACCGGCGAAAACAAGAGGCGGAAAACCTGCTATCTGTGTTTCAACCGCTGTTAAAGCCTGCTGGTCCGGATAGGCTGGCACCTGCTGGATCGGCTTATCCCGCCAAGACGAAGGTGTCCAACGCTGTGTCATAATCCTATCTCCGATCCAGACCTACAAATGACGCGCAATGCATACGCCCCAGCCGTGCGCGTGGCGAACATGGGCAGACAGGCCTTATACCCAACGCCACAGAAAAAACAAAGAAAAAGCAGTCCCGCTGATACAAAAATACAAAAAAACGAGGTAAAAAAAGCCTCAATTTGGCTGATATGGCGTTCTCATCGTCACCAATTCCTCGGCTGCGGTTGGATGCACAGCCATGGTCAAATCAAAGTCCTGCTTGGTGGCACCCATGCGCATGGCGATGCCGAGGCACTGGATCATTTCGCCGGAGGCCTCGCCGAGAATATGGACTCCTAGCATTTTGTCGGTGTCGCCATCCACCACCAATTTCATCAATACACGATCGCTGCGGCCTGACAATGTCGCCTTCATGGGGCGAAAATCGGTGCGGTAAATCACCACATTCGGATAGCGTTCACGGGCCTCGGTTTCCGTCAAGCCAACCGTCCCCAATTCGGGCGTCGAGAAGACGGCGGTCGCAATCATATCATGGGACGCGCGCACGGGCTTATTGCCGAAATACGTGTCGGCATAAGCATGGCCTTCGCGGATCGCCACAGGCGTTAGTGTAACGCGGTCTGTCACGTCCCCCACCGCATGGATGGAGGGAATATTGGTCGCCGAATCCGCATCCACAGAAATGGCATTGTTCCGACCCGTGATCACCCCTGCCGCCTCAAGACCCAATCCCTGCACATTCGGCAAGCGACCGGTGGCATAGAGCACACGCTCACACGCCAGCGATGTCCCGTCTTGCAAAGCCACAACCAAACGACCGCGCGCACCTTCAATCCGCGCCACCGATGTCATGGTTTTGATCACAATACCCTGCGCGATCATCGACTGCGTCAAAGCCGCACGCAGATCCTCGTCAAACCGCGGCAAGACTTTGTCACGCCTGATCACCAAAGTTACTTTCACGCCCAAGCGTTGCAGCAAACAAGCAAATTCAACGCCGATATAACCTGCCCCCACAATCACCACGGATCGGGGCAATTGCTCCCACTCAAAAAAATCATCGGAACTTTCCGCCTGATCAATCCCCGGAACATCGTCCGGAAAAAAGGGCCGCGCGCCTGTGGCAATCAAAATGCGTTTGGCCGAAACCGTTTGCTGTGTCGCCAACAAAGAAACCGTATGCGGTCCCGTCAACACCGCCCGACTATTGACGATCTCGACATTGGATTTCGCGAGATTGGCGCGATAGGCTTTTTCCAGCCGGTCGATTTCACGGTCTTTCTGCGTTTTGAGGATCGAAAAATCAAAGGAGGGCGGCTCCACATCCCAGCCAAACCCCGCCGCATCGCCCATGTCATCACCAAAGCGGCTGGCAAGCACATACAGTTTTTTGGGCACACAGCCACGGATCACACATGTCCCGCCCACACGGCTCTCTTCGGCCAACATGACCTTGGCCCCATAGCCTGCGGCAATACGCGCAGCCCGCACGCCTCCAGAGCCTCCACCGATCACGAAAAGATCGACATCATGCGTCGCGTCATGCTGAGCGGACATAGCTTATCCTCATCCAAAAAAACAAAAAAAGGGATCAGGCCAGATCACCCATCACCCGAATGCCCGATGATGTCGCCAAAACAGCGGCAGATGCAAGGCCTATAAACAAACCATGCTCAACAAGGCCGGTGACACCGTCCAAAGCCTGCGCAAGGGCTGCGGCATCGGCGATTTCTGCACAGGATGCATCGAGAATCACATGGCCGGAATCGGTGACAAACACCGAACCATCAGACTTTTTACGCAAGCTCAGCGCCCCATGACAGCCCTGCGCATCCAAAACCCTGCGCAGTCGTGCCTGTGTGGCGGCAAGCCCAAAAGAGACCACTTCAAGCGGCAAGGGAAAGCGTCCCAAACGCGCCACATTTTTGGTTTCATCCGCAATGATGATCAAACGCTTGGAGGCCAAGGCCACCATTTTTTCGCGCAAATGCGCACCACCGCCCCCTTTGATCAGGTGAAGAGCGGGATCGATTTCATCGGCCCCATCCACCGTCAAATCCAGTTCAGGCGTCTCGTCCAAAGTGGTTAGCGGAATGCCCAGAGAAAGTGCTTGTTGATAAGTGGCTTCCGAGGTCGGCACGCCCACAATGTGCAGCTTTTCTTGTTTGATCCGCTCGCCCAGCAAATCAACAAAATGACGGGCCGTCGAACCTGTTCCCAGCCCAAGGCGCATGTGATCGCGGACCTGCATGACTGCATAACTCGCAGCTTCGCGCTTCAAGGCCTCGAGATCCATGGTCTTTTCCTTTTTCAGCTGATCGGCGATTGTGTGCCGTTTACAATGATTCCGCTGGCATCATGAACCAATCAGCTTGTAAAAACCAGACTTGACGTCAAAGACAAGATCATGCACCGCTTGTACCATGACACAGAACATGAAACAGACAACGGCTTCCGATGAATTGCCCACAGTGGTTTTTGACCTTGACGGCACCTTGGCCGAAACAGGGCTTGATCTTGTGGAAACACTCAACCGCGTGCTGGCGGAAATCGAGGTTCCACCCATCGGCTTTTTGCAAGCCCGCACCATGATCGGGCATGGCGCACGCGCTTTGATAACGCTGGGGCTTGAAAGCCGCCACATTGTTGCCGATGACGCGTTGATGGATCAGCTTTTCCAACGCTTCATGGTGATTTACGAGGACCAGCTTTGCGTCAAAACCCATCTATATCCCGATGTGCTCACGGCCTTGCAAAGCCTTCATCATGCGGGCTATCGCATGGCTGTTTGCACCAATAAAATTGAAAAGCACTCGATTACACTATTACAAAAACTTCAAATCGCGCACTATTTTAAAGCCATTTGCGGGCGCGACACGTTCCCCTATTTCAAACCCGATGCACGCCACCTTGTTGACACCATCAAACAGGCCGGCGGCAATCCACGCAAGGCGATTATGGTGGGCGATTCCATCACCGATCTCGACACCGCGCGCAATGCGGGTCTCCCCTCCATCGGGGTCACCTTTGGCTATACCACAACCCCGATGGCAGAGATGAAACCCGACCGCCTGATCGAGCATTACCGCGACCTCGTGGCGGCCATTCAAAGCCTCTGAACCCATCTGGATAGGCCGAACAAAGTGCTGTGGGATAGTCTATCCCGCATAAAAACGGCCTGAATTTCCGACTGAACCAGTCTATCCAGCCTTTTTTCTTAAGCCGCCTATCTTGGAGCCGGAAAAAGCGGAATTTTGTGCCACCCGATGGAAAAAACCGGCTCATTGCGCTCAAAAATGATACGGCATCCTAGGGGCTACACTTTCGTCCGATAAGCGACACAAAACCTCATGGCAGGAACAAGACGTGTGTGCCCACCCAAAAGACCGTCGTTGAAAAAGATCAACTCTTTCATCTGACACAGGGTGTCATTTTTTCTTAACGCAACCATTGCACGCATTATGAAGTTTAAATTTATTAAAATTCTTATTTTGCTAGAAAAATACAATATAAAAGCCAAAAATGCTGCATCGCACACATGAGTATCGGGACTATTTCTATAAAATTCCATGATCAAAACCTGTATTAAATGGCAGGCCGCGTGCTTACTTGGCAAATACTTGCAACTTGGTTATAAAATAAAAAAAACAAAATGACTTGGAATGACTTGTTGCGTCTTGTTCAACAGCGATCGATCGAAATTCAGTCAATAAAAGCCTTCAGTAAAATTTGTAAAAAATAAGACCCTCGGGAGGGGACAGAATGGAAAGTAACGAGACCAAATGGCGTGGCTTGCTCGACAAGCAGAATATTATCGCCCAAGCAGGCTTCAACCGCTGGCTGGTTCCGCCAGCTGCTCTCGCCATCCATTTATGTATTGGCATGGCCTATGGCTTCAGCGTGTTTTGGCTTCCGCTCTCACAAGCCATCGGCATTGGCAAACCTGTCGCCTGCCCCGCTGATACGAGCATGTTGCAAATTTTGTTTACAACAACCTGCGATTGGAAAGTCGCTGATCTGGGTTGGATGTATACGTTGTTTTTCGTGCTGCTGGGATCGTCAGCGGCGATCTGGGGCGGCTGGCTTGAACGCGTGGGTCCGCGCAAAGCAGGCTTTGTCTCCACCTTGTGCTGGTGTGGTGGTTTGCTGATTTCAGCGGCGGGCGTTTACACGCATCAATTATGGATGATGTGGCTGGGCTCCGGCGTCATCGGGGGCATCGGTCTTGGTCTTGGTTATATTTCTCCGGTGTCGACATTGGTGAAATGGTTTCCCGACCGGCGTGGCATGGCAACCGGCATGGCCATTATGGGCTTTGGCGGCGGCGCCATGATCGGCTCGCCTCTTGCCGATATGTTGATGAATTATTTCAAAACCCCGACATCGGTGGGTGTGTGGCAAACCTTTATTGTCATGGCGGTGATTTATTTCGTCTCGATGATGATCGGGTCGTTCGGATACCGCATCCCGCCTGTGGGCTGGATCCCCGAAGGCTGGACACCACCGGTGAAGAAAAATGCCATGATCACCCATGGCCATGTCCATCTGAAAAACGCCCATAAAACCCCGCAATTCTGGTTGATCTGGGCTGTGCTGTGTCTGAATGTGTCGGCAGGCATCGGCGTGATCGGGATGGCCTCTCCGATGCTGCAGGAAATTTTTGCAGGATCACTGATTGCCCAACCCTCCATCGGCTTTGCCGATTTAAATGCCGACCAGAAAAAAGCAATCGCCACCATTGCAGCGGGCTTTGTGGGCTTGCTGTCTTTGTTTAATATTGTGGGACGGTTTTTCTGGGCCTCCTTGTCGGATAAAATGGGTCGTAAATTGACCTATTTCACCTTCTTTGGTTTGGGCATTGCCCTTTATGCCGCAGCCCCTTGGGCGGGACATGAAGGCTTGCTGGCCGTGTTCGTGCTGTTCTTCTGCATCATCTTGTCGATGTATGGCGGCGGCTTTGCCACTGTGCCTGCTTATCTTGCCGATATGTTCGGCACGCAATTTGTGGGCGCTATTCACGGACGCTTGCTGACAGCCTGGTCAACCGCGGGCATTGTCGGCCCCGTGGTGGTGAATTATATCCGCGAGGCGCAGATTGCAGCGGGCGTGCCCCGCGCGCAGGTCTATGACCGCACCATGCTGATTTTGGCAGGCATGTTGGTCTTGGGCTTTATTGCCAATCTGCTCATTCGACCCGTGGCCGAAAAATGGTTCATGACGGATGCGGAAGTGGCCGAATTGCATGCCCAATATGCCAAATCCCATGAACATGACCCGTCCGGCTCATTCGGAATCGGTCGTGGCGGACTTGATGCGTCAACAGCCTTGGCGTGGACGCTGATCGGGATTCCGATTGCATGGGGTGTGTGGATCACCTTCTCGAAAGCGCTGATCCTGTTCAAATAAAAAAAGAGCATGGGGCTCCGCAAAGAGCCCCATGCTCATCAACATCCGTTATCGTTTCAAAGCTTTGGTGATACGAAAGGCGAGAGAATAAGGCAGCAGGCGTAAAATTTTCAGCCAGATTGTAAAGCGTTTGGGGAAATGCACTTCAAAGCCGCTGTCGCGCAAACCGTCTGCAATGGAGCGTGCAGCTTGATCAGCGCCGATGATCATGGGCATGTCGAAGCTGTTTTTATCGGTCAATTCCGTGCGCACGAAACCCGGACTGATCAATTTCACATCGATATAGTCGGGCAATTCGGCCACAAGGCTTTCGGCAATATTCATGACACCGGCCTTGGTTGCACTATAAGGCTGGCCACCGGGCAGACCGATATAACCCGCCACACTGCCGCACAAAGCGATCTGCCCCTTTTGCTGCTCTTTGAAAAGCGGCAATACGGCATGCAGCGCATGAAACACACCAAGCAGATTGACCTCGACAATCTGACGCGTCACGGCCAGATCAAGCACGCAGATCTGCATCGGCGTATAGACGGCCGCAAGGTAGATCACCCGATCAAGACGCCCGAACACCGCACGAATGGCTTGTGCCGTACGCAGGACATCATCGGCATGGGCGACATCAAGCGGAAAGATTTTATGATCACCCGCAAGCGTGTCTTTTAACTGATCAAGCGCATCTTTGCGGCGCGCCGACAAAGCAAGGCGCGCGCCGCGTGCTGAACATTCACGGGCCAAAGCGGCACCGATGCCACTGCTGGCACCGATGATCCAGACAACCTCGTCCCGATAATCGGTCTGTGTCATGGCTTTTGCTTTTTCATGAAGATGGTGAGCTCAGACACCGTGAAGCCGAATTTTTTCAAATAAGAGCGATTGATCAACACGCCGTCATTCATCTGCCACATCCAGTCATCGAAGCGGATCCGATAGACTTTGTCATCGACCGGCAGATCCATCACATAATTCCAGCGTACGGCACTGCCAACTTCATTACCAACCGCCTTGTCGATAATGTCACTGGCGGTTCCTTCATAGCTGCCATCGGGCAATTTGGTGATGGTCCAGACGCGCGTTTGTTTCTTGCCGTTGTAATAAGAAAAATGCTCGTGCAGCGTGCCGGTATCGCCCTTCCACTGTCCGACCATGTCGACATCGAAGCGGTTGACAACCTTGCCCTGCCAATCCTGCACGATGCCCCAGGCTTTGATGGGGCCGTTGAAATAGTCTTTGATATCCGCTTTGGGACTTGTCTGCGCATAATAATCGAGCGACGCGGTGCTGCAGCCGTTAAACATGATCAGAGCTCCCATGATAGCGATGGTTTTCAAGATTTTCATTGTCAACTCCGTGGGTGGACGTGATGAAGAACAGGCTCAGTAAACCTGCGGCAGCGAGTTTTAAAACACAGGGCAAAACCGCATAGGCCGTACTGAGAAATAACAAAGCGTGTGGCGTGTTGGCTGTCATCGGCACAAAGCCCACAAGACCCAGCACCGGCAAAACAACCGCAGAAGCCACAGCAAGACCGATTTTGGAAAACAAGGCCAGCAAAGAATATTGCACCGCCGCGTGATCTTGGGTGCGACTGTGATGAATCAAATCAGCGAGGATTGCGGGCGGCAAGGCGATATCGGCACCCAGCGCCAGACCCGACAAGACGCAGACCATGCCATATTGAACGACATCGCCTTGATCCAGAAAAAAGGCCCAGCAGAAATTGGCAACGGCCAGCAGCATGGAAAACATCCAGCCGCGATAAGGCCCATATGTTTGGCTGATGCTTTTCCACAAAGGCATGGCCACAGCACCGGATAAAAAGTAAAGCAGCAAAAACAGACCCGTGAGATGTTCTGCGCCCAACAGATCACGCACAAAAAACAGCACCAAAATAGCGGGGATCGCCGAGGCCAGCATGTTGAGGCCATAGACACATAAAAACCGCCATGTGGCGGGCGCAATGGCACCAATGCTTTTGCGCAACGAAACAGATTGGCTGTTGCGCTTCAAGACTATGGCCGCATTCTCCTCAAGCCACGGCCAGAAAATAAGCCACGCGCCTGCCATCAAAAAAGCGAGGGTCACACAGGCATAGAGATAGGCCGCTTCCCCGCCGAAAACATGTTTGAAAAGGCTTGGCAAAGACACGGCCACCACAAGGCCTATGAGACCACAGGCCTCTCTGATGCTGGTGATACGGATTTGCGCATCGGGATCCTCACACCACAAGCCGCCCAGCGTATTGAGATTGATGCTGAGAACACTATAGGACAAAACCGCCAAACCCATGCAGAGCAAAAACCACACAGCCGGATCAAATGGCAAGAAGCCAAACAGCCCGAGCATCACCATGCACAGCAGAAACGAGGCCCCCGCCATCAACCAATGCGTGAAAGGTCGCAAACGATCACTGATCACACCGATCACGGGATCAAGCATGGCATCAAAAAAGCGGATGCCTAAAAGCAATGCGCCCAAAAGCGCCAAAGGCATGGCATGCACAGTGGCATAATAATCTTGCGCCAGCACATAGACGGGAAAACCCGCAAAGGCAGTGGGCACCGCCAAAATGCTGTAGCGCCAGATGGCCGACTGGCTGAGGGGGGCCGTGCTCATGGCAGACCCAGCAATTTCCGCCGCAATTGTGGTTCGGAGGTTTGAGGACCGATCCAGATATCAGAAAACAAACGGCCAAATTCAGCATCGGCAATCACGCCGATTTGTTTGTCACCAGCATAAAAAACCGTTTTATCGCCGGGGAAAAACAGCGCTGATAAAACACTGCCCTCTTTGACATTGGGAAAAATCAGTTTCATCTGACTGTTCCACGCAGCCAATCTGATTTCATCCGTATAGCCTTGTTTGCGGATCTCTTGCACGGAGCGATCGGCAATATCACGCCCGTCGATCTCTTGCTTGTAGCGGATCGACAAAGCAAAGGATTTGTTGGGGGTCAGCTTGCCATTGGGCGCATAAAGGGTTGCGTCATAAATATCCCAAAACACCAGAGACAGTTTGCCCTCCCCGACCACTTTTGCATCGGGGATTTGCTTCAACACGCTTTCAACCGCTGCGGCCGATCCAGCCCAGCTCAACAAAGCGGCGAGAAAGGCTGTGCTATAGCGCATGTTGCAGCTCCATTTGCATCACATCGGTGCGGCCGATTTTAAAGCCGGCGATGCAGGAGGTGAGATAAAAGCGCCACATGCGAATGAATTTTTCATCAAAACCCAAAGCACGCACTTCGCCAAGGCGTTCTTCAAAACGCGCGAGCCATAATTCCAAAGTGCGGGCATAATCCTGACCAAAGGCAAAGGCATCGGTGAGTTTGAAACCGGCCTTGATGCTTTCTTCTTCAAAGCGCTTGGGGGATGGCAACATGCCGCCGGGGAAAATAAAGGTGCGGATGGCATCGCCCCCTTCCCGATAACGGTCAAAATAACGATCGCCGATGGTGATGGTTTGCACCACGGCTTTGCCATTATCGGCCAGAAGAGATTTCAATTTTTTGAAGTAGGTCGGCCAATAATTCTCGCCAACCGCCTCAAACATTTCAATCGAGACGATATTGTCATAACGCCCTGTTTGCAGGCGATAATCCTCAAGGGCTATCTCGGCCTTTTGGCCCAAACGCGCAGTGGCAAAGGCGTGCTGCTCATTGGAAATGGTCAGACCCTTGATGGCATAATCGCGCCGCTGCAACGCCCGTTCGGCAAAACCACCCCAACCGCAGCCGATTTCCAACACGCGACCCGATGTGCCCAGACGATCGATGATGCGGTCATATTTGCTGTGTTGCGCCTTTTCCAGATCATCATGCGGGTCTTGGAAAAGGGCGGAGGAATAGGTCATGGTCTGATCAAGCCATAATTGGTAAAAATCATTGCCAAGATCATAATGGGCGTGGATGTTTTTACGGCTGCCGCGCAAGGTATTTTGCGTAAACAAATACGCAAATTTTGAGGCCACGCGTGCAAAAAGACCACCGCGAATATATTTGTTCAGCGCGCTCTCATTTTGCAGGCCAAAATAAAACAACTGCACCAGATCATCGCTCGACCACCAGCCATCACGATAACCTTCGGCAAGACCGATATCACCGCTTGACGCCAGAGCCGTAATCGCCCGCCAATCCTGCACCACAAACTGCGCGTCCGCGCCCGCATGCGGCCCCTGATAGGACATGGTTTTTCCGTCAGGCGTTGTCACCGTCAAGCGGCCATATTCAATATGGTTCAAGGTCTCAAGGAAGCGATTGATAATTTGTCTTTCGAACATCGTATAACCCTTATTTAGGCTTTCAACTCTAGCAGCAACAGGCCAACAGGCAGATGTCACAGGCCTTACATTTTGGTAAGGTTGTCGGACACCGTCAGCGTTTCGGGGACGGGTTTGGGTTTGGCAATATAACGAATGCCTTTCATGACAAGTTTAAAAGCCTGCCAGTGAATGAGGGCCATGGCTTTCAATGCCACCACGGGATGCGACCAAAATGCCCAGCGCAAGGATGAGGCCGTGAGCGGCGCCAAAGTGCCCATAAGCGACGTGGTCAATTGCAACTGACCCTGTTCATCATAATAATTGATGAAGAAGCCAAGCCTTTTGTCTTTGACATCAAACCGGAATTGATAATGGCCACTGCGCTTGAGAAAAGGCGAAACATGGAAAAGCTTTTCAGCCTGCAGCCATTCCCGCGCGGTGATGGGGCGATGATCGGGATGGGCGCAGAGATAGCTGTGATGCTCGTGAAAGGTGTTGTGCACCTCGCTCAATACCGCGCGTAATTGACCCTCGGCATCCAAGCACAGATAAAATGTCACGGGATTGAAGACATAGCCCAAAACACGCGGCATGGTGATGACCATGACATCGGCAATGACGCTCTTCAAATCATAAGGCGCGAGGCAATCATCAACCCAAGTCTCAAGCCCGCGTCCGTCCTGATAGCCCAGATCATCCTGCGGAAAGCGTTGCAGCACAGAGGGCAATTGAGTGGCGGGCAAGGGCATGGCCACATAATAGATGCGGTAATGAAACGCATTGATGCGGGGAAAGAGCCGCTTATGCATCACCTTTGCGCTCAGGATTTGCGGCACTAGCTCCATGATTTGGGAATGCCCATTTTTTCTGTGATGGCCACCGCACTGCCCAAGCCATCTTCATGGAAACCATAGCGTTGATAGGCGCCACAAAACCAGAAACGGTTTTGGCCTTGAAGTGTGGCAATCTCGCCTTGCGCCCTGATGGCTGCCTCGTCAAAGAGGGGATGATCAAACCAGTAATCATTATGCACCAAAGCGGGATCAGGCTCACGCCCCGGATTGAGCGTCACGATCATGGGTTGGGAGGTGGTCAAAGGTTGCAGATTATTCATCCAATAACTCAAAGAGACCATCGGATTATCGTCCTGCCGTGCCTCTGACAAATAGACCCAGCTGGCCCAAGCCTGCTTGCGCTGCGGCATGAAGCTGAGATCGCTGTGCAACACGGCGCGGTTGGGCTGATAGCGGAACGCCCCCAAAATGCGCGCCTCGTCTGGGGTCGGGTTTTCAATCATCGCCAATGCCTGATCGGCATGGCAGGCAAAAACAACCGCGTCATAGGTCTCATGCCCGCCTTGATCGTCAAACACCACAACCCGATCACCCTCGCGCACGACACGGGTCACACCGGTATTCACGCGGATGCGGTCGGCAAAAGAGGCCGTCAGCCGTTTGACATATTCGCGGCTGCCGCCTGTCACCGTGAACCATTGCGGCTGGTCATTGATGGTTAAAAGCCCGTGATTTTCAAAAAAGCGAATGAATGTGGCGGCCGGAAATTTCAGCATTTCCGTGAGCGGTGTGCTCCAGATCGCACCCCCCATGGCCAGCAGATAATAGTTGCGAAACCATGCGCCCATTTTAAGGCGTTCCAGACAATCGCCCAGACTGATCATGGGATCGCTTTGCAGGAACTGTTTGGCCTGATTGTTGAAGCGGATAATGTCGCGCAGCATCTGCCAGAAATCGGGGCGCAACAGATTGCGCTTTTGCGCAAAAATATTGGCCAGACGCGGCGTGCCATATTCCAGCCAGCCCTGATTGATGCTGGCGGCAAAAGACATGTCGCTTTGCGACACCGGCACATCGAGATGCGCAAAAAGCCCCGTCAGCAAAGGATAATTGCGGTAATTAAAAACAATAAAGCCGGTATCAACGGCAATCACACCTTCGTGCGTATTCACCTCCACCGTGCGGCTATGACCGCCGATATAGGGATTTTTCTCGTAAACCGTAATGGAATGATGCGGATTGAGCAGATAGGCGGCCCCCGAACCAGAAATACCGGTGCCGATCACTGCGATTTTCTGATGTGTATTTGGTTTCATAGCCCCTTTTATGGGCGCAGGCAGCTTGCCGAAGAATTGCCCGAACATAAACTATTGGTAAGGTTGGAACACAACGCGAACTTCCAAACCCGGATCACCATCATGCAAGCTCATCACGGCCTGATGTTGGCGCACAATCGCCTTGGCGAGACTGAGCCCCAGACCATTGCCTTGCGAGGAGCGGCTGGCATCGCCGCGATAAAAATGTTTGAAGACGGCATCTTTTTCGGCATCGGGCACACCCGGCCCCTGATCGACGATCTTGACCAAAACCTCGCCTTGTCTGGCTGAAACCGTCAGGGTGATGACGGAGGCCTCGGGTGAAAATTTCACCGCATTGTCCAAGAGATTGGCGAAAAGCTGGAACAACAAATCCGCATCGCCCTTGATCCGGCAGGCGGGCTCCAAACGCAAAGCAAAGGAGATGTTTTTTTCCTCGGCCACGGGCTCGTAAAGCTCCACCACATCTTGCAGCAAGGCGGAGAGATCAATTTCATGAAAGGCCTGCAAGCGCTTGCCTTGTTCGATATTGGTGATGCGCAACAAAGACTGGAATACCCGCATCATCTGATCGGTTTCGGCCATCAATTTATCAAGGTGATGGTCTTCCACGCGTGTGCCTTTGAGGGCCTCGATCTCGCTGCGCAATCCGGCCAGCGGCGTGCGTAAATCATGCGCAATATTATTGCTGACCTCGCGCACCGAAATCATCAAGGTCTCGATTTGATCGAGAAAGGTATTGAGAAGCCGCGCCAGATTGCTCAGATCATCCCATTGCGTATCAATGGTGATGCGGCGGGAGAGATCATTATTGGTAATGAGGTCATGGGCTGTGACGGCAATGCGGTTGATACGGCTGACCACAAAAAAACTGATACCGAAACTGACCAGCACAACCGCCAGCATCAGCACCATGATCACCAGACTCAAATATTTGAGCCGCTCATAGCTGGCCGCCAAATCACGAATGTCTCGCGCCACCAAAACCCTGTCATTATCGGGCAAAGTATAGATTTTGGCGGCAAGCTCCCGCTTGCCCTGATCACTCTCCAGCGTGAAATGTAAGATGCCTTCTTTCAAGCGGCTGATGTCATCGGGGAGCACCACGATATTGCCGGCCCGAAAGTGCCTCTTGCCATCTTCAAGCCGGAAAAACACCCGATTGTCATGCTGGCTGCGGTGGGTGAGATAGGTGATGATCTGGTCTTGCTGATCCGCACCGCTGCCCATCGTGGCCAGAACGCTGATCTCGGCATCAATGGCGGCTTCGGTTTCACGCAAGAAATCACGCTGGCCGAAATCATAGAGAAAATAGATCAAAATTGTCGCGGAAATGCCCAGCAGCACTGTGAACAGTGCCGCCATTTTAAAGCTGGAACTTTGGACATAAGGTCTAAAAACTGTCTTCAACAATATAACCCGCACCGCGCACTGTTTTGATAATGGTGTTGTTTTTATCGCCGAGCTTTTTCCGCAACCGGCTGATATGGACGTCGATCACGCTGGTCTGCGGATCAAAATGATAATCCCACACCGCCTCCAGCAGCATGGTGCGGGTCACCAATTGGCCTTTGAAGCGCATCAGATATTCCAGAAGCTTGAATTCGCGCGCCTGCAATTCCACCAATTTGCCATCCGCATGCACTTTGCGCGCGAGCAGATCCATTTCCAAGCCACCCGCTTTCAGCACCGTGCCTTGTTGGGATTGCACCCGCGCGCTGCGTTTGCCCAAGGCCTCGACACGGGCCAGCAATTCCACAAAGGCAAAGGGCTTGACGAGATAATCATCCCCCCCCGACCGCAAGCCGGTGACGCGATCATCGACATCGCCCAGTGAGCTCAAAATCAAAACCCCCGTGAGATTGCCGGTGCCGCGCAATTCGCGGATGATGAACAGCCCGTCCACTTTGGGCAACATCCGGTCCACCACCAACACGTCATATTTTTCATGGACCGCGAGATGCAGACCCGTCTCGCCATCGGACGCGACATCGACAATATGCCCTGCCTCCGTGAGGCCCTTTTCGATATAGGCCCTGATCTTTTGATCGTCCTCGATCACCAAGATACGCATCGCTACTGTCCCGAAGTGGTTTTGATCTCATTCTATTAAGCCCAGCCTGCCAAGGCCAAACCCTGCATCCCTTGTATCACGAGGCGGCAAAGGCAGACAAACCTCGCCATAGCCCGGCTTCTCTGCGCGCAGTGTTTAAGCGAATGGATGTTTTTAGAGAGGCAAAGGATCAAAAAACAATGGTGGGCGCGACAGGGATTGAACCTGTGACCCCTCCCGTGTGAAGGGAGTGCTCTCCCGCTGAGCTACGCGCCCTGATCAAGGTCTGATCAGAAGAAGGTCGGTTTTTACGGGCAAGCGGGGCTTTAAGTCAAGGCTTGATCCCGCCTCCGCGCCGCAAGGCTGCGACTTTCGCTCCGCTCAAAACAGGGATTTTAGTGGTTTTGGCCCGATTTTGCCCCAAAAAGCGCGTGCAGGCAGCAAGAGCTTGGCGGAAGCGGTGGATAGCGCCCCAAGACCAGCTGCCATGCGGATTTTTTACTTGTAAAAGCGTGAGCCGGGCGGCAAAAGAAGCGCTATTCCGCGTTTAGAAAAGATTAATCTGAAACGGCTAATTTAAAAATCTGTTCTATTTTTTTCGGGGACTGCTATGCGTATGACCTCTACTTTGGCTCTTGCGGGCCTTGTGACTGCTTTAAACCTCGGGGCGGCGCAGGCCTATTCGATGGATCCGCTGACCCGCCGCGCTTATGCGCCGGTCACCCGTCAGGCCGAAGCCAAGCCGCAAGCCGCTGTCAGCGCGCCGGTGACCTCTCCCAGCCAGAGCACCGGCACCGAAGTGCCCGCCATCCGCCGCGAAGTGGTCTCCTTCTCCGGCAATTACGAGCCTGGCACCATCGTGGTTTCAACCTCCGAGCGCCGCATGTATCTGGTGATGGATAATGGGCGCGCCATGCGTTACGGCGTCGGCGTTGGTCGCCCCGGTTTTGAATGGGGTGGTTCGGTGAAAATCAGCCTCAAGCGCGAATGGCCGGATTGGACACCCCCGCCCGAAATGTTGAAGCGCCGTCCCGACCTGCCCCGCCACATGAAAGGCGGACCGGAAAATCCCTTGGGCGCCCGCGCCATGTATCTGGGCAGCTCGCTCTATCGCATCCACGGTTCCAACGAGCCTGAAACCATCGGACAGGCGGTCTCGTCAGGCTGCATCCGCATGGCCAATGAAGATGTGATCGACCTTTACGAGCGCGTTAATGTCGGCGCCACCGTGATTGTGCAGCGCTGATCAAACACGCTTTTCGTCGAGACTAAAAAACCCGCGCAAAGCGGGTTTTTTTATGCGCGTCACCGCACAAGGGTGGGGACGGTTGTTCGGTTAATCGCGCGTGAGGCCCTTGTCCGCAAGCGCTTCGAGATAAGCCTGCCAGTGCGCCTCATGCTCATCCGCCAATTCGGCCAGATAGGACCATGCGTAAAGTCCGGTATCATGGCCGTCGCTGAAACGGATCCTGATGGCGTAATGGCCGACGGGCTCAAGGGCCACCATCGTGACATTACGCTTGCCCGACACGGTTTTACGCTCGGAAGGGTGATGGCCCCGCACTTCGGCGCTGGGGCTTTCAACCCGCAAATATTCGGCCTCAAGCGCGCGCACCTGTCCGCCCTCATAATGCAGGCTCAAGACGCGTTTATCAGAGGATAGATGCACCTCAATCGGCCACAAAGCGGCTGGATCTGCCTCTTTTTCCTGCATAGCTGTTATCCCGCCCCCAATAATTGAACCTGAAGGATTGACCCCATTCCCTGTTCAGACCATCTATACTACCAGAAAAAGAGAATGGCCATGACATCTCCTGTCCCGCACACGCCCCATGATACGCTGATCGACCCCTTTGGTCGCCATGTCAGCTATATCAGGCTGTCGGTGACGGACCGTTGCGATTTCCGCTGTGTTTATTGCATGTCGGAAGATATGCATTTTCTGCCCAAACAAGATTTGCTGAGCCTTGAAGAGCTCGACCGGCTGTGTTCGGCCTTTATCAGTCGCGGCGTCAATAAATTGCGCATTACCGGCGGCGAGCCGCTGGTGCGCCGCGATATTATGACGCTGTTCCAGAAATTGTCGCGGCATTTGCAAGCAGGCAACTTGCAGGAACTCACCCTCACCACCAATGGCTCGCAACTGGCACGCCATGCGCAAGCCTTGGCGGATTGCGGTGTCAAACGCATCAATGTGTCGCTTGATACGCTTAACCCCGATCTGTTTCGCACCATTACCCGCTGGGGCGATTTCGACAAGGTGATGGCAGGGATTGATGCCGCCCAAAAAGCAGGGCTTGCGGTCAAGATCAATGCGGTTGCGCTCAAAGGCGTGAATGAAGACGAAATCATCCCCATGGTGGATTGGGCGCATGGACGCGGCATGGACATCACCTTTATCGAGGTGATGCCGATGGGCGATATCGAGGCCGAGCGCTTCGATCAATATTGGCCGCTGACACAGGTCAAGACCCGTTTGGCCGAACGCTTCACCTTGCAGGATGTGCAAGACCGCACCGCAGGCCCCGCCCGCTATATGCGGGTGAAGGAGACCGGCGGGCGTATCGGCTTTATTACTCCGCTCACCCATAATTTCTGCGAGAGCTGCAATCGGGTGCGCGTCACCTGCACCGGCACGCTTTATATGTGTCTGGGGCAGGAGGATGCGGTGGATTTGCGCACGCCGTTGCGCGCAAGCCCTGACAATGCCGCACTGTATCACGCCATTGATCAAGCCATTTTACGCAAGCCGAAAGGCCATGATTTCATCATCGACCGTGGCGCGCCGCGCATGGCGGTGGGGCGGCATATGAGTGTGACGGGCGGCTGAACGAAAGTACTATGACCCTATGAGTGCGCCTTCCTCCGAGCAAATCCAAGACAGCAAACGCGGGATTCTCCTGATCCTGACGGCGATGGCGCTTTATGTCGTCAATGACTCGCTCGTCAAACTGGTCACGAAGCATTATTCCGTCGAGCAGATTCTTGTGGTGCGCGGCGTGTTTGCCATCACCTTCATGATGGCGCTGATCCTGAGAAGCGGACATTTAAACAAGCTCAGGGAGTCGCTCGATAAGCTCATTCTCATCCGCGCCATTTTGGAAGCACTGACGGCCATTTCTTTTATCATTGCGCTGAGCCATCTGCCGATTGCCGATTTAACCGTGCTGATGCAGATGACCTCCATCATCATCGTGGTGCTGACCGCATTGACGGGTATGAACAGCATTCAACCCCCTGTCTGGATTGCGGTGGTGATCGGCTTTTGCGGCGTGCTTTGCATGGTCAAACCCGGAACGTCTGATTTCAGCATCTATACTTTGATCGGTTTGCTCACGACCTTTTTTGTGGCAAGCCGCGATCTGATTACGCGCAAAATCAACCCCGCCATTCCGACCGTGATCGTGTCCCTCACCACCACCGTGAGCGTGGTGGTGATCGGTCTTATTCCGGGCACAGGGAATTGGGCGCCGCTTGAATGGCGTGAAACGCTTTATTTGCTGGCAGCGGCCCTGTTTGTCACCATCGGCAATCTCTGCGCGGTGAAAGCGCATCGCATCGCATCGCCCTCGCTATTGGCGCCCTTCCGCTATTCGGTTTTGATCTGGGCTTTCTTGAGCGGCTTTGTAATTTTTGGGGATTGGCCGGATCTTTTAAGCGTGATCGGTGCCACCCTGATTGTCTCGGCAGGGCTTTACACGCTTCATAACGCGCAGAAAAAAGCATAAACCGCGCTAAAATCAGTGGAAGACAAGGCCTCAAACACACGCAAAAGCTGCAAATCGAGGCTATTTCCAAAAATCCGCTTGCCTTGCCAGCCTCCCCTGCCCCATCATCTGAGACTTGATCCTTTCGTCTAAAACCGGTTTAAAGACCCCCTTGCTGACCATGCGGCTTGGCTTTGGGAAAGACAGGATCAAGCATGGTGACGCTCAATAAAATGATCAGGGGGGATCGCTCGTGACATCTTTGCTTTCCATCAGTCGGGTGATTGATGCCGTTTCGGCGGTGATCGGCCGCTTTATGAGCTGGCTCATTTTGATGGCCGTGATTGTCTCCACCGTCAACGCCGTCATTCGCAAACTCTTTGACGTCTCCTCCAATGCCTGGCTGGAACTGCAATGGGTGTTGTTTGGCGCGGTATTCTTGCTGTGCTCGCCCTGGACGCTGATGTCGAATGAACATATCCGCATCGATATCGTCAATTCCCTGCTGTCGAAGGGCACGCGCAACTGGATTGATGTGATCGGGCATGTGCTGTTTTTAATGCCGCTCACCGTCATCATGATGCTGGTGTCATGGCCTTTTGCCATCCGCTCTTTGATGATCAATGAGCAATCGGTGAATGCCGGCGGCTTGGCGCAATGGCCTGCCAAATTCCTGATTCCGATTGGCTTTACCTTGTTGTTCATTCAAGGCATTTCGGAACTCATCAAGCGGGTGGCCATCATGCAAGGCCGCTTGGCGGATACCACATCGGGCGGCGGGCATCATGCCTCTGCCGAAGCCGAAGCCCAGCGCCTGCTCGCGCAAGTCGAAGATGCTCGCTGAGCTTTGAAGGGATCATCATCATGACCGCATTTATTATTCACAATATGGCGCCCATCATGTTCGCGGCGCTGGTGGCCTTTTTGCTGCTCGGCTATCCCGTGGCCTTTGCGCTGGCGGCCAACGGCTTGATTTTTGCCCTGATCGGCATCGAGCTCGGCCTGTTCCGTCCCGACTTCATCCAAGCTTTGCCCGAACGCGTGTTCGGCGTCATGAACAATGACACGCTGCTGGCCATTCCCTTCTTTACCTTTATGGGGCTGGTGCTGGAACGATCGGGCATGGCGGAAGATTTGCTCGACACGATCGGGCAATTATTCGGCCCCATTCGCGGCGGTCTGGCCTATGCGGTGATTTTTGTTGGTGCCTTGCTGGCGGCCACCACCGGCGTTGTGGCGGCATCGGTGATTTCCATGGGCCTGATCTCGCTGCCGATCATGCTGCGTTACGGCTATGATCGCAGACTGGCCTCAGGCGTGATCGCCGCATCGGGCACGCTGGCGCAGATCATTCCGCCCTCCCTTGTTTTGATCGTGATGGCCGACCAGCTCGGTAAATCGGTCGGTGACATGTATGAAGGCGCGTTTATTCCCGGCCTTGTTCTCTCGGGCCTTTATGCTGTCTATGTCTTTCTTGTCACAATCATCTATCCCGATGCCGCCCCCGGCCTGCCGCCCGAAGCGCAGATGCTGCGCGATCCCGATGGCAAATCACGGCGTTTGTCGCTTTTGGTCGTCACCGTGCTTTCCGGCCTGATCGGCTATTATGTGATCAAGCAAACCGGCCAGAAAGCGGGTGCCGATTTTGTGGTGCTGACCATGTCGGTGGCGGTTGGTGTGTCCTTTGCCCTCGCGGTCATCAACAAATTGTTGGGCCTGAAACTTTTATCGGTGATGGCTGAAAATGTGATCTTTGTGATGGTGCCGCCTTTGGCGCTGATTTTCCTTGTGCTCGGCACGATTTTTATCGGCGTGGCCACACCCACGGAGGGCGGGGCCATGGGGGCTGCGGGCGCTATTATTCTGGCGCTGATGAAAAAGCGGCTGTCCTTTGACCTCTTGCGGCAGGCCACTGAATCCACCGCCAAACTCTCGGCCTTTGTGGTTTTCATTCTGCTGGGGGCGCGCGTGTTCTCCCTGACCTTTTATGGCGTCAACGGCCATAAATGGGTGGAAGAATTATTGGTCTCCTTGCCGGGCGGGGTGATCGGCTTCCTGATTTTCGTCAATTTGTTGATCTTCGTTCTTGCCTTCTTCCTTGACTTTTTCGAACTGGCCTTTATCGCCGTGCCTTTGATCGGGCCTGCGGCGGAAAAGCTCGGGATTGATCTCATCTGGTTCGGGGTGATTTTGGGGGTGAATATGCAAACCTCCTTCATGCATCCGCCCTTTGGCTTTGCCTTGTTCTATCTGCGATCGGTGGCAGCCAAAGTGCCCTATCTTGACCGCATCACCGGCAAGACCATGGAGCCGGTCACAACCAGCCAGATCTATTGGGGGGCTGTGCCGTTCGTGGTGATCCAGCTGATCATGGTGGGGCTGGTGATCGCCTTCCCGCAAATGGTCATGCATTACAAATCAACCGGTGTGGTGATCGACCAGAAAAAGGCTTTGGAGCAGTTGCAAAACATGCCGGGGCTTGGCGCACCACCGCCGCAGATGGACTTCAATCTCAACATCACCGTGCCGCCCAAAAAATAACTTTGGGCGCTAGGTAGGTGAACAAAAGCCGCGCCCAAGCGCGGCTTTTTTCATGGCGCGTAGCGCATAAAAAAAGGCCCGCAAAGCGGGCCTTTGATCACTGATGCGTATCAACCGCGGCTGCGCTGACGGATCATGAAGCTGTCATAATTGAATTCGGCAATCTGCCACCACAGATATTGCTCGCCGCGATAGGCCATATAATGGTCGTGGATCTTTTTGAAATCCGCATTTTTGGCGCAGGTTTCCGCATAAAATTCCGTGGCGGCCTTGTAACAGGCTTCCATGACATCTTGCGGGAAAGCGCGGAGCTGCGCACCGTTTTGCAACAGACGCACAATGGCTGCGGGATTGAGCGCATCATATTTGGACTGCATATCCACGTTCACCATGGCGGCGGCGGTGGTGAAGATCGACTTGTAATGCTTCGGCAGTTCATTCCACTTCGCCTGATTGACCATCATATGCAAAGCGGCATTGCCTTCCCACCAACCCGGCGCATAGTAGTAAGGTGCAACCTTGTTGAAGCCGAGCTTTTCGTCGTCATAAGGGCCGACCCATTCAGCGGCATCAATCGTGCCTTTTTCAAGAGCGGGATAGATGTCGCCACCGGCCAGCTGCTGCGGCACAGCACCGAGGCGGGCCAAGACCGTGCCGCCCAAACCGGCAATGCGCATTTTCAAGCCTTTGAGATCGTCAACGCTTTTGATCTCTTTGCGGAACCAGCCACCCATCTGCGCGCCGGTATTGCCCGCAGGCATGCCAACCACATTATATTTGGCGAAAAATTCATTGAGCAAAGCCAGACCGCCGCCATGATAGAACCAGGCATTTTGCTGGCGGCCATTCATGCCGAAGGGCACGATCGTGCCGAAGGCAAAAGTCGGGTCTTTACCGACATAATAATAAGGCGAGGTGTGGCACATTTCGACCGTGGCATTTTGCACGGCATCAAGCGCCTGCAAGCCGGGGACGATTTCGCCCGCTGCAAAGCACTGGATCTGGAACTTGCCGTCGGTGGCTTCAGAAACGGCCTTGGCGAAGGTTTCCGCGCCGCCGAAAATCGTATCCAGCGATTTCGGGAAGCTTGAGGTCAAACGCCATTTGATCTCAGGGCTGGATTGGGCAATGGCGGGGGCGGCCACAGCCGTGGCGGCTGCCAAACCCAAACCGGTTGATTTGATAAAATCACGACGTTGCATTGTTTCTCCTCCTCAGGACGCATGTTTTCTTGCACAGAGTTTTGAAAGTCTCGTGGGATAAAATACCGATATTCGCCAAAACTTCAACACAAGCGCAGGAGCAAACGCAGCGCTCAGTGTCCGCCGCCTTGTTGTTTGGCCAAATGGGCGGGTGAACGCATAAACGGCACCAAAAACACCAAAAGAACATAAATAATGGTGAGCGACAGGAAAACATCGCTCATCGCCATCACAACCGCTTCGCGGCGCACGAGATAGCCGATTTGCTTGGTGGCCATCAACAAGCCCTGCGCGGGATCATCCGACATCAGATAAGACAAGTCCGACAAGACCTCCTCGGCGCGCTGGCGACCCCAAGCGACCGATTCACGCATGCGCAACATGTGCAGATCCGTGCGGTCATTGAGCAAGGTATTGATCATGGCCAAGCCCAAAGCCCCCCCGAGATTGCGGGTGAGATTGTAAAGGCCGGACGCATTTTTCAAACGATTGGGCGGCAAGGTGCCCAGCGCCAGATTATTGATCGGCACCATGCACATCATCATGCAAAACCCACGCAGGATTTGCGGGATCAGCAATTCATAAAAATCCCAATCCTTGGTGATATCGACCGCAAGCCATGTCCCCAGCGCAAAGCCCGCAAAGCCCCCGCCGATCAACCAGCGCGCGGCAGGCCCCGCCGACAAGCGCCCGACAATGGGGGCCGCGATGAACATGGAAATGCCCGTGACAAACATGGTCTCGCCGATCATCAAGGCGGAATAGCCGCGCACACGCGCGAGATAAACCGGATAAAGATAAGTGAGCCCGTAAAGACCGATGCCCATGACAACCGACATCAGACAGCCCGTCCAGAAATTGCGGTTGTCAAAGGCAGACAAATCGACAATCGGTTGCTTGGCTTTCAAACAGCGCCAGAAAAAAATTGTCGCGCTGACCACAGAGGCGATGGCGCACCATGTCACCAGCTCGCTGTTGAACCAGTCTTTGCTGGTTCCCTCTTCCAGCACATATTCGAGCGTGCCCAAAAAGACCGCCATCGACAACAGGCCCGCCCAATCGAAATCATCAAGCAGCGAGGGGTCCGGCTCGTCAAAATCGACCAAGGTCCATGTCACGGCCGTGACCACAATGCCGGGCACCAGATTGACCAGAAACAACCAATGCCATGAAAACAATTCCGTGAGATAGCCGCCGATGGTCGGACCCACGGTGGGGGCCATGGTGGCGACAAGGCCAATGATGGGGCCGATGATCGGTTGTTTTTCGCGCGGGAAAATGCTGAAGGCCGAGGCAAAGACCGTGGGGATCATGCCGCCGCCGATAAAGCCCTGCAAGGCGCGATAGACAATCATTTCCTCGATGGAACTGGCGGTCGAGCACAAGACGCTCATCACCGTAAAGCCCGCCGCCGCCGCCGCAAACAGATAGCGGGTGGAAAAAGCGCGCGACAAATAGCCAGACAGCGGAATCATGATCACTTCGGCGATCAGATAGCTTGTCTGCACCCACGGAATTTCATCCGCACTCGCGGACAAGCCCGCCTGAATTTCCGACAAGGACGCCGAGACAATCTGAATATCCAAAATCGCCATGAACATGCCAAAAACCATCGCCATAAAGGCGATCATGCGTTCGGTTGTCACGGGGGGAATGACATGAACGGCGGCAGGCGTTTTTTGTTCTGACTGAGACTGGCTCATGCCCATCTTTTCTATCAACGCCTGCTATCAATGGTGGCAACCACCGACATGCCGGGCCGCAACACGCCCTTGACGTCGTCTGGCACATCAAGGGTGATCCGGACGGGAAAACGCTGCACGATCTTGGTGAAATTGCCGGTGGCATTTTCAGGCGGCAGCAGCGAGAACAAAGCCCCCGAAGCCGCAGCCACGCCTTGCACATGGCCTTCAAAGACGCGTCCGGGATAGGCATCCACCACAATCTGCGCCTTCAGCCCGCCTGTGAGTTTTGCCAATTGCGTTTCCTTGTAATTGGCTTCGACATACACGCTTTCCAGCGGCACCAAGGCCATCAAACGACTGCCGGGCTGGACATATTGTCCGGGCTGGGCGGCGCGATTGCCGATCATGCCGGAAAAGGGCGCGCGGATGGTGGCAAAGTCCAGATCGCGCTTGGCCTTGCCCACCGCGCTTTCACTGTCACGCAAACCCGCTTCGGCTTCCGCGCGCTGCGCTTTGAGCACCTGCAAGGCAAGCTCAGCACCATGTAATCCCGCCTTGGCACTCGCCAGATTGGCACGGGCGCGGACATCATCGGCCAAAGCCTGATCAAACCGCTGACGGGATCCGTAATCATTGGAAGCGAGTTTTTGCGCGCGCTCCAGATCGGCCGCACTGCGCACCACATCCCCTTCGGCGGCGCGCAAGGCGGCCTCTGCCTGCTCGATGGCGGTGCCCTGCGCTTCAACTTGCAATATCAGACGCGTGACGGTGGCCTGCTGGGCCGCAAGCCGTGCCTCGCTCGACGCCAGCGCCAATTGATAATCGCCGTCATCAATTTTCACGAGCACATCGCCCTGCTTGACCATTTGATTGTCAGACACTTTGACCTCGGCCACATAGCCCGGCACTTTGGCGGCCAAAATCGCCATATCCGCCCGCACATAGGCGTCATCGGTTGTCACCATGAAACGGCCATGCAGCAGCCAAGACCCGAATTGCCAGACCAAGGCCAGACCTATGGCACCGAACAAGCACAGCAAAATCTTGCGTTTTTGACCGGACGCCGCTTGTGGGGCCGCTTGCGGCGCCGTTTCACTCTGCAGCTTGTCATCCGACATATCAGCCATCACATACCCTTTCGCAGGACCGCTTTTCAGAATGATGCCCGATACCAAGACCTGCGACCTACGCAACGCTTGAAAACGCAAAAAGGGTCATCCGCAGGGCGGAATCGGCTTGTCTGAAATGTTCTCTGTCAATTGGTGTCTGAATTAGACCTCTTACCCCCCCGAAGCAAGAGGGATTGTCCCATTTCGTGAATGGAAAACCTTAATTATTGGAAAGGTTTGCAAGCCCCGCTCCAAGAGGAAGGGGCGTCAGAGCACACAACATCAGGCCTCAGCACCCCAGCTTTTTTAAACGGCTTGCTGCAAGCGAGGTAAAAGGCAGGGTGAAAATTTTTGTGCGTGACGAGTGCAGATTGCAAGCAAACCCTATTTTAGAAATTGTATTTGAAAGAGCTTACAACCTCTGGTTCGTAGACGGATTTGAGCGCATCGGAAAGGCTGACACTCTCACATCAAAGGGGAGTGCCATGATACGATTTTTAATGATTTTTATTACTCTCATTACAACATTCAGCACCCAAAACGCATTCGCCGGCTGCAAATCAACACCTGTGGTATTTAACTTTGACGCCAATGCAGAAACCAGCAGTGAAGGCGTTATTACAGGCAATGGATTTTGCAGGATAGTACTTTGGCCAAATTCAGGGATCATTAACGACAGTACCATCGTCAAAAAACCACGAAATGGCAAACTTGAAAATACCAATATCTCAACTTTTGAGTATCAAGCAAAACCTAACTTTAAAGGAAATGACGACTTAGCGGTTAAAATATGTGGAAGTGGACGCAGTGGCGGTGGTGGGTGTGCCACTATCTCGTTTAGTTTCACAATCCAATAACCCTCAATGCATCACAATTTTGGGGGCGCTGCGTGCGCCGGATGAACGGTCAAGCTGGGCCCATAATCTGGCGGCCATCTCTTTGTAAATCTGCGCATGCGGACTGTCGGGAGCCGTTGCCACAATCGGCTTGCCGGCATCCGAGCGTTCGCGGATCTCGATATGCAAGGGCACCGCGCCGAGATAGGGCACTTTTTGCTGTTCGGCCTCGTGCATAGCGCCGCCATGTCCGAAAATATCGGCCCGTTCGCCGCAATGCGGGCACAGGAAATAGCTCATATTTTCAATCAGGCCGAGAATAGGCACTTCGACGCGTTCAAACATCGCAATGCCACGCCGCGCATCGATCAAAGCGAGATCCTGCGGCGTTGAGACAATCACAGCCCCTGCCAAAGGCACCGATTGCGCCATGGTCAATTGCGCATCGCCCGTGCCGGGCGGCATATCCACCACCAACACATCCAATGTGCCCCAATTCACCTCGCGCAACATTTGTTGCAAGGCCGACATCACCATGGGGCCGCGCCAGATCATGGCGGCATTGTCCTCGACCAGAAAACCGATCGACATGACTTTCAATCCAAAGGCCTGCAAAGGCTCAAGCATCCGCCCTTCGCCCATCATCGGCTTGCCGCTCAAGCCCAAAAGACGCGGCAGCGAGGGACCATAGACATCGGCATCCAACAAGCCGACTTTCAACCCCTGCGCCTGAAATCCCAAAGCCAGATTGACCGCGGTGGTGGATTTGCCGACACCGCCTTTGCCGGACGCGACCGCAATGATGCGTTGAACCCCCGGCACCAGTTTTTTGGCCGTGGCGGCTTGCGCGCGCGGACCCGCATGCGCGTGACCTGCATGCGAATGACCTGCATGACTGTGGCCTGCATGCGAATCGCCCGATCCCGCCGGACGCTCGGCGGTCAGCATGACCAGCGCCGCATGGATACCCGACACGGCTTTGACGGCTTTTTCGGCAGCCGCGCGCAGGGGCTCAAGCGCCTTGGCTTCATCGGCTGCGCATTGCAACGTCACATAGGCCTTGCCCTCTTGCACCGACACGCCTTGCAAATAGGACGAGCGATCAAGCCCCTCCCCTTGCGGTGTCTTCACTGCGGACAAAGCTTTGCGAATATCTTGTTCCGTTGCCATGGCTTCGGGCTCCCTTGATTGATGCCCTGTTATGACGGCTTGCAGGGGTTGAGGTCAATCACCGCGCAACAAAGCGCTTTGATTTCTGCTTCCTTTCACAAAAATCAGGCTGAAACGCCCGCAAATGGGCGGTTTTGGCGGGTTCAGGATTTGGACGCCATCCTTGCGCCTGCCCCTGCCCCTGCGCTATGTATGGCGCCCAAGGGCTGGGTGCGGATCGCGCTCCCCTTTTCATCAAAGGTACAAACGGGAGTGTAAAGCATGGCCAAAGTGGCTTTTCTGGGACTGGGCGTGATGGGTTATCCAATGGCAGGCCACCTCAAGGCCAAAGGCGGGCATGATGTCACCGTCTATAACCGCACCTTTGCCAAGGCCGAAGCCTGGGCCAAACAACATGGCGGCCATGCAGCCAAAACCCCCCGCGAGGCAGCCCATGACTGCGATTTCGTCTTCGCCTGCGTGGGCAATGACGATGATTTGCGCTCGGTGGTGCTCGGCCCCGATGGCGCCTTTGCCGGCATGAAGAAAGGCGCGATCTTTGTCGACAACACCACCGCCTCCGCCGAAGTGGCGCGCGAACTTTATGCCAAAGCCCATGAATTGGGTCTCGAATTCATTGATGCCCCTGTCTCGGGCGGACAGGCCGGAGCGGAAAACGGGGCTTTGACGGTGATGTGCGGCGGCGATGCCAAAGCCTATGCCACCGCCGAACCCGTCATCACCGCTTTTGCCAAGGCCGTGAAATTGCTGGGACCATCAGGGGCTGGCCAGCTGACCAAAATGGTCAACCAGATTTGCATCGCCGGTGTTGTGCAAGGCCTTGCCGAAGGGGTCGCCTTTGCCAAGCGCGCAGGCCTTGATGCGGAAGCTGTCATTGAAGCCATTTCCAAAGGTGCGGCCCAAAGCTGGCAGATGGAAAACCGCTACAAGACCATGAATGCCAATACCTATACCTTCGGCTTTGCCGTTGACTGGATGCGCAAAGATCTGGGCATTTGTCTGGATGAAGCCCGCCGCAATGGCGCGCATTTGCCGATGACAGCGCTTGTTGATCAATTTTATGGCGATGTGCAGGAAATGGGCGGCGGCCGTTGGGATACGTCAAGCCTGTTGGCCCGCCTCATCAAATAATCAAGGCCTTACGTGACTATGAAAAAGGGCGCTGCGGCGCCCTTTTTTATGGGCGATGCCCAATCAATGCAATTCCGATGCAGGCGGCACAACGCCAATTTGTTGCAGACTATGAGTGTTGTTGTAACAGGCCAAAGCCCCTTTAATCAGCGCCATGGCAAAGGCCGCCCCCGTGCCCTCGCCAAGCCGCATGCCCAGATCCAGCATCGGCACCAGACCGAGCCGCTCCAAGACTTCCCGATGCGCGCCTTCCGCGGAGCAATGTCCGGCAATGCAATGGCTGATACTGTCGGGCTTGATGGCATGTAAAACAGCGGCTGCCGCCGTCACCACATAGCCATCCAGCACCACCGGCACATGTTGCAAACGCGCAGCCAAAATGGCCCCCGTCATCGCGGCAATTTCACGCCCGCCCAAAGCAGCCAGAATGGCCAAGGGATCTTCAAGACAATCAGCATGGCGGGCCAGACCCTGCCGCACCGCCTGTTTCTTGCGCGCCAATTGTGCGTCATCAGCCCCTGCCCCTATGCCCACAAACCGATCGGGATCCCCGCCATAAAGCGCTGCATAAATGGCCGCCGCCGATGTGGTATTGCCGATGCCCATTTCCCCCAGACCCAAAACATCGACGCCGCCCGCCAAAGCCTCCATGCCGAAGGCCATGGTGGCCACGCAGGCCTTTTCATCCAAAGCGGGGCCTTGCGTAAAATCAGCGGTCGGCATTTCCAAGGCGAGTTCGAAAGCCTTGAAACCGAATTCATAGGCGGCGCAAATCTGGTTGATCGTGCCACCCCCCGCGCCATAGGCCTTCAACATCAAGGCTGTCACATCGGAAGGGAAAGCCGAGACCCCTTGGGCGACCACGCCGTGATTGGCGGCAAAAACGCAAATCATCGGCCGCATCATCACAGGCTGGGCCTTGCCCTGCCAAGCGGCCAAATGGGCGACCACGTCTTCCAGACGACCAAGACTGCCCAAAGGTTTGGCAAGCGTGCCTTGCCGCTTGATTACGGATGCCCGCGCCGCTTCGTCCGCATCCGGACAGGCCGCCAGCAAAGCGCGCATATCATCAAAAGGTGTCGGCATGACGCAAATTTTCCTCTACACTCTCAAACACGGTCCGGCAGCCGATCCCTGCCCTTTTGAGGCGATGGTGCCGACTCACTCGCTTTCGGGCTATAGCACGGGTTTGGTTATGCTTCCCCTTTTTTAACGGATTTTCAGGATTTAAGATGGATCCATCAGCCCCCGACGCCCATGACGAGCCGTTTTTAAGCGATCTTCTGGTGGCGATCCGTTTTTATTCGCGCCTGCCGGTGCCGCGGCTTTCGGGTGAGAAAAACCCCTATCGCCTGCCCGATTTTGACCGGATTACCCCGATCCTGCCGCTGGCAAGCCTGATCATTGCTTTGCCCGCAACCCTTGTGCTGATCGCCGCCGATTACTGTCTCTCCTCCTTACTCGCCGCCAGCTTGGCCATCGCGACTCAACTGCTTGTCACAGGCGCCTTTCACGAAGACGGATTGGCCGATGTCGCAGACGGGTTCGGCGGCGGACATGACCGTGCCAGCCGCTTGACGATCATGACCGATAGCCGCTTGGGAACCTATGGCGCTGCGGCCCTGATCTTGTCGCTGATCATCCGGATTTTGGCCTTGGCCAGCCTACTGGAACTCGAAGGCGGGCCGGAAGCGGGCTTGCTGTGGCTGTGTGCCGCGCCCTTGTCACGGGTCATCGGTCTGTTTCCGATGATGCTGCTGGACAATGCCAAGCCCGATGGCAAAGCAGCCCAAGTCGGCAAGGCCGGCCGCAAAAGTTTTGCAATGGCGCTGATCCTTGCCATCCTGATTGCCTTTGTGCTGCCCTTGGGCATTGAGGCCGATATGGGGCCATTGGCGCTGGCGATTGTTCTGGCTCTGCTCAGTCCCTTGCCGCTGCTCAATCTTGCCAAAAAGCTGATCGGCGGTCAGACAGGCGATGTGGCGGGGGCTGCGCAGCAAATAGCGGAAATCACGTTTTTGCTGGCGCTTAGCGCGCATTGGGCCGGATAAGCGCGCATGACGGCCTTAAGTCCCTGCATCCAGATTTGCCAGCTCGATCCTGCCAGCGGCCTCTGCGTGGGCTGTGCCCGCACGCGCGATGAAATCGCCCTCTGGTCCGGCCTGACCAATCAGGAGCGCGGTTTGGTGATGGCGCAACTTCCCGCCCGCCGCGCATTGATCAAGGTGCCGCAGAGCCGCTGTTTTCCACCCAAAAAGACAGAATTTTAAGCGGCTGATTGCGCGGGCGGTTCGGGCGTCCAATGCCGGTCCACTTTGCTGATCGCATCGCGCAAAACCTGCACCCCTGCCTCCCGCTTCACGGCCTCTGTCGCCAGATGGCGACGAAAGGCACGCGCACCGGGACGTCCCGTAAACAAGCCCAACATATGGCGGGTGACGGCATGCAGATAGCCCCCGCTTTCAAGATGGGCGGCGACATAGGCTTCAAAGGCTTCAACCGCCGAAAAGACATCCGCATAAGGCGAAGGCTGTCCGTAAAAAACCGGATCAACCTTCATCAGCAATTCAGGATTATGATAGGCTGATCGCCCCAGCATGACTCCATCGACATGGTCTAACTGCGCGGCACTGGTGTCGATATCCACCAGACCACCATTCAATGCAATCGGCACATGGGGCAAACGGGCTTTGAGGCGATAGACGCGGCTATAATCAAGCGGGGGAATGTCGCGGTTTTCTTTGGGCGATAGACCGCTCAACCAGGCCTTGCGGGCATGCACCGTAATCTGGTCGCACCCCGCCTGCAAAACCTGATCGGCCAAGGCATCAAGCGCCTGCTCCTGATCCTGATCATCAACGCCAATCCGGCATTTCACCGTGACCGGCACCGACACCACGGCCTTCATGGCGGCGACACAGTCGGCAACCAAAGCGGGTTCGCGCATCAAACAGGCACCGAACCGTCCCTCCTGCACGCGATCGGACGGACAACCGACATTCAGATTGATCTCGCTATAGCCAAGATCCGCACAAATCTGCGCAGCCTGTGCAAGCGCTGCGGGATCCGAGCCCCCAAGCTGCATCGCGACCGGCTGCTCAAGCGACGAAAAACCGATCAGACGTTGCCGGTCGCCGAAGATCACAGCACCCGTGGTGACCATTTCGGTATAGAGCAAGGCATGGGCTGACAGATGACGGTGAAACGCCCGGCAATGCCGATCCGTCCAATCCATCATGGGCGCGACCGAAAACCGCCAGCGTGTTGTCAGATCATGCTTGTGCACCACCATGCCCCGCTCAAAAGACCCTGCTCATTTTCACAGGAGACATAGCCCATAAGCATGGGCAAAGTGAAGCCCGATCAAGACCAAACATCGGAAAAAGCGGCGATATGACCAACAGACCCCTCATGATCGCCCGTCAAGACAGGATCATCCTGCACCCGTGAAATTTTCCGAACCTGCTTGCCTTGCCATTATCCCCGACCATCTTCTCTCTGCCTCCGCCCGCCAAGCGGTGATGACGCGCGCGCTTTTTAACGGCACCACCGCCGATGAACTGATTTTGAGCGAAGCCCTCATGAGCGAGGAGGACTATTACCGACTGGTGGCACAAAAGCTCAATCTGCCCTTCTCGCCCATCCCCATGCGGATCACGCCCCCCAAATATCCCAGCGAAGCCTGGCAATCACGGATGGTGCGGCTTGATCCCCTGCATCACCCCTATGAATGGCTGGCCGCCCCCAAAGGCCGCAGACTTGAACATCTTTTGACTCAACCCATGACCAGCAATGAAGGCATCAGCAATTTGGTGATCGCCACGCCGCGGATTTTATTCGCCTCGATCATGCAAAGCACGTCCGAACAGGCAACCCAGAAAGCTACCCATTACCTCCCTCAAAACAATCCCGACGCGTCATGCCATGGACTGTGCCATGACACCACACAACGGATCATCCCGCTGGTGATTGCCTTGATTTTAGCTTTGGTCTTAGCCCGGATGAATATATCCTTCTCAACCATGGCCACTATGCTCTTGGGGCCTGTTTTGCTGATCCGGTTGATCATCCTCGCCACTCAATTGCCCAAGCCAGATCCACAACACACCGACTTGGCGGATCATGAATTGCCGCATTATTCGATCCTTGTGCCGCTTTACCGCGAAGCCAATCTGATCCCGCAATTACTGGCCAGTTTTCGGGCCATGGATTATCCGGTAGCACGGCGCGAAATTCTGTTTCTCATCGAGGAGGACGATGCGGATACCAAACAAGCCCTGACGCAGACCCATCTGCCCTATGCCTGCCACATCATCACGGTGGCCGCAGGCCAACCACGCACCAAACCGCGTGCTCTGAATGTGGGGCTTTTATTTGCAACCGGCCCCTTGATTGTTGTCTATGATGCGGAAGACCGGCCCGAACCGCAGCAATGGCGCAAAGCAGCGCGCGCTTTTGCCGCAAGCCCGCCCGAGACCGCCTGTTTTCAAGCCCCGCTTGTGATTGACAATCTGGATGAGGGGCTTTTTCCGCATTTATTCGCGCTGGAATATGCTGGACTGTTTGATGTTGTCTTGCCCCGCCTGTCACACAAAAAGTGGCCGGTTGCGCTGGGGGGCTCTTCCAATCATTTCCGCAAAGAGGCTCTATCCAAAGCCATGGCATGGGATGCATGGAATGTGACGGAAGATGCCGATCTCGGTCTGCGCCTGAGCAGCATGGGCTATCATGTCGGCTATCTGGACAGCGCGACATATGAAGATGCACCCGAACATTGGCGCGACTGGTTCATGCAACGCAGGCGCTGGATCAAAGGCTGGATGATGACCGCATCGGTGCATCTGAAAAAGCCTCAAAATTTCACCAACAAGGCGGGATGGCAGAATTTTGGCCTATTGGTTTATCACAGCCTCGGGCTTGTTTCGGCGATTTTGTTTTGGCCGCTGACGCTGATTGATGTGCCCTATTTATTTTATACCCGTGCGCCGGATTGGCAGGAGGGGATGGTCTTGCTGTTGCCGCTTTTATGCAGCCTGCCGGTTCTGTTATGGCCGCTTGTGCAAGCCAGCAGACTTCGTAACCATCCTTTGTCTTTGAAAATTCTGCTCAGCCTGCCTTTTTATTTTTTATGCATGACCCTGGCTGGTTGGGCAGGCTTGTTTGACTTTATCAAAAGCCCGCATCACTGGAATAAAACACCGCATAAGCCACATGGCTAAACCCATATAATCACGCCCCCTTTGCCAAAATCATGAGACATGCTAGGCCTTGGTCAAAATGCGTGTTGTGGAGGAATGGTGCCGATGTCGCCTTTTGAAAGTCTGGATCCGCGCTTTCATCGCCTGATCAATGGTTCGGTGCGGCTTGAAACCTTATATACGGGGTGCCGGTGGGCGGAAGGTCCGGCTTATTTTCAAGCAAGCCACAGTCTGATCTGGTCTGACATCCCCAATAATCGGCTGATGCGCTATGATAGCAGTGATGGCCATGTGAGTGTGTTCCGGCAACCCTCCAACAACACCAATGGCAATACTATCGACCGCGAAGGCAGGCTGGTGAGCGCCGAACATCTGGGCCGTCGTATTGCACGCACCGAACATGATGGACGGATCACCGTTCTGGCCGACCGCTATCAGGGCAAGCGATTCAATTCACCCAATGATGTGATTGTCAAATCCGATGGCTCCATCTGGTTCACCGACCCCACTTATGGCATCGATGCGGATTACGAGGGGGAATGCGCAGAAAGCGAAATCGGCGCCTCGCATGTCTATCGGATTGACCCGCAAACGGGTGCCGTCACCATCGTCTGCGATGATTTTGTCAAACCCAATGGGCTGGCCTTCTCGCCCGATGAAAGCAAATTCTATATTGCCGATACGGGTGCGACCCATCAAGACAATGGCCCGCGCCATATCCGCGTGTTTGATGTGACATCCGGCCATCACCTGTCAGGAGGTGCGGTTTTTGCCACATGCAGCCATGGCCTGTTCGACGGCTTTCGCTTTGATGAAGCCGGACACCTCTGGACCTCGGCGGGGGATGGCGTGCATTGCTACCATCCCGATGGCACCTTGATCGGCAAAATCAAAGTGCCGGAAGGGGTGGCCAATGTCTGTTTCGGCGAAGCTTACAGAAACCGCCTGTTCATTTGCGCGACCACCTCCCTTTATGCCTGCTATCTGCAGATCAGGGGTGCCAAAACCTATTGAGTCCCCAAATCGAAGAGATCAGAGCATTGCAAGGGCTTTGAGGAAAAAGTCCTCAGTGCCGAAATTGCCCGATTTCAGCGCCAACGCAATGGGCTTGCCATCCGCCGCTTTGGTCCATGGCACGCCCGGATCGATTTCAGGGCCTATTTCCAGCAATGAAACCCCCAAGCCTTGCACAACCGCGCCAGACGTTTCACCTCCCGCAACCACAAAGCGGCGCGCACCGGCCTCAAACAAAGCATGCGCGACCTCCGCCAGAAGATGCTCGATCAGCTGGCCGGATTGATCACGCCCCAGCCGCTCCTGCACCTGTTTGACGGCCTCGGGGTGAGCGGTTGAATAAATCAAACAGGGCTTGTCACCCAAATGCGCTTGCGCCCAATCGAGCACAGTGGCCACGGTTTGTTTTTGATCGGCAATCGCCAAGGGATCGAGCCCCAAAGAGGGCACGCCCTGTGCCTTGGCATAGGCAACCTGCCCATTGGTGGCTGCCGAACAACTGCCCGACAGGATCACCGCCGGACCTTTGGGGGCCGAAAAGGAGGAGGCGGTTTTGTTCGATGCCAATAGCCCCGCGCGACGGAAATTATCCGGCAGTCCCAAAGCAATGCCAGAGCCGCCGGTGAGCAGCATCTCATCCGCCATGGCCTCGCCTAAAATCCGCAAATCCTGATTGCTGATGGCATCAGCCACCACCATCACAGGGCCGTCTTTGCTCAAAGCCTGCAAGGCATCGCGCACGGCTTGCGCGCCTTGGGCTATCATCGGTTGGGCCACGAGCCTCACGGGTGTTTTGGTTTGCCGCTGCAAAACCCGCACAAGATTGGCATCGCGCATCGGCGTCAACGGATGGTCCTTCATCGGACTGTCAGACAGCAACACATCACCGACAAACAAATGCCCGCGATAGACCGAACGTCCGTTTTCCGGAAAGGCTGGACAGGCCACGGTCAGGCGGCTGCCCAGACGCGTCATCAAAGCATCGGCGACAGGACCGATATTGCCCTGATCGGTTGAATCAAAGGTCGAGCAATATTTGAACAAAATTTGTTTGGCACCTGATGCCAGCAAGGCCTCGCAAGCCTGCAAGGACCATGCAATCGCCTCCTCGACCGGATTGGTGCGCGATTTCATCGACACCACCACCGCATCCGCCTCGGGCAGAGGCTGGCCCTTGGCAGGCACGCCGACGGTCTGCACCACCCGCATGCCCTCCCGCGACAACATCAATGCCACATCCGTGGCCCCTGTCAGATCATCCGCAATGACGCCTAAAAGCATTCTGTGTCTTCCTGTCGTTGAACACGATTATGTTTCAATAAAGTTGTTTGTCAGTCTTTGCATCCCATGCCGCAAACACGGACTGCGCATCATGGGAGGGCACATGCTGCATGACCATGGCCCGCGCCTGCGGCGCTTTCGGCAATTCCTCGTAAAGAAAGGCATCATCAAAACCGATGGCGGCTGCGTCTTCACGGCTATTGGCATAGACAATGCGGTCAAGGCGCGCCCAATAGGCTGCGGCGAGACACATCGGGCAGGGCTCGCAACTGCTGTAAAGCGTAGCGCCTTTCAGGCTGTAATCCCCCACCGCCTCGCAGGCCAAGCGAATGGCCACCACTTCCGCATGGGCTGTGGGGTCACGCGTTGAGGTGACTTTATTCCAGCCTTCAGACAGCACGCGCCCGCCACGCATGATCACCGCGCCAAAAGGACCGCCGTCATTGGCCTGCATATGGACACGCGACAACGCAATGGCCTGCGCCAGCGCTGCGTGATCTTCAGGGGTCAAGGGAGGAAGGTTCATGAACCCTCCTCGTTTGGGCGGGTCATCGCATCGACGGCGCGTAAAATAGCCTCGGGTGTGGCCGGTGCATCCAGATGCACAGGCTTGCTTGGTGCCAGCGATCCGATGGCATCCATCAAGGCACAAAAGACCGACACCGCCAGCATCAAAGGCGGCTCGCCGACCCCTTTGGAGCGGTAGATCGTGGCCTCGTCATTGGGCTCTTTCCACAAGGCCACGTTGAACTGATCGGGCACATCGCTGGCCAGCGGGATTTTATAGGTGGAGGGCGCATGGGTGCGCAACCGGCCATGCTGATCATAGACAAGCTCTTCGGTCGTGAGCCAGCCAAGGCCTTGCACAAAACCACCCTCGATCTGCCCCAGATCCAGCGCCGGATTGAGCGAGTGCCCGACATCTTGCACAATGTCGGTTCGCAGCACTTTGTTTTCGCCCGTCATGGTATCAACCACGACTTCGGAACACGCGGCCCCCCAAACGAAATAATAAAAGGGCCGTCCGCTTTTGCGTGTGCGATCCCAATCCAGTTTCGGGGTTTTGTAAAAGCCGGTGGCCGACAATTGGATGCGCGCCTGATAGGCCATGCGCACAACATCCGCAAAAGACAAAGTCTCTTCCCCGACCCGCACCTGCCCATGCGCAAATTGGATCTCCACGGTAGAACAGGAAAATTTTTCAGACAGGAACGTTGCAAGCCGTGATCTGATCGTCAGCGCCGCATTGCGCGCGGCCATGCCGTTGAGATCGGAACTGGCAGAAGCGGCGGTGGGCGAGGCATTGGGCACTTTGTCGGTGCGCGTTGCCGCATGATGGATGGCTGCCAAGGGCACACCCAATTCATCGGCGACAATCTGCGCCACTTTCTGAAAAAGCCCCTGCCCCATTTCCGTGCCGCCATGCGCGAGATGCACGCTGCCATCGGGATAAAGATGGATCAACGCGCCGGCCTGATTGAGATGGGTCTGGGTGAAGGAAACCCCGAATTTCACAGGGGTCAGCGCCAAGCCTTTTTTGAGGATGGTCGATTGCGCGTTAAAGCGCGCAATCTCCTGCCGTTTCGCGCGGTAATCGGATGTCTTTTCCAATTGCTCGATGATCCGCCGACCGGTGACGGACGACTCGACCTGCATGCCATAAGGCGTCAAGGTGCCGTTATGCCCGTAAAAATTGACCTTGCGGACATCAAGCGGATCCTGTCCCGTTTTGGCCGCGACCGCCTGCATCACGGTCTCGATGGCCAGCACCGCTTTCGGCGCGCCGAAACCGCGAAAGGCGGTATTGGAAACCGTATGGGTGCGCAGGCGTTGCGAGCCGATCCGCGCGGAGGGCAGAAAATAGGCATTATCGGCATGGAACATCATGCGGTCGACTGCCCCTTGGCTGAGATCGGCCGAACATCCGCAGCGCACCCAAAAATTCAAATCAATGGCGCTGATCTGGCCATTGGCCGAATAGCCAACCTCCCAATCCACCCGCGCATCATGACGCTTGCCGGTCAGAACAAAATCCTCGTCGCGATCAAGCCTGATCTTGCAAGGCCGTCCCGTATGATGCGCCGCCAAAGCCGCCAAGGCCGCCCATTGCGTGGCCTGCGTCTCCTTGCCGCCAAAGCCACCGCCCAGACGCCGCACCTCGCAGCTCACCAAAGCCTCGGGCAGATCCAGCACCCGCGCCACACAGTGCTGCACTTCGGCAGGGTGCTGGGTGGAGCTGATGAGTTGCATCTCGCGCCCCTCACCCGGCACGGCCATGGCAATCTGGCCTTCCAGATAAAAATGTTCCTGTCCGCCGATCCGCTGTTGGCCGCTCAGGCGCAGATCCGCCAGCGCCAGCGGCGGGGCATTGTCTTCCACGCCGAAATGATAATCTGGCAACACTTTGCTGCCCTGCTGTTCGGCCTGCTCGATGGTGACAAGCGGCGTTTCCGCGTCGATCTCAATGACAGCCAAACGCGCGGCACGGCGGGCAAGATCACGCGTTTTCGCGACAACCACAAATAATGGCTGGCCAAAAAACATCACGGTTTGCGAGCCCAGCAACGGCTCGTCGCCATGGCCCAATGAAATATCATTGCGGCCGGGAATGTCATTGGAGGTGAGAACCGCCACAACCCCTTCGGCCTGTTCGACCTTGACGAGATCAAGCCGCGTGATGCGCCCACAGGCCACCGGCGATCCGCCGACCGCCAGATGCAACAAGCCGGACGGTGCTCTCAAATCATCGAGATAGGGCGCTGCGCCGCGCACATGCGAGGCGGCACTGTCATGCGGCAAAGGCTGATGCACATGGCCTTTCGGGCCAACCTCCTGCAGAGGCGAACGGGTCACAGGCCCGTCAGGGGATTGAGACGTCTCAGACATCGGGTCCGCCTCCCTGTGGCTCAAGATCCGTGGCCATGCGCGGATGAATGCGCGTCGAGGCGGCAGGCAAGCCCGCTATCTCCGCCAAGGCCTTGATCAAAATACCGCGCGCCGCCTGCATGCGGTAATGGGCCGAAGCGCGATGGTCGCTCAAAGGAGAAAAATCCTCCGTCAGACGGTCTGCCGCCTGCTTCCATGTCGCCGCGGACCCAATCGGTTGCCCCTTCAAAAAGGCTTCGGCATGTGAGGCGCGTTTGGCAATGCCCGCCATGCCGCCATAAGCGAGCCGCGCCTCGGCAATCAATCCATGTTCCAAGGTCACACAAAAGGCACCGGTGACCGAGGAAATATCGTCATCAAAGCGTTTGGAGATTTTCAAAGCGCGAAAATGCATGCCCTCGCTCAAACGCGGAATATGCACAGCCCGCACATATTCCCCCGCCTGCCGGTCTTGCTGTCCATAGGCTTTGAAAAAATCCTGCAGCGGCAAAGCCCGCGCCTCACCCGCTTTCACTAGTTCGAGCACAGCCCCCATCGCGATCAAAGCAGGCGCCAAATCGCCGACCGGCGAAGCATTGGCCAGATTGCCGCCGATGGTGCCGACATGCCGGATCTGTTCCGATCCGAAGCGTTGCATCAGGCTCTCGAAATCCGGATCAAGCCGCGACAAATAGGGAATGGCTTCGGCAAGGGGCACAGAGGCCCCCAAGACCAGACGATCCACGCCTTGGACAATCTGGCCCAGACTGCGCACACGGCCCAACCAGATCACCTGCGGCAAAATGCGCAACTCTTTGGTGATCCACAATCCGACATCGGTGGCCCCCGCCACAAGACGCGCCTCGGGGAAGCGCTCGATCAAAGCCGATAACATGGCCTCGCTGCGCGGTGCGGCGAAAAACCGCTGCGCGTCACCGACAAAAACATCTTCTTCGTCATCAAGCGCTGCCAAGACCTGCAGACTGACGGGTTCGGTTTCCGTGAACCGATCAAGCCGCTCGCCCGCACAGACCGATACCGCCGCATCAAGAATGGGCCGATAGCCCGTGCAGCGGCAGAGATTGCCCGACAATGCCGCTTGCGCTTTGGCGCGGTCAACCGGCCCCTCTTGATGGTAAAGCGCAAACAGGCTCATCACCACGCCCGGCGTACAAAAACCGCATTGCGAGGCATGATGGCTGACCAAAGCCTCTTGCACGGGATGCAACATCGCCCCTTGTGCAAGATCCTCGATGGTAATGAGTTCGGCCCCGTCAAGCTGGCCCAGCAAATGGATACAGGCATTGACGGGATGATAGACAAGCTGGCCGGAGTGATGGCGCGCCAAAATCACGGTGCAGGCACCGCAATCGCCTTCCGCACACCCTTCTTTGGTTCCGGTTGCCCCTTCTTCAAGACGCAACCAGTCCAAAATGGTGGTATGGGGATCAAACGCCTCGATTTCAACGAGACGTCCGCGCCGTAAAAATCGTAAACCCCGACCGGCCATGCGCAGATGCTCTTACCAAGTGCCGGTATTGGGCATGGACAGCCACGGTTCGGCTTGCGGCAGACTGTCGCCTTTTTGCAAGAGCTCGATGGAAATGCCATCGGGTGATTTAATAAAGGCCATGCGGCCATCCCGCGGCGGACGATTGATGGTGATGCCTTTGTCCATCAGGCTTTGGCAATAGTCGTAGATATTGTCGACCTGATACGCGAGATGGCCGAAATTGCGTCCGCCGCTATATTCATGCTCATCCCAGTTATAGGTGAGTTCCAGCACCGGCTTTTTAAACTGGCGGGCCTCGTCAAGATCATCGGACGCAGCCAGAAAAATCAGCGTAAAGCGACCGGTCTCGTTTTCAAGGCGGCGTGTTTCCGTCATGCCCATTTTGTTGCAAAAGAAATCAAGGGCGTTGTCGAGATTTCCGACCCTGACCATTGTGTGCAGATATTCCATTGTCTTCCTCCTTAAGTATGAATTCAACTTGCCGTGCTTTGCCTGCGCCTTCAAGCCCAACTGTCATTGTTTCGTGACATTTGCCTGTAAAGGGTTGATTGGCTATACCAGCCCTCTATGACGGAAACAGGGATCATGACCGAAAATATTAAAGAAAAAGCCGCTTTCTGGTCAATTATTGCCAGCTTGACCCTGACCATCGGCAAATTGGTGGTGGGATTACTGTCGGGATCCCTCGCTTTGATTTCGGAAGCCGGTCATGCGCTGCTGGATACCGGCGCTACCATGATCACCTATTTTGCCATCAAGGCCGCCGACAAACCCGCTGACGACGACCATCATTACGGCCACGGCAAAATCGAGGCGCTGGCCGCTTTGATCGAAACAAGCCTGTTGATGGTGCTGTCGGGCGTGGTGCTTTACGAGGCCTATCACCGCTTGGGGCTTGAAACGGCTCCGGTGGACGCCTCCCCGCTGGCCTTCGGGGTTTTGGTTGTGTCCATTGTTGTTGATCTCAACCGCTGGCGGTCTTTGTCGCGGATTGCCAAGGAGACACGCAGCGAGGCACTGGCTGCCGATGCCTTGCATTTCGCCTCCGACATGGTGTCCTCGGTGCTGGTGCTGATCGGTCTTGCCGCCACCGCCTATGGCTTCAAACAGGCCGACACCTTCGCCGCTTTGGGCGTGGCGCTGTTTATTGCGATTGCCAGTTTCAAATTAGGCCGCCGGACCATTGATACGCTGATCGATGCCGCTCCCGACGGGGCCAGCCAGCATTTGCGCGAGGCGATTGAACGGATTGCCGGTGTTGTCAAAATCGAGTCGCTGCGAATCAGGGCGGGCGGCGCCAATCTCTTTGCGGAAGCCACCATCGGCGTGGCCCGCACCGCATCCCATGACCGCGTCGCCCGGATCCGCAATCAGGTGCTTGATACGGCCTGCGCGCTTTACCCTGAGATCAATCTGACCTTGTCCACCATTCCCGTGGCTTTGGACGAGGAGAGCGTGCTGGAACGCATTTTGCTGATTGCCGCGCATAGAAGGGTGCCTGTCCATCATGTCACGGTCCAGAGTCTGGGCGAGAGCCTGTCCATTAGCCTGGATATCGAGGTGGATGCCCGCATGAGTCTGGGGGCGGCCCATGCCATTGCCTCACGGCTCGAAGCAGCCATCAAACATGAATTTGGTGAAAAAACCGAAGTGGAAACCCATATCGAGCCGCTGACGGTTGCTTTGATTGAAGGCGTTGATGCACCCGATGCGATCAGGCAGTCGATTACGGCCAGTTTGACCGAACAGGCCTGCGCCAAAATCACCGATATCCACAATGTCCGGGTACGCGAAAACAAGCAGGGCCTGATCGTCAATTATCACTGCCGCGTCGATCCCGCCTTAACGGTTGCAGACATCCACAGCCTTGTCGACCGGCTGGAACAGGATATAAGAGCGCGGTTTCCGCAGATTGCCCGTATTGTCAGCCATACGGAGCCCTTGCGAACCACCCCCGACGACCATTAGACCTGATCGCGGAGGCGGTGGCCTGTCAAAGGCCCTGCTCAGCCCCCGCGTTTTTATTTTGAGATAGGCGTTTGTTCCATGCGACATGCGACGGCAACAGTCACACATCTGGCCGATTACCACGCCTCTGATTACCTGATCAATCAGGTCTTATTGCTGATCAGACTGGATGGCGTCCAAACCACGGTCCATGCCAGCCTGAGCATCAAAGCCAATCCCAAAGGCAAAACCGGCGCGCCTTTGCATCTCAACGGCGATGAATTGACGCTGGTCGCGTTGAAACGCGATGGCGTTACGCTGAATCCTTCCGCCTATACGCTCTGTGACGAGGCGCTGATCATCCATGAAGTGCCCTCTACCGCTTTCACGCTGGAGGTCGAAACCCGCCTTGATCCCGACAGCAATACCAAGCTGATGGGGCTTTACCGCTCCTCCGGCACCTATTGCACCCAATGCGAGGCGGAAGGGTTCCGCCGCATCACCTATTTCATCGACCGGCCGGATGTGATGTCGGTTTACACCACACGCATCGAGGCGCGCAAAAGCGAAGCGCCGGTTTTGCTGGGCAATGGCAATCTGCAAGACAGCGGCGATTTGCCCGACGGTTTCCATTACACGGTCTGGCACGACCCCCATCCCAAGCCAGCTTATTTGTTCGCGCTGGTTGGGGGCCGCCTTGATGTCATCCAGCAAGACTTCATGACACGGTCGGGCAAAAAGGTCTTGTTGGGGATTTATGTCGAGCCGGACAAATCAGAGCGCGCACGCTATGCCATGGATGCTTTGATCCGCGCCATGATCTGGGACGAACAGGCCTATGGCTGCGAATATGATCTCGATGTCTTCAATATTGTGGCGGTGTCGGATTTCAACATGGGCGCCATGGAGAATAAAGGCCTCAATATTTTCAACGACAAATATGTGCTGGCCAGTCCCGAAACCGCAACCGATGGCGATTATGCGGGCATTGAATCGGTGATTGCCCATGAATATTTCCATAACTGGACCGGCAACCGCATCACCTGCCGCGACTGGTTCCAGCTATGCCTGAAAGAAGGGCTGACGGTGTTCCGCGATCAGGAATTTACCGCCGACACCCGCTCGCGCCCTGTCAAACGGATTTCCGATGTCCGCACTTTGCGCGCCGCGCAGTTTTCCGAAGATTCAGGCCCGCTGGCGCATCCCGTGTGTCCCTCCTCCTATCGGGAAATCAACAATTTCTACACCCCCACCATTTATGAAAAGGGGGCGGAAATCATCCGCATGCTCAAAACGCTTTTGGGCCCAGACCTGTTTCGCAAGGGGATGGATCTCTATCTCTCGCGCTGCGACGGCACAGCCGCGACGGTCGAAGAATTCCTCGCCTGTTTTGCCGAAACATCCGGACGCAGTCTCGATGCGTTTTTTCAATGGTATGTACAGGCGGGCACACCGCAAGTCACATTGCATCAGCATTACGCGCCTCATGAGAAACGCCTGACCCTGCATTTCACGCAATCAACGCCTCCCACACCCGGACAGCCCGAAAAGGGGCCTTTGACCCTGCCCATTTTATACGGGCTGGTCAGCCCAGACGGCACAAGTCCGACCCTTGCCCCCCACTCCCCCCATCAGGCTGAGGGGCTGTTCGTGCTCAATCAGGCGGAAGGCAGTTTGGTGTTTGAAGGGGTCGAAGAAAAGCCTGTGGCCTCGGTCCTGCGGAATTTTTCAGCACCGGTGCGGTTGCAAAGCGATCTCAGCCGCGCGGATTTTCTGACGCTGTTCCAATATGACAGTGATCCGTTCAACCGCTGGCAATCCGCCCAAAACGTCGCCATGACCATGCTGATTGAGGCGATCCCCACCGCCAAAGCGCATGGCACCATCACTTTTGATCCGCGTTTTGCCGAAACCTTGGCGGATCTGATCGCCAGTTCCGATGACTATGCCTTTGTTGCACAGGTCTTTGCCTTGCCAAGCGAAAGCGATATCGGACGCGAGATCCAAAGCGATATCGATCCCGATGCCATTTATGCCGTCCGCAAAGCCTTGCGTGAGTCGATCGGCCATCACATCGCGCCTGCGCTGGCCAAGGCCCATAAGGCCTTGGCGCAAACTGAGCCTTATCAGCCCGATGCGCGTTCAGCCGGACGGCGGGCCCTTCGCAACACCGCTTTGGATCTGTTGGTGGCGGGCAATCCGGATCGCTATCTGCCTTTGGCGGAACGCTGCTATCACGAGGCCGATAATATGACGGACCGCATGGCGGCCTTGGCCGCCTTGTGCCAGACCCCCAATGCCACACGCGAACACGCCCTTGCGGATTTTGCGACCCGTTACAAAGACGAGGCTCTGGCGCTGGATAAATGGTTTGCGCTGCAAGCCAGCCTGCCCGAAGCCGCAACCCTTGAGCGCGTCAAAGGCCTGATGCGCCATCCAGGCTTCTCGATGAACAATCCCAACCGCGTCCGATCGCTGATTGGTGTGTTCAGCCTGTCCAACCCGACCCAGTTCAATCGTGTGGATGGGGCGGGATATGATTTTCTGGCCGAGATTGTGATGACGTTAGACAGCAGCAATCCGCAAGTCGCTGCCCGTATTCTCAGCGCCTTCCGGACATGGCGGTCTTATGAAACAAGCCGCCGCACGAAAGCGGGCGAGGCCTTGCGCCGCATTTCCGATCACTCCTCGCTCTCCGCCGATGTGGCGGATATTGTGGTGCGCTCTTTGGCCTGAAATGATGGAAAGGCCTGTGGCAGAACAAGCCCCGAAAAGGTTAACGCCGAGAGCCACAAATCCCTTAAAGCGCCTTGCCACAATGGTTAATAAAAAAATGATCGCAAGGATTCATTAACCTCTGGACAAATCAGCACCCACCGATTCAGATGCACCTGATTCGCTCTTTGTGCATCTGCAGCATTGGGCGGAGATGACTGTTTGATGGAGGCACAATGGCGCGTGAACACGCAGCCATATCGGAAACCTGTGAACCGCTCAAACCCACCGAGGGCAACCCTCATGAGGGGCAGAGCACGAGGGAAAAATCCCCCCTCACCGCACAGGCTTTGGCCGAACGGCTTCGCGCCGCTGAACCGCTGCTTCGCAAGCTGGCGCCGGGCCTGCTTGGCATTTTCGCATTGACCGTTGTCACAGGCTTTACCCTGCAAATCCTGACCAATCGTGCGGAGACACTGGCCGATTCTGCCGCTGAAATCGAGATGCTTTCTTTGGCTGTCCAGCCGGAACTCACAGCTTCTTTTTCAAACAACCGGATTGATCCCCTCAAAGCCAGTGCACAATTGCAGCGCATTGTGCCGAAATCCAAAATCGATCAGGGCGTGCAAATCGTCATTGCCAATGAACAAGGGCAGATCATTGCAAGCCTGCCGGCTGATCTTGGCAAAGGCGAGGCGCTCACCAGCTATTTCGGGCAAACCCAACCCATGACGGTCATGGCCGAGAATGCGGGTGTGGGGGCTCTTGTTTTGCCAAATGGTGCCAAAGCACTGGCCATGGCGCGCCGCATCGGCCCGAACGGCGCTTTGAGCGTGACCTTGCAACCCGTGTCCTCCGCCTTGCAGCGCTGGCGCGAACGCAGCTGGTCGATGGGCATGCTGCTGTTGATCTCGCTGCTTGTCACAGGCGGCATGGCCTTGGCCTTTTTCTGGCAATCGTGGCGGGTGAAAAAAGCCGATGATGCCTATCTGCGCATGCAGGCCCGCATGAATACGGCACTGTCGCGCGGGCGTTGCGGCTTGTGGGATTGGGATATTGCGCGCGGCTCGCTGCATTGGTCGGATTCGATGTATGAAATGCTGGGCTATCAGCGCAACAGCGAATTTCTGGCCTTTGGCGAAATCAATGCGCTGATCCATCCCGAGGACGAAGATCTCTACAGCCTCGCACAGCGACTGGCCGCCGATCACGAGACAACGGTCGATCACAGTTTCCGCCTGCTCAGCGCCCATGGCGAATGGGTCTGGTTGCGTGCCCGTGCGCAACTCATCCTCGACAAGCAGGAAAACAGATTGCATCTGGTGGGCATCGCGGTGGACATGTCCGATCAGCGGCGCCTTGAAGCAGAGAATGAAACCGCCAATCTGCGCCTGCGCGAGGCCATCGAGGCCTTTGGCGAATCCTTTGTGTTGTGGGACGCGGATAATCGCATGGTCATGTGCAATTCCCGCTTCCAAAAATTGCATAATCTCAGCGCCGATATGACACGCCGCGGCACGCCCTATCAGGACATCGCCCCCTTCCTGACACGGCCCACCCATCACGCCGCCGCCGATACGCCATCCGACAATCCCGCCTTGAACGGCCATTACATTGTCCGCATGCCTGATAATCGCTGGCTGCAGCTGATCGAGAAAAAGACCAATGACGGCGGCTTTGTGTCGGTCGCCACCGACATCACGCAAATCAAGGATGCCGAACGCAGACAGGCGCAAATGATTTCCGATCTCAAGCGCTCACGCCATGCGTTGGAAAAGCAAGCGGAAGAGCTCAACGAGCTTGTGCAGCGCTATTATGAGCAGATGGCGGAGGCGGAAAGCGCCAACCGTGCGAAATCGGAATTCTTGGCCAAGATGAGCCATGATCTGCGCACGCCGCTCAATGCCATTTTGGGCTTTTCCGAGATCATGGAACAGGAAATGTTTGGGCCGCTTGGCCACAATAAATATCGGGATTATTGCCACGACATTTCAAAAAGCGGCAGCGCCTTGCTGGCGGTGATCGCCGATATTCTGGACATGTCGGAACTCGAAGCCGGCAAAGTCAAAATCGAACGCGAAACCCTGCCGATTGATCCGACGCTGAAATCCGCTTTTGAATCGGTGCGCAAGGAAGCAGAAAGCAAGGGCCTGACCTTGATCCCCGATCTTGTCGCCGATGGAACGCTTTATGCCGACCCGCGCGCCATCAATCGTATTTTGGGGCATTTGCTGAAAAACGCCGTCAAATTCACGCCCGCCGGTGGCCGTGTGGTCATGCGCTCGCGCATCGTGTCGGGCGCATTGAATATCTATATCGAGGACAACGGCGTCGGTATTCCGAAAGAGGCTTTGCCGAAGCTCGCACAACCCTTCACATGGGTTGATCTCGATGCCTCCAAGCCCAGCGACGGGTCTGGCCTTGGTCTGGCCATTGCCCGCTCTTTCGTCGAATTGCACGGCGGCGGCTTGCGCATCCGTTCCAATGAAGGGTCGGGCACCATCGTTCTGGTCCGCCTGCCCTTGCGCGACACGCCCACCAAAATGGCGGCCTGACACAAGCCCTCATGTGGTCATAAAACGCTCGAAAATCAGCCTGACTTTGTTTTGCTCCTCGCGTAAAAAACCGGCCAGTACTTTGAAATCCGGCAGACCCGAGGTCACAGCCAATTGACGCTTGAGCCCCTGCGAGGCATCGAGCACCGGCCTGTCATCGCCCAAGGTCAAACGCACCCATTGTATCAGATCGCGCATGACGGCATGGGCTGAGAGCAAAGGATCCACCATGTCTGCGGGCAGCAAGGCATGGTCGCGCGCAAAGTGTAATATGGATTGCGGATCACGGCCCATGCCGTGAACGCCACTGATCAAAACAAGCGTCTGGCATAAAAATTCAATATCGGTGAGCCCGCCAGCGGCATTTTTGAGATCCCAGCTATTGCCCTCGCCTTTTTCCTGCGCAATCAATGCGCGCATGGCATAGGCGTCTTTTTTGATGGTGGCGGCATCGCGCGGGGCCGCAAGGCTTTCACGGATCACCTGTTCGGCACGTTCTCCCAAAGCGCGATCGCCCGCAAGAAAACGCGCCCGCACCAAGGCCATGCGCTCCCATGTCTCGGCCTCGCTGCGCTGATAGGCGGCAAAGCCGGAAAATTGCGTCGCAGCCGGCCCCTTATTGCCGGAGGGGCGCAAGCGCATATCCACAGCATAGAGCGAGCCTCGGCGGGTTGGCACGGTCAGCGCGCTGATCAGGCGTTGCGTCAAGCGCCCATAATAGGTGGTGGGCGGCAGACTGCGCGGCCCTTGGCTGTCAGACGCCTCTGGCGGAAAATCATAAAGCACAATGAGATCAAGATCAGAGGTTGCGGTCATTTCATTGGACCCCAAACGCCCCAACCCGAACACGGCAATCTGCCCGCCTTCAATCGTCCCGTAATCCTGCTCGAATCTTTGCCGCACCGCGTGCAGACAGGCCTCGATCATCGTTTCGGCGAGCAGGGAATAGGCCCGCCCCGCCATCTCCGGCGACAACACGCCCGACACCATCCGCGCGCCGATCAAAAATAGTTCATGCTGGCCCATTTCACGAAAGCGGTCGAGCACATCTTCAAAGGCCTCAAGACCCAGCAAGCCGTCCTGCAAGCGCTTTTGCATCAGCATGCGGCTCGGTGCAGGTGCCAGAAAAGCGGGATCAATCACCGCATCGAGCACATGTGGGCGATTGGCAACAATCTCGGCCAGTCGCGGCGCGGAACCGAACAGATCGGCGAACAGGCGCAGCACCGCATCATGCGATTTCAAGATGGAAAACAATTCAACCGCCGCAGGCATGCCTCCCAAAGCGCGGTCAAAGGCCACAAGGGCTGCATCGGGATCAGCCGTCACGCTGAAGGCCTTCAGCAAAGCGGGAATCAATTCGGTCAGCACTTCCCGTGCCCGCGGGCTGGTCACAGCCTGCCTGCGTCCGAAATGCCAGCCCCTTACGGTTTCGGCAACCAGCGGCGGATCGGCATAGCCCATGACGCGCAAGGTATTCAACGTATCGGGATCATCGACCGTTCCGGTGAAAACCAGACTGCCTTCACTCGTGGCAAGCTCTGCCCCCTCCTCGAACAAGCGCGCATAATGATATTCCACTTTCAACGCTTGCTTGATCAAAGCATGGCTGAATGCGAGCGGTGTGGCATAGCCGCAAAAACGTGCAAATTCGGCAAGCCTGTCGTCATCAACTGGCAGGCGTTGGGTCTGCTCGTCCTCGCGCATTTGCAAGCGGTGTTCGAGATCACGCAAAAAGCGGTACGCCTCGGACAAATCCTTGACCGCCTCGGCCGAAATCCAGCCATCCGCATGTAAAGCCTGCAACATGTCGAGCGTGCGCCGTCCGCGCAAATGGGCGCGCCGTCCGCCAAACACCAATTGCTGCGTCTGGACAAAAAATTCAACTTCCCGAATGCCGCCGCGCCCCAGCTTGATGTCATGACCGGCCACCGCAATCGTTTCATGGCCGCGCACCGCATGGATCTGCCGCTTCATGGCATGGATATCGGCAATGGCTGCAAAGTCGAAATATTTGCGCCAGATGAAGGGTTTCAGCGTCTGCAGGAAACGCTCGCCCAGCGCCAGATCTCCTGCCACCGGACGCGCTTTGATGAGCGCCGCACGCTCCCAATTCTGTCCGACCGTTTCATAATAGGCAAAGGCCGAATGCACCGAAATCGCCACAGGGGTTGAGGCCGGATCAGGCCGCAGCCGCAAATCCGTGCGCAAGACATAGCCCTCGCTGGTGCGCTCTTGCATCAAGCGCACAAGGCCTTGCGTCAACCGCACGAAAAACGAGCTCGGCTCGGCCCGCGGCCCCAAAGGCGCTGTCTCGGGATCATAAAGCACAATCACATCAATATCGGAGGAGTAGTTGAGTTCTTGCGCCCCGTGCTTGCCAAGGGCCAAAATCACCACGCCTGACGCATGCGCAGGGTTTTGCGGATCATGCGGCAAAAAGCGCTCGGCTGCCTGCGCCTCGCGCAATAAATAAGACAAAGCCGCATAACAGGCCGCATCGGCAAAATCACTCAAGGCATGGGTGACCTGATCCACACACCACAGTCCGCCCAAATCAGACAGTGCAACCAGCAAAGCGAGGGATTGTTTACACCGCCGCAAACGCGCCATGATAGCGGCTTCGCTCTGACAAGCCTGCCAGGCTGTCTTTGTCTCGCTGAGGATCGCCTGCAAACTCGCTGCCGGATCTTGATGCAAGAGATCGGCACTGCGCGCCCAATCCTTGCGCAACAACCGCACCAAATAGGGTGCCTGATCGCACAAAGCCAAGAACAGGCCAGACAAAGCTTTTGATGATTCCAGCTCCCCCGCAAGATCAAAGCCTGCAGCCAGCGCCTCCTCGCACAAGGCTGCAAGCAGCTTGCGCGCCTCTTTGGGATGCGAGGGCTTGGGCAACAGTGCTTTGCGGCTTGGGCTTTTGATCTGTGCGAGCCAGGATGGGGCCAAGGATGGGGGCTTTTGATGATCACCCATATCGTCCCCTCCCAATCCGCACACCATGTCCCAATTCAACTTTCAGGAGATCAACACGCGGACAGGCGGACGTCCATGCTTTTCGCGTCAGCCCATCTTTATTCTGGGGACAGGAACAAGGCAAAACACGTTATTGGGGGGCTCCTTGCCAATGGCCCTGTTTTTTCAAACTGTCGGCCACTTCGCGCGGCATATATTTTTCGTCATGTTTGGCCAAAACAGTCTCGGCCGTAAAGGTCATATTCGGCCCCAACCGCCCTTCGGCCACAACCCCTTGCCCTTCCCTGAAGAGATCGGGCAAAACCCCTTCATAAGAAATCGTGATGTCTTGCGTCCCGTCACTCACCACAAAGCTGACGCGCTTTTGGTCGCGCATGAGAGATCCGGTTTTCACAAGCCCGCCGACCCGCATGCGGGTGCCGACCGGCATATTCTTTTGCGCCACTTCCGCGGGGCCGAAAAAGAACACGATGGAATCATTGAGCGCATTCAACACAAGAAAGCCTGCAACGGCCAAGATGCCGCCGATCACGGCAATGGTCACAAGGCGGCGTTGCTTACGGGTCATCGATTGCGTTCCATGTCTTTCTTGACGCAGGCGCCTGCAAAAAAACACAGGCTGCCGGATGCAGCCTGTGAGGAATGAGAAGCCTGCTTGTTAGCTGATGATATCCCAGCGGCCATCGGGTGCCCGACAGGCTGTGCCTACGCCGCGCTCCTGACGGCCATCAATGATGATGGTGTGGGTATATTGGCGGCAGACGCGGCCGCTTTCGGAATAGACCGGACCGGGTTCGACATAGCCGCTAGGCCCGCTCGGAGCGCGCCAATTGGATGACTGCCCCGAGGCAATGGAATTATATTGCGCTTGATAGGCCTGCTGGCGGGCCTGCTCATCCATGCCCTTGCCCACCTGATTGCCCAAGAAACCGCCGATCATGGTGCCTGCGATGACAGCGGCGACCTTGCCGCCGCCCGCACCAAAGCGCGATCCGATGAGACCACCAGCCAACGCACCAATCACCGTACCGCCGGACTCATTGGGGCCGGTGGTTTGCGAACAGCCCGAAAACCCCAAACCCATCGCGGCGATCACGCCGCAGACAACCAGTTTTTTTGCCGTGTTCATTTGAAGAACCCCATGAAAATGCATTAATCTTTGAAAATCCTTATGGTTCATCACCATTTTGACGCAAGCCTTAGCAGTTAAGCCCAGATTCTGGCAAATTCATGATGGCGCGCAAAGGCTTTTTCAGCGCAAGCCTCAAGCCTCGACAATCGGCAGTTCAAGCCGCGCCCGCAAGCCCCCCAGAGGCGCTGTTTCCAACACCAAAATGCCGCCATAAAGCTTGGCGAGATCCGCCACAATCGCCAGACCCAAACCACTGCCCGGACGGGTCTCGTCAAGCCGCAATCCCCGTTTCAGGGCTGCGACACGCTGCGCCTCGGGCAGGCCCGGCCCGTCATCATCAATGATCACCTCGGCAAATAGGGGCCGTGACGCATGACGTCTGAGCGTCACCTTCACCTCTTGGCGGGCCCATTTACCGGCATTGTCCATGAGATTGCCGATCATGTCTTCAAGATCAGGCTTTTCCCCACGAAACTGTAAACCCGCCTCAATCTCCATCTGCAGCGTGAGGCCTTGATCCCCTTCGGCACGCGCGTGCCACAGCTTGGCAAACATGCGTTCAAGCCCGCCAAGCACCTGAGCAAGATCGGTGGCGCGCCCGATGGCACTGGTCATGGCGCCTTGCCGGGCCCGTTCCAAATGCCATTGCAATTGCGTCTGGATCTGCGCGATCTGTTCGCGGATTTTGCTGGCCGCCTGATCATCATCCACGCCCTGCACCTCGTTCTGGATCACGCTCAATGGTGTTTTCAAGGCATGCGCCAGATTGCCCGCATGGGTGCGGGCGCGCTCGGTCATGTCGCGATTGGATTCCAGCAGCAAATTGATTTCCCGCACCAAAGGCGCGAGGTCGGGCGGATAGCTGCCTGTGATCTGATCGGCCTGTCCTGTGCGAATAGCCGCCAAGCCTGTCTGCACCCGCCGCAAGGACTTCAAGCCGAGTGTCACCTGAACACCCGTCAGCACGGCAATCAGCGTCCCGAGCAAACCCAGCGTCACCACCAAAGGCAGCCGAAAGGCGGCCACAGCCTGTTCGATCTCGTCCGCATCCCCTGCCACACGAATCCGGTGCCAGACGTGATCGGGCGTTTGCACCGTCCGTTCAATGGCCCGCAAGCGCCGTTCATCCGGCCCGCGCATATAGCCCTGCACAACCCCCAACTGATCCGATTTCAACTGCGGATCAACAATGCGCGCCAAACGCGCCCCGAACAAAGAGGGCGAGGCAATCATATCGCCGCTATTGGCGGGGCCCGGCTCGATCTGCCAATACCAGCCCGACATCGGCAAATCGAATTTCGGATCCCCGAGATCGCTGGGGTCGGATCGATCCTGATCGATGGGGGATGCCAGACTGCCGGACAAGGCCTGCAAATAAACCGACAAGCGCTCGTCAAAGGCCCGCTCTGTCGCGCGGCGATGGATTTGCGCGAGAATAAAGCCGGCGGCCAGCAAAACCGTAAAACTTGTCACGAGGGCACCAAGCGTCAAACGCTGGGCCAGAGAAGCGCGGTTAAACCACGCCCCCATTTAAGACGCCTCCGGCACGTCGAGGCGGTAACCGAGCCCCCGCACCGTTTCGATCAAATCCATGCCGAGCTTTTTGCGAAGACGACCGACAAAAACCTCGATTGTATTGGAATCGCGATCAAAGTCCTGATCATATAAATGCTCGATGATTTCACTGCGTGAAATGACCCGACCTTGGTGATGGATCAGATAGGCAATCAAGCGATATTCATGCGAGGTCAGCCGCACCGGATTGCCGTTGATGGTCACGCGGCCATTGCGGGTATCCACCACCAAAGGGCCACACACCAGATCAGAGCTCGCATGGCCCGTGGCTCGCCGCAACAAAGCCCGCACGCGGGCCAGTACCTCCTCCATATGGAAAGGCTTGGTGACATAATCATCGGCACCGGAATCAAAGGCATTGACCTTGTCGCTCCAGCGGTCGCGTGCTGTCAGGATCAGCACCGGCATGCTGCGTCCGGCCTCACGCCACGCATTGAGAATGGAGGCGCCGTCACGCTGCGGCAAACCCATATCTAGAATGACCGCATCATAGGGTTCCGTTTCGCCGAGAAAATGCCCTTCCTCGCCGTCAAACGCCCGATCAACCACATAGCCCGCATCTTCAAGTGCCGAACATAATTGCCTGTTCAGATCCTTGTCGTCCTCGACGACCAGTAAGCGCATGGATCACTCCTCATGTCCCTTATGGCCTGACCAGCATTTGCCCGTTGCGGGCATCCATGGCCAGAAGCCTGATCTGACCTGTTTTGTCTAACAGCGTCAAAAGATAAATCAACCGGTCCTGTTCGGGACACAAACGTGCCTTGACGATTTCACCGCTAAAATGGTGACGGGCGATTTGCATGACTTTGTGAACGGGCAAGACCTCGCCCCGTTCCACCAGCGCCCGCACATCATGGGACGCAAGACACGGGGATTTGGGCGGGGGGGCTGTTTCTGCCTGATCGGCAAGGGGGAGAGACGGGGCAAGGGGTAGAGACGGAGGAGGCGTCTCGCTTTGGGTCTGCGGGGTTTTTTCCTCTTGCGCCAGCACGGACTTGGCCTGCAAAAGCCCAACAGCCAGCATGAGCGCGATCAAAACCAATCGCTTCAACGCATAACAACGCATGAAAAGGGGCATCTTATGTTCCATAAGGCCTTTATAGCGCCCTGTCTCTGAACCATTTCTGAACAAGACCAGGGGTGGTTTTTCCTTTAAAAATCAACATGGGTTTCAAGATAATCCAACCGGACGACCAATTCCTGCAAGGCGGCCACAAGCAAAGGGATCAGCCGTGTCTGATCGAGCTGCTGGTAAACAGGCTCGCCGTCCGGCTTTGTGGCATCCTTGTCGCCCTGCACGGCTTCGGGCACGACCTCGGCCACCTGATGGGCCAAAAAGCCCTCGTAAATCTGTTCGGGATCGTCTTTGAACACATAACACAAAGGCTGCAATTCCCTGACGCGATTGATTGGCTCCTCGATGATGCCGATTATCTTTTTCAGCCGGTAATCGGACACGGTATTATAGGTTACGGAATTGGCCGACAGTGTCACCGAACCGATTTGTGTGCCCGCGCGCGAAAAGCTGATGCCTGTCACCGCAGCACTGCCCGTGGCATTGATCGCCAAGGCCTGCTTATTGCCATCGGGCACATCGGTTTCAAGACAGGCTTGTGTGCGGGGTTGCGCGCGACCGGAAATCAAACGATCGATCCGCACCGCGCCCGTTGCCGGATCAGCCACCACCACATCCTGCCAGAGCGTGCCATCGCTCGACACTTTGACGCGCCAGCAATCATCCCCCGTCAAACCGGTTTCGGCCCGCCCCGACCAATTGGTTTGATAGAGGCAGGAGACGGTGTTGCCGCTTTGCGCTTTGTTCAAGGTCAGGCGAAAATCACCCGACCCACCCTCCCCGGTCGAAAGGGCTGCAAAATAGCCCGCATTGGCTTTGACGGCGAAACGGTTATAGCTGTCAGCGCTGGTTCCCAGACCCAAGCGTTGCAGATTGGCAAAGCTGCGGGCGCAGTCATCCAGCCCATGCCAGACGCCCCCATAAAAGACAGCGAAGGATGATGTCGCGCGCACAAAGACCAGCCATCCGCTTTGCGGCACCATGAAGCGCCACGCCCCATTGATGAAAAAAGCGAGATTGAGCGCTTGCCCTGCAAAGGCACTGCCTGCCACGGGTGTGGCAGGCACCAGATAGGCATCACCCTCATTGGGTGTGGTGGGGGGCGTTGCGACATCGCTGGCCAAAACGCTGGCTTGCACCAGACCATCAAGCGAGGCCAAAGCATCATTATGGGTGACATGTTTTTGGGCTTGCGCGGCCGCCAGCAAAGCAAGACCAAGACGCGGGGTCTGGACCATGATCAACTCTCCCGTTTTTGAAAAAGAAAATGTCAAACAATAGGAATGGTGACTTGCAACGCATGGCCCGGCCCGACACTGGCGCTGATTTGCTGCACCATCAGCGTGAGCACGGATTGGCGGGAGCCGAAATCAGCCCATTCATCCGCAGCCGCATAGAGAAAGCTTGGTGTTGCGACATCGCTTTGCCGGATGATCGTCCCGCCTTTCATCAGCGAGAGGCGATAAGCCTCTTTGCTTTCATCAAGCGGAATATCAAGCCCCGCCCAGCTGTCGCCATCAAGTCGCGCACGGCGAATCCAATTGATATGGATCCCGTCACTGCCTCGTTGCGCCATCACAGATGTGGGGGCGAGAGGCAGCAAGGCCGCAGGCCCGCTGGTGGCGGTGATCGCCACGCTCAAGACATCCGTGGGATCGGCATCAGAGGGCGCAATCCGCCAGGTCCATGTCTCGCCCAGATGCGACACGCCCGCGAGCAAAGGCTGCACCGCACCATCGAGCACAACCACCAAAGAGCCGACCGGCAGGACGCGCGCGGCCTGTTCTTCCGACCCGCCCAAACCGCGCAGCAAGCGCTTGATCCGCCATTGACGGGCGCCGATCAATTCAGCCGATGCAAAGCTGATGATTTCACTCGTGCCATCGGGGGCTTTGAGCAATAACAACGGGCTGCCAGCAAGCGCTCCCATCTCACCGGGGCTTGATAAGACCCCGCCCTGCAAAGTGAACGTCAGACTATGCGCCTCATCCCAACGCCATAAGGGGCCTGCGGGTAAAGCGGTCAATGTCCGTCCCATCCGCGCCGGTGTCAGGATCGTGGTCGCGGGATTGAAAGTCTGCCCGTCCACCGATTGCCAGACGGTCAGACTGCCCGGCCACGGATCGGCGCAAGCTGCAATGGCCTGCAAGGTTTCCGGCTGGCTTGATGCCATCGGCACATCGAAAATTTCAACCCATGGCCGCCCCGCCACCAAAGGCACCCGCGCCTGTGGTGCGGCGATCACCAGCGCCTGCCCTGCCCCCATATCCGGATCAGCCGCCCGCGCCCGAAACCGCCTAACAAGCCCTTCCACCACCGAGGTGATCAGAAAAGCGCGCCACCCCGCGTCAACCGGCAGGCTGACCATGTCGCCCGGTTCCAAGCCCTTGCCCAACAGCCCCAATTGAAACTCTGCCGTTTCAATCGCCAAGGTGCGGTCTTGTAACCACAAATCGGCGATGCGCTGGGCTTGGGCGCGCGACATCACCAGTGCCTGATCCGACAAGACCTGCCGCTTGCTGCCGCCAGCCAGACGCCGCGAACTCACAAGCGCGCGCCGATAATCAAGATCGAAATCCGAATAAGACAGACCAAGCTGATTGGGCAATTCCGCCGATGAGGCGCGGGTCAAGCGCACAAGCCCGCCCGCCTCAAACGGCACCAGATCGTCGGCGCTGATCGTCGCCACCACCGGCCTGCGCCGGTCCAGACACATGATCCCTTCGGGCGCAGCAATGACATCCATCCCGAACAGATCCGCCAAGGGCGCAAAGGCCTTGTCCATGGACATCGGGCGATCAATGACAAACCCGTCCAAAACAGCATTGGAGCTGATGGACACCGCCGGAGGCAAAGCGTAATCAGCCAGCATCCCGCGCAACAAATCGGTGAGTTGCGCCATTTCAAGCCGCCCGTTCAGCCAATGGCCCGTGTTGAAATTCGCGGCATCGGACCAGACGCTGGTGAGTTGCGGAAAGGCCGGAAAGGGCCGCGCATCATAACACCAGAAACTGATATGATCCTCATCCACCATGCGCAGACCACGATCAGGCGATACGACATTGGCGGGCGCTCCTGCCCCCGCCCGATGATCAAAGGCGCGCAGCACCGCCTCGCTGTAGCGCATGAGCATCAAATCATCGCGCGCCCCGTTCGAGGCAAAAGGCAAAGCCGCAGCCGATGATTTGGCGTCGGGGAAAAGATTGGGCGCATTGGCGCCTTTATCAACCGCCGGACATCCGACCTCTGTCAGCCAGATCGGTTTCGAGCAAGGCACAAAGGCGGTGGGCTGCGGATTTTCGTTCCCGTTCACCCGCTCGAAATGGGCGTTGGACCACCAGCCTTTCAAATCCTTGGCCCGCCACACCCATGGCTTGTTATAGGCCCCATCTGTAATGGGCGTGCGGTTTTGCGCGGCCCTGTCGGCATCGCTGGCATAATACCAGTCATAGGCCTCACCCCCCGCCATGCGGCTTGCGAGATAATCAAGATCATAGATGGTTTGGGCAATGGCATGGTCTTGATGGGTGTTGCCCTCCCGCCAGTCGCTCACCGGCCAATAGGCATCAATGCCGATGGCATCAAGGGAGGCATGCGCCCACAATACATCGAGCGGAAAGCGCAATTCACCTGCCTGCGGACAATAGCCGCCATATTCACTCCAGTCGGCGGCATAAACCAGCTTGGTCTTTGTCCCCACCAGCACGCGCACATCATCGGCCAGTGCTGCCAAAGCCAGCGGTGCCGGATAAACCCCCGCGCCGCTGCTGATATGGTTGAGGGCCACCCATTCAGACCCGATGATGAAACCGTCCACGCCGCCCGCCGCTTGCGCGAGCATGGCATAATGCAAAACCATGCGCCGCAGTGACCATTCCGAAGGGCCGCTATAGACAACACCGTTTTGATACGAAAAATGCGCGGGCTGGGCGCTCCCGAAAAAACGGGCCACGGCTGTGGCTGCCGCAGCCGTCCCGTCAGGCGAGCCCGCACGCTTGGGCGCGGGCGAACAGGTGATGCGCCCCCGCCACGGATAAGGGGGTTGCGACAAAGCCCCTGTCCACGGATCGGCTTTACCGGATTGGTCTGGAATATCCATCATCACGAAGGGATAAAGCGTCACACCCAATCCCCGCGCTTTCAATTCGGCAATCGCCTGTAGCACGGAAGCATCAGCAGGCGTCCCGCCATAAGCGGGCACACCATTGACGAGACTGGTCACCTGCGCCTGCGCGCGCGAAAGCCCCGCCACCATCCATGTCATACCGACCGTGCTCTTGTCGGCCCGATCGACACGCGGCGCAATCTGGCAGAGATCACAACGCAAATCATCACCAAACCAGCTCACCACCAATTGCACATTTTGCAGATTGGGACACAGGCTTTGCAAAGCCTCAAGGGAGGCGATAAAATTACACAGATGCGAGAGATCATGGCGGTTTTCGCTGGCGCTGCTGCCGCCCCCGAGATCCCGCGACACTGCTTGGGTCGCATAGATGAATTCACCCGCCCCCGGAATGAGATTGACGCTGCGGATTTGGGTCGCAAAGCCCGCCACGGGACGCACGACCTCAAAGCTGAATTGCGGAATCCGGTTGCCATAGGGCGTGAGGGGAAAATTTTCAAACACCACATAGGCGGTGCCGCGATAAGCGGGAGTATTGTCCGCCCCTTCTTTGGCAACAATCAACGGATCGGGACTTTGCGTCTCATCGCCTTTGTAAAAACGCAAGGTCAAACCCGAACAATCAAGCAATTGCCCATCGGCCCATATCCGCCTGACAAAGCCCACCGGCCCTTCGCACAGCGCAATGGCAAAATTGCCGAGATACGAATAGGAATTGGTCACAGTGGTGACCGTGGTGGTGGCCCGCCGGCGCGATCCGCCTTTGCCACCCATGCCGCCACGACTGCCCCCCGTTATGGTTTCGGTGGTGGTCTGGGTGATCACCTCGCGAAAGCGCGTGGCCCAAATCAACGTCCCGCCCAAACGGGCCCGCCCGTAAAGACGCGGGATCGGCGCACCTTCTGTGGACAGCAAAGACGGCATATCCGTCAAATGCGCCCCGTCATGCACATGCGTGATCGACCGGTCCGGTGTGATACTGCCCACCAAAGCGTTGAAGGATCCGCCCAGCAGATCACTGGTGCCCCCCGACAGCGTCGATGTCACCGCTTCTAAAATCATGGTTGTCATGGCGATCAAGGCTCCGGAAAGGAAAAGCAGCCCACCATCTTGCGCGCCCATATGCCGAAGGCGACTTCCGCGACACAAGCGCCTGCATGCGCATGCACCATGGTCTCTGACCCCGTGATGATGCCGATATGTTTGGCGGGTGATGAGGCCTGCCAGCGAAACACCACGACATCCCCGCACAAGATGACACCGCGCGGCTGCGGGTAAAAATGCCGGATGGCCGCAGCCAGCAAATGCTCCTCGCCCATCGCCTCGCCCCAGTCAGCGGTATAGGCTGGCACCTCTTCGGGCTCCTGCCCGTATAGCGCCCGCCACACACCGCGCACCAGACCCAAACAATCACAGCCATGCCCGCGCAAAGAGGCTTGATGCAGATAGGGCGTGCCGATCCATTGCCGCGCCTGTGCGACAATCTGCATCCGCCATGCAGAAGGCGTTATGGATGATCCTTGCTGTGTCATTGATACAAGCTCCCGCCATCCAGCCCCGGCGTGCCGTCACTCACCCGCCGCATCAACACATCATTGCCGGGCATGCGCGGAAAGCCGCGATAATTGACATGATTGCCAAAGCGCGTGCGGCAGGTTTCCAGCCGCTTGTCACAACCTGCGGTGACGATGAATTGATCCCCCGCCTGCAACTTGGCAGGCAAGGGCCGCCATAACGCAAACAAGGCTTGTTGATGGGCACAGCTATGCAGCCTCACATCGACGCTCACCCCTGCATTGGCCCCTGTCAGAAAGCGAACAAGCCCCGCATTAAACAAGCCCGCGGCATAGCCACCATCGGCTGCGGTAAATCCATGCGTGCCATCGGGCATCACAATGGTTGACTGGTAACGGGTGCTGGGATCGTTGAGCGAGACCTTGCATTGCGCATCCCCCAGATCCGCCGCGCATAAAGCCTGATAAAGACGCCCGCGCGGTTGCCGCCATTGATCCGCAAGGCTCAACACCTCCACCATGAAGCCCATATCCCCGCGTTCGATCTTGCCGATGATCCCGCTATCCACCAGCAAGGCCTGACTGGGATCGGTCCAGTCCACCAACCAGGTTTCGATTTTGGCCTGATCATAAAAACCGGCGGCAATATCGGCTTCGGTGATTTTCGTGGACGTCAAAGCCCCCAATAGACGCGTGGCTCCGCTATGGGCCACCAAGCCCCGCTCCGATGCGCCGAGATCCAGCCCCGAGGCCGCCTCATGCACAATGCCACCAAACACCAAATCGGCATCATGCTGGGTAAAGCCCAAAATACGGCCATCTTTGCGAAACAGCCGCCAGCACAAAGACAGGCCCGCCGCCCCTTGTCCGAATGAAGGAGGATAAATGCGCATGAATTTTATTTCCCGTTTAGCTGATCAATTCGAGCAGAGTGACAACAGGCACTTCGCTGGTGCCCCATGCATCAAAATTCACCGCGAACACGTCCGATTCAAAGCGCACCGGCACATCGAATTGATAGCCTGCGGTAATCACACTTTGGGCAGGCGGAAGATGACCGGCATAAAAGGTAACGAGCCCCGTTGTGCTGTCACAGGCGAAATCTTTGCCCGCCCCACATTCCACCCCATTGACCGCCACACGCACCGTGCCTGCACAGGGTTTGAGAATGGGGCGCTGATAGGCCGCAACGCCCGCGCCATAGGTTTTCGACAAGGCAAAAGACGCCGTGACCCCGTCCCCCACGCCAATCGTCTGATCAAATGGCGTGATCGGCACCCCGCTTTGCCCATCCAAGGGATCATGAAAACGAAACCCATACAGCCTGCCGCGCCTTGCCTCGAAAAACTGCACGAGCTGCATCAGATCGCTGCGTGTTTTCAGACCCGAGCCAATCTCATATCGCCTGCGGGCATGCCGCCAGCGCGACAGCCGCCGTTCAAAGCCTGACGCCTGCACCGCAATTTCGGTCTGGCGCTGTGGCCCACCCCGCCCTGTTAAGGCAAGCGGCACAGGAAAAAGCACTTCATGAAACGCCTGCACCATGTTTCTCTCCTCACTCAAAAAATCGCGCGAGACTGATCAAATATTCGGCCTTTTCAGACACCGGACTTGGCGTTACTGTGCGGCCTTGTTTTGATGTGTCCGCCCTCGCTCAGGAGTTTTTTTCGTGTCAGCGCCTGATCCCTATGCGCAAGCGCCCGCTCTCTTATCGCTTGAACAGGAATTTCCCGACAATGCGGCCTTGATTACGCGGCTGCGCCACAGGGACCAGTCCTTCAGGCGGCTCGCCTCTTATTACGAGTCCCTGCATCTCAATATCCAAGCCATTGAAACCGGACGCGAGGAGGCCAGCGCTGCCTTTCTCGACATGCTGCGCACCCAGCGCGATCAGGCACGCCACGACATCACCCATATTCTGGCAGACGCCCCGCCTTACTAAGAGGGCGGCGTTGTTTGTTCGGTCAGCTCCACGAGTTCCAGAAGCGTTTGCCGCCAGCCGTCTTCGCGGGCGGGCGTCATCGTCACACGCTCAAGATAACATTGCAGCACGTGATAGCCGTCAGGCTGTAAAATGCCGCTTGTGATAAGCGCATTGATCCTGTCGGCCACACCCAGCATTTCGACATCACCCTTTTGCAGGGACCAGATTTCAAGCACACCTTGAAAACGGTAACCGGTCTGGCTGCCGCCGGTCCAAGGGGTGACCTGCGCCGGACCAAAGCTGATATAAGGCGGTTCGGTCTGGGCTGGCACGGCGGCATAAATTTTCGTGCCACCCAATAAAGCGAGCAACGCCGTATCACGGATCAAGGCCGCATAAAGCGCCTTGCGCATCGCCAGCAGCGGCCCCATCAGCCATGCTCCTGTGTGCACAGGCACATCAGGCGTGTTTTCAAGGCATCGGGATCAATCACCTGCCGGATGAGATAATGATCCTGCCCTTGGCTGAACCGCATGCCAACAGTCACGCCCTCCCGATAGCGGATGATAATCTGATGGGTGAGCGTTTCTCCTGTTTGGCGGGGCGCCTGTGCGGCTTCCACAAAGACGGGATGAAGCCCTGCCCACACGGTCACCACGGGAACGAAGACCGAGGTGGTGCCACCCGCGCCGTCCGGCGTGGCAGAGGGGGCTTCCAGCAGCAAGCGATGGCGCAATTGACCGATGCTGGCAAGCTTGTCGGCCCAGCGTTCAAGAAGACGTGTCCAGTTCATCAGATCCTCCGTATGATAAAGGGGGCAATCAGACCGGCGATATGGTCGATGGGCAGCACAGAGGCCGCGCTGCGCTGCTCATAGGCTTGCGCCACAAAAACCAGAACCGCCTGTTTGAGGGCTTCGGGTATGCGGGCAGGCTGGTCGCCATAGCCGAATTGAATATCCAGTGTCAGCGAAAGCGGGCCTGTCACGGGCATCATGAGCGATGACGGCAAGACAAGGCGCGGTGGCTCTGTCCCGCTTTCAAGCCATAATTTTGAGAGATCGAGCGGCACTTGGGTCGTGGCATCGCTTTGCGTGAAGCCGTTGACCACTTGCTGCACAGGGGCCTTCGGCAAGATGATGAAAGGCAAAGCGGGCGGCTTGACGAGATTCAGCCGCCAGGTTTGCGTGATCAAAGCCCGCCGCGTATACTGTTCCACCATTTGGCGGGCAGAGGCAATCAAACGGATGACCGTGGCGTCATCATCCGATGTGTCGAGTTTCAGCCACGTCTTGGCCTCATCCAGCGTCACCGGCTCAATAGCAGGTGGCATGATCAATTTGATGGATAGCATTGTGCAAACACTCCCTTTCAGGGCCAAAGGCCCTCAGCTCTCCCATGCGGAGACATCAGGCCTGAAGACGTGTCCAAATCCGCGCAGAGGCTGGGCCTTGCTTGTGGCCCTGCTCTCTGCATTGGGTTTTCCGACTGTGGCGCAGGCGATTATCGGCGGGCAGGAAGCCCCCGGCCTGCGGCCCCATCTCGTGATGATCGTTTCCGATCGCGGCTCGTTTTGCAGCGGCGTGGTGATCGCACGCCGCACGATCCTGACCGCCGCCCATTGCGTTTTCGGACAGGGCTCCTATCGCCTGCATTGGCGCGATGCGCAGGGACAAGCCGTCTTGGCCGAACCCGCCCGCATCACGTTGCATCCCGACTTTCATGCCGATGCCGCCAAAACCCGCCAACGCTCGATTGATCTGGCCGTCATCACCAGCAAAGAGGATCTGCCTGCCTCGTTTGTGCCCGCCCCTCTGGTACCGGCTGCAACCGAACCCCCTGCCAAAGGCCTGATCCTCACCCTTGCCGGATATGGATTGTCCCAAGAGCGCGATCCCAACAGCACGGGCGTCTTGAAAAGCGTCGCGCTGCCGGTGATCATGCCCTATGGGCAGGGCCGGATTCTGGTCTGGCTTGGCAATCAAAAAGACGGGGCCTGTGGCGGCGATTCCGGTGGTGGTATTTTCACAGCCGATGGCCGGCTTCTGGCCGTCACGGTCTGGAGCGAGGGACAGGGAAAAAATCTCTGCGGCGCCCTCACCCAAGGCCTGTTGATCGCGCCCCAGCATGTCTGGATCACCAAACAGCTGGAGCGCTCCCCCGCGCAGCCTTAATCAGGCGGTGCCGAATTTCAGCAATTTGATCGCGTCATAATCTTGCACACCCCCGCCGACCCGTTTGGTGGTGTAGAACATGACATAGGGCTTGTTGGAGAAGGGATCACGCAAGACCCTGATCCCCACCCGATCCACGATCAGATAGGCGCGGGCGAAATTGCCGAAGGCCACCGCAAAGGCATCGGCGGCGATATCGGGCATGTCCTCTGCTTCCACCAGCGGGAAATTCATCAAAGTGGCCTGCTGGCCAAGCGTTGCGGGCGGCTGCCACAAATATTCGCCGGTCGTGGCTTTGATTTTGCGGATGGCGGCCTGCGTGCGGCGGTTCATCACGAAAGTGGCATTTTGCCGATAGCCGGGCTTGGTCGCATAAATCAAATCAACCAGAACATCGGACGGCGTTGTGGGATTGAACGCGCCTGCCGTGCCTGTCACGAGATAGCCAAGCTTGCCCCATGACCAGGAGGCCTGCGCGATTTTGGCCGGTGTCAAAAAGCCCATCGGCCGCGTCACCCCGTCACCATTGACAAAGGCCGAGCCCTCTTGTTCGGCAAACACCACCTGCACTTCCTCGGCAATCCATTGCTCGATATTGACCGCCGCATCATCGAGCAGCGTTTGGGTGGCGGCGGGCATGGCATAAAGCTCCATGGCCGGAAAATTCATATCGGCGATCACCTGACTGTTGGTTTGCGGACGGGCCGCACTTTCCCCGATCCAGCCCGAACCCGGACCCGTGGTGGAAAAGGCCTTTTTGAAGGTCGCGGTGGAAATGGTCTGCACCGTTGCCAAAGAGCGGATGGGCGAGGCCATCGACATGCGGCGCAAGATTTCATGCTCGACAGGCGGGGTCACCAAAACACCACCATCGGTGGGGCTTCCCGCCGACAAGGCCTTTTGCTCAAATCCCTTCAAGCCCGAGGCATCGCCACGGCGCATATAATCAAGAAAGGCCGTTTTATATTGGCGTTCTTCATAGCTCAGCCCATCATCCGCACTGCCTTGCAAGGCAGGACGCGCGGCGCGATGTAAAGCACTGTCCAAGCGCTGATGCGCCTCATCCAGTGCCCCATTCAAGCGCATGAGTTTTTCTTCTGTCAGCACATCGGCGGCCCGCTTTTTTTCGAGCTGCGCGAGCCGGAAATCATTTTCTTGTTTGAAGGCCTCAAACTGGCGATTCAATGTTGCCAAGATCTGGGCGGGATCGGTGTCATACGCCTTGATTTCGGGCGTCAGCAATCCATTCGCAAAAAGCGTTGTGTCCGTCATAGGTCTCTCCGGTTGGTAAAGCAGAAGCGCGGTAGGTAAAGTCGGGCGTTACCGCAAAGCCGCCCCCTGCCCGTGGGCGGGTGAGCCTGCAACGCGCAAGACCCGCGCTGCTGGCAGAAGCGGGAAGGTCACCAGTGACACTTCCCAAAGATCAACACGCAGCAAATGGCGATAGCCCGTTAGGCTTTCGCGCCGCGCCTGCACGGGCTTGTAACCAATCGACAAGCCCGCCACAGCGCCTTGCTGCAACAAGGCAAACAGTTCACGCCCGCGCGTCACCGATAAATTCAACGCGCCGCGCACATAAAGACCGCGTTGGTCCTCCTGCATCTGCGTGAACACACCGACCGGCTCGCGCGGATCATGCTGCCAGAGCATGCGGATCCCCGCAGCCCCGCCCCGCACGACAAGGCTTTGCTGAAACGCACCGGCCATCACCACATCTTGCGCGAGATCCGGCACGCCGAACAGGCTGGCATAGCCGTCAAAAACACCCGTGGTCTGTTGGGTTGAAGAAGAAGGCACCGGCTTGTTCATCCCCGCGCCCTTTCCGCTTTGCCGCTGATCCGGCGGGCCATGCGCATCACCCGCCGGTGGCGTGACAAGCGCAGAAGAAAACGGGCAATGACATCGCCCACCAAAACCTCGCCAGCTGGTGTTTGGCTGTCGATGGGGCCATCGGAAAGACTGCGCGGCAAAACCATGGCACACTCCTGTTTGAGATCACTCGTCACATTGGTTGTTGAAGCGATGCAGTTCGCGGATAAACACATCAAACCGTCGATTGGCCTGCGACAATTCCCGCAAGCTGATGGCCAAGGCCGTCGAGGCCCCGCTGGCCCAGATAAAAAGAGCCAGATCAGCCAGATCCCCGCGGGTCAGGATCAGTTCGAGACCCGCATTCATGCTGGTGGCCCTTTTCCGGCAGCCCCCGCACCCATCGGCGGATAGCCCACCGCCTGCCGCTTTTCATCCATGGTCAAAAACGAACAGGCTTCAAGCCGTGTCCATAGGGCATCGCGTTCCACCGCAAGGGCGGCAATCTGATCGAGATCAGGCTCGATCCGCAGCGCTCCATAAACAGGTGTCACCCAATGCGCGATGCTGTCGGCAGTACGCCGCACCAGCGGCAAAATGGTCTGCCGCCAAAAGGCGCGATTGGCCTCGGCAAAATTCGCATAGGTATTATCCCCCGGCAGACCCAACAGCAAAGGCGGCACGCCAAAAGCCAAGGCGATTTCCCGCGCCGCCGCCGCTTTCGCTTCCATGAAATCCATGTCCTTGGGTGTCATCGACAAGGGCTTCCAATCAAGCCCGCCTTCCAGCAATAAAGGCCTTCCGGCATTGGCAGCCCCTTGAAAAGAGGCTTCCAATTCCGCCTTCAGCCGCTCGAATTGTTCCGTGCCCAAAGTCGCACCCGGCGGCCCCGCATAGACCAAAGCGCCTGATGGACGGGCTGCATTATCCAGCAACGCCTTATTCCACCCCGAGGCCGCATTGTGAATATCAATCGCCGAGGCCGCCGCCTCCATCGGCGACAGGCCGTAATGGTCATTGAGCGGATGATAAAGCGTGAATTGCAAAATGGGCGGCAGGGGGTCGCGCGTCTGGTCAAACTGCACCACCGCCCCGCCTACCCGATATTCCCATGCCTGCGGCCAACCATCCGAACCCAGCACCACTTTCATCCGGTCGGGTCGCAAGGCATAGAGTTCACGGATTTGCTTGCCGCTGACAACCGCTTCGAGATAGGCATTGCCCGCAATCAAAAGATTGCCGTAAAGCGTCTCGCGCAATGTCGTGCCCGCATCGCGTGGATTGGGATGCAACAGCAACGACAACAAGGGATGATCGGCCTGCTCGTGATCCCCCTCATAAAGCAATAAAGGCACAGAGGCCGCAGCCTCTGCCACCATCCGCACCGCCCGATAGACTATGGCATTGGTTTGAAAACCCTCGCGCGCCAAAGACGCATAATCGCGCGGCGTCCAGATCGGTCGGCCGGTTTGATAATAGGCCATCAAAGGACCGGTCAGCGATGTCTTGACCGCCTCAGGACGCAGGGCAGACCCCCGCTTCAACCAGTGACTCAGCAATGACATGGCAGCTCCTTCACCGAAAATGGACAATCAAAAAATCAAAACCCGCGCGAACGGCCAACAGGCCTCACGTGTTTTTTAAACGCGAACGGCCAACAGGCCTTGCGCGGTTTTTTCGCGCGACCGGCCAACAGGCCTTGCGCGCTATAACCTCCTGACGCGCGGGATGGATTTCGGGCCCAAGGCCAAAGCCGTTACGGCCCACACCAAAGCATCAAGCCGATCGGGCGAGCGTCCCGATGACAAGCCCCATCCGTCTGCATGCGGGCCGAAATCACACATCTCGTCCTCGAGTTCCGGATAGGCTCCGGCATGGCGCACGCGTTGCTGCTCGTAGAGCAAGGCCACGGGTTCGGCGCGCAGCATCTTGCCGCGCATGGCCCGGACACTGACAATCGCCAGACCCGGATCCGCCTCGCGCAAAACCGTTTCCACCATTTCACCGCCTTGATTGACCTCGATCACAATCGCATCGGCCTGATAGTCGCGGTAAAGCGCTGCCGCGCGCGCCGCCCACACATGCGGCCTGACTTGCGCCATGGTGGCATCGGCCAGAACATGCACAATTTTATTGCAATCAAGACCAGCCACGATCATGCCGCAACGATCAGCCAAACGGCCAGAACTCGCAGGCGGATCAATTGCCAAGACAAGCCTTTGTAACGGCGGCACGGCTGTTGCATCTTCGCGGCAGCGTTCCAACAAAGCCCGGCTCCATAATCCGTCGCCGCGCTCGTCAATCCATTCGCCTTCAAGCTCCTGCCGTCCCAAGCGCGTGCCCGCATAGCGTTTGACAATCGCATCCAGAAAGGACGGTGCCAGATGATAGGCATTGCTGCGGGTCGCCGCCCGCGACAAGGCTGTGGCCGGATCAGCCATCAACCGCTTGAGCAAAGGGATCGGACGCGGTGTCGTGGTAATGGTCTGGCGCGGGTTTTGTCCAAGCCGCAAACCAAATTGCAACATATCAAAGGTTTCATCGGCGCGTCGCCACTTTGCCAATTCATCAAGCCAGGCAGCGCCAAATTGCGGCCCCCGCAAGCCATCCGGCTCTTCAGCCGAAAAGGTCTGGGCAATCGCGCCATTCGGCCATTCAATTCTTCGCCGACTGGCCTGCCATTGCGGCCTTTCATCGCGCCGATGCACTGCCAACAAGCCCGACACACCCTCGATCATCACATCCCGCACATCGGCTTGGGTTTCGCCAATCAACGCAATGCGCCCCACAGGGTGATCGGTGAAAGGCTTCAATCCCAAAGCCATGCCCCGCACCCATTCGGCCCCCGTGCGGGTTTTCCCCGCCCCGCGTCCGCCCAAGACCAGCCATACCGTCCAGGCCAGACCGGTTTGCGAGACATCGGGCGGGCGCTGGTCGGGACGCGCCCAACTCAACCAATCTGACAGCATGAATTCAATATCGCGTTCCGTAAGGCGCGCGATGACCTTTTTTTCCTCACCGTCCCGCGCGCAATCCAGCAAGACGTCGAGCCAATTCGGCACGCATGAGTTCGGGGGCAAGTTGTTCGTCATCCTCACGCGTCTCCTTATTGCTTAACGGGCCGACATCCGCATCCAGAGCCGCCAGATCGCGCAAGGTTTTGACAATCATCGCCATCAACCGCAGCTGGCTTTCACCCGGACTGCTGCCCGTTTTACCGCCCGCTTTCATGCCCGCTTGGCTGCCCTCCTCCGGATCCATCTGCACCAAGCGCGTTTCGATTTGGGCAATCTGGGCGGAGGCCGTTTTCCACAAACGCGCAATCAATAATTCACGCGTCAGGCGGGTGGCGGCGGGCGTCAAGAGATGCAGCGGGGTCGGTGCCTCCACCGCAGGCTTTATGCGACTGCGGCGGGGCCTGCGCAGCGTGCAGCCATTGCGTCTCAAGACGTCATAAAAATCGGGCTTGCGTAAGCCTGATTGCTTGAGCAAGACATCGACCGGAATGGCCCCTTCCTGATACAAAGCAACCAGCCTGTTTTCTTGCGCTTGCGTCCAAGGGCCGCGCGTTTGTGGGGCCTGCGCGGTCTGTGCCTCATCGCTTGTGCCTGCCATCAAGCCACTCCCAAAAAAGACGGCGGGGACTGGCCCCGCCGCAACGACGTTGAAAATCAGAGGAGAAAAAGGAGGATGACGCCACACTGCCTGATCAGCGCTCCTCTGTCAAGGACTATTTTCCTATAATCATGAGAACGAGTCAGAATTCTTTTGCTCCTCTTGCAAAGCCTCCGCCAAAGCTTGCCGGAATCCCTCACGCTCCAGAGGGTAAGGCGGCTCGTCCTCAAGCCCGTGAGGCAACGCCTCTGGGCTCTTGCCGGACAGGTTTTGGCCGCTCTTATGGGCTTCCAAAAACGCGGGCCGCATCCACACAGTACAAGCCCTGTTTTGTGTGAAACGATCGCTTCGCCGCGACCAAGCTTTAAGCAGCCGTCGGCGTTGCGGCGGCAAGCCATAAAGGCAGGTCAGCACCAGTGCTTTCCCATTTGACCCGCCCTCAGGGTCAGGGTTTACGGTTTCCTTTTCTCGATCAGTAAACGCATTGTCCGAGAGTGGATCAGCGCGTTGAGAGGGGTCTTGGCCCTTGGGATCCGTATAAGCGCCGGGATCGAGGCAACAAGACAACGCAAGACATAAGCGACCATTTGCACAAGCCCTGCACGCCACATTCTGACAGGGCATGAGACACGCAAGCGCGAGCGGCGGATGGTCAGGATCCGCATTCTCTTCACACAGCACTGAAACACAGGGTTTTAATCGAGACTTGTTAGGCACAATGATCATTTTCATGGTTCAGAGACTTTCGCATTCTCTGCAACCCCGGCGATTTGAGAGAAGGCCCCATCCTTTCCTGCATCACCGGTCTGCAGGCCTTGGACACACCAAAGCCTAAAACGAAAGATTGAATTTTGTCAAGGATTTTAGTCCTAAATAGGAATAATTTACATTTATGGCTAATTTCAGAGATTTCATGCCAATTTTTGGTCCAAACTACGCTATCCGTCGCCTCGGCAATCGGATGCCGCTTTTATTTTGTGGCTGGCAGGCGGCGCTTTTTCGGCCATTGCAAGGGCCATTGGCGGATGCGATCCGGCAGATCATCAATCGCCACCACATCTTCGAGCGCATGCACGCGCCCGCGCACGGACACAACCGCTTCATGCACGCTGTCGGGCGAGCCGGATTTCAGAGGATGCCAGTCGGGCAAATCCTTGCCCTCGGCGACCAGCCTGTAAGCGCAACTGGGTGGCAGCCAAGGCAGAGCGCGCACCAGTTCCGGTGTGAGGGTGATGCAATCGGAAACTTTCTCGGACCGGTTGTCGTAATCGCGGCAGCGGCAGCTTTGCGGATCAAACAACACACACCCAACATCGGTCGCATAAATCTGGCTGGTATCGTCGTCTTCCAATTTGACCAGACAGCAACGCCCGCAGCCATCGCACAGGCTTTCCCATTCCTGCGGGTTCATCTCTTCAAGCGTCTTGTCTTTCCAGAAAGTCATGCCAGCTTCACCCGAACAGGCGCGGGCTCTTGATAGAGCTCGTCATCAAGCAGGAAATGTCGTCCCCGTCCGTCCTCGACATCGACAATCCAGAGATCAGGGTCGAAGCGGATTTGCTTGTCTAAAAAAGGTTCAAGGTCGAGCAGGGTCCATGGCTCTTGATTATGGCGCATGAATTTGCGGCTCATGCCGGTTTCCGCATAGGCGGATTGAGGTGCGGGGCCATAGACATTGACGCTGCGGTCGGGCTGGCTGACACACAGAAAAATCGCGCCCGCTTCTTGCGCGCCCTTGCGCCGCAAGGTCACGTAACCGCCCAGCGCCTCGCAGCGCCGCCTGTAGGCATCCACCCAGATATCGGATCGTAAGCGCATGGTCTTGCCCCTCAATCCGGCCGCAAGCCGCTGGCCTCGCTCAGCTCCGAGAGCAAGCGACGCGACAAGCCGTCTTGGCGCGGCCATTTGCGGTCTTTTGCGAAGCGATCAATCGCTTGTTGCGTGGCCGTGCCCAAAATCCCGTCGGGCTGGATCGGGCCATAGCCCAAACGGTTCAAGGCCCGTTGCACAAACAAAACCTCGCGCACGGGTTCACCGGCAAGCGGGGCTAACGTTGCAAGCGGATCGGCGGGCGGCACCGGCACGGGTCGCGGCACCGGCACGGGATCACTGGTGACAATGCCGAAAGAGGCAAACAAAGGCGCGGGATGACGACCGCTCTGCATCATCAAGGCATTGATGACAAACCCGCCGAGTGCCGCCACCAGAACCAGCGACAGCAAGACCCGTCCGGGATGCCGGAACACAAAGGCGCGCAGCTGCGAAAAGCCCTGCCTCAGCAGAGCCGTCAGCATCACGCGGCCTTGTTTTTCATGTCCTTGCATGCATCCCGCCTTATCCGGCATCAACGTGTCACACTGGTCCGGCCTGCTTCTCTACCCACTATATGTTGTGGTTCTATGAAAGCAAAAATACAATTCTCTTCAGAAAGTTACCAGCCATTCACCATGCAATACAACAGAACTCGCAATCTGTGTCAGGATCGTGTTCAAAAGCAGCCTCCTATCCACACGAAATCCACCGAATGGACCTGAATTGATGTTTGGCTCGTTCTTCCGCGCGACTGTGGTCATCGGCACGATTTATGCGATCTCGCCGGTCAAGCTCGACGCGACGCCGTTGCCAACGGGTCCGCAGGCCAAAACGGGCTTGGCATCCGCCATCGAGACAGCCACGCTTGCCAACCCCGCCACGGCCCCGAAGCTCTTGGCAGCCGCGGTCAGCGTTGCGCAGGGGCAGAGCAGCCAAGACCAGATCGGGGATTTGATCGCCTTGGGCAAGGATGTCTGCCTCGCCAATCCGGGCCTGTGTGTGGACGCAGCCAAAGCGCTGCAAGACAAACCAGCGCCCGCGCCCGCCAAGCCCGCCTTGAAAGTCCAAGCGCCGATCAAGCCCGAACCCTCCACAAAACCAGCCGAGCCTGCCAAATCAAAGCAACCGGATGCGCTGGCCGCCCTGATTGAAAAAACCGTGCCGCAAACCCCGCACCCACTGGCCAAACCCGCCCGATAATTCTAGGGTCGGCCTCCCTGAAACGCCCGTGCGGAAACCCACATGCCCCTCAACATTGATGACGTGATCGAAACCTTTTCCATGCTCGATGCATGGGAGGACCGCTATCGCTATCTGATCGATCTCGGGCGCACACTCGACGGCCTCACCGATGCGGAACGCAGCGAGGAACACCGCGTGCGCGGCTGCGCCTCGCAGGTCTGGGTGGTTACCGATCACACAGGGGACGGCGCGCACAGCCTGTTGCAGTTTCGCGGCGACAGCGATGCCCATATTGTCAAAGGACTGGTGGCGCTGGTGCTGGCCTTTTATTCCGGCCACAGCGCCCAAGACATCCTGACGCGCGACATCGCCCCTTTGTTCAAACAATTGGGTCTATCCGAACACCTCACTCCGCAACGGGCCAATGGGGTGCGGGCCATGGTGGAACGCATCAAACGCGACGCGCAGGCCCTCGCCTCTTAAACGCGCTCATGCCTTCCAGACCATGATCCGCCGCGCATGGGCGCGGCCTTGCGCTGTTTCGGCAAGGCCATAATGGCTGGCCAAAACGCTCAAGGCTTTGGCCAACACAGATTTGCCGCTGCGCGCCCGCCATCCGCGCTCGCGCTCCACGCTTTGCAGCGGTTTCAAAAAACAACACAGATCGAGCAAAAGGCCCGCATGCTCTGTGCCACAGGCATCAAGCGCCGCCCGCACGCGCTGGCGGGCATCGAGCATGCGCTCGCTTTCATGAAGCCCCAAACCGGACAACGGCCCCGCGACCGGCAGACCCGACCAATTGGCCGACATTTTCGGGGTCATACCGGCTTGCGTATAATCGCGCCGCAAGCGTTCGCCGGCCATCAATTGGGTGGGTGAAATATGGGCGATGCCTTGACTGTTTTTGCGGCGGGACAGCCACAATAACGGGCTCTCTTTTTGATTGATCACATGGGGCAGCAGTTCAGGCGCGGCGTTGAAATCATCCTCAGGCTTAGCCGTCCCCCCCGCTAAAAGCGCCTGCCGCGCCAAAGGCGTCAGCCCATAGAAAATCCGCTTGCCCTCTTGTTCGCGCTTCAACCAAAAGCTTTTGCACAAGGCCTCTGCCGCTTGGGCGGTGAGATGGCCCAGTGCCAGACTGACGCCTTTTTTACGGCCGATCACGGTCACTTGCGACAGGCCGGAATCAAGCCTTGCATAGGTATCGGGTGCTGTGGCCAGCAGGGTGAGGGCATGCAGGCTCGGGCGGTCTAGCTTTGCGCGATCAAGACAGGCGGTTCGCGCCATGGCGTGGCGAGGCTGGGGCGATAGGCCCCGCGCACGTCTGAAAGAGGAGGCCTCTGAGGGAAAGGCCAAAATCGTTGAAACATGAAGGCTTGCAGCGGATTTGCGGGTCATCGGGCATGTCCTTTCGGCGAGGGAGCGAAGATGGGACTTGGAATACTAGGATTATTTTCATACAATAAGAATATTGTCAATAATTCGGAGCCCCGCAATGTCCCATACGCCCCCGCTCTCAGCCCCCCGTCTTTGTCTGCCCGTGACCTTGCGCCGCACGATTCCCGAAAGTTTCACCATACTGGCGTGGCGGGCGGTCGATCTCACCATTGAAAACGGCGCGCGCCGCTATCAACGCGCCCGCCATTTACGGCCCCTCTTGCCGCTCGGCTGTCCGCCCCATGACATGCCCGAACCAGATGCCACCCGCATGGTCTTGTCCGGCTTGCGGCGCAAATTGGGGCATGAGCGACGGCGCGCCCGCGCCACCCCGCGCGCTTATGATCTCAACCGCCATATTGCGCTGTTGCAGGCCTTGCGGGCGGAAATGCGGCAATGGCACCGTCTTCAAAAAAAGACGTATTAACGCTTGCATCCCCGCAGATTGATCGGCACACTCCCGCCTCGTTCACACCATTTGGCGGGAGTGCCCCATGTCAGACAGCAAACCATCCGATCAGTGGAATTTGAGTGATGACGAGTGGCGGCAACGGCTAACACCTGAGCAATTTCAGGTCACCCGACAACATGGCACCGAGCGGGCCTTTACCGGCCCATGGCTCGATGAAAAGCGCAGCGGTATTTTTCACTGCATTGCCTGCGATGCCCCCTTGTTTGAAAGCACGACCAAATATGAATCGGGATCAGGCTGGCCGAGCTTTTTCAAACCGATCAATGATCACGCCATCAGTGAACATCAGGATGAAAGCTTCGGGATGCGGCGCGTCGAAATCCGCTGCGCGCGTTGCGACAGCCATGTCGGCCATGTCTTTCCCGACGGACCCAATCCAACAGGCCTGCGCTATTGCACCAATGGGGTCGCGCTGGATTTCAAACCGAAAAGCTAAGACACAAGCCGCAATCCATTACAGCCACTTTGAGATACGTCCACTTTGAGAGATCAGTTGAAAAGCCTGTCAGCGCAGGCTTTTTCATCGCTTCACGCTTTTTACACGTTGAGGCCAAAGCGCAAGACAAGCCCCAAGCCAGCGGCCACAGCCAGCACCCATCCCATTGACCAATGCCGCCCCAATAACAATGCGGCACTCACCAAGGCGATGATCACGACGCCGAAATCAAGGCTCGCAAAATCAGGCACAAACAGGCTCATGCCATAGGCTTTGACAACATCCACCTGCGTAAAAAACACATGCAAGGCAAACCACAGGCTGAGATTGAAAATCACGCCCACCACCGCCGCCGTAATCGCCGATAAAGCACCTTTCAGACGTGGCCGTGCAATGATCCATTCGAGATAGGGCCCGCCGACAAAAATCCACAAAAAACAGGGCGCAAAGGTCATCCACAAGGCCACTGCGGCCCCCATGACACCCATGGCCAATCCGCCTTGCTTGAAGGCTGCGAGAAAGCCCACAAATTCGGTCACCAAGATCAGCGGGCCGGGGGTGGTTTCTGCCAGCCCCAAACCGGTCATCATCTGTCCGGCCTCAAGCCATCCGTGTAATTGCACCACATCTTGGGCCATGTAAGCCAGCACCGCATAGGCCCCGCCAAACGTCACCAATGCAAGCTTCGAGAAAAACACGCCAAGCTTGGATAAAAGATGCGCGTCTCCCATCTGCCACAGCAAAAGCCACAACGGCCCCAACCAGACGCTGCCCCACACCGCCATCCGGCCCAGCGTTGCAGTGATCGACACGCCATGCATCATCTTTTCAGCCGCGGGTTGATCCGCGCTCGTCTTGATCCAAAACCCGAAGAAAGCGGCCCCCGCAATGATGAGCGGGAAAGGCAGTGTGAACACAAAAATACCCAAAAAGGACAGGCCCGCCAGCCACCAATGCCACACCTGCTGCAAGGCCCGTTTGGCCACCCGCAACAAGGCCTCGATGACGATCACCAAGACCGCCGCTTTGATGCCGAAAAACAAAGCGTCGACCCAAGCAATCTGTCCGTAAAGCGCATAGATCATCGACAAAGCCAGCATGACCACAGCGCCGGGCAGCACGAATAAAAGGCCAGCCATCAAACCACCGCGCAGACCAAACAACCGCCATCCCGCATAGGTGACAAGCTGCATGGCTTCAGGGCCCGGCAACAACATGCAAAAACTTAAAGCATGCACAAACAGGTTTTCATCCAGCCATTTTTTTTCTTCCACCAAAATGTGATGCATCACCGCGATTTGCGCGGTCGGCCCGCCAAATGACAGCAAGCCGATGCGCGCAAAGACACGCACCGCTTCAGCAAAGCGAATATCTGAAGGGACTGTGGAGGATATGGGGTTTTTCGTGCTCATCAGCGACATCCGCAGGGCTTGTGACACATCCCCTTCCCCCTAGGCATTGCGCGATGGGGGGACAGGTTTTTGAAAACGCCCAATCAAGGGGAAACGCGCTCGCCCCCGACCTGCGTTTCGATAAAGGCACGCAATTCATCCATCGAATTGAAGCGATAGCGGCCGATCGCCATTTCCGCTTCGATCGATTGATCCGAATACATGAAATAGCCCACACCGCCCGTTGAATAGCTGGCAAGCAACAAACGCTCTTTCGGCGCTTGAGGGGCTTGTGGCACTTCAGAGGGCACTGCCACAACCGGCTCAGCGGGCAAGACCGGCGCAGAGGGTTGCAAGGCGTCTGGGTGATTATGCGGCGCTGGCTTTGACGACGGCGTCACCCCGTAGCCTTGATGCTGGTCCTGCACCACTTCAAACAAAGAGGGTTGCTTTAATTGCGGGCGAGGCGCCGACGCGTCACGGGTGGTGAGACTGGGTTCGGGTGAAAACGGCACCGCACCCTGTGCCCCCGTGGGTTGCGCCATCGGTTTGAACTGATCGTAATCGGCATCGGGCAAAGACACAAAAACCGGTTGTGGGTCATCCTGCGCAGGGACTGTGTGCGGATTGTTTTTGTGAGATGGATTGAGTTGCGCCAGCTCGTGGTTGAGCTGGCCGTGATGCTGCTCAACAGGAGCGCTCGCCTGCAGATCTGAGTGGAATGCGTCTTGGGGTGAGAGTGCGTGCGGGGTCGCGCGCTCATAAGCAGAGGCGCGCTCATAAAAAGCAGGCGTCATGCCGTCCCGAACCCGATGGGTGTCATGGGCTGTAATATCGGGCAAAGCGGTGGGGCTGATGGGCTGTTGTTCAACGGGCAAAACAGGCTGGGGCGCGGCGTCTGAGATTTGTGAAACAGACAGCCTGTCTTTCTCCCACAAGGCTTGCAATTGATAGAGCACGCCTGCCAAGGCCGTGACAATCAAGCCACCGGTCAGGACAACGGATCCGGCAATCAGTTGCGACCAGCCGCGCTCGTTCAAAATCATGCCGGACCCATTGATCATGGCTGCCGCACCGGCAATCACCATCACACAGGCCAATATCAACAAGGCACGCAGCATGTCACAGTCCTTATCATTTCCGAGGCTTTTCATGCATTTTTTGCATGCATCGCCCCTTTATCCAGCACGCTTGGCATGATCGGGCATAACCCGCAAGCCCTGCGGATGTTTTCCACCCGCCGATAAAATGACCCTAAGCCTATTCACAGGTCAAATTCACTAGGAAAATCCGGCTCCCTTGTGTAAAAACCTCTTTCATGGTTACCGTCCGAGCATGATCCCGCTCGGGTCAAGATCACACGCCTTCACTTCTCTTTCTTTCATGCCCAAGGAGATAAACATGTTTTCACTTCCCGATCTTCCTTACGCCCATGATGCGCTTGCGCCTTACATGTCCAAGGAAACCCTCGAATATCATCACGACAAGCATCATCTGGCCTATGTGAACAATGGCAACAATCTGCTCAAAGGCACCGAATGGGAAGGCAAATCGCTGGAAGAGATCGTCACTGGCTCTTTCGGTAAAAATGCAGGCCTGTTTAACAATGCCGGTCAGCATTACAACCATTTGCACTTCTGGCATTGGATGAAGCCCAATGGCGGCGGCTCTATTCCGGGCAAGCTGGAAAAAGCCATCATCGACGGCTTTGGCTCCGTTGACAAAATGAAAGAGGATTTCATTCAGGCCGGTGTCACCCAATTCGGTTCGGGCTGGTCTTGGCTGGCTGTGAAAGACGGCAAGGTCATCGCCACCAAAACCGCCAATGGCGAAAGCCCGCTGGTGCATGGTGCCACCCCGATCCTCGGCTGCGACGTGTGGGAACATTCCTACTACATCGACTACCGCAACCGTCGCCCCGATTACCTCAAGGCCTTCATCGATCACATGGTCAACTGGGAGTATGTGGCCGAATTGTTCGAAAAAGCCGGTCACTGATTAGTCAGGATAGGCAGAGGCCGGACAGGGCCGGACCAGACTGGTTCGGGTCGGTTTTTAGGCCAAACAAAACAAAAGCGGGGCCAAAAGCCCCGCTTATTTCGTCCTATCCCAATGGGTCAGGCCAGATCCCCGAAGCGGGCGATGTGCCGCCCCGCGGCCTCCAGATCACGCGCGAAGTCGTCTCCCATGAGATAGGCATGTTCTTGCGGGCGGGTTTCCACCACCGCATCCAGCGCTGCAATCTCCTCGTCGCCCGCCAGTCCGGGATGCACCATAATCAGGGGATTTTGCCCAGAAACGGCTAAAAAAGCCTGCATATCGGCCCGAAAATCCCCCGTAGGGTCAAAATCACTGACACCGGCAAAACCGTCATTCACCCCGAGACCGGCAGCGCGCGCGCGCGCCCGAACACCTGTTGAAAGAGCGGAAATAACCAAGGTTTTAAAAGGGGTTACGCCTTGTTTAAGAATCTCTGTTCCCGCCGCCTCGACCGAGCGCAGCCAGGGCCGCCAGTGGGGATCCACCGCTTGGATCGCGGCAAACAGGGCCCCGCGAATCCCCGGCAGCACATGCACATGCCGGTGCCCGTCCAGATAGGTCGGCAAATGCCCGTAATCGGTCGCAAACGCCCGGATTTGGCGGATGATTTCAGCTTTCACCTCCGCCCGTGCCTGCGAAAAACACAGTGTTTTCAAGGCTAAAACCGGCATGGACGGAAAATGATCGTCAGGGGCCAGAAACGGCATGGGGGTGAGCGGGGTTCCCGTTGTCAGATCGATATGCAACCCCGCTTCGGCCCGATCCCGCCTGGCCGCCAGGTCCGCTGCCAAGGCCGGCCAATGCGGCCCCGTCACCATGGCGCTTGTTCCCGACAACCGGCCCGCATCGATCAACATCAAAATTGATTTGCTAATACAAGGTGTTAGCCCATAGTCATCGGCAATCAGAACAATCGGGCGGCTGGTCATGGCATGTGATTTCCACTGAGGATGTCCCCTCAACTCATGCCTTGATGCACGACAGATGACAAGTGCGGACAAATTCCCCATAAAGGACAAAGATCATCCATGGAGAGCCTCGACGGTGTCCCTGTTTTTCAATGTGTCGCCCAGCCCCAAAGCCCCGCTGCTTAGCATCATCATTCCCGCTTATAATGAAGCGCGGAATCTGCCGATGCTCTCAGACCGGCTGACCCCTAGCCTCGTTGAAATCACTGAAGAATTCGAAGTCATTATCATCAATGATGGCTCGGCGGATGAAACCGCGGCCCAGATCGCCGCCCTGCATCAGCACGATCCCCGCTATTGCGGCCTGTCGTTTAGCCGCAATTTCGGCAAGGAGATTGCCATTGCTGCAGGCCTTGATCACGCGCGCGGCCAAGCCTGCGTGATCATAGATGCCGACTTGCAGCACCCTCCTGAAATCATTGCAAAATTTGTTGAAAAATGGCGCGAAGGCTATCAGGTCGTCTATGGGCAACGGATCGATCGCGCAACCGACAGCGCCGTGCGCAAAACCTTATCCGAATGGTTTTATAAAGTCTTTTCCATGGCCGGAGAGACCCCGCTTCCACCCGGTGCCGGTGATTTTCGATTGCTCGACCGCAAAGCCGTGCAAGCCTTGCGCGCCATGGGAGAGCGGGCCCGCTTTTCAAAAGGACTTTATGCTTGGGTGGGCTTTCGCTGCATCGGTGTGCCTTTTGAGGTTGCCGAACGTGCCCATGGCGTATCGAGTTTCAATCTGCACAGGCTTTTCAGTTTTGCTTTTGACGGCATTACCTCTTTTTCGACTTTGCCCCTGAAATTATGGATTTATATCGGCTTTATCATCTCTTTTATGGCGTTTCTGACCGGCAGCTTCTATCTGACGCGCACCTTGCTGTTTGGGGTCGATGTCCCCGGTTACGCCTCTTTGATTGTGTCGATTATGTTTTTTGCAGGGATGCAGCTTTTATCCCTTGGCATTATCGGCGAATATATTGGCCGGATCTTTGCCGAGGTGAAACGCCGCCCGCTTTACATTATCGGAGAGCGGTTCGGGATCGAGGCGGATCCCAATGATGTGACACCGCCCCCCTTTTCCAAAACACCCCCGACCCATTGACCCGCCATCATGTTGCGCCAAATCGTCTCCGTCGGAAGCCTGACACTCATCTCCCGCATTTCGGGTTTTATCAGGGATATTGTCTTGGCCAGCCTGCTCGGCGCGGGACTGGCGGCCGATGCGTTTGTGGTGGCACAAAGACTGCCCAATCATTTCCGCGCTATTTTTGGCGAAGGGGCTTTTAACGCGGCCTTTGTGCCCAGCTATGCACGGATTTTAGCGCAACAAGGCCAGTCTGAGGCGCATCGCTTTGCTTCACATCTCTTGCGCATCCTCACACTCTCCTTGATCGCCATCACCGCTTTGGCGATGATATTCATGCCAGAAGTTGTTCAACTTCTGGCCCCCGGTTTTTCAGCCAATCCCGAAAAATTCACGCTGGCCGTCAATCTGACACGCATCACCTTTCCCTATCTTTTGTTTATCTCACTGGTCACGCTTTTTTCGGGTATTTTGAATGCCCATGACCGTTTCGCGTCTGCGGCTTTCGCGCCGGTTCTTCTCAATGTCTCCATCATCATTGCGCTGCTTTCGAGTGTGTATTTTCCCGATGCGGCAAATGCCGCGGCATGGGGTGTGTTTATTGCCGGTATCCTCGAATTTTTACTGGTGCTGATCGACGCACACCGGTCAAATCTTGTTCCAAGCCTGCGCACCATTCCGCCCGATGAGGCGCAGAAAAAATCGATGGCCGCCTTCTGGTCTGCTTTGGGGCCGGGGGTCATCGGTTCTGCGGGTGTGCAGCTTGCCATGTTTGCCGATACCATCATCGCATCCCTTCTGCCGACCGGTGCCGTCTCCTCGCTCTATTATGCAGACCGCCTCTACCAACTGCCCGTCGGCATGATCGGCATAGCCGCAGGTACGGTTTTATTGCCCACCATGGCGAAACACTGGGCCGCGGGAAAAGATGCCGAGGCCCATCACGCGCAAAATCAGGCCATGGCCCTGACATTGATGCTGAGCGCGCCCTTTCTGGTTGCGTTTTTGATGGTGCCGGGAACCATCATGCGCGGCTTGTTCATGCGCGGGGCGTTTGACATGGATGCGGCACGGGCGGCGGGATCGGTTTTGGCGGCCTATACGACCGGATTACCGGCTGTTGTGTTGATCCGCTCTGCCGTATCGAGTTTTCATGCCAGAGGCGATACACGAACCCCTGTGATTGCGGCCTTTACAGGCATCGCGGTCAATATCGGCCTGAAAATCATGCTGGCAGATCCATGGGGGGCTTCCGGATTGGCCTTGGCAACGGCCATTGGGGCTTGGATCAATTTCGGCCTGCTGGTGGCCCTGGCCATGGCACGCGACTGGATGTCACCCGATGCCGAACTCGGGCGCTGGCTTGCTGCCATTCTTGTGTCCGTGCTTGTGATGGCTGTGGCGATCCAAACCTTTGGTCCGCCTATCCGGCAATTGAGCCGCGACTGGCCAAACTGGAAAAACGAGATAGAGCTCTCTATCCTCGCTTTATCCGGCCTATCCGCCTATCTGGTGCCGCTTTTCCTGCTGGTTCGCTTTTTCAAACTGTCTTTAAAGCAGAAAACAAGCCCTATCCAAGACTAGACTATCCCGTCTGTTTCAAAACGGGATAGTCTGTTTAAAGGTTTGTTCCGCGCGATCTGGCTAATCGGCCAGAGCTGCCAAAATACGGACCCAAGAGCGTATGCCTTTATGGAAACTCGTCAGGTCGTATTTTTCATTGGGCGAATGAACCCGATCATCATCAAGCCCAAATCCAACCAGCAATGTATCAAGGCCTAACACGCGTTTGAAATCGCCGACAATCGGAATGGAACCGCCCGAACCAATGGTGACGGGCGCCACGCCCCATTCGTCATGCAAGGCGGAACGGGCCGCTGTGAGATCAGACATGTCAAATGGCAGGGCAAGCGCGCGCGATCCCTTGTGATGGATCAATTCGACCTGACAATCATCGGGAACCCGTGCCCGCACAAAGGCTTCGAAATTTTTTGAAATCGCCTGCGGATCCTGATCGCCCACCAGTCTGAAAGAAATTTTGGCAGAGGCCTGCGAGGCAATCACGGTTTTTGTTCCCTCGCCGGTATAGCCGCCGATGATCCCGTTGACATCGCATGTGGGGCGGGACTGGATTTGTTCAATCAATAAACGGTCATGCTCGCCAGCTGGGTTTTTCAATCCAACTTGGGTCAGAAAATCATGCACATCAAGCTGTTTCCATTGCTCAAGGACTTGGCTGGGAATGTCATGCACGCCCTCATAAAAATGCGGAACCGTCACGCGCCCCGTTTCATCATGCAGATCTGCAATGATGTTGGATAAAACCCGAATGGGATTTTGAGCCGCGCCGCCAAACAGGCCCGAATGCAAATCACGATCCGCACAGGTGATGATAATCTCCTCATAAACCAGACCGCGCAGGGATGTGGTGATGGCGGGGGTTTTGGGATCCCACATGCCCGTATCACAAACCAATGCCACATCGGCGGCCAAAGCCTGACGATGGGCCTCCACAAAAGCCGGCAAATGAGGCGAACCGCTCTCCTCCTCGCCTTCCACCAAAATCGTCAACCCGAGCGGCAAGTGGCCGGTAACGGCACGATAGGCCCGACAGGCCTCGATGAAGGTCATGACCTGACCTTTATCGTCGCAAGCCCCGCGGGCGGAAATGGCCTTGCGGCCATCCGGCAACGTCACCATCCGCGGCTCAAATGGCGGGGTGTCCCATTGGTCCAAGGGATCAACCGGCTGAACATCGTAATGGCCGTAAAACAAGGCTTTCTTTCCGGCTTGGCCGTCAGAGTGACCCAAAACAACCGGATGGCCTTCGGTATCCATCACCTCGGTTTTGAACCCAAGCCCCGTCATTTCCTGTTTCAGCCATTGGGCGGCTGTCACACAATGGGCAGAATAGGCCGGATCTGTTGAGATGGACGGGATTTTCAGCCATTCAAACAAACGGTGCAGCGAATTGTCGAGATCGTGATCTACCTGTTGCAACACGGCATCCAACGGCGTCATTGTTTTAATCCTCTTGAAAATCAACAGCGAAAGGACGCCAAGACTAATGGAGATGGGGCGGCGTGCAAGCGCCGATTACGCAGGCCTGTCCAGACAAATTGATCAAGAAACAGCACGAACTTCAAGCGTTAAGGCTGATCAGGAAATCAGCCTAAGGACGAGTGGTCAAAAACTCTATCTTCGTGCATTGTGACCTCTGCAATCATTGATCGGGGATGCCTGATGGCCGATGACGTCTTCCTGCCTGTCATGCCGCAAACAAGCCAGCATGACTGGCTGAATCGGGTCGAAACCGCGCTCAAAGGGGCCGATTTCGATAAAAAACTTGTTCATGCGACCGCCGACGCGATCCGCATCGACCCGCTTTACGGCAAAGCCGAGGGCGCAAAGCCTGTGATTGGGCGGCCTGCGGGACAGGCTTGGCGCGTCATGGCGCGGATTGATCATACCGACCCCCAAACCGGCAACCAGCAAGCACTTGATGATCTTGAAAATGGCGCGAATGGCCTGCATCTGGTTTTTGCGCAGGCTGTCAACAGCTATGGTTTCGGTCTGCAGGATACAGTGGAAGCAGTGTCGACCGCGCTTGAAGGTGTGATGCTCGATGTCGGCGCCGACATCACGCTTGATCCGGGCCCCCATGGCAAAGCCGCCATCCAAGCGGTTGCCAGTGTCGTCAAAGCCCGCAATGTTTTACCCGCGACAACCAAAATCCGCTTTGGGCTTGATCCGCTGGGCGCTTGGGCTGTGACCGGAGAGGCACCCTGCCCGCCCGACGCCTTTGCAAAAGAATTGCCTCAACGCATCAGCGCCCTTGTGCATGATTTGCGAGGGCGCGGCTATGAAACCCCGCTCTTGAAGGCCGATGGGCGCATCATGCATGCCGCCGGTGGATCGGAAGCGCAAGAGCTTGCTTTTGCTCTGGGCTGCGCCTTGTTTTATCTGCGCGGTCTTGAAGCCCACGGCCTGACACTTGAAGAAGCGCGCGACACCATCGAGTTCAGACTGGCGGCCGATGCGGACCAGATGCTGTCTTTGGCTAAATTCCGCGCTTTGCGCCTGTTGTGGGCACGGATTGAAAAAGCCTGCGGCTTAGACCCCAAGCCTGCCTTTATCACGGCAGAAACAGCCTGGCGGATGCAGACACGGCGCGACCCCTTTGTGAATATGCTGCGCAATACGGTGGCGGTGTTTTCTGCCGGTCTGGGTGGCGCCAATGCGGTGACGGTTTTGCCTTTCACGCAGGCCCTTGGCTTGCCGGATGCATTTGCCCGCCGAATGGCCCGCAACACCCAATTGGTTTTGCTGGAAGAGTCGCATCTCGACAAAGTGAGTGATCCGGCCGCAGGATCGGGTGGGATTGAACATCTAACACAGGCTCTGTGTGAAAAAGCATGGATCTTGTTGCAAGACAGCGAGCAAAAAGGCGGGATTGATCGCGCCTTGCATGATGGCAGCATTAGCCATGAGCTTCGTTCGGTGATCGCCAAGCGCCAAAAGGATATTGCACGGCGCAAAGACCCCATCACGGGCACATCGGAATTTCCCAATATCAACGAGGACAGTGTTGCCGTCCTAGCACCTTGCCCCGATTTGAAAAATGAGGCGCTGTTGCCGGTGATGCGGACAAGCGAAGCCTTCGAGGCTTTACGCGATGCATCCGACACTATGCTTGCTAAAAGCGGACAACGTCCCCGCATTTTTCTGGCCAATATCGGACCGGTCTCGGCCTTTACGGCGCGCAATCAATTTGCCAAAAACCTTTTTGAAGCCGGTGGCATTGAAACCTTCGGCGATACGCCCCATTCCGACCTCGATGCGCTCCTCAAAGCCTTCAAGGCCGCCTCTTGTTCGCTGGTCTGTCTTTGCTCATCCGATGCGCTTTATGTTGAACAGGGCATCGCAACAGCCCAAGCCCTGAAAGCGGCGGGTGCCCGCCATATCTATCTTGCGGGCCGACCCGCTGACATGGAACAGGCGCTTCAACAAGCCGGTGTGGAGGACTTCATTTCAGCGGGCATGGATGTGCTGGCGTTTTTACAAAACCTGCATCCTGCGGCCGGAGTTTCATAATGGTTTTGCCAAGCCGCCGCACACCCCGTCCTAACGCCTGCCCAACGGCACAGAGGAATGAGCCATGAGCCGCATCCCCAATTTCTCGACCCTTGCCTTTGAGCCAAGCACTGTCCCCGATTTCGGGTCAGCGCCATCCGCTCCTTGGATGACGCCCGAAGAAATAGCGGTCAAAGATCGCTATGAAGAGACGGACCGGCAAGGGCTAGGGGCGGTTGATAGCTTTCCCGGCATGATCCCTTTTTTACGTGGTCCTTACCCGACCATGTATGTCAACCAGCCTTGGACCGTGCGCCAATATGCCGGCTTTTCAACCGCCGAAGATTCCAATGCCTTTTATCGCCGCAACCTGGCCGCTGGCCAAAAGGGATTGTCGGTGGCCTTCGATCTCGCGACCCATCGCGGCTATGATTCCGATCATCCGCGTGTATCCGGCGATGTGGGCATGGCGGGGGTGGCGATCGACTCCATCTATGATATGCGCACGCTGTTTTCCGGTATTCCGCTCGATCAAATGAGCGTGTCGATGACCATGAACGGCGCTGTCTTACCGATTTTGGCTTTGTATATCGTGGCCGCCGAAGAACAAGGCGTCTCGCCAGACACATTATCCGGCACCATTCAAAACGACATTCTCAAAGAGTTCATGGTCCGCAATACCTATATCTATCCGCCGAAAGACTCGATGCGGATCATCTCCGATATTTTCGGCTATACGTCCCAACACATGCCCAAATTCAATTCGATTTCGATTTCCGGCTATCACATGCAAGAAGCAGGGGCCGCACAAGATCTCGAACTCGCTTATACATTGGCAGACGGGGCTGAATATATCCGTGCGGGGATTGGCGCAGGCTTATCGGTGGATCGTTTCGCGCCGCGCCTCTCCTTCTTCTGGGCGATCGGCATGAATTTTTTCATGGAGGTTGCGAAGCTGCGGGCCGCGCGCCTGTTGTGGACAAAACTTGTTCAGCAATTCAATCCGCAATCGGAAAAGTCACTTCCTTTGCGGACCCATTCACAGACATCGGGCTGGTCTTTGACGGCCCAAGATGTTTTCAACAATGTCATCCGCACCCAGATTGAGGCCATGGCCGCAACCCAAGGGCATACGCAATCCCTCCACACCAATGCGCTGGACGAGGCACTGGCTCTGCCGACCGATTTCTCCGCGCGCATCGCCCGCAATACGCAACTTTTCCTCCAGCAAGAAAGCGGCACCACGCGCATCATCGACCCTTGGGGCGGCTCATATTATGTCGAGCGGTTGACGCATGATCTCGCTGCCCGCGCGTGGCAGCATATGCAGGAAGTCGAAAAGCTCGGCGGCATGGCAAAAGCCATCGAGGCGGGCATCCCGAAACTGCGTATCGAGGAAGCCGCAGCCAAAACACAAGCGCGCATTGATGCGGGCAATCAATCGGTGATCGGGGTCAACCGTTTCAAGGCACTCGACGAGCGTCCCATCGATGTTTTGAAAGTGGACAATTCCGCCGTGAGAGCGGCACAGATCGACAAGCTCAACAGGTTGAAAGCCGAGCGCGACCCGCAAGCGGTGGAGGCTGCCCTCAATGCCCTGACAGAAGGCGCAAGAGGCAATGCCAATCTTCTGGCGCTCAGTGTCGCCGCCGCCCGCGCCAAAGCAACCGTAGGCGAAATCTCCTTCGCACTGGAAAAAGTCTTTGGACGCCACAAAGCCAGCATCAAAGCTATTTCAGGTGTTTATCGGCGCGAGGTTGGGGCCAGCAATGACAAGGCCCGCCATGTGGAGAGCCAGATTGCCGCCTTCCGCGAAAACGAGGGACGTCCACCCCGTGTCTTGCTGGCCAAGATGGGGCAGGACGGCCATGATCGCGGCCAGAAAGTCATTGCGTCGGCCTTTGCGGATCTCGGCTTTGATGTGGTTATCGGACCGCTCTTTGCAACGCCTGATGAAGTCGCTGCCCAAGCCATTGCAGAAGATGTGCATATTGTCGGTGTCTCATCGCTGGCCGCAGGCCATCTCAGCTTGGTGCCCGCCCTCAAATCAGAGCTCGCTGAAAAAGGCCGCCCCGATGTCATGGTTGTTGTGGGGGGCGTGATCCCGCCGCAAGATTTCGAAGCCCTCGAAGCCTCCGGCGCAGCAGCCATTTTCCCGCCCGGCACTGTCATTACGGAAGCTGCGGCCAAACTGCTGGATGAATTAAACATCAAGCTCGGTTACGCGCAGCGCACGGCGGCCCAATAAGGCGACCAACAAAGCCTTGGCCAAGGCTTCGGACAGGCTGTGGCGCTGAATGAAAAGGCCTGCGCCTGTCCTTAATTTTTAGGCGGCGCCAAAACCTCGCTTGTCACGGGGGCCGCCCCCGGTGGCGGCGCTTTCGCCGCTTTGACGGCTTCCTCATCGACAAAGCCAGAGGCCTGACGATCTTCGAATTTCGGCTCTGCCAATTGCGCCCCGATCATGCCAACAACCTGCGGCGCTTCGGCATAATTGCCGTGCCGAAACATCGAACTGACATCCATATTGCTCAGATCATAAACGCGCACACCTAGACGCGCGATCTCGTTGCGGTGTTCCTCGTTATTGAGATCCAAGGCACCGACGCGTGTGCGTGATCCGGCCAAGGCACCCGACAGCGACAAGGCCCGATCATCATTGGCCGCAAAGATCGAGACGCGTGTCACAGCGCCCAGACGCGCCATCTGCCCTCTGAACACATCCATGCCGATATCGGGCGAGGCCAGCATCACTTCACCCAAACGTCCACCAAGATCCGCCTGTCCGGCAATGGCGTTTTGCCGCAAAGCTTCCATCGCAAGCCATGTGCCCATCGAATGGGCCAAGACATGCACACGCCCCACACCAGGGGTTGCGGCGACATCGCGCAAGAGTTTTTCCAACGCATCACGTGAGGCGGTGGCGCTGTCTTTATCCGACATATAGGCAAATAATTCACGTTGGGACGGCCATGTAAACAAGACAGGGACGCCGGTGAAATGCGCATCCTCCACCACTTGTGCCAAGCGGTAACGGGCCTCGTCATAGCTTGTGTTGAAGCCGTGCACAAAAACCAAAACATCGCGCGCCACACCCACACGGCCCGATAAGGAGGTTGAAAGAGCGCCTCGGAAGGTCTCCGCATCCAAAACACGCTGCGGCCCCAACACAATATGGCGCTTCGGGCTTTCGGATGTCAGGCTCGGACGCTCGATCACCCCGGCACGATGATCGGGAGGAATGCTCACGGAAGTGCCGATATAGGTTGTTTCACTGGACAACTCATTGCCCAGTTGCGTTTTACCGACCAGCTTGCGCGAGGTCGCCACCAGCATCCGAATGTCATGAAGCGTTGATTGTTGCGCCCTCCAAACGGCTGTGGGACTGGCAAAATCGGTGGTGGCACGATCGAGCGTGGGGGTGCAAGCCGCCAAAAAACCGGCTGCCCCGATGACAACCGCACGCCAAACGCGCCATATGGCTGTCTGCTTCAACAAGCCCATAATGACCACCCAACCCTTTCGGACAAATCTGCACACCGTGCTTTGATCCGTGCGGCGTGCCCTATAATTCTGGCCAAATTAGGACGAAAGCCAGCAATCGCCCCCAAAATCAGGAAAAGTGGGCCACAGGCCGTAAATGCCCCACTGTGATCTTGTTCCAATTGACCAAAGCGGGCTCGGCCAAGGCGTGAAAGCGCCTCTTTTCCTCATCCGACATCGGCAAAAATTTGCTGATGACAAGCGCCATCATGACCTGTGCGGCCCGCCCTGCACCATCATCGCATTTGATCGAAACACCCAAACCCTGTTCCGGCAAGGCGGCACAATAAACGCCTTCCGCACCGGTTTTGCAGAACAGCCTTTCGCCAAAAATTTCCATGGCATCGGTATCAAAGCGCCCTGTTCCCGCAACCATAAAGGGATGGGCGGCCACTGCCTTGCGAATACGCGTGAAGGCTTTCGCGCGGTCAGGACCAAGCCCCTGCCCCGTGCCGATTTGCGCAAAGGCTTTGGCAAGCGCCGTCAAGGGAACGGCATAAGTCGGGATCGAGCAACCATCCGTGCCACAGGCATCGGCATCAAAGCCTGAGCCGATCATGCTGGCCAAAGCATCCGTCACCTGCTTTTGCACATTATGTTGAGGGGTGACATAGCCTGCAGGATCCTGATCAAGCCCGCAGGCCAGACAGATAAAACCGGCATGTTTTCCGGAACAATTATTGTGCAAGGCTGTGGGTGTGGCACCGGTCTTTGCCAAAGCGCGCGTCGCTGCCTCGCCCATCGGCCAATGCGCCCCGCATTCGAGACAGGAGAGATCGCGTCCAACTTTTGCAAGCATCTGGCTGGCAATGCGCGCATGGTCGGGCTCACCCGAATGCGAGGCAACTGCAAGCGCTATTTCTTCATCCGTGAGATGCAGTTTGTCGGCAATGCCGCTTTCAAGCAAAGGCAAAGCCTGAATGGCTTTGACCGCCGAGCGCGGGAAAACGGGCCTATCCGCATCCCCGCAAGACCACACTATTTTTCCCTGCGCATCACTGACGATGATGGAGCCGCGATGGACACTTTCGACAGAGGAACCGCGTGTAACTTCAACCAGAACCGGATTGCTCATCAAAGCCTCTTTTTCAAAAATGTTATCTTAATTGCGTGGCCATTGCCGTTCCATCATTTTGACGGTGCGCATCATCCGCGTAAAGGCGTAAAGCATGGCCACCGCGAACCCATAACGCCCACCGGCAAAATGCCCCCGTAAAAAATAGGCTCTGAAAAAATCGAACGGGAAGGCAAAAAACAATCGAAAGGTCAGAACCGTCATGGATTTTTTGGGAACCGATTCCGCCAGAGCCGTGGTGTATCGGTTCATCTTATCGAGTTGATGCCCATAATCGGCCATCCAATAATGCAAGACCGGTCCCTTCAAGCGCTTGACCGGAACGCCTTTTGGGGCATCGATCGCATCCCATGTCGGATGATCGGGAAAACGCACACGCTTTTTGTTATAGAGCCTGATCCGGTCAATATAATTGAAGCGCCATGGCCGGTTCGGGCCATAAGGCGCATGCGCCATGATCCGCAACCAGTAACAGGGCAAAGCAGGCTCCCCTTGGGCGAACAGGGCTTTGATCTCTTCCCGCAATTCTTCGGACAAAACCTCGTCCCCATCGAGATTGAGCACCCAATCATGACGGCAGGCATCCTCGCCATAGCGCTTTTGCGGACCATAACCCGGCCAGTCATGATGGATGACGCGGGCGCCCGCTGCCTCGGCGATCAAAACGGTGTCATCGGTGGAGCCTGAATCGATCACCACCACTTCATCAACCAGATCTCGGACGGACATGATCACGGCATGCAGTTTGCGTGCTTCATTCCGCGTAATGATAAAACAGGACAAGCCCATCAAAGCCTCACATCCGCCCATCGCATAAAGCGATATATGTTTTAACCGCATGCGACCATGCAAATTCACGCCGCGCACGATCGCGCGCTGCTGCACCCAATCTACGCCGCAAAGCGTCATCGCCTAAGAGACGCTGCAATTGCTGCGTGATGGCGGCCTGATCCAGACCATCCACGATCAACCCTGTTTGCTCGTCAAGAACGGCATCCACCGCCCCGCCTTCAGATCCCGCCAGCGAGGGGGTGCCATAATAAGCGGCCTCCATATAGACAATGCCGAAGCCTTCCACGGAATCACCGTCTCGCCTCACCGGCATGACAAACACATCAACCGCCTCATAAAGAGCCGGCTTCAATGCCTCCGGCACAAATCCTAGAAAGCGGACATGCGCCTGCATTCCCAACTCATGGACCAAGGTTTCAAGGCGGGCACGATCCGCACCACCACCGCCGACATAATAAACCAGCTTGGGAAAGTGGCGGACCAAATCGGGCAAAGAGCGGATCACCTGATCGACCCCTTTTCGCGGCTCCAAGCGTGACACCGTCAGCAAACGCGGTGCCCCTGCATCCTCGCCTAAAAGTTTGAGAACCTCGGCGCGCTGCCCTGCATCGGCCTCGGGCAGAACCGGCAAAGGCGGATGGATCATATGCATGCGCGCACCATCACAAAAGGGACGCGCCAGATCGGCAGAAAAACGTGAGATCGGAATAATCGCTGTTGCTTTGGACAGCGCTTTTTTGATCCGCTGCTGTTTGGCAACAGGCATATCATGCGGAAATTCCATGCCGTAAATCATCACCAAAACAGGCAGGGTTTTTCCATATCGCTCAAGCGAGGGCAGAGCCTCAAGGCTTTTCCAGCTATCGGCGATGATCGCCTGCACTTGACCTTGGGCCAATAAGGCGGACGCCCGCCGCCGTTTCAACCAGCGCCGCCACGGGCGAATGCCACCAAACCGCTCGGTTGTTGGATCAGTTTCGAGCGCAGCCTCACGCGCCTTTTTGGACCGAATACGATCCGCGAGAACATGGACGTCCTTGCCCGCCTCGCGCAAAGCCGCGACCAATCCACCCATCAGGGTTTCGATCCCGCCCTGATCGGGCGGGAAGCATTGCGTCAGGACAAGGATCACGTCTCTGAGCCCTCTTTTTTGAGGGTGGGCTCAATCGGGTTGACCGTGACAAGCGGCTTGGTGCGCTTGCGTTTAACCTTGGCCACCACAATCGGCAGATCATCAAGTGCATTGGGTGTTCCCAATGGCAATTCGGCCGAGGCTTGCGTACGGGCAGCCTTTTTGCGGGCTGTTTTCATCACAGCCTTGGCAACGGTTTTCACAAATTTACCGCTGCTGAGCACGGCCCCTTCCGTGCCTTCCCCGATGGGCAAGGACACCGCTTTCATCTTATTGGCTTTCTTGGTGGATTTGGCGCGACGGGCCGCGGTCCGCAAACGGATGACATTTTCCTGCATCAATTCCATTTGCATTTGCTGCATTTCGGCCAACCGCTGCCATTGCTTGGTCAGCAAATAATCGAGTTTTTCCTGCACATGCCGGATTTCAAGCTCGGCCTTGAGATTGACCTTGTAATCATTGAGCGCCCGCAAGCGGTCTTTGGTCTCCTGCCGCTTCTGGCTCATCATAATGATGGGCGCTTGAATGGCCGCGATGCAGGACAAAACAAGATTGAGCAAAATAAAAGGATAGGGATCAAACGAGTCTTTTTCGCCAAGAGCGACATTGACACCCATCCACACCACAAGCACCGCAAAGAAGGAGATCAGAAACGCCCATGATCCGCCAAAGCTCGCCAGATGGTCGGAAATGCGCTCGCCAAATGTCCGATGCTCGTCAAACTCGTCTTCGATATTTTCAACGACCGTTTCGTGATGGGCCATCGAGTCAGCCACTTGCTGATCGAGATCAGACAATTCACCACGTTCGAGCTTGAGCATTTCCTCGACATAAAGCGTGCGATAGCGCTCCACTTCCGCCTGATCCACATAGCTATCATCCGCCAGATTGGGGTAATCCTCGCGCATGCGGTCCAGCAAAGTCGGGCGCAAACTGTCCACGATGACCGCACGGCGGCGTGATAATTCCTTGCCACTCAGGGCGCATATAATTTTTTTGTTACGGCTTGTCGGGTCCATTTGCAGCGTTTGCGAACCCTGTTCCACTTTATCCACCATGCCGAACCTCACATTCCCAAATTAAAAGCCCATGCCGCCGGCAGCGCCCAAAAAAGCGGTGCACCAGTCCCACCATAGGATCAAGTCATTTATGGGGCCCAGGCGAGCTAATCCCTTACCTCATACAAAATAATCACTTCAATAGAATTAATTGAGCTTTTCCAGAACCAGATCGGCAATCGCCAAGGAGGAGGTCAGCCCCGGACTTTCAATCCCAAACAAATTGACCAAGCCCGCATGGCCATGCACTTCCGGCCCGTCGATCCGGAAATCGGGGGCGGGATCATCTGGGCCGCAAATTTTGGGCCTGATCCCGGCATAGCCCGCGCTCAGGGCATTGTCGGGCAAGGCTGGCCAATAGCGGCGGATAGCCTCGTCAAAGCCTTCAAGGCGTCTGGGATCCACCTCGTAATCAAGGCTATCGATCCATTCGACATCCGGGCCGAAGCGCGCCTGTCCACCCAAATCAAGCGTCAGATGCACCCCCAATCCATGCGCATGCGGCGCCGGATAGATCAGATGCGAAAAGGGCGCGCGCCCCGACAACACAAAATAATTGCCCTTGGCATAAAGGGTGGGCGGAATATGTGTGGCGTCCAAGCCCGCCATTAGCCCTGCGGCACGCGATGCATGCAGGCCCGAACAATTGATCAGGCAATGCGTTGTCAAAGACAAGGGCTCGGCTCCCCCGCAAGTGACGTGAATGGAATTGCCCGAGAGATCCGCCTTTAAAAACGGCGTATGAAACGCAAACATGGCGCCATGAGCCTCCGCATCACCTTGCAGAGCCAGCATATAGGCATGGCTATCCATGATGCCTGTTGAGGGCGATAATAAAGCCCCCACACAAAACAAAGCCGGTTCCATGCGCATGGCCTCTTCGCCGCTGATCATGCTGAGATCATCACAGCCATTGACCAGCCCTTTTTGCATCACGCCTTCGATGGCTTTTAATTCACTGTCATTGGTCGCCACAACCAATTTGCCGCAGCGTTTGAAGGGCACGCCATGGCTTTCCAGAAACGGATAAAGCGCCTTGCGACCGGCCACACACAAACGGGCTTTCAAACTCCCCGCCGGATAATAAAGCCCTGCATGGATGACCTCGCTATTGCGCGAAGATGTCTCCGTGCCAATGCCTTCGGCCTGATCAACAACAATCACCGACCGCCCAGACAAAGCCAAGGCGCGCGCGACCGCAAGCCCGACCACACCCGCACCAATCACAATGGCATCAATATCGGCCACGGCTTTGCTCCTTCCCTGATCCGTCCGGTGTGCCCTGATTGTCTCAGGCAATCTTCGGCAATACCGGCCCGATTAAATCGATTGTAAACTAAACAGACGCTCATAAACCTGCTTTTGCTGCATCAATTCGGCATGCGATCCATGTTCAACGATGCGTCCTGCTTCAAGCACATAAATGTGATCAGCCTGCATGATGGTGGAGAAACGATGCGCCACGAGCAAAGTGGTGCGACCTTTGCTCAAATCGGCCAAAGCCTCGCCAATGGCGGCGTCCGTCTCGGCATCCAAAGCCGATGTCGGCTCATCGAGCAATAAAATCGGTGCATTTTTCAAAAAGGCCCGCGCAATCGAAAGCCGCTGGCGCTGCCCGCCCGACAAGCGGCCGCCCAATTCCCCCACTTGTGTGTCATAGCCTTGCGGCATCAGCATAATAAAATCATGCGCATGGGCTGAGCGGGCCGCAGTTTCAATCTCGGCTTGCGTGGCCTCCGGTTTGCCGCGCCTGATATTATCGGCAATCGAGCCCTCGAACAAAAACACATCCTGACTAACAAGCGATATGCTGTTGTAAAGACTGTCCGAGGTCACATGTTCGATATCTTGACCATCGATCAAGACGCGGCCTTGCTGGGGCGACCAGAAACGCAGCAATAAATTCAACACCGATGATTTGCCGCTGCCCGACACACCCACAAGGGCTGTCATTTGCCCCGCTTTGGCCTGCAAGGACACAGTATTCAAAACCATTTTATCGGCCTGATAGCCAAAGGACACATGATCAAGCTGCAGATTGCCCCCTGAGAGAACAAGCGGGACGGCATCAGCCTGATCCTGTTGAGCGGGCACGCGGTCAATCAATTCATAAAGCATCCGCACCCCAATCGCGGCACCCGCCAGACTGAGATGCAGCCGTGCCAGACGACGCGCCGGATCGGTCAGCATCAGCAAGGCCGTGATGAAGGCAAAAAACTCACCGGGTGTGGCGCCATTGTAAATGACACTCCAGCCGCCATAGGCCACCACCAGCGCCACCGCGATCCCGCCCAATGTATCGATGAGCGGATTGGCACCGGCTTGCGAGCGCACCATGCGATTGGCGAGATCCTCCATATCGGCAATGGCGTTTTGCATCGAGAGGCGCAAGTGATCCTCAAGCCGAAAGGCTTTAACTATGCGGATGCCCTGCACGGATTCTTGCATGATCGCCACCAGCCGCGAAACGGTATCCACTTCGCGGGTAAATAATTTGCGTACTTTTTTGAGCATTTTCGACACGGCCAAAAACAGCAAGGGCATGCCGATCAAGGCAATGGCGGTGAGCAATGGATCCTGACTGATCATCACAAAAACCAGACTGATCACCGTCAGCAAATCACGACCCAAACTGGTCGCCATCAGATTGAGGGCCGTGGCTGCCGCGCGCGCATTATGGGTCAGGCGTGTGATGAGTTCAGCTGAGCCCATCTCGTGAAAAAATGCCAAGTCCTGCCTAAGAATTGACGCGTAGAGGCGCTCTTGTATTTCAGCCACAATCTTGTTGCCAATCCGCGCCAGCAAGACCTCCTGCCCATAGGCCGCCAGGCCTTTGGCCGTGTAGATCACCACCACCGCCACACAAATAATGGTCATGAACATCGGATCACGATCAATAAAGACCTTGTTGATCAGGTCTTTCATCATCCATGCACTGGCTGCCGTTGCGGCTGCGACAATCGCCATCAAAATAAAGGCGAGGATATAGCGCGAGGCAAAGCGCCTGATATTGTCGGCAAACAGCCGCTTCAATACAGGTCCGTCTTGTCCCACTAATTTTTCAATGGTCGAATTACGCATGCGAAAACTTCATGATCCGGCAAATGGCTGCATCGCCCTCAAAGCTAGCAACCGTGCAGGTTTCTAGCAGAGGCCTGCCCCCAAAGCCAGCAGAAGCTCCATCAACAGTCCCAAGCTAATGCTTTGGCAAACGGGCCAAAAGGGCCTTGATTTCCGAGGCACGGTCTTTCGGAGCCACAAAAATCCCTGTCTTGGTGGCGACAACCACCATATCTTCGAGACCCAATGCCA
>CAIJVU010000004.1 GCA_903824185.1 uncultured Hyphomicrobiales bacterium
CAGACCACGTTGCGCGTGATGGATTGCGTCCCGCCCGCTTCGCGCGCGGTCGCAATGACGCTGGGAGGGGGTATGGGGGCCAACAGGCATCAAGGTGCCCGCCCCTTTTCAAAGGAGAGAACTTTATCGTCACCCTTTTTTTCAAAGGGGGAGACTTTACCACCACCCCTTCTTTCAACGGGGAGGACTTTACCGCTACCCTTTTCCCGTCATTGCGAGCGGCGGCACGCCGCGCGGCAATCCAGCGCTTGATGACCCCGGAGGGGCGCGGCAGACCACGTTGCGCGTGATGGATTGCGTCCCGCCCGCTTCGCGCGCGGTCGCAATGACGCTGGGAGGGAGTATGGCGCCAAGAGGCGTCAAAGTGCCCGCCCCTTTTCAACGAGGAGGACTTTACCGACACCTATTTTTTCAAAGGGGAGGGCTTTACCGCCACCCCTTTTTTCAACGGGGAGGACTTTACCGCTACCCTTTTCCCGTCATTGCGAGCGGCGGCACGCCGCGCGGCAATCCAGCGCTTGATGACGTCTGAATGGCGCGGCAGACCACGTTGCGCGTGATGGATTGCTTCCCGCCCGCTTCGCGCGCGGTCGCAATGACGCTGGGAGGGGGTATGGACGCGAACAGGCGGCACGCCGCGCGGCAATCCAGCACTTGATGACGTCTGAGGGGCGCGGCAAACCACGTTGCACGTGATGGATTGCTTCCCGCCCGCTTCGCGCGCGGTCGCAATGACGCTGGGAGGGATAATGGCGCCAACAGGGATCATAGCGCGCGGGCCAACAGGGATCATGGCGCGCGGGGTCAACAGGGATCATGGTGCGCGACCAACAGAAAAGACGAGGATGGCTTGCCTGTCGCGTTTTAATCGTTGCGAAAGACCGGGAAAAGGAAACACATCCCCAAACAAAAAAGGCAGCCGAAGCTGCCTTTTTAAAATCGTCAGGATCAAGCGTTCAAGCTGTCACGCACCCAGCGCCGCATTCATGGCCTTGGTGACATCATCAATCGGCTGCATGCCGTCAATGACCTTGAGCTGACCGCTCTTTTGGTAATAGGGCGCGACAATCGCGGTGTCGCGGTTATAGGCCTCAAGACGGGTCTTGAAGACCTCGGGATCATCGTCCTTGCGCACGGGCTGGCCTGCGGCCTTGGCCTCTTCCGCACGGCGCACAATGCGATGCACCAGCGCGTTTTGATCGACCTGCAATTCGAGCACGGCATCAAGCTTCAGGCCTTTTTGTGTGAGCATCACATCCAAGGCTTCGGCCTGCGCGACGGTGCGCGGGAAGCCATCGAGGATGAAGCCTTTTTTGGCATCCGCCTCCTCGATCCGGTCCGCGACAATGCCGATGACGATTTCATCAGACACCAGCCCGCCCGATTCCATGACGGCCTTGGCTTTCAAGCCAACCGGCGTGCCCGCGGCAACCGCTGCACGCAGCATGTCGCCGGTGGAGAGTTGCGGTATCCCGAATTTTTCGACCAGACGTGTGGCCTGTGTGCCTTTTCCCGCTCCGGGCGGTCCCAACAAGATCAGTCTCAACGACGCCTCCCCCGCAATTTAGATTTCTTGACCAGCCCTTCATATTGATGGGCCATCAGATGACCATGCACCTGCGACACCGTATCCATGGTGACAGACACAACAATCAGCAACGATGTCCCGCCAAAATAGAACGGAAGCGCAAATTGTGAAATCAGCAGTTCTGGCAATAGACAAATGATTGTGAGATAGCCCGCCCCCAAAACGGTGATGCGGGTCAGCACGGTGTCGATATGCTCGGCGGTGCGCTCACCGGGACGGATACCGGGGATAAAGCCGCCTTGTTTCTTCAGGTTATCGGCGGTTTCAACCGGATTAAACACAATCGCCGTATAGAAAAAGGCGAAGAAGATGATCAATCCGGCATAGGCCAACATGAATAACGGGCGGCCATGACCGAGATAGGTGGAAATGGTGGCAATCACACCGGTTTGATCCGACTGGGCCGCAAAAGTGGCAATCGTGGTCGGCAGCAACAACAAGGATGAAGCAAAAATCGGCGGAATGACGCCCGATGTATTAAGCTTCAAAGGCAGGAAGGAGGTTTGGCCTTCATAGACGCGGTTGCCCACCTGACGCTTGGGATAATTGATCAGCAAGCGGCGCTGCGCGCGCTCCATGAACACAATGAAGGCGATGACGGATACGCCCATCACAATCACCAGCAAGATGAGGGCGGTGGACAAAGCCCCCTGACGACCGAGCTCCAAGGTGCCAGCAATGGCGGATGGCAATTCGGCGACGATACCAGCAAAAATGATCATGGAGGATCCGTTGCCGATGCCGCGCTGGGTGATCTGCTCGCCAAGCCACATCACGAACAAGGTGCCGCCCACCAGAGTGATGGTGGTCGAGACACGGAAAAACAGGCCCGGATCCAGCACGACACTGTTGCTGCTCTCAAGACC
>CAIJVU010000005.1 GCA_903824185.1 uncultured Hyphomicrobiales bacterium
CGCCTGAAGCCTTGAGCTATAATGCGGCCTTGCTGGAAAGTTTTGCTCAAATTGCCAGCGCGACACGGCGTGTCGCCTCGCGCGGCAATCGTGGTCGTTTGACGCTGCATTCCTCGCCGAGTTTTGCCACGCTCTGGCTGATGCCGCGCATCGGTGAATTCATTCATGATCATCCCGAAATCGATGTCACGCTTTCATCGGGCAATGAGCCCATGCGCTTGGGCGATGACGGCTTCATGATTGATATTCAACATGCCCGCCCCATCCCCGAGGCCTGCGAGGGCATCGTGCTGGCGGAAGAGCTGATGGTGCCCATGGCCAGCCCCGCTTTTGTCAAAGAGCACAAGCTCAAAAATTTTATCGACATCGAACGTGTTCCCATCATTTTTTCCATTCGCTGTCAGGTACAATGGAACCAATGGCTCGACCATTATGCGGCCCATATTCCACTGCCCAGCAGCGGCATGATTTTCGATCGGTCTTATCTCTCGATTGCCGCGGCCATGGATGGTCTGGGTCTCGTGCTGGACTCAACTTTATTGGCGGCGCATGCGCTCAAAACCGGCAAGCTCGTGATGCCGTTCGGCCCCTTGGGGGTGAAGGTGATTTCCCACCGTCTGATCTATCGCCGCGCGGACCGGCATGATCCCTTCATGATGTCCTTCATCGAATGGATTACCAAAAAAATTGCGACCGATTCCGACCCGCTGCGCGCTGCCAAAAATCCCAAGACTGCTCTTAAATTGCAAAAATGAGATTTTTTGCTGCGGTGCTCTATCCTGAAGTTCCCGCTTTTTATCCTGTTTTTCCGCCTTTTCTGGCTGAAACAAGGCCGCTTTGGTCCCTGTTTTCTTGAGATAAAGAAAAGCTGGCCCGCTTCATCCGGATAGTCCTTGTTTTCGGACGAACAAACCCCATATCCGCGGAAGAAATAAAAGGTTTGTTCTGGAAAGAGTGACGTTTGTTCGCTCTATCCGACACGGTCCGCGGGGAGAAAACCACCATGTTATCGACACTGGCATTCAAGCATTTCACGCGCGCTTTGGTCCTGATTTTGAGCCTGAGCATGGTTGCCATCCCCGATGCGCAAGCGCGTTTGGGGGATCGCGGCTCCATGGGCAGTCGTGGGTCCAACACTTTTTCCGCCCCGCCCGCAACCCAAACCGCACCAAGGCCCGCGGCCCCCATCGAGCGCTCCATCACCCAGCCCGCCAATCCGCAACGGCCCGGTTTTTCAGCGCCTCCCGTCCAGCAGCCGCAAGCCGCGCCGTCCTTTGCGCGCAGCTTCATGGGCGGTCTGGCCGGTGGCTTTTTGGGCGCTGGTCTGTTCGGATTGTTGAGCGGCCACGGCTTCATGGGCGGCATGGGCGGCTTTATGAGCCTGCTCGGCCTGTTGTTCCAAGCGGCTCTGATTGCTGGATTAATTTTTCTGGTCGTGCGGTTGTTCCGCCGGTCCGAACCACAACCCGCTTATGTCGACACCCCGACTTCGGCACGGGCCCCGCTTGATATGACACCGGCGTCTGGTGGCGGAAACAGGCTGCAACCCCTCACCATTCAGGATCAGGATTACAGCGAATTCGAACGCCTGCTCATCAGCGTTCAGGACGCCTATAGCCGCGAGGATATCGCCGCCTTGCGGGGTCTTGCGACCCCTGAAATGGTCTCTTATCTCGGTGACGATCTGGCAGCCAACAGCCAGCGCGGCCTTGTCGACAAAGTCTCGAATGTGAAGCTTTTACAAGGTGATCTGTCCGAAGCTTGGCATGAAAACGGCAGTGATTACGCCACCGTCGCGATGCGCTTTTCATTCATCAATGTGATGGTGGAACGCTCCAGCAATCGCGTGGTCGAAGGCAATCCCAACCAAGTGCAAGAGGCCGTGGAAATCTGGACATTCCGGCGGGTGCCGGGTGGGCATTGGATTTTATCGGCTGTGCAACACACACAATAAAATCCAATTCAGTCAATGACTTGCTGCTAAGAATACGGAGGCTCAGGGCTTGTCGCGCCAGCGATCGGCCTTGGCCACATCTTCTTTTTTGGCCTCGACCCAACCTCGCGTATCACCGCCTTGTTGCCATTCCTTTTTCCAGAAAGGTGCGCGGGTCTTCAAATAATCCATCAGAAAATCAGCGGCCTGAAACGCCGCATCCCGATGGGCGGACGCGGTGATCACCAAAACAATTTGCTCACCCGCCTTGATCATCCCGAACCGATGAATGACACACAGGCCTTGAAGCGGCCAACGGGCCTCGGCCTCATCCATCACCCGCCCCATTTCCTCTTCCGCCATCCCTGGAAAATGCTCAAGCTCAAGCGCTTCCAGCAGACCCCCTTCCGAGCGGCAGAGACCTGTAAAAGACACCACCGCACCAATATCGGTCCGTCCCTGTGTGAGCTGTTGGATTTCATGAGCGAGATCAAAAGGATCAGCCTGTACGCTTAATCTGCGCATGGCATTACCCGCCTGTCATGGGCGGGAAAAAGGCAATTTCTGTTGCCGTTTGCAAGGGGGTGTGCGGGGGGACGTGGCGACGATCCAAAGCCGCCCGCACAATCGCCGGATTGGCAAAGGCATGGGCGCCCTCTTCATCCCGCCTGGCTAAAAATCGAGCGAGATCTTCAACAGTCAGCACGTCATCCGGCACAGCAAGCACTTCCTCTGCCCGGCCCATTCGTTCCCGCACCCAAGCAAAGTAAAGAATTTTAACGCTGCGCGTCATGCGGATCACTCGTCCAGATCAACAACATGGCGCAGGCCCGCGCGGAAATAATCATACCCTGTGTAAAGGGTGAGAAGCGCGGCAATCAGCAACAGCCAGAGCCCGATCTCCACCGTATGCGGCAAAACCTCTTCACCTGCGGGGCCAACCACCAGAAAGCCCAAGGAAAACAACTGCAAAGCGGTTTTCCATTTGGCCACGGTTGAGACAGGAACACTGACCCTCAATTCAGCGAGATACTCGCGCAAACCCGATACCAAAATCTCGCGGCACAAAATAATGATCGCCGCCCATATCCAAAGACCATGGATCGTGCCGTCGGCCACCAGCATCAACAAGCACGACGCCACCAAGAGCTTGTCGGCGATGGGATCCAGCATCCGGCCCAGTGATGATTGCTGCGACCATAAACGCGCCAACCAGCCGTCAAAAAAATCGGTGATGGCGGCAACCGCGAAGATAAACAGCGCCACCCAGCGCATGGTACCGTCTTCGTACCAAAACAGGCAGCCAACAACGATCGGCACCGCCAAGACCCTGAAATAGGTCAGCAGATTGGGCAGACTGAAAAATTCGCTACGAGGTGTCGGACGTGGATTTGACATGGCTATTACAAAAGCAAGGCTGAACGGGGATCGTCAAGCCGTCTGAGGCTTCCTTTAGCACTAAGAATGGCCGGCTTCATCATGAAAATAGTCATAAATGAGTTTTGCTGTGGCCTGATTGATGCCGGGCGCCCGCAAAAGATCGTCATAAGAGGCCCGCTCAACCGCTTTGGCTGATCCGAAATGGTGCAGCAAGGCCCGTTTGCGCGCGGGGCCCACCCCTGTGATTTCATCGAGACTGGAACGGGTAAAGGCCTTTTTGCGTCTGGCACGGTGCGAGCCGATAGCAAAGCGGTGCGCCTCGTCGCGCAGTCTCTGGATAAAATACAAGGCCGGATCGCGGGGCGGCAGACGGAAGGGGGCGCGTCCGGGAATAATGAAGGTTTCACGGCCTGCATCCCGATCAACCCCTTTGGCGACGCCGACAAAGGCAATATCGGTAATACCCAGCTCTGTTGCCACCGCACATGCGACATCCAGCTGCCCTTTGCCCCCGTCGATCAGGATCAAATCCGGCCATAACGGCATGCTCGGGCTGAGCTCCGCCTCGCTATCCTCGACTGGCTTTTCATCCGACACCGGTGCTTCGGGGATTTGGGACGGCGGTACCGCCTCTTTCAAAAGACGCGACAACCGGCGGGTCAGGACTTCCCGCATCATGGCGTAATCATCGCCCGGCGTGAGCTCCGTCGATTTGATATTGAAAACACGGTAATGGGCTTTTGAAAAACCATCCTGTCCGGCAACGATCATGCCGCCCACCGCCTGATTGCCCGAGAGATGCGAGTTATCAAAAACCTCAATGCGGCGAGGCGGTTTTTCAAGACCCAATGCTTCAGCCAGAGCCAGCAATAATTTCTGCTGCGAGGACGTATCGGCCAAGCGACGCCCCAAAGCCATGCGAGCATTATCAAGCGCATGATCCAACACATCGCGCTTTTCACCGCGCTGCGGCACCACGATATCGACCTTGTGTCCGGCTTTCTCTGACAAAGCGTCCACCAGCAAGGCCTGATCCTCGATCGCATGCGACAGGATGATGAGTTTGGGCGGCGGCTTGTCATCATAAAATTGCGCGACAAAGGCTCCCAACACATCGTCCGGCGACAATGATTTGTCCGCGCGCGGAAAATAGGCCCGATTGCCCCAATTCTGGAAGTGACGGAAGAAAAATACCTGTACCGAGAACAAGCCCGCTTCCGCATGCAAGGCAATGACATCTGCTTCTTCCACGGAATGGGGATTGATGTCTTGCGAGGATTGCACAGCGGCCAGAGCCGACAACCGATCGCGCAAGCGCGCTGCCGTTTCAAATTCCAGCGCATCGGAAGCGGCCTGCATGTCTTGGGACAAATGCTGGCGGATCTTGTTCGACCGTCCGCGCATGAAATCTTCCGCCTCGGACACAAGCGCCGCGTAATCCGTCAAAGACACTTCACCCGTGCAAGGGCCCGCACAGCGTTTGATCTGATAGAGCAGACAGGGACGCGAGCGGTTTTCATAATAGCTGTCGCTACAGGTGCGGATCAGAAAGGCCCGCTGCAAAGCCGTCATGGTGCGATTGACCGCCCATGTACTGGCGAAAGGACCGAAATAAGAGCCTTTGCGCTGGCGTGACCCGCGATGCTTGACCAACTGCGGCGCCTCGTGATCACGCGCCAGCAGAATATAGGCAAAGCTTTTGTCATCCCGCAGCAATACGTTGAAATGCGGCTTTAATTGCTTGATGAGATTGGCTTCAAGCAGCAAAGCTTCGGTTTCGGTATGGGTGGTGATGAATTCCATCGACGCGGTCAGCGCGATCATCCGTGAAATGCGGTTGGAATGGCCAGTTTCACGCACATAGGACGCCACGCGTTTTTTGAGGTTTTTGGCCTTGCCGACATAAAGCACTTCGCCCGCTTTATTGAGCATCCGATACACACCGGGATGATTGGGTAAGGTTTGCTGATAGCTTTTGATGACTTCCGCGCCAGCCATCAGCGAGCCTGACTCGGATCCCTCCAAAGCACCGGACAGATCAACCAGCTCCGGCCCGAAATCAGGCTCGTCGGTCTCATCGACCACTTCGTCCGGCATGTCCTGCTGTGGGGGCCGCGCACTCATGGGCTGATCAATTCCATCTTTCTGTGTATTCGAGCGAAAATTGCAAAGCCTTCATACCAAGCGGCCAACCAAGGGGTCTGCCTGTCAAACAGCATGAGGTCTTGAGCAGCTTTATACGAAAACCGAAGGGAAAAAGCAGAAATTTGCGTTTTTTTCTAGGCTTATGACGTATTTCCACAATGAACGACTCTGCACTAAGATGGGGGTATGAGAATTTCAGGCCTGCCATTTCGTTCATCGTGGATGATGATGGTGCTCGCTGTGCTGCTCGCAGCCTGCCAGAGCACCCCATCCCAACGCGCTTTATCCGCAGGTTCATCGGCCCCGATTGCCATTGAAGCCATTGATGGTGTGCCGCCTGCTTTGCAAACCGCTCTGCGGGACGGGCTGGCGCGCGGGGCCAACCAGAACGGCTTGTCTCTGACCGACTATGCGGATCGGGCCAAATTGCGGCTGCACGGTTATATGCATGCGGACAGAAGCAAAGGCGAATTTGAGGGCTTTCTGGTTTTTGACATCTTCGATGCCGAGGAAAACCGTCTGCAACGACTCACCAGCAGCATAAAACGCAATCCGTCATCGGGTTTAAGCACTGAAAGCCTCATGACCGCAGCCGAAATCACCCAATTGGGCGAAACAGCCATGACTGATGTCGCCGTCTATATCGGCAAATGAGGTCTGCCCGTAGCTGTTTCCGTCGCCCCGAAACCATAAATGGGACCATTAAGAGGCATTTTCACTGTGGGCGGTGGCGTTGTCATATTGTAGGGTGAGGACGTGGCTGGTATGGACGGGACACCGAGACGGGTGTTTGTAAAGACTTCTGGGGCATACCAAAATGAAATCCGACATCAAACTGATCGCAGGCAATTCCAACAGGGCGCTGGCTGATGCCATTGCCGCTTATCTGGAAATCCCGCTCGGCCAATGTCAGGTCCGCCGTTTTGCGGATATGGAAATCTTCGTCGAAATTCAGGAAAATGTCCGCGGTCAGGACGTCTATATTGTCCAGTCGACGTCTTTTCCCACCAATGACCATTTGATGGAATTGCTGATCATCATTGATGCCGCCCGCCGGTCTTCGGCACGGCGCATTACGGCCGTGATCCCTTATTTTGGCTATGCCCGTCAGGACCGCAGGGCCTCGGGCCGCACCCCCATCTCCGCCAAGCTGGTGGCCAATCTGATCACCCGTTCGGGGGCTGACCGCGTCCTGACCCTTGATCTGCACGCCGGACAAATTCAGGGCTTCTTCGATATTCCAACCGACAACCTGTTTTCCGCCCCTTTGATGGCAGCCGATATCAAAAAGCGGATCAATAATGGCAATCTGATGGTGGTTTCACCGGATGTGGGCGGTGTGGTGCGCGCCCGCGCGCTGGCCAAACGCATTGATGCTCCCCTCGCCATTGTGGACAAGCGCCGCGAGCGCCCCGGCGAAAGCGAAGTCATGAACATTATCGGCGATGTCAGCGGCAAATCCTGCATTCTTGTCGATGATATCATCGATTCCGGTGGGACTTTATGCAATGCGGCGGAAGCTTTGCTCAGCAAAGGGGCCAAGGAAGTCTTCGCCTATATCACCCATGGGGTGCTGTCAGGAGGGGCCGTATCGCGTATTGCGTCCTCAAAATTGAAAGAATTGGTGCTGACAGACTCGATTTTACCCACCGAAGCCGTTCGGGTGGCCAGCAATATCCGTGTGATCTCGATTGCCGACCTTTTGGGTGAGGCCATCGGCCGTACGGCGCTTGAACAAAGCGTTTCCAGCCTTTTTGACTGATTTTGGCAGGATAATTCACGGATCTTACGTTGACTTTCCGGCCCCAATCCTTCATAAGCCCGCCATCATCCCATGATGGACTGTTTTTTAGGGCCCTGATTTCTTGGCCCCCAAAAGAACATTTTTGGGAAGCCAAGACTTAAACGCATGAAGCGGCAGTGCGACAGCCTCGCGCCCTTCATGACCCGATAACGAATAGGAGTATGCGCTGTGAAACGCACGTATCAACCCAGCAAGCTGGTTCGCAAGCGCCGCCATGGCTTCCGCGCCCGTCTGGCCACCAAAAGCGGCCGTAAAATTCTCGCTGCCCGCCGTTCGCGTGGTCGCAAGCGTTTGTCAGCCTAAAACCGGCGGCTGAGGTTATCTACCTCAGCACCCGTTTTGACGTGATGATGGATCCGGATAACGGATCATTGCCCTCCTGATGGCACCAGACCCCCAGACGCAGCCCCAGACCAAACGGCAGATCCTGCGAAAAAGGCAGGAATTCTTGGCCGTTGCAGCGGGGCGAAGGGTCCATGCCCCTCTCCTGACGCTCCAATATTGGGCCCGCGACACCGGACCAACCGACGAAAAAACGGGACAATCCGCAGGGATTGCCCCGCGGTTTGGTCTGACAGTAACCAAAAAAACCGGTAATTCGGTGGTTCGCAACCGTATTCGTCGGCGATTGCGCGCGGCCCTTGATCAAATCCCCTGTTCAGCCCTGCCTCCGCAGGATTATGTGATCATCGCACGGCAAGGCTGCCTGACCGCAACTTTCCACAACCTCGTGGATGCGCTCAATCAGGCCTTGCAGAAGTCGTGCCGTCCGTTAAAACCATCCACGACAGCGGTTCATGCCGCCCAACCCCTGACCAAATAGGCCACTGCCCTCGATGGCCAAAGCAAGGACAGCCCCCTCCCATGGACGATAACAAAAATTTGTTTCTCGCAATCGCGCTGTCTTTAGCTGTTTTGCTGGGGTGGAATGCCTTTTTTGCTCCCCCTGTTCCGTCTCCGGCCCAAAAGGCTGCAGAGGCTGCCGGATCGCAGACCCCCGGTTCCGTGCCCGACAAGGGTCCGATCACAACGGTTGCCAGCCGCGAGGAAATGCTGGTGAAATCGCTACGGGTCAGCATCGAGACCCCGCGCCTGATTGGCTCGCTGCCGCTGACCGGCGGCGAGATCGACGATCTCGCGCTCAAGGAGTTTCATGAAACCGTTGATCCAAACAGCCCGATCATCAAAGTTTTAGAACCGCACGGCTCGCACAACGCCTATTATGCCGATTTCGGCTGGGCCGCCTCAGCGGATCAACAGATTACCTTGCCCAATGCCAAGACCGTCTGGACGGCCTCTCATACCAAACTGACTCCCCAACAACCTGTTACCCTTTCATGGGACAATGGCGCCGGTCTTGTCTTCAAGCGTCATCTCAGTGTTGATCAAGGCTATGCCCTGACCATTACCGACAGCGTTGACAATAACGGGGACAAGCCCGTGACGCTGAACCCCTTCAGCCTCATTCGCCGCTACGGCAATCCTGCCACGGCGGGCTATTACATCTTGCATGAAGGTTTGGTCGGCGTGGTCGGCGAACAAGGGTTGCAGGAAGAAAAATACGCCAATATCGACAAAGAAAATCCTTTGGCCGGTGGCAAAGGACGCGGCAAAACCTATAAGGAAGCTGTCGGCGGATTTGCCGGAATTACCGATAAATATTGGGCTGCAGTCCTCGCACCCGATCAAACCGCCCCTTACACCCTGACCTATTCGGGCTCATTGGCCTCAAGCCCCACTGAGAAAAATTATCAGGTCGATCTTTTGATGCAGGGGCGTGTGGTTCCTGTGAAGGGAAGCGTGCAGTCAACAACCACGCTGTTTGTGGGCGCGAAAGAAGTCAAAACCATCGCCGCCTATAGCGAAAAACTCAACATCAAGAACTTCGATCTTCTGATTGATTGGGGCTGGTTCTATTTCATCACCAAGCCGATGTTCATGCTGATTGACCTCTTCTATCATCTGGTTGGCAATTTCGGTCTGTCGATCCTGATCGTGACAGTGATTGTAAAGGCCATCTTCTATCCTCTTGCCAATAAGAGCTATGTCTCGATGGCCAAGATGAAGGCTTTGCAACCCCAGATCACCGATCTGCGCGAGCGCTTCAAAGACGATAAAATCAAGCAACAGCAAGAAATGATGGAGCTTTACAAGCGCGAGCAAATCAATCCGCTGGCCGGTTGCTTGCCGATCCTGATCCAGATCCCTGTCTTTTTCTCGCTGTATAAAGTGTTGTTTGTGACGCTTGAAATGCGGCATGCGCCCTTTTATGGCTGGATTCAGGATTTGTCCGCGCCCGATCCCACCACGTTGTTCAATTTGTTCGGACTGATTCCGTGGACCCCGCCCCATTTCCTGATGCTGGGGATCTGGCCGATCATCATGGGCATAACCATGTTCATCCAGATGAAGATGAATCCGGAACCACCCGATCCCGTGCAAAAAGCCATGTTTGCTTGGATGCCCTTGATCTTCACCTTCATGCTGGCTTCGTTTCCAGCCGGTCTGGTGATCTATTGGTCATGGAACAATACCTTGTCCGTGCTGCAGCAATATACGATTCTGAAACGCCAAGGCGTGAAGGTCGAGCTGTGGGACAACTTGCGCAAAATGACAGGTAAAAATCCCGCCTGATCGGGATCACCGCAACAAGGAGGTCTCAGGACATGAGCGCTCAATATGATGATGCGCAACTGGCTGAGGCTGGCCGCAAAATGTTTGCAGGGGAAGCCGACTTCATCTGGGCGGCGTCCACCCTTGAAACCCTGCCGCCTATGGACGGGATGGAAATTGCCTTTGCCGGACGCTCCAATGTCGGCAAATCCAGTCTCGTCAATGCACTCACCAACCGCAATGCCTTGGCGCGCACCTCCCACACGCCGGGGCGCACGCAAGAGCTCATCTTCTTTGATATCGGCCACTGGCTGCGCCTCGTCGACATGCCGGGCTATGGCTATGCCAAGGTGGAAAAGACGAAAGTTGCGGCATGGACACGCCTCATCCACGACTATCTGCGCGGTCGTGCATCCTTGGCGCGGGTGTTTGTTCTGATTGATGCGCGCCACGGCTTTAAAGAGGTCGACGAGGCCGTTTTGAAAACGCTGGATGTGGCGGCCGTTTCCTATCAGATCGTGCTGACAAAAGCCGATATGCTCAGCCAGACAGAAATCGCCGCCCGTTTGCAAGCCACGGCTGACGCCATCAAAAAGCGCCCCGCTGCCTTTCCGGAGATTCTTCTCACATCAAGCCGCACAGGCGCGGGCATGGCGGAATTACGCAGTGCGATTGCCCGCCTGATGCAAGAACGCGGCGAAGCCCTCCCCGTTTAACCCTTCACACTGTCAGGACGCGTGCGACCATGTCGTTTCATCCTCCCCCTGCCCCCATGCATTGGTTTGATCGTCTGACACTTGTTCTGGCGGCTTTATTGGGCGCGATGGGTGTGAGTTTGGCGGCAGCCGAAGCGCATCTCGCCCAAGGAAGCGCCCTTCATTCAGCGGCCCTTCTGGCCTTGGTTACAGCTCCCGCCTGCCTCGCACTGGTCACAGCGGGTTATGCAGGCCTGCTCGCACCCATCGTCGCGCGGGGTCTCGCTTTTTTACTCTGGCTGGGCAGTTTTTTATTCGGCCTGAGCCTCAGCACCAAAATATTGGGGCCATTGCTGCCCCAAGAGCACGGCCTGAAAGGCCTGATGGCTCTGATTGCGCAAATCCCGATGCTGGCCCCGTTCGGCGGCAGCCTGATGATCTTGGCTTGGATTTTATGTGCCTGTGCGGCGTTCTTGCCGCGCCGCTGACACAAATACGTCCCTCCAGAAATGCGATTACACTTGCTCACAAAAAGGGAAACGGTCCTTTTGAGAGGGGTTGGGCCTGATTTTAACCAAAAAAAGATGTCCTGTTTTTAAGGACTTTATAGCCGTATTAAAAATGATATAGTCAATCTCCAATGAACTTGTTTCAAGTCCTGTTCTAGGGGGAAACCATGCGCCACGGATATCATTTTCATGTTTTAGAGCACTCTGAAGCCAGTCTTCATAAAAATTATTATGTTTTTATTGATGACGAGCAGGAAGCCAGACGCCGCATCCAAAAGCACATCCCCATCAAAAAGCCGGCGCAAATCAAAAAAATCAAAGAAATTCCGGCACGCATGTTCCACACCCAGAATATTCCCTTTGGCTGGTGCGGCACGCAGGGCGAAAACGACTGATTGCCTTGCTATGATCGGGGTTTTCCGCTAAACATAGCGCGTCCGGCAGACACCCTTGGAGGCACGGACACCCAAGCCTGAACAGGCGATTGACCCAATAGGCCACCGGCACAATCGGTGGCTTTGTTTTTGAAGAGGATAAACCGATGTCATCTGCCATTAAGCAGCTTAAGGCCTCGGCGCGTGCACAAGGCGGCAAGGGGGCCGCTCGTGCTGTTCGTCGCGCCAATCGTATTCCAGCCGTCATTTATGGCGGCGGCGAAGCCCCGCAACCGATCTCACTCGATCAAAAAGAAGCACAATTGCTGATTTTTGCAGGTCACTTTCTGACCACACTGTTCGAGATCGAAATCGACGGCAAGAAACAGCGCGCCATTCCGCGCGACTACCAACTTGATCCGGTTAAAGACACCCCGCTTCACATCGATTTCCTGCGCCTGAAAGAAGGCCAGAAAATCCGCGTTGAAGTGCCGGTGCATGTCCTCAATCAAGAAACGTCACCCGGCGTGAAGCGCGGTGGTGCGGTCAATATCGTGGAACACAGTGTTTTGATGATGGTTCCGGCTGATGCCATTCCTTCATCCCTCAATGTCGATCTCAAAGGCATTGATATCAACCACTCCATCCATATCAAAGACATCGCTCTTCCCGAGGGCTGCCTTCCCGTTGACAAGTCGAACTTCACGCTTGTCACCGTCGTTGCTCCCTCAGGTGGCAAAGACGAGCCTGCCCCCGCTGCGGCAGCGCCTGCGAAAAAATAAGTCCCTCACGGACTTGGATTTGGGCCTAAGGCCCCTTAAAACCGCGCGTCACATTCAGTTGTGGCGCGTTTTTCTTAAAAAAAGATATGATCCGAACAGACCGGCCCCGCTCCAGCCGCGCTCTCCCCCACAACGCTTTCGGGATGGATGTCATGCATTTGCTGGTTGGCCTTGGAAATCCCGGCAGCCAATATACAGGTCACCGCCACAATATCGGCTTCATGGCGCTGGACCGGATGGCGGCACGTTTTCAGGCAAGCCCCTGGCGCAAACGCTTTTCTGGGCAAACAGCTGAGATTTCATTGGGGGGCGCCAAAGCCATTTTGTTGAAACCGGAAACCTTCATGAATCTGTCCGGTCAGTCGGTTGGCGAAGCCATGCGGTTTTTCAAGATCGAACTTGCAGCCGTCACCGTCTTTCATGACGAGCTGGATCTAGCCCCCGGGGACGTGCGTGTGAAGCGCGGGGGAGGCAATGCCGGACATAACGGCCTGCGGTCCATCACCCATCTGTGCGGCAACGACTACCGGCGCGTGCGGATCGGGATCGGCCATCCCGGCGACAAGGCCTTGGTGCATCATTATGTTCTGGGCAATTTTGCCAAGGATGAACAAGAGGGCGTACGCGATCTCTGTGATGCTTTGGCCGACCCGCTGGCGCTTTTGCTGGAAGGGCAGGACAGCGCCTATCAGCAAGCGGTGAATGCGGCCATGGACTGATAAACTCTGCCTTGCCTTTTGTGGCAAAAGTCCGCACAAGACAGACAAGAAAATCATGTGTTTTCAAGACCACGCGCTCTAACAAACGGATAAAGTGATCATGGGTTTCAAATGCGGAATTGTCGGCCTGCCAAATGTCGGGAAATCGACCTTGTTCAACGCCCTGACGCAAACCGCGGCTGCACAGGCGGCCAATTATCCGTTCTGCACCATTGAACCCAATGTCGGTGATGTCGCGGTTCCGGATCCGCGCTTGGATCAATTGGCGGCCATTGCTGGCTCGAAAGACATTATCCCGACGCGCATTACCTTCGTTGATATTGCCGGCATTGTGCGCGGTGCCTCCAAGGGCGAAGGATTGGGCAACCAGTTTCTGGCCAATATCCGCGAAGTGGATGCGATTGCGCATGTCGTCCGCTGTTTTGAAAATGGCGACATCACCCATGTCGACGGCAAAATCGATCCTTTGGCTGACATCGAGACGATTGAAACCGAATTGATGCTGGCGGATCTCGAAAGCCTAGAAAAGCGTGTCGGTGCTTTGGAAAAGAAAGCCCGCAGCGGCGATAAGGAATCGAAAGAGCAGCTCGATCTGATCCAGCGCTGTCTGGTGCTGTTGCAAGAAGGCAAGCCTGCCCGTCTTGTCGAGCGCAAAGACGAGGAAGAAAAGACCTTCCGCATGCTCAACCTGCTGACAGCCAAGCCTGTTCTTTACGTCTGCAATGTCGAAGAATCCTCCGCCCATGCCGGCAATTCTTTTTCGGCACGCGTGATGGACCATGCCCAAAAGGAAGGCGCACAAGCGGTTGTTGTGTCGGCACAGATTGAAAGCGAGATCGCGGTCATGGCTTTGGCCGACCAGAAAGATTATCTTGATGCGATTGGACTGGAAGAGCCGGGGCTGAACCGCGTGATCCGTGCGGGCTATACTTTGCTGGATCTCGTGACCTATTTCACCGTCGGCCCGAAAGAGGCCCGCGCCTGGACCATCATCAAGGGAACCCGCGCCCCCCAAGCCGCCGGTGTCATTCACACCGACTTTGAAAAAGGCTTCATCCGTTCTGAAACCATCGCCTTTGCGGATTATGTTACCCATAAAGGGGAAGCAGGCGCGCGCGAAGCCGGAAAATTCCGGCTTGAAGGCAAGGATTACGTTGTGCTTGACGGCGATGTCTTGCATTTCCGTTTCAATACCTGATCCGTGTTTGAAACCATCCTATATCGCGCATTGATCGTCATCCATTGATCTTGGCGCCCGCTCTTGGCACAGTAGATCCGGTCAGGCTGGGATCTTAACCACGGCCGCCACAAGGGAGGGCGCATGAGCAAGCTATATTTTGAGGATTTCAGACTCAACAGTGCCATGACCTATGGCGCCTATCGCGTGACGGCTGACGAGATCCGCAGCTTTGCCTCCGAATATGATCCGCAACCCATGCATCTGGATAAAGCCGAGGCCCGCAAAAGCCTGCTGGGCGGTCTGGCGGCATCGGGATGGCAGAGTTGCTCGATTTTAATGCGGATGATTATCGACGGTTTTCTGCATAACGCAGCCTCCATGGGGGCTGGAGACATTGACGAGGTCCGCTGGTTCAAGCCCTTGCGCCCTGATGATGTCTTGCATGTGCGCCACACCATTATCGGCATGCGCGCCTCTCAATCCAAACCCGATCGTGGATTTGTGAATTTTCATTTCCAACTGCTCAATCAAAATGACGAGATCGTGATGGAGCAACGCAACGGCATTATGTTTGAACGCCGCAGCCCCGCGACAACCGAAACGGCAGGAGAACCGGCATGAGTCATTTTTTCCAAGACATGCCGGTCGGGCTTGAAATTGATTTGGGCGTTTTCACCTTCACCGCCGATCATATCAAACGCTATGCCTCCCACTATGATCCGCAGCCGTTCCATCTTGACGAGACTGCGGCGCAAAACTCGCATTTTGGTGCCCTATGCGCCTCCGGATGGCAAACAGCCAGCATCTGGATGCGCCTGTTTGTTTTATACAGCCAAAAAGAAGCCTCAAAATTGGAAGCCCAAAACAAGCCTGTTGCGCAAATGGGTCCGGGACTGGGCGTGAAAAACCTGCGTTGGCTCAAGCCCGTTTATGCCGGTGATACCTTGCATTATTTCACCACCATCCTCGCCAAGCGCCCGTCGGAAAGCAGGCCCGGCTGGGGATTGATTACCGCCCGCAACTGGGCGGTTAATCAAAACGACGTGTTGGTTTTTGAATGTGAAACGACGGCCCTTCTGGAACGGCGCGCGGGATAATCACCCGCGCTTTCTGTCACCATGCTGTTTGCTGCTTGGTCATTAAAAAAGCCCGCCCTCTTGATGGGGCGGGCTTGATTTTCAGAGCGGTATTGAGCCGCTTATGGCATCAACTGTCCGCCATTCACCTCAATGACCTGACCGGTGACATAGCCCGACATTTGGTCTGAGGCGAGATAGAGAAACGCACCCACGCATTCCTGCGCTTCGGCCAGATAGCCCATGGGAACGGTTCCGCGCATCGCTTCCATTTGCTGTGCATTGGAATAGCGATCGTGAAACGGTGTTGTAATCACGCCGGGGGCGACGGCATTGACGCGGATTTTGCCCAAGGCCCAAAGCTCCTTGGCCATGCCGCGCGTAAAGGTGGACACAAAGCCCTTTGAGGCCGCATAAAGCACCGCGCCGCCACCGCCGCCATTGCGGGCCGCAATCGAGGTGGTGTTGATGATATTGCCGCCACCCTGCTTTTGCATGAACGGCGCCACTTCTCGCGTGAAGGCCAACACGGACCATGCGTTGAGATCCATGACCTTGTCATATTGCTCATCGGTCAATTCAGCCAAAGGCTTGCGGCCCAACATGCCACCGGCATTGTTGACGAGCACGTCAATGCGGCCAAAGGCTTTCACGGTGGCGGCGATAATTTTTGCAGGCTGGCTGCGATCCATGACATCGCCTTTGACCATTTGCGCACTGCCGCCTTTTGCCGTGATGGCATCCACCACCGCTTTGGCCTCTGCCTCGCTGGCATTGAAATGCACCATCACTTTGGCACCATGCGCACCAAATGCTTTGGCGACTTCCGCACCGATACCGGTCGAGCCACCCGTAACCAAAACAACTTTACCCTTGATATCTTCGAGCATTTTTTCCATCCCATCACTCTTATTGGGAGCCCTTATGCTCCACATAGATTAGTCTAGTCGAAAGCTTAGCCTCCGACACCCCTCTTTTTTTCATAAGGGACAGCCAAAAAATCAATGCCCGGGAAAAGCCAGCAACCGACGCACCGGCACGCCGATATCATTTAATTTGGCTGCTCCGCCAAGATCCGGCAAATCGATGATAAAACAGGCCGCGACAACCTCAGCGCCTAATTGGCGTAAAAGTGCTGTGGCTGCCATGGCCGTGCCGCCCGTTGCGATCAAATCATCGACCAAGACAACGCGCTCGCCTTTTTCCACTGCATCTTTGTGGATTTCCATTTCATCGAGGCCATATTCAAGCGAATAGGCAATCGACACGGCCTCATGCGGCAATTTGCCTTTTTTGCGGATGGGCACAAAACCGGCAGACAGCTGATGCGCGATCGCGCCGCCTAAAATGAAGCCCCGCGCTTCGATCCCCGCCACTTTGGTGATGCGGGCACCGGCAAAAGGCTGCACCAATTCATCGACCGCGCGGCGGAACGCCCGCGGATTGCCCATCAAGGTCGTGACATCGCGAAACAGAATACCGGGCTTGGGGTAATCGGGGATGGTGCGAATGGCTGCATTCAAGGTTGTTTGCAAATCGGCATCCATCACAACACCCTCCCTGCCACATGGCGCAATTTTTCAAGAAGGACGGGATCACGTTGTGCAGCCGCCGTCATAATGGCGTGATCCAGTGCCTTGTGTGAGCCCACCGGACACTCTTCCCGCTCCTTGGGGAAATCGGCCGCAAGACGGGCAACGATGCGGCGGGCCTTGTCCACATTGTCGTGCATGACGGCAATCACACTGGCGACATCCACGGCATCGTGATCGGGGTGCCAGCAATCAAAATCCGTCACCATCGCGACAATGGCATAGGTCATTTCGGCTTCGCGTGCGAGCTTGGCCTCCGGCATCGCCGTCATCCCGATCACATCGCAGCCCATTGCGCGATACATCAAAGATTCAGCTTGTGAGGAAAATTGCGGCCCCTCCATGCAGACATAAGTGCCCCCGCGATGCACCGCGATCCCCTCCTTGGTGGCGGCCTGTGCCACGCGTTCAGACAGACGCGGACCAACCGGATGCGCCATCGAAACATGGGCCACACAGCCTGCCCCGAAGAAGCTCGACTCCCGCTTGACCGTGCGATCTATAAATTGATCGACAAGCACGATAGAACCGGGCGGCAAATGTTCGCGAAACGATCCGCAAGCCGACAATGAAATCAGATCCGTGACGCCGGCTTGCTTTAAAACATCGATATTGGCGCGGTAATTGATATCGGAGGGAGACAGTCTATGCCCCTCGCCATGCCGCGGCAAAAAGACAAGCTGCGTGTCGCCGATCCGCCCTCTTTTGAGTGCGGCGGAAGGCGCGCCCCAACCGGATGTGATCTTTTCCTCGCGCTTGTCCTGCAAGCCCGGCAGATCATAGATCCCGCTGCCGCCGATTATCCCCAACACAGCCTGTGCCATCGTCAGTCCCCTTGGCTCATTTGATTTTCAGAAAACGCCTCACTCACTTGAACTGACCCAGTCACCATACTGAACAGACCACACTGAATGACGGTAAAGATGACACGCCTAATGCGCAAACATGTCAGAAAAATTACAACCCAAACCACTTCAAATAAACAAATTTTGATCAAATCTTGCATAAAAAAAGCCCCGTATCGACGGGGCTTTTTGTTGATTTCGGCTGCATTGTCCAGCCAAAGATCAGTGATGACCTTCGACGCGCGACCAGATTTTCTTCTTCGTGAAATAGAACAATCCGGCCAAAACAATCAGGAAGAGAATCACGCGGAAACCCGTCTCTTTGCGCTGTTCGAGTTTGGGTTCAGCAGCCCACATCAGGAAAGCCGAAACATCTTTCGAATATTGCGCGACGGTTTCAGGAGCCTGCGGACGACCGTCAGCGCCTTTCGGATATTCGACCTGACCGTCATTCAATGGCTTCGGCATCGCAATCACATTACCGGGATAGAAGGTATTGTAATATTTGCCAGCGGGAACCTCGACACCATGGGTGTCATCGCTATAGCCCTGCAACAAGGCCGTGATGTAATCCACGCCATGTTCTTGATATTGGGTGAACATATCAACGAGGAACAGCGGGAAGCCGCGGGAATAAGAGCGCGCTTTGGCGATCACGGAAAAGTCGGGAGGAATCGCCCCGCCATTGGCAGCAGCGGCGGCCTGCTTGTTGGGGAAGGGAGAAGGCCAGCGATCAGCCGCACGGCCATCACGCTCGAACATCTCACCCGCATCATTGGGGCCGTCTTTGACTTTATAGGAGGCTGCCAGAGCTTTGACCTGACCTTCCGTAAAGCCGGGACCACCGGGCTGGGCCAGATTGCGGAAGGAGACCAAGCCCATCGAATGGCAGCTTGAGCACACTTCGCGATAGACTTTGAAGCCACGCTGAAGCTGGGTCTTGTCGAAGGTTCCGAACGGACCAGCGAATGTCCAATCGTTCTTCGGAGGCAGCGGGGTGTCATGTCCCCCATCTGCCAGAACCGCACCACCCATGAAGCCGGAGACCAATATGGCTGCGGCAATGACCTTGAACCGTTTCATGATCTATGTCCTCGATCTGTTGCCAATCAACCCTGACTGTTCGGTGATGATGCAGCGCCGGCTGCCATCGCCGATCCGGAACCGGACGGGCCAAGCACCGCTTCGGCAATCGAGGCCGGAACAGGCAAGGTCCGCTCGATTTTGCCGAGCAGAGGGAGAATAACGATAAAGTAGGCGAAATAATAAGCTGTGCACAGACGCGAAGCGATCACATACAAGCCTTCCGGTGGCTTAGCGCCGAGCCAGCCCAACACAATCGCATTGGCAATGAACATCCAGAAGAAGACGCGGAAAGCCGGACGATAGGCACCCGAGCGCACTTTCGATGTATCGAGCCAAGGCAAGAACACCAAGATCGCAATCGACCCAAACATGGCCAAAACGCCCAAGAGTTTATCTGGAACAGCGCGCAAAATCGCATAGAAGGGCAGGAAATACCATTCAGGCACGATATGGGCAGGCGTCACAGCCGGATTGGCTTCGATATAGTTGTCAGCATGCCCCAGATAATTGGGGATGTAGAATGTGAACCAAGAGAAAAAGATCACAAAGCAGACAAGTGCAAAGGCATCCTTGATGGTGAAATAAGGATGGAAGGGCAAAGTGTCCTTGTCCGTCTTCTTCTCGATACCGGCTGGATTGTTGGAACCGGGAACATGCAAGGCCCACACATGCAAGGCCACAACACCAAAAATCATGAAGGGCAGAAGGTAATGCAGGGAAAAGAAGCGGTTCAGCGTGGAATTGCCGACCGAATAACCACCCCATAAATAGGTCACGATGGTTTCACCAACACCCGGCAGGGCCGAGAACAAATTGGTGATCACGGTTGCACCCCAGAAGCTCATCTGGCCCCAAGGCAAAACGTAACCCATGAAAGCGGTTGCCATCATCAGCAAGAAGATGATCACGCCCAAGATCCACAACACTTCGCGCGGCTCTTTGTAGGAGCCGTAGTACAGACCGCGACCGATATGCACATAGACAGCGACAAAGAACATGGAAGCGCCGTTGGCATGCAGATAGCGCAGCATCCAGCCGTAATTCACGTCGCGCATGATCTGCTCAACCGAGTTGAAGGCCAGATCGACATTGGCGGCATAATGCATGGCCAGCACGACACCGGTCAAAATCTGGGAAACCAGCATGAAGGCCAGAATGCCGCCGAAGGTCCAGTAATAATTCAGGTTGCGTGGGTTGGGGAACACCACGAAAGAAGAATGAATGAGGCCCATAATCGGCAACCGGCGTTCAAACCAGCGACCGAAGGCACTCTTGGGAACGTAATTTGAATGTCCACTCATGGCTTTATCCGTCGTTCTCTTGAGATCTTGTGGCGATCAAAGGCGTGATGCCTCAACCAATCCGGATCTTTGTGTCTGAAACAAATTCATAAGGAGGCAGCGGCAGATTGGTCGGAGCTGGTCCCTGGCGAATACGGCCTGACGTATCAAACACCGATCCATGGCATGGGCACAGCCAGCCTTTATAGGCACCGTCATTGCCGAGCGGAACACAACCCAAATGGGTGCAATTGCCGTAAACGATGAGATATTGCGCCTTGCCTGCCTTCACACGCGCCGAATCGGGCTGCGGATCACGCAAACTCGTCACATCCGTCTCCTGCGCTGCCTTGATCTCGGCTGCGGTGCGGTGACGCACGAAAATCAGCTTACCACGCCAGAACAATTTGACGATCTGGCCTTCAGCAACCGGCGAAAGGTCAAAGTCGACCGGAGCGCCAGCGGCAATGGTTTCGGCATCGGGCGCCATTTGGCTGATAAAAGGCCAAATCGCAGCAGAGCCAGCTACTGCGCCTGC
>CAIJVU010000006.1 GCA_903824185.1 uncultured Hyphomicrobiales bacterium
ATCAAAACCACAGTCAAGGATGACGATTGGTATGACGTTGCGTTCAAACGTTTTTCCATCTCGCTCAATCGCACTAATCAGCAGCATGATCTGCTTGCGACACTGACGCCGCCAATCAAATCCGGCCTGCAATAGGATTTTTCTGCCACATCCATAAGCTGGGCTTTGAGGGGACTTATAATGGCAAAGCAGGAGACCAAGTCGAAGGTGCCGCCAAAATTCACCAGCGTTCAGACTTCTGGGCTGATTGGTTCAGGCAGCAACCAAATGACCTTGAGCGATGCAACGGTGAAAAAGATCTTCAAGCTTGCCGCTGTCAGAGCCGCTGCCAAAAAAAGATCGACAGCCTCGAGCATGTTTATGATTACCGTAGGCTATTTGCCCAATTGATTGGGGCACCCTGCTGTACCGGGCTACTGCTACGAGCCTGCGTTTAACGCCGGTCAAGCCTGCGCCCGCTCTTTCAAGGCCAATCGTCAAAAACTTTGTCGTTTTTCTGTCATGATTGCTGCCTACCTACATAACTAATGCCTTTGGGGATCTAAAATGCGCTTTTGTTCTATCCTTCTTTCCACTTTTCTGGCGATTTGCGTTTCACAGTTCGCGCTCGGTCAAACCATCTACCCTCTGAACAGGGCGGAAATTCTCGCCGGGTCGAAGTTCGATTTCAAGGTAGAGTTTCCGGGCTCGCCTGCGTTAGGTGCCATTAGCGTCACCATCAATGGCGTAGATGCTGTCAAGATCCTCGGTGGCAAGCTGGACTATGTCGAGAAGGAAGACGCGCAAGACTACTCCGCTTATTTCCTGCGCGGCGTAGATATCAAGAAGGCCGGGGTCTACAAGGTGGTGGCCAAGGTGGGAGAGAAGACCTCCGCTGTAAGTTGGGAAGTATTCGGTACTCCAAAAAGGGCCGTCGCGAAGAATGTGATCCTTTTCGTTGGCGATGGCCTCTCGGTCGCACATCGTACTGCGGCGCGCATCATGGCCAAGGGCCTCGTTGAAGGCCGTTACGGCGGCGAGTTAGTCATCGACAACATGCCCCATATGGCGCTTGTGTCCACCTCCGGTTCCGATGCTGTTGTAACGGATAGCGCCAACGCAATGTCCGCTTACAGCACGGGCCACAAGACCTGTGTCAATGCGCTTGGGGTCTATTGTTCGCGCGCCAAGGGTAATCTCAGCCACCCCAAGGTCGAGACCATCGGTGAAATCGTGAAGCGCAAAGGGGGCTTATCCCTCGGCGTGATCACAAACACTGAAATTGAAGATGCCACGCCAGCAGGGGTCGTCGCTCATACACGCCGCCGCTCTGACTACAATGACATCGTGAAAATGTTCTTCGACACGAAACCTGATGTGATCATGGGCGGTGGTTCTCCGAATTTTCTGCCTAAATCGACGCCGGGTTCAAAGCGTTCGGATGATGATAACTACATCGAAAAGTTCAAGGCGGAAGGATACGCCTTCGCCTCGACCGCAACGGAAATGCGGCAGGCGGCGACTGATGGGAAGACGAAGCTGCTTGGTCTTTTCAACACCAGTAACCTGGATGGAGCTTATGATCTGAAGTTCCACAAGGGCTCCACCTCGCGTTTCCCCGATCAGCCTGACCTTGCGGACCAGACAAAGATCGCCATCGATATGTTGTCGAAGAACGACAAGGGTTTCGTACTTATGGTCGAATCCGGTCGCATCGACAAATATGCCCATTCGCTGGATTGGGAACGCTCTGTCTATGACACGATTCTGCTCGACAACGCAGTGAAAGCCGCCAAGGATTTCGCCGATAAGCGTAACGACACTTTGATTATTGTCGTGCCTGATCACGCTCATATGGTCGGTATCATCGGTACCTATGATGATGACCTGCCGGGGATTACGCCGCGCGAGACGCTAGGTGTGTATGATAAATCGAAGTTCCCTCAGTATCAGCCTGACAAGAATGGTTATCCCGAAGCTGTTGATCTGAAGCAACGCCTCGCTTTCACCTTCGGATCATATCCCGATCATTGCTTTGACGCCCGCCCGCATCCGGATGGCGAGTTCGTACCCGCGGTCGCGGGGCCGGAAAAGGGCTCCTATGTCGCTAATGAAACGGCGTGCACCAATACCTCTGTGCGGGTCACCGGCAATCTGCCTGTGGAAGCCAATACTGGCGTCCACGCTGCTGACGACGTGATACTGACAGCGATGGGGCCAGGCTCGGAGGCATTCCATGGTCGTATCGACAACACCCGCGTGTTCCGGGTCATGGCGACGGCGCTGGGGCTGGCAAAAAAATGATGCTGGAGAAGCCTACCAAATTCACGCGGCGGCGGCTTGTTCAGGGGCTCGCCGCCTTATCAGCTCAAGCGGGGTCCGCCTCGGCGGATGACCTCGAAATCATTAGCTTCGGTGGTCTCTACAAGAGCTTTGGTGTTCTTGGTTACGAGTTCACCGACCATGTGAAATCGCGCGCCGGTAAAACCGTCGCGATGATGGGTTATATGGCACCGCCCCTCTCGGTCGAAAGCGATTTCTTTGTGCTAACCCGCGAGCCGCTCGCGATCTGCCCCTTCTGTCAGTCCGACGCTGATTGGCCTGTCGATATTCTTGTGGTCTATCTGGCTAAGGCTACGCCACTGGTGACTGCTGGCGCGCGCGTGATGGTG
>CAIJVU010000007.1 GCA_903824185.1 uncultured Hyphomicrobiales bacterium
ATAATTGAGACAGACGACATGTCGTCTGCACCCATTGAGCTTAGCCGAGGGCACTTGTTTTGAAATCGGGGACGGACCTGAAACCCACTGCGGAAAGCCCCGACTATCAGGTGGCCTTGCTCTCGCACGCCGCAGGGGATTTTCTCAAGGCCGTTGAATTTTACAAATCCATGCCCGTGACCTCGCCCGATTATCTGGAAGGGCAATATTATCTTGGCATTGCCCTGCATCATCTCGGGCAACATGATCAAGCGATCAATGTCTTGGAAGCCTGTATCGGATTGTCAGGCGACCGTGCGGATTGGCTGGGGGATCTGGGCAATGTTTTGGCGGCGCAAGGCAAATATGAAGCGGCCATCCAGACCTTTGAAAAAGCGATTGCCAAAGAGCCCGACAATGCGTTGACGCGCATCAATCTGGGATCGATTTACGAGCGGCTGCAGCGCGATGCAGAGGCCGAGGCTTGTTATCAGGCCGCCACTGTGATTGATCCCGCAAGTCCCGAAGCCTATCGCCTGCTCTCCACTCTTTACACGCGTCAGGGTCGTGCGGTTGATGCCGTGCATGCCTATTGCAAGAGCTATGTTCTGTTGCCTCTTGAACAGACCAGCCCGTTCCTGCTTGGCAAAGCCTATTATGTTTTGGGTCGATTGGACGAGGCCGCCGCGGTCTATGCGCGCTGGAAGCAGGCAGAACCGGACAATCCCATTCCGGAGCATTTATACGCGGCCTGTTCCAATCTCGAAGTGCCGGAACGCTGCTCCGATGCCTATATCAATGTGACCTTTGATGATTACGCGCCTGAATTTGACGCGAAACTCAATCAGCTCTCTTATCGTGGTCCGGCCCTTTTGCAAATTCTGCTGGATGATCTCAAGCTCCCGCCGCAATCTCTGGATATTCTGGATGCAGGCTGCGGGACAGGCCTGTGTGCCGATGCCTTGCGCCCCTTGGCCTCGCGCCTGACCGGCGTGGATCTGTCGCAAGCCATGCTGAATTTTGCGCAAGGGCGCGGGCCTTATGATGGCCTGCATTGTCAGGAAATCGGTGCCTTCCTGACCCAATATCCGCATGCCTATGACATGATCGCCTGCATCGACACCATGATCTATTTCGGGGCGCTCAAAACCATCATAGCGCAGCTGGCGCAGTCATTGAAAAAAGGCGGCTTGCTGATTTTCACCACCGAAGCCGCAGAAACGCATGGGCAAAATTTCCGTCTGCAGCCGAGCGGTCGATATACCCATGCCCGTGCCTATCTCGAACAGGTCTTGGCCGCGAACGGATTCACACCCCTTCACTGGAAAGAAGACATGTTGCGCATGGAGCTCGACAAGCCCGTGCAAGGCTATGCCATTGTGGTCCGCTTGGATCGCTGAAGCGATTTATTGCATCACGAAACGGCGCGGCGCCTTCCGCTCGACCACAAAATTGCGGGTGGTGGCTGTGCGCACTTCGACACTGCCGCCGCGTGGTTTAATGCGGACCTGACGGCTTTTGTTCAGGCGTTCGATTTCAGCCAGCACATCGGCGACATCACCGCCATAAAGACCCGTGGCAATTTCGATCTGCTCGGCAGGATCATCGGTGAGACCCTGAGCGGCAAAAACGGCTTCGCTGACCGTTGGCAAATCAACGCGAACCTTGCGGGATCCGTATTTTGTCTGCCAGACTTGGGGCGCATTCTTGGCCATTTCAAACACCACTTTCACAACTTGATCGAAGCCTTTTCATTAGAGGCCTTGAAAACATTCTCCATGATTTTTTGTGCAATGCAACATAAATTTGCGGGGACGTGAAAAAACCCGCGCCCTTGGCAGAGCGCGGGTTCATTAAGCCGTTGAAACTCTTATGGAATCAGTGAGACAGCAGAACCGGCAGGCTGGCATCGTTCAAGATGGCATCCGTCACTCCGCCCAAGACCCATTCACGGAATCGGGAATGGCCATAGCCCCCCATCACAATCAGGCCGCAGCCATTGGCCTTGGCTTCTTGCAGCAAGAGATCGCCGATATTGTCGCCATCCGACAGCATTTCCCGCACGCTGACATTGGCACCGTGATGGGCGAGAAGAGCGGCCACGTCATGGCCCATGCCCTTGCCATGCGGCGGATCAAAGACAGCCACGATCACCTGTTCGGAGGCATTCAGGAAGGTTTTGGCATCGCGCACCGCACGCGCTGATTCACGCGAGCCGTTCCATGCCACCAGCACGCGCTTGGCGAGTTGGTCGGACGCGCCATGCGGGACGGCCAGCACCGGCACACCCGATTCAAACATCAAATCACGGGCGACATCGGGGCTTGCCAGCACGATATCGCTGACACGGGCATGGGAGGAGGCGACGCTCAATTCATCCCCCTCCTCGCAGCGCCATTCGATCTCGACACCGGCTTTGGCGGCTTGCGCTTTGGTGACGCTTTCGGCCTTGTCTGCGGCGGCCTGCAAATAAGCCTGTTGCGCCTCGATCACGCTCGGCGTCATGTCAAATCCCATGCCGTCGGAATAGACCATGACAACCGGCTTCACATAAAGGGCCGCAATGTGGGCAGAATAGGTCCGGCCCAAGGTAAAGGCCAAAGCCAGTGCCGGATTGGTATCCTCAGCGCCAGAAACAACCACGAGAATACTTTTGATGGACATGTTCTTACTCCCTTTGATCCGCCATGCGGGTGATGGTTCACCATGCAATCTTTGCATGGTCCGGACAAGGGGGCCTTGCGCTATATCAAGAGCCCCTTGGCCCCCTCGTCTTAAAGTCTAAGCCGTGAATGCAGGCTTTTGCCGTTCAGGCGCTTTTTTGCGGCTCGGGACGATGGCGCCCCCCCGGCCCTTTGCCCTGCCGATACACCATCAAGGTGCGGCGGAAGGTGATGACGATCACCCCGTTCTGGTTATAGCCCAGCGTTTTAATGGTCACGATGCCGACATCGGGCCGCGACTTGGACTCGCGCAGCTCCAGCACCTCGCTTTCGGCATAGATCGTATCGCCTTCAAACACCGGATTGGGCAGACGCACTTCATCCCAGCCGAGATTGGCAAAGACATTTTGCGACACATCGGTCACCGACTGGCCGGTCACCAGCGCAATGGTGAAGCAGGAATTGACCAAGGGTTTTCCGAATTCTGTATGGGCGGCGTAATGCGCGTCGTAATGGGGATGCGCGGTGTTGAGGGTAAGCATGGTAAACCATGCATTGTCGGTCGGCGTGATGGTGCGCCCGAGCGGATGCTTGTACACATCGCCGATCACGAAATCTTCGAAAAACCGCCCATTCCACCCTGCTTTGACAACCATCACGCATCCTCCCAAAAAATAATCGCCCATGCCCGCTCAGGGCAGGATCAACCGTTGCGGCAGAATATGTTGGCTCATCAGCCATAACAATCCTGTCACCGTTACAACCGACACCATGGTGCCCACTAAAATCGCCGCCGAAGCCTGTTCCACATAGACCCGATATTGATTGGCAATCACAAACACATTGAGGGCGGGCGGCAAAGCTGCCATCAGCACCGCCGTCATGGTCCATTCCCAACCGAAATCCCCAAGCCATGACAAGACCAGCCAAACAATCAACGGATGCAAGATCAATTTGATCACCAATAAAATCGGCATCTCGATCGGCACCGCGCGCAATGGCCGCAAGGCCACCGTCACCCCCAACACAAACAAAGCACAGGGCGCGGCAGCATTTTTCAAAAACACCAGCATCGTATCAATGGGGGCCGGCGGCACATAATGGATCGAGGCCGCCGCGATCCCCAAAACGGTTGCGATATTGAAAGGATGGGTGATGACCCGTTTGCCGACAAACCAAACGGTCTCACCAAGTTTCATTTTGTCTTGCGAGCCCAGCGCCATCAAAAACGGCACCAGCGTGAAATGCAGCGTATTGTCGAAAACAAAAATCAGCGCCGCTGGTGCAATCGCCGATGGCCCCAAAACCGCTAGCGTCAGGCCGGGCCCCATATAGCCGATATTGGCATAGGCACCGATCACCGACTGGATGGTCGCCTGCCTGATATGGCCTGTGGTGATGATCCCCGTCGCAAAGGACAAGCAAAATACGAGAAAGGTCGACAAGGTCGTGCCCAGCACGAAGGGCGCATTTTTTAACTGCTCGAACGGTGTCGCGGAAATCAGCTTGAACATCATGGCAGGCAGGGCCACATAGACGATAAAAAAATTCATCCATTGCAGACCGTCAGCCGGAGTCTTCATGAGCTTTCCGCAAAAAAAGCCCAGAAAAATCAGCCCGAAAAACGGCATCGCCAGTGAAATGACGTCGTTCAAAGTAATTCTCGCAAAGCAATCATCAAAAGCAATCCTCGCATCGGTCGGACGGTGCCATCAAAACCAAAGCTTGATAGGCTGCTGACGCTTGGCTTTTCTTACAAGGGAAAAAGCGATTTGTCTTGGCTTACACGCTGTCAGGCTGGCATGCAAAAAAAATGCACCCTTTCCCTCAGCCAAGCCCCATGCTAGCTGATCTTGCGCAATTCAATAGGTAAGGTTCGATTTGACACGCCAAGCCCCTGATCAGGCCGATCACACCCCCACAAAGCCCGCTTTGCTCGGGCCGTTTGGCTTGTGGTCGCGGCTTGAGGCCTTCGGCTTCTGGCTGTTCATGCGGTTCATGCAAGCGCTGCCGCTAGAAACCGCCACGGCTTTTTCGGCAAAGCTCTGGCAATGGATTGCCCCTCGCCTCTATCGGCACAAGCGGGCGCTGACGCATCTTCAACTGGCCTATCCCGAAAAAAGCCCTGCCGAATGCGACGCCATCGCCAAGCGCATGTGGGGCCATTTGGGGGCGACCTTTGCCGAATCTTTTCATCTGCCGCAACTGGCCGCCGAACCCGCGCGCTATGAAATTTGCGCCACCCCAGAGGCCGCGCATGTCATGCGCCACCATCACGGCCTTGTCATGGTCTCTCTGCATATGGGCAATTGGGAAATCAACGCGCTCGCGGCCCATAAAATGGGGATCGCCTTGGCGGGCGCATATCAAAAAATCAAAAACCCGTTGGTCGATCGCATGATACAGGACATGCGCCTGCCTTATTATCCGCAAGGCCTGTTCAGCAAGGGGCATGAGGCCGCCAAAGCCTTGCTGAAAGTCATCCGCGATGGGCATGCCGTCGCTCTGATGGCGGATCTGCGCGAAGGGCGCGGATTGGCCGTGCCTTTTTTTGGTCGTCCGGCCCCCTCCAATCCCTTTCCGGCGATTTTGGCGCGTGGTCGCAAAGTGCCGCTGGTCGCGGCTTGTTCCATTCGCACGGGTCCGGGGCTTTATCGCATCGAGGTCGAGGTCATCCCTGTGCCCGTTACCGATGACAAAGACCAGGATGTGTTGGCGCTAACCGCCAATATCCAATCCTGTTTTGAAAAAATGATCCGCGCGCATCCCGATCAATGGATGTGGGGCCACCGCCGCTGGGGTTAAGCAGTCGCGGATGGGACCGCATTGTAGTATAACACAATTTTAATCACAGCGTCATTGCGAGCCGTCGAAGACGGCGCGGCAATCCACTCTTTGCGTTCAATCCAAAACCATTTCCAGCGCCGTCGCGCGTTCTCAACCCTCGTTGAAAATCGGCAGGGTTTCAAAAGCCTCAAGACGCGCGACATAGGCCGCGGGCAAGAGATCACGTCCGGCCAAGAGGTGATCGAGATAAAAGCGCGGTGGCTTCAAGGAGGGATCCAAATCCCCATCCGCCAGATAGACGACAGCCTCAACCCCATCACCCAACAAAGGCCGTGTCACAAGCAAAGGCGCCCGCCGGTAATGCCCGCCCGCAACCCCTTCATAGCGATCCAGCACGTCAAGCCCGCGCGCATCGATCAAATTCAATGTGCCGTAAATTTCGTCTTGCGCATGCGGCACGATATGGGCCGCGCCACCCCCCGTAAATTTGGCCCAAGGCTTGGCGAAAACCAATTGCCATCCGGCCACAAAACCCAAGACCCTGTCTTTGACCTGCAAGCCCTCAGGGATCAGACGCGCTGTTTCCAAACGCGCCCGATCCATATTGGAGCCATAGGCAAAATACCAGACATCCGCCATGTGTTATGCTTCGCTGTGTAAGCGGCGCAGATCAGGCGCAATGGCTTCATCCGCCAAAAGCGCCAAGGCATCGTGCAAAGACAGGCTGGTTTGATCGGGGGATCCGAAACGGCGGATCGACACGCTCTGCTCGGCCGCTTCTTTGCGGCCCACTACCAGCAAGACCGGCACTTTCGCCAGCGAATGTTCGCGCACTTTGTAGGTGATTTTCTCGTTGCGCAAATCGGTTTCCACGCGCAAACCCGCGCGCTTCAACTGCCGCGCCACGTCCCGCGCATAGTCATCCCCGTCATTGGTAATGGTGCAGACAACAGCCTGCAACGGCGCCAGCCAAAGCGGGAAATGACCGGCAAAATGTTCGATCAAAATCCCCGTGAAGCGTTCCATGGATCCGCAGATCGCGCGATGGATCATCACCGGCACGGTTTTTGATCCATCCTCGGCAATGTAGAAAGCGCCGAAGCGTTCGGGCAAATTGAAATCGACTTGCGTGGTTCCGCATTGCCAGTCACGACCAATCGCATCACGCAAGACATATTCGAATTTGGGCCCATAAAACGCACCCTCGCCCGGATTGATGGAGGTCTCGATCAAGCCGCCTGACTGTTCTTTGATTTGATCGAGCACCTGCGTCATCACGCTTTCCGCACGATCCCACAAAGCATCGCTGCCCACGCGTTTTTCAGGACGCGTCGAGAGTTTGACAACGATCTTGTCAAAGCCGAAATCCCTATAGGTGGTGAGGATCAAATCATTGATCGCCAGACATTCTGCGGCCATTTGTTCATCGGTGCAGAAAATATGCGCATCATCTTGCGTGAAGCCACGCACGCGCATCAAACCATGCAAAGCGCCCGACGGCTCATAGCGATGCACCGCGCCAAATTCCGCCAGACGCAACGGCAGATCACGATAGGATTTCAAACCATGTTTGAAAATCTGCACATGGCCGGGGCAGTTCATCGGCTTGATGGCAAAGACACGCTCGTCATCGGTTTCATCACCGGCCGATTTGGCCATGAACATGTTTTCTTTGTACCAGCCCCAATGGCCCGATGTTTCCCAAAGCGATTTATCAAGCAGCTGCGGGGCATTCACCTCGTCATAACCCAGATGGCTCAAGCGGCGGCGCATGTAGGAAATGAGGGATTGAAAAAGCGTCCAGCCTTTCGGATGCCAGAACACCGTTCCCGGCCCTTCTTCCTGAAAATGGAAAAGATCCATCTCGCGGCCGAGACGACGGTGATCGCGTTTCTCGGCCTCTTCCAACTGATGCAGATAGGCGGCGAGATCGTCTTTATTGGAAAAGGCTGTCGCATAGATACGGGTCAGCATCGGATTGTTGCTGTCACCGCGCCAGTAAGCGCCCGCCACTTTCATCAATTTGAACGCATCGCCGATTTTGCCGGTCGAGGTCATATGCGGCCCACGGCATAAATCAAACCACTCACCCTGACGATAGATTTTCAAATCTTCGCCAGCGGGAATGGCATCAACCAATTCCACTTTGAACGCCTCGCCTTTTTTCTCAAACAGCGCGCGCACATCATCACGGGTCCAGACTTCTTTGGTAAAAGGTTGATCGCGCGCAATGATCTTGCGCATCTCGGCCTCGATCACCGGAAAATCGTCGGGCGTAAACGGCACATCCCGATAGAAGTCGTAATAAAAACCATTTTCAATCACGGGGCCGATGGTCACCTGTGTATCGGGCCATAAATTTTGCACGGCTTCTGCCAAGACATGGGCGCAGTCATGGCGGATCAATTCAAGAGCGCGCGGATCATCCCTATTGATCAATTCAATGCGGGCATCGCGGCTGATCGGATCATGCAAATCGGTGAGGACACCATCAAGCGCCATCGCCACTGTGCGCTTGGCCAAAGAGGGGGAAATGCCCTTGGCAATTTCGAAACCGGAAATGCCTTCGGAAAATTCGCGGCGGGCGCCATCTGGAAATGTCAGGAAAATCATTTTTGCCTCTCCTTGCTCACTCCTGCGAACCACGCAGGTAAGCCTGACCGGACCATCGGGGATTATGGTGAGAGGGGGCTGTCCGGCTTGACTCCCTCACACTGTCTGACAGGCGTGGGATTGGTCGAGGCCCAGCGTCCGTACCGCCACGGTCTAAACCACCGGGCATCGGGGGGCAAGTATTCGGGAACAAAATCAAGCCCATCCGTGCCGCCGGGGCGGCAGCGGCAGATGCGCGCCAGCCCCATAAATCCGCCCGCCCAGGCGCCGTGCCGCTCGACAGCCTCCATCGTAAATTCGGAACAAGAGGGCAAATGGCGGCAAAATCGACCCAAAATGAGCGAAAAACTCAGCTGATACGCCCGAATTAACCCTTTAAGGAGCATTCGGGGGATAAGAGCCAGCCGCAGGCTTGTTAAGGATTGCTTCACCATTCAACCTCGTTTAAAACAAAGTCCATGACCAGTGCTGCAAAAATTGTGCGTGCAACGACGGCTGTTCTTCTGGCCATCATTGCCACCAACGCCCCTCAAGAGGCAAGCGCCCTCTCTGCCAATGACACATTGGCATGGGCCGGTCGTGTCGAGGGCTTCCAGATTGCTACTGTGAATTTCCAAGGGTCGGAAAGCTATAGCTTTGTCACCAGCCCGGATTTAACCCGTCATTTCAGCGGCCTGCCCAATGCCAGCTTCAGCCGGACCATGATCGGCGACAACGGTATTTCTTTGGGTGTGATGCCGCAGCGGCCCCTGTCGGGCCTTGAATTGGATCTCGCCCGTCAGGGCATGATGCCGCAGCGCGATGCGCCGGCCTTGTTTGCTGAAATTTCTCCGAAGTCCGGACCATTACGTTTCAAGGCTGAAGGGCGGATGGGCCTGTTTGGTTCTGCAGGCTTTGGCGGCATGATCGGCGCTGATTACATCCATCGTCTGTCCGATGCCGTGGTGATTGCCGGTGGTCCCCGTCTGGCGGTGACCGGTAACGACTATGCCAATAATGTCTATGGAATCACCCTCACCGATCCGATGAAACTCAATCGCGCTTTGGCGGGTAAAACCGACACCATGCGCTTTGTGGGTGCGGGTGCGAGTTTGAATTTCAACAATTCGCAAAATACATCCACCACACTCTATGCCACCTTCGACCGGATGATGCCGAGTGCAGCCGAACAACAGCCAACGACCCAGCCACGTGCAGGCGTTCCGGCTCAAAACCAGTTCAGCTTTGGGGCGCAGTTTAACTACAGCTTCGGCGGTCGCTGATTTACTCAAATCGCCACGAAAAAGCCTTATTTCACGCCAGAACCGAACCAGAGAGCCCTATCTCGGGCTGGAAATTGGCCTGTTTTTCACGAGATAGAGCGCTTTTGCCCCACAATCTCGCCTAGTTCAGGCTGATTTTGCGCTTTGTTCGATCTTATCCACGGCTTCCACCACCGCCTCGAAGGTCAAAAGGGTCGAGGCATGGCGGGCTTTGTAATCGCGCACAGGCTCCAAAACGGCCACGTCATCCCACGGGGCTTGGGGGGGCGGCCCCTGCTCCTTCAGCATGGATTTCACCTGACTTAACAGGGCTCTGAGCTCGTCGCCGGTCGCCCCGATCACATGCCGCGCCATAATCGAAGACGCGGCCTGCCCCAAGGCGCAGGCCTTGATTTCATGGGCAAATTTGCTCACACGCCCGCCCTCCATATCCACATCCACCGTCACCATGGATCCGCATAATTTGGAATGCCGGGTCGCCGTTCCCATCGGATTTTCAAGCCGTCCAACCAAGGGAATATGGGCTGCCAGTTCAAGAATTTTTCTATTATAGATTTCATTCATCATGATAGATAAGATATAATAGAAATCATGCCTTTGGCGAGTGCAATAGAGCATCAACCTTGTGATTTTTGATGCTTGATGAATAGCCTTACCGACCCCATCTATTGGTTCAGAACGATTAAACAACAAACCGGAGTTCCGATATGGATGCCGTGGTTAAACCGATTAAAGCGTCCGATGTGCCTGCGCCATCTCAGGCTGTCGCGCGCCCAAGCCGCGAAGAGGCAGAAGAAGCGGTGCGCACGCTTTTGCGTTGGGCGGGTGAAAATCCATCCCGCGAAGGTCTTTTGGAAACACCGAAACGTGTTGTCAAAGCCTATGGAGAATTTTTTCACGGCTATAATGAAGACCCTGCTGCTGTTCTCGACCGCGTGTTTGAAGAAGTCGCCGGTTATGACGACATGGTGCTGGTGCGTGACATTCACTTTTCATCGCATTGTGAACATCACATGGTTCCGTTTGTTGGCCATGCCCACATAGCCTATTACCCATCGGAAGGAGTTGTCGGCCTCTCCAAAATCGCGCGTCTGGTTGATATTTACGCACGTCGTCTACAAACGCAGGAGACCATGACAGCACAAATCGTAACAGCACTTGATGACGCTTTAAAACCACGCGGCATTGCTGTCTTGCTTGAAGCCGAACACATGTGTATGTCCATGCGTGGAGTGCGCAAGCATGGTGCAACCACACTGACAAGCCAGTTTACAGGCATTTTCCGCGATGATCCTGCAGAGCAAGCACGCTTTATGATGATGCTGCGTGGCACAGGTCTTCGCTAAATTCAATCTTTGCAAAAGCGACCAATCGAGTAATCGGAAATGACTGAACCCAAACCATCAAACGATCCTGTCGAGCGTGAAGAAGGTTTGGTTTTCATGCCTCGCTTTGATCAAAACGGATTTATAACGGCTGTGGCCGTCGAGCATAAAACGCAACAAGTTTTGATGGTTGCCTATATGAACCAAGAAGCCCTCGACAAAACATTGTCGACTGGTGAGGCGTGGTATTGGTCCCGCTCACGAAAGTCTTTGTGGCATAAAGGCGATACATCCGGACAAATTCAGACCATTCATGAAATGCGGGTGGATTGTGATCAAGATTGCCTGTTGCTTTTTGTGAGTGTGGGCGCTGACGGGGGATGCTGTCACACAGGGCGGCAATCTTGTTTCTATCGCGTGGTCACCACTGAAACGAATGGAACCACACGTCTGATTAAAGAAGACCACTAAATCATAGGCTTATTGCGGAGTTGCTTCCGGCAATAATTTGACACGCACGACATCCCAGCCCAACCGCCCTATCTCACCGCGCGCCCGCGCTGAGACATCGCCTGTCACGACCATCAATGAGCGGCCTTTGGCATCCGCGCGCTTCACGCTTTCTGCAATGGCCTGTGACGTCAAAGCATTCTCTTCTGTCCAATAATATTCATCAATCGGATAGGCTGCGACGATACGGCCATTTTTCAACTTGTTGAGAACTTTTCCCTCAACCATCTCAAAGGAAGCAATGGGTGATGGAGGCTTCCAGCTTGCCAAGATTTCCGATCGTATCCGATCAAAATATGCTTCATTACGATTTTCGGCCAAAATCGCATGCTCGATAAACAAATCACTATTTTTCGCCTGAATGATCTCCAATGAATAGGCCATCACATAGATGTCGGACGGCGTATAGGCGGAATTTGTGAAGAGCTTTTTGATGAGATCATCTGAAACAGAAAGACCGGCTAATTTCTTGCGGGCATCGCGCAAAATCTGTCCCGCTGTTTTATTGCGTAGCGCATCTTTCAACGCTGCCGTGGTTGAAATAGACGAGGCCGTGACAACAGCCAAACGTGTTGTTGCCAATGTGGCGGTCTGTGTCACTGCCGCTCCCGGAATAGCTGACATCGCCCCTTTCAAAGACAAGCCACCAAAACCAGCGGCCGATGACAATTGTTTGAGACGTTCTGCCAAGGGTGCAAAATCGGTATAGGGATCAACGCCTAAATCAGAGGCCAATTCACGCCGCGCCTGATCAGAGCCGACCAATCCGCCAATAAAACTGCCACGCTGCGGATCTTCATTTTCGGAAGATGCATCAATGCTATCGAATAAATTGCCCACACCATCAAAAGAATTTTTAATCGTATCCAGCGGGCTGACCAGCAATTGTCCGCCAAATTTAAAAGGCGCAATCGCTGCCGTTCCGAAAGCGGTTATAAAACTTCCAGCCTGCGAATGTTCATTGAGCTGGTGCAGCACACCCAATTCATAAAGCCGTAATTTAAGCAGGTTATCACCCACAACTTCAAACGAACCAAACTCCGTATCAATCGTATAGACACGCGAAAAATTTGCCCGCCCAACGTCTTCTCTGATTTTATAATTGGGCCCGATGGCTTTATCGCCCAATATGTCCCGCGCCGTCAGATGGCGGGGCTTCTCGTAATCGGATGCGGAAGGTTTTGTTGCGGCATTTTGGGACGAAGCGGCAGGATTATCTTGATCACCTGTCTTTTTTGCGTCGCTGATTTTTGGTGTCTTCTCGGCCCCTGACGCTTCAGGCGAGATCATGGCCGGACGGGAGGGCGGAAGGGGTAAATTTTTGGAAACCGTCTGTGCGGCCAATCCATGCGGCAGCAAAAAGCAAAATAGATATAAAAAACAAATAAGGCATCGATCAATCATGCCGCTTTGGCATTTGGTCTGGATCGCAATGCCTTTTGCAGAAACCATCAGTCGCCCGACCCTGATTCAAAAATTTTTTCAGCACCATAAATATTGGCGACACCGAGAACACTGACCGGCACATTCAGCCACTGAACCTTACGCCCTTGTTGAGACAATAACCGCTCAACAGAGGACACAAAAGCCAAAGCGCTGGAGTCAACATCCGTAACACCAGCCAAATCCACCCGCACCGACTGCACTGACTGAGATGGGTGTGCCAAAATCGTTTTCAGCCATGCGCCAGAGGTGGCCATTGTCAATCCACCTGTCACTCGAACCAGATGAGTGGAAGGCGAATGATCGCTCATTTGCTGTTTTTCTTTTTCAAAGCGTCGATCACGCCTGCAATGCCGCTATTGCTGAAAAGGCTTGTAAACTCGTCGCGATAGGCCGAAACCAGACTGACACCTTCCACCTGCACATCATACACTTTCCAACCACCCGAGGCGTTGGAAAGAAAATAATCAATGGCCGTGGGTTGATTACGACCGACCATTTGCGTGCGGACAGTCACATCACTGTCTGATCCATTGGAGCGGCTACCCTTCACAACAACATCCATGTCACGCAGATTATTGATGGCATTGGAATATGTCCGCACAAGCAGATGCGTAAATTGTGTGACAATTTCTTTTTGCTCAGCCGGACTTGCCTTCGCCCAATTCCGGCCCATGGCAATTTGCGTGATCCGGTTAAAATCGAAGCGCGGCATAATATCATGTTCAATGATGGCCTGAACCTGAGGCGTCACACCATTGGTATTGGCAGGAACCGCGCGGACTTGCGTGGTCACATTTGCAGCCATGGTTTTGATCATGTCTTCAGGCACAGAAGCACGCACAGGCGATACTGTGACTGTGAAGGCAATCAACCCGAGAACGAGAGCAAGAAATCGAGACATAGCAAAGGCCCAAACATGATAGGAACGATTGACAACAGCAGGCGCGGTTTGATCCGCGCATGCTTTTAGAAACAGGAGAACTTAATTCGCCTCACGCGCTTCACGCACCTGACTTTCCCGACGTTGCAAATACAGACTGCGGGTAAAATTATATTTATCAAGGCTTGATGAGGCGATCAGATCTTCAGCGGAGGCATTGGCAGCACGCAACTGCACAAATTCAGCCGCTGTGAGACTATAGCGTGTCTCCATGGGAAGATAAGTGCGCGGATCGGAGGCAATGCGTAAGCCACGGCCCACCGTATCACGCACAGAGGATGGACCCATCACAGGCAGCACAAGATAGGGCCCCGCGCCAACACCCCATGCACCCAAGGTCACACCATAATCTGATTTTGATTTGGCCATCCCCATATCACCCGCCACATCAAACAGCCCGCCAAGACCGATGGTCGTGTTGATCAAGACGCGTGAAAAATCAGTCCCGGCCTGTTTTCCCTTGCCTTGCAAGCCGTGATTCACACCGGAATACAAATCATCGAGATTGCCAAAAACACCGCCGATGCTTCTGCGGACCGGATCAGGGATGATTGCTTTATAAATGCTGGTGACCGGCGTGGTGATCACCGCATCAAAAATTTCGTTGAAAAAGAAAAAGCCACGATTCAAGGGCTCGAACGGGTCATTGACCTTCTCCTGAGCACGCGCGGAACCGGATGCCATTCCAAATGCGAAAACCAGTGCCAGAAGGAGCTGGGTAACTGAGCGGTGTTGCATGGGCTTCATTACTTCGATCCTGTATTTTCGGCAGCTTTATTGTACAAAAACTGACCAATGAGCTTTTCTAAAATCATTGCAGGCTGTGTTTTCACAACCCGATCTCCATTCCCCAGATAAACAGAATCGCCCCCCACTTCCAAGTTCACATATTGCTCACCGAGCAATCCGGATGTCAGAATTGAAGCGATTGTGTCTTTTGAGAAACGGTAACGCGGGTCCAGGCGCAAAACGGTTTTGGCCTCGTAGGTTTCGGGATCAAGGACAATCGCCTCCACCCGACCGACGACCACGCCAGCACTTTTCACAGCAGCCCGCACTTTGAGACCGCCGATATTGTCAAACCGCGCCTCGATGCGATAGCCGTCGCCGCTATCATAGCCCGCGAGATTGCCGACTTTCAGCGCCAAAAACACCAAGGACATGAGGCCGAATGCGACAAAAAGACCGACAGCGAGATCGTATTTCGACCGTTTCATCAGCTTAATCCCCGAAACATCCACACCGTCAACACAAAATCCAGCATCAGCACCGCAAGCGAGGACACAACAACTGTTCGTGTTGTGGCGCTTGAAACACCTTCCGCCGTGGGCGGTGCATAATAGCCTTCAAAAACCGAAATCAGCCCGATGGCAACACCAAAAACCACCGCTTTGATCAAGCCGTTGATGACATCGAGCCTGAAATCAACACTGGCCTGCATTTGTGACCAAAATGCGCCCTCGTCAATCCCGATCAACTGCACACCCACCAAATAACTACCAAAAATACCGGCGCTGATAAATAAACAGGCCAAAATAGGCACAGATACAACGGCGGCCAGAAAGCGCGGGGCAATAATTCTAGCCATCGGGTTCACAGCCATCATATCCATGGCCGCAATCTGATCCGTGGCCTGCATCAAGCCAATCTCGGCTGTTGTGGCCGAGCCTGCTCGACCCGCAAACAGCAAGGCTGTCACAACCGGCCCCAATTCACGCACCAAGGACAAGGCCACCAAAACACCCAGCGACTCGGCCGAGCCGAAACGCTGCAAGACCTCATAGCCCTGAACAGCCAAAACCATGCCGACAAACAAACCCGAAACCGTGACAATCAGAAGCGATCGGAAGCCTGAAAAATAGACTTCGCGGACCAATAGGGAAAATCGCCGGATCGGCAGCCAGAGGACCGCCAAAATCCCGAGAAAAAATCGTCCCACCAAGCCTAGGCGAGCCAGAGCAGACAAGACGACATGGCCGAGATCAGCCAGTGGTTCAAGAAGCCTGTTCATGACGCCCCACCAATTGATCGATAAAAGGGGGCGCCGGATAATGGAAAGGAACGGGTCCGTCCGGCAAACCATCGGCAAATTGCCTGACAAAGGCGTCGTCCGTTTCGCGCACCTCCTCAGGGGTCAGATCGCGGTAAACAGTGCCTTCCGATATGACAACCACGCGGTCGGCAATTTTGAGGCTGGAATCAAGATCATGGGTGACCACAAGAGAGGTCAACCCGAAGGCATCGTTCAAACGCCGGATCAAGCGCGCCACAATGCCCGTCGAAATCGGATCAAGCCCCGTAAAAGGCTCGTCATAAAGCATCAACATCGGATCAAGCGCCACCGCACGCGCCAAGGCAACACGACGGGCCATCCCGCCCGACAGTTGCGCGGGCATCAACTCTGCGGCACCGCGCAGCCCAACAGCCTCCAATTTCATCAAGACAAGATCCCTGATCATGGGCTCTGGTAAATTGGTCTGCTCGCGATAGGGAAAGGCAATATTGTCAAACACGGACAAATCCGTGAACAAGGCACCGAATTGGAACAACATCCCGAGTTTCGCGCGTAAGCGATAAAGCTCCGCGCGCTTCAGCGTCGGAACATTTTTGCCATCCACCATGACAGCGCCCGATTGCGGCAATAATCGGCCGCCGATCAAGCCCAGCAAAGTCGTCTTGCCACTGCCCGATCCGCCCATCACCGCAACCACCTCGCCTTTGGCGATTGTCAGATCCAGTCCACGCAAAATCGGCCGTTCATCATAAGCAAAATGAACAGCTTCAAGGCGAACCAGCGCTGGGTTGGCATTCGAGGTCATCACAAGGAACCAAAAACAGGAATTGTTACAGTCGTATGAAGACTTTATGGCTTAAATGAGCAGACAAGCAAACAAATTTCCTTATTTCCAAGGAAAAATGCACAATTGGACTGCCCAGCCGCATATCCCTGCCTTTGCGGACCCGCTTTTCCCAAGCCCGCTTAAAGCCGATCGTCAGGCGCTGGCGATGTAATGGCGCATCGCATTGCTTTCCGCTTCGATCTCAGCCACGCGATATTTGACGACATCGCCGATGGATATCAGGCCCGACAAACGGCCCTCAACCACAACCGGCAAATGCCGGAAACGACCCGAGGTCATTTCGTCCATGATTTCGGGAATGGAAGTCTTGAGACCGCAGGTCACAACCTTTTCTGTCATAAAATCCGAGACGGGATTGTTGAGCCGTGCGGGGTCTGAGGCAATGGCTCTGACAATATCACGCTCGGATAAGATACCGAGTACCGCATGATCCGATGACGCAACAACCACGGCCCCTATGCGCTTGGCTGCCAGCACCTTGGCGGCCTCCTGCAAGGTGTGGGACGGGGAGATGGTTTCAACATGCCGACCCTTGCCGGCGAGAATACGTTCAACACTCATGCTCACGTCTCCTCTCAAAAAAATAATAATGTGACAGTCACCTCTATAGAAAATACGCATTGAAAAACGTCTTGCCGACGCGAGGACGCGCCAGAAGTTCAGTGTGCCTGGATGCATTAAAAACGCAAGCCTACTGATGGCTGAGATCACCCAAGCCCGCCCTGCCCTTAGGACCAGGGATCAAAGCTCCGAAAGGCAAAAAATCCGGTGATAAAGCCGCCCAAATGGGCCTCCCACGCGATGTTCACCGCATCACCGGGGGTCAGCGAAAATACACCCGTCAGGAAATTCATGCCCAACCACAGGCCTAAAAACCACATCACCCGCCGGTCGTGCCAGACCTCGTTCAAGCGCAAAGCAGGCGGATGGACCTCTGGCTCACCGGAAAAAGTGCTGCGTGCCAAGGGAGAACCGGGCTGGAACATAAATAAAGCAGCCGAGGCCATGACACCGGCAATTCCGGCGGACGCACCAATTAAGGGCATGGCGTCATACCAGTTGAGGGCGAAATGTAAGGCCGCTCCGCCGGTGACACTGAGGCCAAACAGCATCAAAAACCGCTCGGAGCCGATCCGGCGCGCCAAAGGCGCTCCAAAGGCGGCCAGCCAAACAATATTCAAAAACAAATGCTCCCAGCTCCCGTGCAAAACAGCATAGGTAAAAACCGTCCAAGGGCGCACGCTGTCTTCTTTTGTGAGAAATTGCATCACAACCGCATCGTCGCCGGTCAAAGGGCCGCCATTGGCAAGCTGCAATGCACCGAGCGGATCAAGACCCAGCGCTGCCGACAGACGGGCGGGGATAAATGACCAGTCCAGCAACAGCGTGGTTGCCCATTCCTCTGATCCGAAGGCCATCACAAGCTGGAGGGCAATCATCAATAAAATCAAGACGATAACAACCGTTGGCAGGTTAAAAACGGGTTCACGGGAGGACGTGTCCGGTGAAGATTTTTCTGCTTCAAACGACATAACCGATCCCATCCACTTCACTGACGATTGCGGGGGCAAGTCTTACTTTCAAGCCCTGAGCCCCTGCGATCAAATCCCGGAAATTGCTTCATGTCACGGCAACACGCGAATGTCACCTCACCTGACACGGATCAGGCGCGTTAACCCTGATCCCAACCCTTTGTTGCATGAGACCCGCTTCATTCGTTAACACTTTATTAACAAATGGGGACCGGTGATGCGCCTGTTTTTGGTGGCCGCAAGTTTAGCATGGTTTGGGATCGGATGCTTAGCCGGTCATGCCGAACCGCGCGCGCATCGCCAGAAGATCGCGGCGATCCCCCATAGCAGCTCCTTTGCCTTGGCCGGTGATATTGCCAAAGAGCCCATCGGCTGGGGACAGATTTGCGCCACCCATCCTGAAGATTGCGATGTCGGCAAGCTTCCGCCTGAAAGCATCGCCCTGACCAAAGAAAACTGGGCAACACTCAACCGCATCAACAGCCTCGTGAATGATACCATCGAGCAGGTTTCTGACCTCGAACATTACGGAATGATCGAATGGTGGGCCTATCCCGATGACGGAAAAGGGGATTGCGAGGATTTGCAATTGCTCAAACGCCGCATGTTGATGCAGTCAGGCATGCCGCGTCAGGCCCTGATGATGACCGTGGTGCGTGATAACCATGACGAGGGCCATGCCATTCTTCTTGTGAGAACTGACCATGGTGATTTGGTTCTCGACAGCCGCACCAGCACGATCAAACCTTGGCGGATGACCGGCTATAAATATATCAAGCGGCAGTCCCAAGAAGACCCCAATATCTGGGTTTATTTTGGCGACGAAAGCGACAGTCTCGTCACCTCCTCCGCCCCCAATTAAGTTCAATCCAGCGGCTTTAAGCCTTTGGAAAAGCGCTTGTAATTGCGCACATAGCCTTCGGCGGTCAGACGAATACGCTTGGCATTGTCTTCATCAATGGTCCGGATGACCCGCGCAGGCGCACCGACAATCAAAGAATAATCGGGAAACTCTTTGCCTTCGCCCACAAAGGCATGTGCACCAACGAGCGAATATTTGCCGATCTTGGCACCATTCAAAATGGTGGCCCCCATCCCGATCAGGCTTCCCTCGCCGATGGTACAGCCATGCAAAATAGCCGCATGGCCGACCGTGGCAAAAGGACCAATCGACATCGGAAAACCCATATCCGTATGCAGCACGCTGCCATCTTGAATATTGGTTCCTTCCAGCACATCAATCCATTCATTGTCGCCGCGCAAAACAGCCCCGAACCAAACGCTCGCGTCCCGCCCCAGCCTCACACTGCCGATGACACGTGCATCGGGGGCAATCCAGAATTGTCCGTCTTCAGGCAGTTGCGGAATACGATCATCCAATTGGTACAAGGCCATGCGCGATCCCCGCTCAGTCTTCGAGATCAATATCGAGGATGGACATCACAAAAGCGTAGGAGCGATCGCCATCTTCCTCGTCGAGCGAGATGATTCCGATAAACTCATCGCCGATAAACACTTCTGCCGAATCTTTCAGCTTGGGGCGCGCTTTAACGGTGACACCGGCATTGCCAAAGAGGCGACGCAAATAATCCTGCAATTTCTGTAGTTCGGCCTTGTCCATCATACTCGTTCCTGAAAGGGACCCGCGTCCCACCCAGATTAGGCATGGCATGACGCAAAGACGGGCGCAAGTCACCATTTCCGAGCAAAAGAAGCGATTTAAAAGCCTACAAACCGTGATAAGTTTTTGATTATCAATCGATTTTAAGCTGTTTTTCCGCCAAAATCTGATCCATGCTACGGGCGGGCTCTGCACAACCGGCCTCCCCCACAACACGCGCAGGCACACCCGCCACCGTCATATTATGCGGCACAGAATTCAACACAACCGATCCCGCAGCCACCCTTGCGCAATGACCGATTTCAATATTGCCGAGAATTTTGGCACCGGCGCCGATCAAGACCCCTTTTCTGATCTTGGGATGGCGGTCGCCTGTTTCTTTTCCTGTTCCGCCCAGCGTCACACCTTGTAAAATCGAAACATCATCCTCGATGACCGCTGTCGAACCCACCACAAGGCCCGTCGCGTGATCCAGAAACACGCCCTGCCCGATCCGTGCCTGCGGGTGAATATCCGTCTGGAAGACTTCAGACGAGCAGCTTTGCAGATAAAGCGCAAAATCCTTGCGACCCATGTGCCATAAATGATGGGCAAAACGATGCGTTTGCAACGCGTGAAAGCCTTTGAAATATAAAAGCGGCTCAATCAAACGCGTGCAGGCGGGATCACGATCCAACACAGCCAAACAATCGGCCGCCATGGCTTGGGCAAGGGCCGGATTGATATCGAGCAGACTGCTCAATTGCGCATAAAGACGGTCATAATCCAATAAAGGGCGCGCCAACCGACTGGCGATGCGGCTGGCCACCGCCAGATCAAAGCTTTGATGGCTTAACACGGCCTGCTGCATCAAACCCGTGACAGTCTGATCCTGCTCAATGGCCAAGGAGGCATCGAGTTTTATACGGCTCCAGAGCGGATCGAGGTGGCTGATATGGCCATCTTTCATGGGTATTTTATTGGCAGACCCCGACGGCATGGCTTCAATCCTTATGAAACAACCATCACAGATATAGTTCAATCAAGGGCAGATAAAAAGGCCAGTACGGCATCTTTATGGCTTCTGTCGCCCACAGCCAGATTGTGATCCCGCCCATCAATCGCATAAGCAATGGCCCCGGGGATGAGTTCGGCGAGCCGGTGTGGATCACCCGCCACATCATCTTTACTCCCAACAGCAATATGAACCGGCCCCTTGATGCGGGCTGCTTCCTCGACGCTCAAAGTCTGGCGTGACCCACGGATACAAGCCGCAAGCGCACGCAAATCCGAACCCGTCTGTTCGGCAAAGACGCGAAACATGCGCTGCATGGGATCAGTGAGTTCAGTTGCACTCTTGGCCTCCATAGCATCGGCAATCCCTAAGGGAAGCCCCACACCTTCAACCAGATGGATTCCAAGACCGCCCAGCAAGGTTGCCCTGATCCGCTCGGGGAACAACAGATTGAAATGCGCCGTGATCCGCGCGCCCATGGAATAGCCCATCATACCGACGGATTGGATGTTGAGATGGTTCAAGAGATTACGAATATCTGTTGCCATGAGATTGGCGTGATAATCGGCGGCCTCATAAAGTTTTTCACTCTGGCCATGACCGCGGTTATCAAGCGCGATCACCCGATAGCCCGCCCGTGTGAGAACCTTGACCCATTGGGTATTGACCCAATTGACCGCATGATTGGATGCAAAACCATGCACGAGCACAATCGGCTTGCCACCCCCCGCATCCGCAGGCTGGTCGATATAGGCAATGCGCACCGCGCCGGAAAGAAATGAGAGCATGGAGAAATATCCGTTCTTTGATTGGGGATTTTCTCTACAATAAGCGGTATTTTCTGCCAATACCTCCTAAAAATCCCTGTTATTCCGCCCAAAAGACCAAAAGAATCCGCAAGGTCCGGTTTAACCCTTGCCAAAATGGCCAAAACCCCTTATCAGGCTGGCTTCCGCGGTTCCGGCCGGGGGCTGAAGGGAAGGATGGGGTTTTCTAAACCTTGTCAGGATCATCCGATCTGTCTTCCTGTGTCTCCGCCTTCGGACACCATCTTTCGGGCCTTTTCATGGGCTCGAAGGGCTTCGCGCCGGTGCCGCATAACAATGAAAGGCCAAGACAGATGCCTCTTTATGAGCATATTTATCTTGCGCGTCAGGACGTGACGTCGCAACAGGTGGAAGCCCTGACCGAAACCCTCAAAGGGATTATCGAAGCGCACGGCGGCAAAGTGAGCAAGGTGGAATATTGGGGTGTCAAATCCCTCGCCTATCGCATCCGTAAAAACCGCAAGGCGCATTTCACCCTGATGAACATCGATGCCGCTCCTGCAGCCCTTGCTGAAATGGAACGTCAGATGCGCATCAACGAAGACGTTTTGCGCTTCATGACCATTCGCGTTGAAGAACTCGAAGAAGGTCAATCCGTGATGTTGCAAAAGCGTGACCGTGATGACCGTGACGAACGCGGCCCAGGCAATGATCGTGGCTTCGGCGGCGGTCGTGGTGGTGACCGTGATCGTGGTGATCGTGGCAGCCGCGGCCCATCCGGTCGTGCACCGCGCCCCCGTTCTGATGACTCTTTTGCAGATGAGGCCCACTCATGAGCACCGCAGCACCCCGTCGTCCCTTCTTCCGTCGTCGCAAGTCTTGCCCCTTCACCGGCGAGAACGCTCCGAAGATCGACTATAAGGACACACGTCTTCTGTCCCGCTACATTTCCGAGCGCGGCAAAATCGTGCCTTCCCGCATCACCGCTGTTTCCGCCAAGAAACAACGCGAACTGGCTCAGGCCATCAAGCGCGCCCGTTTCCTTGGCCTGCTGCCTTACGTGATTGCATAAGACTGCTTTTGAAGGCCGGCTTTCAAGCCGGTCTTCCCTTCTCTCAAACAGCCCGGGCCGGTTAAGCCGTTTCGGGTAGGGTTGGGGACCCATTCCCCTAACCGCCTCAATGCGGGACAGCTGGTTCGATATGAATTCACCTCTTACCATCGGCGTGGCCTCGGGCCTTGCAGCGGCACTGCTTTTTCTCGTGGTGCGCACAGGCAGTGCATTTGCGCTGTTGCTCGACATGTTTGCCCCTCTGCCTTTGCTGATTGCAGCCCTCGGATGGGGCCCCCGCTCCGCTTTGATCGGAATGGCATCCGGAACTCTGGTGATCACAGCGCTTGTTCCCGGCGCCGCAGGTTTGATTTTTGGTTTGGGCATTGCCTTGCCCGCATGGGTTATGGGCGTGTTGGTGATGATGCACCGGCATGAAAATGACCATGTGATCTTCATGCCGATTGGCATTTGCCTGCTGGCAACAGCTCTCATCAATGCCTTGATGGCTTTGTGCATGGCGATGATGATTGGCGGGGATATCGACGGGTTGATCAAGGCCTTTGCGCAAATCATCGAAGCCATCAACACCTCCCATCCCGATGTGCTGGCCCCGCTTGGGCTTTCAAAAGATGATCTGGCAAAATTATTGGCCCAAACGGCACCGCCCGTGTTTGCCGCTCTGGGGGTCTTTTCCTCAGTGGCTCTTTTGTGGCTGGCCGCATCCCTTGTCCAAATGTCGGGTCGCCTGATCCGGCCTTGGCCTGATCTGGCGCTGACAACCATGCCCGCATCGGTTCTGGCCCTGACAAGCTTGTCGGCAATTTTGTCAGTGGTTTTTGACGGGTTCGGCGGACTTTATGCGCGGTGTGTTCTGCTCGCTTTGTTGTCCGCTTACATGCTTGAAGGCATGGGTGTGGTTCTCATCATCACACGCGGCATGAGCATCCGCACCCCCGTTTTGACCCTGTTCGGGGTTTTGACACTGGTTCTGCCACCGCTCGCAGGCCCTGTCTTGCTTGGTCTTGCGATCCTTGGAATTGTTGACCGCATGACCGGAATTCGCATGCGGGCCTTATCGAAACTCACGCCCTCTGCTCCCCCGCCTCCTGTCGAGGCGATCTGAATTTTCAATCCACTTTTATAAAGCTTTCAAAGGAGATTATCATGGAAGTCATTCTACTCGAACGCATCGCAAAACTTGGCCAGCTCGGCGAAGTCGTCAATGTGAAGCCCGGCTATGCCCGTAACTTTTTGCTACCACGCGGCAAAGCGCTTCGTGCAACCGAAGCCAATCGCAAGCATTTTGAATCCCAGCGCCAGCAGATCGAAGCCCACAATCTGGAATTGCGCAAAGATGCCGATGCTGTCGGCACCAAGCTGAATGGCCAGAGCTTCATCATCATCCGTCAGGCGGGTGAAACAGGTCAGCTTTATGGTTCGGTTTCGGGCCGTGATCTTGCTGAAACCCTGACAGCCGGTGGTTTCACCGTGACCCGTCAGCAGGTTCACCTGAACACCCCGATCAAAAATCTTGGCCTGCATGAAGTGCCTGTGCATCTGCATCCCGAAGTGGAAGTGCATGTCACCATCAACGTGGCCCGTTCGAAAGAAGAAGCAGAGCGTCAGGCCCGCGGTGAAAGCCTCACGGTGCGCGAAGAAACCAATTTGGCCGATCTGGGCCTCGAAATTGGTGCGGCTCTCGCAGAAAACGACGGCGAATTCTAATCGATCGGCTTGCGCATGGCGCAAACCGGCTGAATTTCATGACAAAAGTCCGGCGCTCTCAGCGCCGGACAGTTTTCCCCAATAAACACATCCTTCCAAAGCGATTTCATTTAAGCGTCGATCCGCCATTCCTTTTGCCCCCCCCACAGCGTAGAGACTAGGGGAGTGATGATTGAGAGGACCTATGGCCCAGACATTGATGCGCTTGCCTGTGCCCGAAGCAGCAATTCGGACAGCCCCCCATAATATCGAGGCTGAACAAGCCCTGCTGGGTGCTTTGCTTGTCAATAACGATGCCTATTATCGTGTCTCCGATTTTCTCGAGCCCGAACATTTTTCCGAAGACATTCATCGGCGTATTTATGAAATCAGCCAGCAGCTGATCCGCGCCGGTAAACTCGCGACACCGATCACGCTCAAAACATTTTTGGGGGATCACGATCTCGGCGGGATGACTGTGTCGCAATATATCGCGCGTCTGGCTGTCGAGGCGACCACCGTCATCAATGCAGAGGCCTATGGCCGCACCATTTATGATTTGGCCATGCGTCGCCGTTTGATCACCATCGGCGAAGACATGGTCAATGTGGCCTATGATGCGCCGGTTGAAGCCTCGCCGCGCGCACAAATCGAAGACGCCGAACGCCGCCTCTATGAATTGGCCGAAGCAGGTCGTTATGAAGGCGGCTTCCAGTCTTTTGCGGAAGCCTTGCGCCAAGCCGTCGATATGGCGGCCGAAGCCTATAAGCGTGATCGCAAATTATCGGGTGTGGCCACAGGCCTGTCAGACCTCGACCGCATGATGGGCGGATTGCAATCCTCCGATTTGATTATTCTGGCGGGTCGTCCCGGCATGGGTAAAACCGCTCTGGCCACCAATATTGCCTATAATATTGCCCGCGCTTATTCGAGCGAGCGGCAACAAGACGGCACGATCAAACGCCTTGATGGCGGGATTGTCGGCTTCTTCTCGCTCGAAATGTCCTCGGAACAATTGGCCACCCGTGTCATCGCCGAACAATCGGGTGTCCCCTCCTATAAAATCCGCCGTGGTGAAATCCGTGAAGATGAATTCGGTCGTGTGGCGGATGCTGCGCGTGAAATGGAACGCATCCCGCTTTACATCGACCAAACCGGCGGCATTTCCATCGCGCAATTGACCGCCCGCGCGCGCCGTCTGAAGCGGCAAAAAGGCCTCGATATTCTGGTGGTCGACTATTTGCAGCTGCTGTCGGGTGCTGCGAAAAAAGGCGAAAACCGCGTTCAGGAACTCACCGAAATCACCACGGGCCTGAAAGCGCTGGCCAAAGAACTGGCCGTGCCGATCATCGCTTTGTCACAGCTCTCGCGTCAGGTGGAACAGCGCGACGATAAACGCCCGCAACTGTCGGATTTGCGTGAATCAGGCTCCATCGAGCAAGATGCCGACGTGGTCATCTTTGTTTATCGTGAAGAATATTATCTCAAAAACAAAGAACCCAAAATGGGCACCGAAGAATATTTCAAGTGGCAAACGGAAATGGAACAAGTGCACGGTCGGGCTGAAGTCATCATCGGCAAACAACGTCACGGTCCGACAGGCACGGTTGCCTTGCACTTCGAAGCCGAAATCACGCGCTTCAGCAATCTGGCACGCGAAGACAATCTGCCGGAGCGTATGGACTAACGTGAACCCGCATGGCGCGCATCTCACCATTGATCTGAATGCCATCGCCTCCAACTGGCAGCATTTGCAATCGCTCGGCGGGGCTGCTGAATGCGGGGCCGTCGTCAAAGCCGATGCCTATGGAACAGGGCTTGACTATACGGGGCCTGCACTCGCCAAAGCCGGATGCCGCACCTTCTTTGTCGCCCATCTCCAAGAAGGCCAACGCCTGCGCGCTGTTGTACCCAACGCGACCATTTATGTGCTCAACGGATTTGTACAAGGCTCTGCCCCTCTTTACGTCGAAAGCGGCTTGCGGCCGGTTTTAGGCACGCTGGATGAAATCCATGAATGGGCTGGTTTTGCGCGCGCCCATGCCCTTTCTGGCGAGGCGGCCATCCATATTGATACAGGGCTTAACCGTCTGGGGTTAGAGCCAGACGTGTTTCGGGCCTTGGCAGAGGATTTGGAAAACAAAAATCTGGGCTTCACGGCTACACTGGTGATGACCCATCTAGCCTCGTCAGAGACGCTCGACACCGCACAAAACGAACAACAAACAAGCCTCTTCGGTGAACTGGTTTCGCTTACGCCATCCATTCCCGCAAGCCTTTGCAATTCATCGGCTGTGACACGCAAAGAATTTCCCCGTCATGCGATGATGCGTCCGGGCTATGCGCTTTATGGGGGCAATCCGACCCCTTGGACCACCAATCCCATGAAGCCCGTGGTCACGCTCAAAGCGCCGATTTTGCAAATCCGCGATATCCCGCAAGGCACCTGTGTCGGGTATAATGCCCGCTGGGTTGCCAAGCGTCCCTCGCGTTTGGTTGTGATCTCCGCAGGCTATGCGGATGGTTTGATGCGCCTGCCACCCGAACCAGACAAGCCTGTGGCCGAAGTCTTGATCGGGGACACGCTCTGCCCCGTCGCCGGACGTCTGTCGATGGATCTGATGATTATCGATGCAACCGATGCGCCGCACGATGCGCTTCACCGCAATGCGCCGGTCACCCTGATCGGGGGACCGCTTGATATTGACCGCGTCGGGAAAACCGCGGGCACAATCGGCTATCTGATTTTGACATCTCTCAGTCGCCGTTATCAACGCCATTATCTGGGTCAGGTCTGATGGCCAAAAGAAGCAGTACATTCGCCTGTCAGGCTTGCGGCGCCGTTTATAACCGCTGGCAGGGCCGCTGTGATGCGTGTGGCGGATGGAGCACGATTGCCGAGGAAGCCGCCAATGCCCCACTGCCCGGCGGAATCACGGCACCCCGCGGCCAACGTGGCAAGGGTCGCGTCTTTGCCCTCGAGGGTTTGAGCGGTTCGACCGAGGAAGCCCCGCGGATGGTTTCGGGCATTGCCGAACTCGACCGTGTCACCGGTGGCGGCTTTGTGCGCGGCTCGGTGATTTTGCTGGGCGGGGAACCCGGCATCGGCAAATCCACTTTATTGATGCAGGCCTGCGCGGCTGTGGCCCAAGCCGGTCATCGCGTTGTCTATATTTCGGGGGAAGAAGCGGTCGGCCAAGTCAGGTTGCGGGCTGAGCGGCTTGGTCTGGCGCAGGCTCACGTTGAACTCGCCTCAGAAACCAATGTCGAAGACATCGTGACCACCTTGTCGCAAGGCAAGCCACCGCAACTGGTGATTATCGATTCCATTCAGACCATGTGGTCGGAAGGGGTTGAGTCAGCGCCGGGGACGGTGACGCAGGTGCGTGGTGCCGCACAGATCCTGATCCGCCATGCGAAAACATCCGGTGCCGCGGTGATCCTAGTCGGCCATGTCACCAAAGACGGACAAATTGCCGGTCCCCGTGTGGTGGAACATATGGTGGATGCGGTTGTCTCCTTTGAAGGGGATGGCGCACAGCATTTTCGGATTTTGCGGGCGATGAAAAACCGCTTCGGGCCAACCGATGAAATCGGTGTGTTCGAGATGACAGGCGCTGGGCTTGCGGAAGTCTCCAATCCCTCGGCTCTTTTTCTGGCCGGACGCGATGGCAATGCACCCGGAACAGCCGTATTTGCCGGAATGGAAGGCACACGGCCCTTGCTGGTCGAGTTTCAAGCCCTTGTTGCCCCCTCCTCGCTGGGCAATCCAAGACGGGCTGTGGTCGGCTGGGATCCCAACCGCCTCTCGATGCTGATCGCCGTTCTTGAAACCCATGGCGGTCTGCGGCTTGGGCAATATGATATTTTCCTGAATGTTGCGGGGGGCTTGAAAATCATCGAGCCATCAGCCGATGCGGCGGCAGCCGCCGCCCTTGTTTCCTCGCTGACCAATGCGCCTTTGCCCGCCAACAAAGTCTATCTGGGGGAAGTGGCCCTGACAGGTGCCCTGCGACCGGCCCCGCAAGGCTCTGCCCGCCTTAAAGAAGCCGCAAAATTGGGATTTCAATCGGCTTTCGTTCCGAAGGCAGGCTTTGAAGCGCTCGGCTCGTCCGAACTGGTTCTGGATGCGGGAAGCGATATTGCCGATCTGGTGGCGGGAATCGCCGCACGCTCTCCACAAAAAGGCACAGAATTTGAGCCTGAATGAGGTGACGTTACGGCTTTGGCCGTCTATAAGGACGCGGACGTTGCAGGGACAATCCTCTACCAAAGCAATGCAGGACAGGACATGAACCAATTACCCGTCAATCCGATTGATCTGGCCATTATCATTGTCATGATCTTGTCGGCGGTCTTTTCTTGGGTGCGTGGCTTTACCGGAGAAGTTTTGGCGGTTGCCTCTTGGGTTGCGGCAGCGATTGCCGCCTATTTCCTGCATCCTTGGGCCCTCACTTATATTGCGCCCTCCATTGCCAACAAACAGATTGCTTTAGCGGCCTCGATTGCGGCGGTTTTTTTGGTGACCTTGGTTTTTGTGTCGCTGATCACCACAAAATTGTCTGAACTGATCCTCGATTCAGCCATCGGAACGCTTGATCGTACCCTCGGCCTGTTTTTCGGGGCGGCTCGCGGTCTTTTGATCGCCGTGGTGGCCTTTATGTTTTTCGACACGTTGGTGGGTGAAAAATCCCAACCCGACATGCTCAAAGACGCCCGTTTGCGTCCCGTTTTAAAGCTTGCCAGTACGGCGATTTTCAAAGCGCTGCCTGAAAATCCTGAATTTCTTAGCCCTTTTCGCAAAGTGATTGACGAAAACACCACGAAAAAGCCGGTTGAAGCCCCCAATGCGGCTGCCGCTCCGGCCTCAACTGCGCCCGCAAAGCCAGCCCCTGCGCCCTCGGCCCCTGCTGCCAATCCGCAGGCTGCGGCCCCGCCTTCCGCACCTGCCCCTGTAACCATCGTCCCTGCTCCGCCTACAACGGGAGGCAGCAATTCCAAACCCGTGGATCAACAGGGATTGCAGCGACTCATCGAATCTTCCACGCCTAATCCGGTTAAACGCTAACGAAGGATCACGCTATGCGTCACGAGATGGACCTTGCAGGCTCAATCACATTTGACTGCGAATTCGATCTCGAAGCGGATAGGCTGCGCGAGGAATGCGGGGTTTTTGGCATTTACGGCCATCCCGAGGCGGCAGCCATCACAGCCCTTGGTCTCCATGCCCTGCAACATCGCGGACAGGAAGCCGCAGGCATTGTGAGTTTTGACGGAAAGCGGTTCCATTCCGAGCGCCGTTTGGGTCTTGTCGGCGATGGCTTTTCCGACCGCGCTATTATCGAACGCCTGAAAGGCGAAAGTGCCATCGGCCATGTGCGCTATTCCACAACCGGCGAAACCATTTTGCGCAATGTGCAACCGCTGTTCGCCGAATTGTCGGGGGGCGGCTTTGCCGTTGCCCATAACGGCAATCTGACCAATGGTCTGTCCCTGCGGCGTCAATTGATCAGCGGCGGCGCGATCTATCAGTCGACCAGCGACACGGAAGTGATTTTGCATCTGGTGGCGCAAAGCCGCAGAGGCAAATTTGCCGACCGTTTCATCGATGCCCTGAAGCAACTCGAAGGGGCCTATTCCTTTGTCGGTCTGACCAATAAAAAGCTGATCGGTGCGCGTGATCCCTTGGGCATTCGCCCTCTGGTTTTGGGGGAGCTGGACGGGCATTTCATTCTCGCCTCCGAAACCTGTGCGCTTGATATTATCGGCGCGCGTTTTGTGCGGGATATTGAAAATGGCGAAGTGGTGATCATCACCGATGACGGCATTGAATCCATCAAGCCCTTCCCCAAAATGGCCGCGCGTCCCTGCATTTTTGAATATATCTATTTCGCGCGCCCTGACTCTGTCGTGCATGGCCGTCCTGTCTATGACGTACGCAAAGCCATGGGCGCCCAACTCTCCCATGAAGCAGGCATTGATGCGGATGTCGTGATCCCTGTGCCAGACTCCGGCGTGCCTGCAGCCCTTGGCTATGCGCAAGCAGCCGGTATCCCTTATGAACTGGGCATCATCCGCAATCACTATGTCGGGCGCACCTTCATTCAACCGACACAATCCGTGCGTGAACTGGGTGTGCGCATGAAACATTCCGCCAACCGCTCTGTTGTGCAAGGCAAGCGGATTATCTTGATAGATGACTCGATTGTGCGCGGCACGACATCGGTGAAGATTGTGCAGATGATGCGTGATGCCGGTGCGAAAGAAGTGCATTTCCGCATCTCAAGTCCACCAATTACCCATCCCGATTATTATGGCATCGACACGCCGGAAAAAAACAAACTTCTGGCCGCGACCCATTCTCTGGAAGAGATGCGTCAATTTATCGGTTGTGACACATTGGCCTTTTTATCTGTCGATGGCATTTACAAGGCGATGGGGCATGAAAAGCGCGATGCTGCGCAACCGCAATTCACCGATCACTGTTTCACCGGCGATTATCCAACCCCGTTGACCGACCAAATAGGCGAAGGGGCGAAGCAGCAATTGTCCATGTTGGCAGAAGTAGGATAATCCGATGAGTGCTCTGAATTTGAAAAATCGTATTGCCGTGGTGACAGGCGCTTCACGCGGCATTGGCCGTGCGGTTGCCATCGGGCTTGCCAAAGCCGGTGCCCATGTGGTGGCCGTGGCGCGCACCCAAGGCGCGTTGGAAGAACTCGACGATGCCATTCAAGCCGCCGGTGGCGAGGCCGCAACGCTGGTGCCGATTGATCTGCGCGATGTCGAAGCGCTGGATCGTTTGGGTGCCGCCCTTTTTGAGCGTTGGGGCAAATTGGATATTTTTATTGGCAATGGGGGAACCTTGGGTCCGATCACGCCTTTGGGCCATGTGACACCCAAGGAATGGGATCAGGTAATGGCGGTGAATGTCACAGCCAATTGGCGCTTGATCCGCTCCTTTGATCCGTTATTGCAAAAGTCCGACGCTGGGCGCGTGGTACTTTTGTCATCGGGCGCGTCATGGAAACGTCTGGCCTATTGGGGCCCGTATTCCATTTCCAAATCAGCGGTCGATGCCATGGGCGTCACCTATGCCAATGAAACAAAAAACACGCCGATCAAAGTGATGCTGGTCAATCCCGGCCCCATCCGCACCGATATGCGTGCCGCCGCCATGCCGGGCGAAGATCCGATGACCTTGGAAACGCCAGAGGATCTGGCACCCCATATCATCGCCATGGCTTCGCCGGATTGGCAGGTCAGTGGCCAGATTTATGATCATCCATCCAAAAAGGTTCTCGCGTTCCAGAACCCTGCCTAATCAATCAGGCCATCAGGGCTTGTTGCGTTTGTTCTTGTAGGGATTATCGGAATTACGCAAAGACAAGCGAATGGGTGTGCCGGGCATGTCAAAAGTCTCGCGCAAACTGTTGATCATATAACGCACATAGCTGTCGGGCAGAGCATCGAGCTGATTGCCAAACAATGCAAACAACGGCGGACGCGCTTTCACCTGCGTGGCGTAACGAATTTTGATCCGGCGACCCGACACAGCGGGCGGCGGATGGGTGGCGAGCACCTGCTCCAACCAGCGGTTGATTTGACCGGTTGAAACACGTTTGGACCATGTCTCGGATGATTTGATGCAAGCCTGCATCAAGGCATCGATCCCCTGCCCCGTCAAACCCGACACCGGAATAATCGTTGCGCCCTTGACCATGGATGTTACGGGCTGGGCATCCTCGATCAGCGTTTTCAGCAAGCCTTGCTCATGGCCGACAAGATCCCATTTGTTCAAGGCAATGACGAGGGCGCGTCCTTCTTTTTCAATGATGGACAAAATAGCCAGATCCTGCTTCTCGAAAGGAATGGTTGCATCCAAAAGCAAGACCACCACTTCGGCAAATTTCACAGCGCGTAACCCGTCTGCCACCGAAAGCTTTTCGAGTTTTTCCTGCACGCGCGCGCGTTTGCGGATCCCCGCGGTATCAAAGATTTTAATCGGACGCCCGCGCCATTCCCATTCAAGCCCGATACTGTCACGGGTGATGCCCGCCTCGGGGCCGACCAGCAAACGCTCAGTGCCCAACATGTGATTGATCAAGGTTGATTTGCCCGCATTGGGGCGACCAATCACCGCAATCCGCAGCGGACGCTTCGGGTCGTTATAATCGAGCGGCTCATCCTCGACTGCGAATTCATCCGGCTCTTCCGGCTTTGCTGTTTGTTCCGGCAGGGCCTCGCAAATGGCATCATACAGATCGGAGAGGCCTTCCCCGTGCTCTGCCGAAAAAGGCAGGGGATCGCCCAAGCCCAGACCATAGGCCTCATAGACCTCGCTCAGACCCTGTTTGCCCTCGGCCTTGTTGGCAATCAGAATGACCGGCTTGCTGGCCCGCCGCACAGCCTGCGCAAAATGCCGGTCCGTGGGTGTGACACCGGCGCGGGCATCAATGACAAACAAGATCGCATCCGCATCAGCAATCGCCGCTTCTGTTTGCAACCGCATCCGGCCAGTCAGCGTTGCCGCATCGGACTCTTCAAGGCCTGCGGTGTCGATGATCGTAAAATCGAGATCACCCAAATGGGCGTCCCCTTCGCGACGATCACGTGTCACGCCCGGCTGGTCATCGACCAAGGCCAGTTTCTTACCAACCAAACGGTTGAACAAAGTCGATTTGCCAACGTTGGGACGGCCAATGATGGCCAAAGTAAAGGACATCCCGCCCCCTTGTTTCAAGATGACGACTGGACGGGGCCACCGCGAATGAGACCAAGATAAATCTCAACTCTCTGGCGAAGCGACTGCGGCGATGTGCGGTCAATGGTAATGGCATCAAACAGGCGGCCTGCCTGATCATAATCACCCGCCTGCATGGCAGATAGACCCAGCAATTCCTGCGCAAGGCCTGTCATCGACCCCGGCTTTGCTGTCAAAGGCTCAAGCCGTGCGGCCAATGCTTTCGCATCAATCTGACCACTGGCCAGAACGGCGGCACGATAACGCGCAATATCCCGCAGCAAAACGGGAAGACTGCCATCCGCGGCCAAGACATCGTAAGCTGCTATTGATTTGGCAGGATCGGCCTTGCCGGTTTCAGCGGCCAAACGAAAACGCGATAAAAGCTTATATCCATCAGGCGCGTCTTTGACGAGCTCTACGAGAATACGTTCGGCATCATCCGAACGACCCGCGCGGCTCTCTTCAATCGCGGCTTCATAGCGCGCCGACAGCAGTTCAGCCTGCTTCTTTTGATGCTGCTGCCAGCTTGTAAAGCCCGCAGACCCTAAAACCACCGCCAATAACAACCCGATCAGGCTATTTTGGTGCCGCTGCCAAAATTGCAGCACCTTGTCCCGCCGGACCTCTTCGTCAATTTCGTTAAAAATATCTGACATTGCACCTTGCAAGTCGCCCAATGCGACCTTCCCGAACATTTTCTGCTCCGCGAATAGCACGGACAGGGTCAAAAGGCCAAACAAACTCTTGCCCAACCACAGACCAGCGGGACAAAAGCCCCCTATCTCAGGATAAATCGGTGTCAAAAGCATGGATAGAGGCCCTAACCAGGCAAAAATAGCCCTATCCAGGCTCATCGCACCCTGCCCCTATAAAAAAAGCCGCCCCAACCGTCCTAAGACGCGGAGAACTTTGTCACGGGAAAGGAGGGCTTATGTCGATTTCCAGTATCACATCGAATAACGCATCCTATTACGCCTTGTTGACCGCTCGCCTGCAGAGCAACGGACTGTCCGTACAAAAAGCCTCTCTGGTTGCAAATGATGCGAAAGTGGCCCTTGAAAAAGTGGCCCCCGTTCAACGCGGCCCCATCGACAAAGCCGCCATGCGCGATGCGTTGGAAAGCCGCCTGACGGCCGATGTCAAAGCCGGCAAGCTGACCAAGGAAGACGCCCAAACCATCCATGCAACCTTGGATCAGATGGATCCCTTAGGACCGGCGCCTGCCGAAAACCAAGGCTTGGCCGACAATGCCAGCAAAGGCAAAAGCGGACATGGTGAAGGCGGACATGGCGGCGGCGGCGGTGGTGATAATTCCGCCAACAAGACCGAAGTCAGCGAAACCGTGACGGTGATTGGCCAAATCAAGAAAACAACCATTCTTTATACCGATGGCACGTCTGAAACCACGACGAAAACCCTGACCAACAGTGTCAAAGACAGCCAATATGCCAAAAATTCCGTCTATGGCATGATGAAGGCCCATGCCGAAAACAGTGACCCGCAGACAAAAGCGGCCAATTATCTGGCCACGATCACACCGGGATCCTTGTTCAGTTTCACGGTTTAGACTTCACCGCACCAACGTGAATTTGATATTGGTATTGGCTGAAAATGAGCCCGCAGGAGGCGGGGGCAAATCCAGCGAACGCAAAATGTCGAGAGCGGCTTGATCCAAAAGATCATGTCCGGAGGAGCGGATCACATGGGCTGAGATGACTTTGCCCAGCGCATCGATGTTGAATTGAACACCGACTATCCCTGTCACGCCACTGGAGCGGGCCGCAGCCGGATAAAATTTGGCCGCATTGATTTTGGCCATGACAATCGCCCCATAACTGGCGCGCGCGGCCGCCACCTCTTCTGCTTTCAAGCCGGGGAGCACTGCTGGCTTGTTTTTGATGATCGGGCTTTTTTGTGGCTCGACCATGGGCTTGGGTGGTTGAGGCGGCGGTTGCTCGACGGGCAATTCGACCACAGGCTCAGGAGGCGGAGCTTCTTCCATGGCTGGTTCGACCATAGTTGGCTCGGGTGGATCAAAATGCTCTGTGACGGGGATAGGATCAGGCTCTTGCGCCTCACGCTCGATACCGATTTCAATTGCATCAATGGGTTTGAATTTCGGACTGATAGAACCAGCACCTGCAAGTGCTGCCACATGCACAGCAAGCACCGACAAAGCCACAACAGG
>CAIJVU010000008.1 GCA_903824185.1 uncultured Hyphomicrobiales bacterium
GACACCAGCGGCCCATCCAAAGCATCGGATCCAACGCATAAAAACATGCGCCGAATCAATTCTTTCCAAATAACGTGCGTAAGGCTTTAGCCTTTTGCAGCCTTGCTTTCCAGTCCGAATTTATGCATCCCCATCGCAGACAATCGGGGCTAAAAGATGTCCGACAGCCGCTGATGAACAGACAAATAACAGATTTGACATGCATGAGCCTGACCCCATTGAATCGGTTTTTGGTTAAAAAGGCGTTTATTTCAGCTTTGCTTGTTGCAATCACGCTGTGGGGCGGGCCTGTGATGGGCCAAATGCAGCACGGGCTGAGCCTGCAGGGCTCCCCGGCCCTGCCGCCCGACACGCCCTTGCCCTATGCGCAGCCAGCGGCCCCATCGGGCGGACGCATCACGTTTGGGGTGCAAGGCACATTCGATACGGTCAATCCGTTTGTGGTGCGCGGCATCAGCGCGCAGGGCATCAGCTCGCCGATGGGATTGGTGACGCAAAGCCTGATGCTGCGTTCAGCCGACGAGCCCTTTGCGCTCTATGGCGGCCTTGCGCGCGGTGTTGTGCTGGATCCCCATGATCGTGCCATCACCTTCATGATCGATCCCGAGGCGCGTTTCAGCGACGGGGTGCCGGTGACAGCCAAGGACGTGCACTTCACATGGGCGCTGCTCAAAGAGAAGGGGCGGCCGAATTACCGCGGCTATTACGGCAAAGTGTTAAATGTCACCCTGCCCGACCCGATGACCATCCGGTTCGAGCTTGAGGGGGATGATCATGAATTGCCCCTGATCCTTGCTTTGATGCCTGTGCTGCCCGCCCATCAAACCGATGCGGCGCGTTTTGAAGAAACGACATTGACGCCACCAATCGGCAGCGGACCCTATCTGGTGAGCGAGGTGAAAGCGGGCGAGACCATCACATTTCAGAAAAACCCGCATTTCTGGGGGCGGCATAAAGCGATCTATCAAGGGCTCTATCATCCCGACACCCTGCGCTATGATTATTACCGCGACGCCAATGCGCTGTTTGAAGCGTTCAAAGGCGGACTGGTCGATGTGAGGATCGAAGACAATCCGACACGCTGGGCCACAGGCTATGACTTCCCCGCATTGCGCGAGGGACGGGTAATCCGCGAGGCCATCCCGATCGGTATTTCAAAAGGCATGAATGCCTTTGTCTTCAATACCCGCAAAGCGGTTTTCAAAGACCGGCTGGTGCGCGAAGCACTCAATGAGATGCTCGATTTCGACTGGATCAATACGAAACTCTTCAACACGCTTTATCGCCGCTCAGACAGTTTCTTCACGGGATCCCCGCTGTCCTCCATTGGCCTTGCAGCCGATGCCAAAGAGCTGGCGCTGCTTACGGCATACACACACAGGATCAAGCCCGCAATTCTTGCGGGAGACTGGCGACCGGCAGCGCTGGATGGTTCGGGGCGTGACAGACAGGCCGCACAACGGGCGGTGGCGCTTTTGGCGCAGGCCGGATACCGGCTTGATCAAGCGGTGATGAAGAATGCACAAGGTGATACCATCCAGTTTGAAATTCTGGTCAATTCACGCCTGCAGGAAAAACTCGCTTTGCATTATGCGCAATCCCTGCAGCGGATCGGTGTCACCGCCTCCGTACGGTTGATTGACGATATCCAATATTGGCGGCGATTGTCCGCTTTTGATTTTGATATGATTCAATATCACTATTCCGGCACCCCCTCCCCCGGCAATGAACAATATCACCGCTGGGGCAGTCAGGCGGCTTTACGGCAAGGCTCGCTCAATTATGCAGGCGCTCAAGATCCCGCCATTGACGCGATGATTGACGCTTTGGTGAAAGCGCGAAATCCCGACGACTATAAAGCCGCAGCCCATGCGCTTGATCGCGTTTTGCTGTCTGGTTTTTATGTCGTGCCTTTGTTCCATTCCCCTGATATATGGTTCGCGCGCAAAGCCAGCATCGGACGGCCTCAAACCGTGCCTTTGTTTGGCACTGCGCCCGAAACATTCTGGGTGGATCCGTCCGCCCGTCCTTGATTTTTGAAAACGCGCATAAAGGCCACGCCATGTATGACACTGAAGACACGCCCATGATCATTGATGTCATTTCCGACGTGGTTTGCCCGTGGTGTTATGTCGGCAAAAAGCGCCTCGATGCAGCCCTTGCCGTGCGGCCCGCCATCAAGGCCGAGATCCGCTGGCGTCCCTATCAACTCGATCCGAGCATTCCGCCTGAAGGCATCGACCGGCAGGATTATCTGTTGCGGAAATTCGGTGATCCGCAACAAATCGTGGCCATGCATCAGCGCATCACCGCCCAAGGTTTGGAAGACGGCATTGCTTTTAATTTCGTTGGCATTGACCGCTCGCCCAATACGTTCGACGCCCATCGCCTGATCCGTTGGGCGAGCGAAGTCGGCTTGGCGGACGAGGTGGTCGAAAGCCTGTTTGAAGCCTATTTCATTGACGGGCGCGATATCGGAGACCATGGCGTTTTGCTCGACATCGCCGACAGAGCGGGCATGCGCCGTGACGGCGTCGCCAAATTGCTGGAAAGCACCGAGGCGCGCGAAGAGGTCACCATCGAAATCTTGCAAGCCCAGCAAATGGGGATTCAAGGCGTGCCCTGTTTTATCTTCGCCTCGAAAGTGGCGGTGCAAGGCGCGCATCCCGTTGAAACCTTGGTACAGGCACTGGATGAAGCCCTCGCCGTCTTGCATCAGGATGAAGACGAGGAAGCATAAGACGCCTGAAGCGGGTTTTGATTGGGGACTATTAGGCTTCAGTAAGCAGTCCTATATCAGCGTCATTGCGAGCCGTCGAAGACGGCGTGGCAATCCATGCTTAATGCCCCATTTTGCAAGCCGTCGTTGTTTTTCTGGATTGCTTCCCGCATCGCTGCGCGCGCGGTCGCAATGACGCCGTTGGGGGGATTATTGCGAGCGGTTGCAATGACGCGGTTGGGGGATTATTGCGAGCGGGTAATAAGCAAGGCGCTCCTTTTCCATCCGTCATTGCGAGCCGTCGAAGACGGCGCGGCAATCCATGCTTAATGCCCCATTATGCAA
>CAIJVU010000009.1 GCA_903824185.1 uncultured Hyphomicrobiales bacterium
CGGTAAAAAAAACAGGGCTCCCTAAATTCTCTATTTTTAAAGCCTATAAAAGGGCTGCTCCTACGAAAAAGAAAAAATAATTATAAATACTTTAAATTTTTTTTATTGTGGCTAAATATTGAGTGATGTTTATGACATATATATATATAATATCTTAACTATAGCTTTTGAAAATAATGGAATAGATGAAAACAATCCACTAAATAATTAATCCATTTTTCTTCTAAATTATTCATATCATATATCCATTTTTAATTAACTCAACATATCAATAAGCCGACCACTCCGATCTACCGCTCTTACTTTTAGGTTAGGATGACGGTCTTTGAGTTCTTTCATCCTTATCTGTATCATCTGAGAATTGTTGATTGTGATCAAGTAGGTTCGCCACATACCACTCTGATCTTGTAGCTGGATTTCAACATCATTCATTTTTATATCCCAGCCAATCAATAAATTCCCATAGGTTCATTGGTTTAGGTGATCCGTGTATCTGGCTCAAAACCATAACCATCACCACAAGGATCATATAGAAAATGTAGGTGTTACGTTTCATTACCACCATCCATTAGCCAATCAATTCCTTTCGTCTTCTTGTTGACGCTGTAATTTCCACTTTTAGTAAGCTCAGCCGCTGAAGCTATGTTGCTCGTATGACCGTAATGTTTTTCGAGCATGGCTGTACTGGTTCCCATATTCTTAGCTAGAATGAATTGATGAACCCCTTCGCTCAGCCTATAAGTAGCGTATGTGTGACGTAACGAATAAATCGTATGTCGAGTTCCATCAGCGTCAAATTCGACCCCAGCGCCCTTTAACAAGCTAGCGAATGATTTTTTGAACGAGCCAATAGGTGTTCCCTTGGGATTACAAAATACAAAGCTATCTGGGTTCGGTGGCTTTTTGAGTTCCTTTATCCGTAGTTCCAAAATTCGCTTGAAATAGTCTTTAACATCAGGCGTACGAGCTACAACTTCACGAGCTCCCGTCTTTCCACTAACGAACAAAGCTAGGTTCGGCGGACTATTACTCCCCTTTTCAGATGGAATTTCTCGTAAATCTTTCCATTTGAGTGTTCTAGCCTCACCGACACGAATTCCAGTGTTTGAAAGGATCAAAACGTAATTAGCAAGCATAATTCGATCACGGAGGATCTTTTTGTTTTTAATTTTGACGATTTCCTGAAGATGACGGATAAGTTTTTTATAGGATTTTTCATCAAAATGAGGTCGACGGTTTGGATCTGTCCGTAACTGTGGGAATTTAGGAGCTTTTTCGATATAGCCTTTATCAACACACCAGATAAAAAACTGTTTTAAATCAACGGAATAACGTCTAATCGTATTATGTGAAATAATCTTTTTCTTTGTATTTTCCTTCATCCAATCAAATAAATCGACGAGGGTTGATGATGTAAGAGAGCTCAGCTCCAATGATCCAAAAAATGGAACGATCCTATTGAGGTAAGCTATTCGATATTTGGTCGAAAGTTTCTGTTTTAGGGTTAGAGATAGGACACTTGTATATTCAGTGAGAGCGACACTAACCCTTTTACCCCTCAATTCCTGACCGCTAAGAATTTTAACGAGCGACTTATTATAAACGGATGTAGCGAAAGTGAAGGCTGTGTGCTCGTCGGTTGTTTTGGTACTGAGGGTTACGTATCCCTTGGCTCCTGGTATTTTAACACGACAAAACCAAGTCGGTTTCTTGTAGTCAGCCCGACGAAAAAGATAAATTTGACCGTCGTTGAAGGTTTTACTTTCAAGCTCCGTCTTGGCTCTTCGCTGTTTCAGCTGATTGGTTTCGACCCCATCCATCACGAACTCCTCAAGTCAAACTTAAGGGTATTATAAAACGGAACGTGAACAAACGAAATCCGTTGACGATCCGTTTATAGAAAAAAAGGTTGAAAACAGAGAAAGCCCAGAAGGGCTAAACTCTAAGACATTGATTTTATTTGATTATTTGGAGCGGGCGAAGGGATTTGAACCCTCGACCCCAACCTTGGCAAGGTTGTGCTCTACCCCTGAGCTACACCCGCATCCGGAATGACAGAGCGGCGCAAGGCCGAACCGTCTGGGTGGCGGGTTTATGACTCAATCCGGCACGGGATGCAAGAGGCTTTGCCGCAGCCAGATCGAAAAGCCCTGAAAAAAGCGAACAAACCCCTTTTAACGAGCCAAAAACTTTTTGAAAATCAAACCAAACCAGACTATCCCGCCCTATCCTGAAAATAACAGCCCTATCCAGACCCCCTCCTATCTCGGTTCAACAGCAATCAGGCCCCGACGCCTTGCCCGCTTGAGAAAGCCCGAAGCCTGTGGCATCACCCCCACTCCCTTTCAGTCGTGAGCGCATGATCGATGACACAGACCCAAGCTGAGATCGTGGAGGACGGACACCACCTCCCCACCCCGCCGCAAGCCCTGTTTGCTGTGTTGGCCGAACATCAGATCAGCCATGAAACCGTCCGCCACCCCGCTTTGTTCACCGTCGAGCAATCGAAAGAATTGCGCGGCGAGATTGCCGGACACCATGTCAAAAATCTTTTTTTGAAAGACAAGAAAAGCCAGCTGTTTCTGGTGACGGCCATCGAGAGCACCGCCATCGATTTAAAAACCTTGCATACACAGATCGGCGGGCAGGGCCGCTTGTCCTTTTGTTCGGCGGATCAATTGCTGCAGCATCTCGGTGTCGAGCCGGGCTCGGTGACGCCTTTGTCCCTGATCAATGACAAAAGCCTCGACGTCACTTTTGTTCTGGACGAGGCTTTGATGGACGGGCAGCGCATCAATGTGCATCCTTTGGTCAACACCATGACAAGCGGGCTGTCGCGCGAAGGTTTTTTAAAATTTTTGTCGATCACCGGCCACAAACCGGTGATGCTTGCCAAGCAGGATCACTCGGCAGAATCGCAGGTCCAAGGCCCCAAATGAGTGCCGCCGCGCGCCTCGGCCAAACGCATTTGCCGATGCCGCTCCCGCGCCGACTGCTTGCGCTCCGCTGTCATCAGCGGCGCACAATAGGGGCAGCACACGCCCTCTTCATAATCGGCTGAGCGGCGCTCGCTGTCGCTGAGCGGGGCCCGACAGCCCCCGCACAAGACGAGATCCGCGGCCTCGACCAGACCATGACCCAAGGCAATCCGGCGATCAAAGACAAAGCACTCGCCCTGCCACAGACTTTCGGAGGCGGGAATTTTTTCGAGATAGCTCAAAATTCCGCCTTTGAGGTGAAATACCTCCGAAAAGCCCTCTTGCAACATATAGCTGGAGGCTTTTTCGCAGCGGATACCGCCGGTGCAAAACATCGCGACCTTTTTGTGCTTGGCCGGATCGAGGTTGTTTTTCACATAATCGGGAAATTCACTAAAAGAGCGCGTCAAAGGATCAACGGCCCCCGCAAAACTGCCGATCCTGACCTCCTCGTGATTGCGGGTATCAATCACGATCACATCGGGGTCGCTGATGACCGCATTCCAGTCTTCGGGCGCGACATAGGTGCCGACTTGCTTGTTGGGATCAACGCCGTCAACACCCAATGTGACAATCTCTTTCTTCAGGCGCACTTTCAGCCGCAAAAATGGCATCTCGCGCGCTTGCGACCATTTATGGTCGATGGTGTTGAAACCGGTCAGACAACGGAGGGTCTCCAAAACCTCCTCCATCGCCGCGCGCGTACCGGCCATGGTGCCGTTGACCCCTTCCGCCGCCAAAAGGGCAATGCCCCTGACCCCGAGCCGCGCGCAGGCGTCGCGCAGCGGCGCTTGCAGATCACGATAATGGGGCAGGCTGCCGAAATGATAAAAGGCCGCGACCGCAAAAGGGGGTGCGGCGTCATCACGCAAGGAAGCATCCGTCATGGCTTGCGCGGGGGCCTTGATTGGGTGTGTCTGTGTCATAGCGAGCCTTTTAAACGATCAGACCTTGCGGACTCAATCCTCTTTTAGGCGGAAAAGCGTTTGCCCCCGAAACTTTACAAGCAGGACGGGGGTGAATATGAATGCCCGAGCAGATCGCCAGATCGTGTCACAGCGCAGCGGCCTGCCCTTTCGCGCAATCAGGCGGCGGATCGCCATAGAGGTATTCATCATGTTCGGGCCCCTCTTGATCGCCATGACTGTTCTGGCGGCCCTGTTGACGCTGTGGCCCCTGATCTTGCGCAAGTCCATCGCGGAAAATGCCAGCAGCGAAATGGATTTTTACAAAGGCCAGCTGTCCGATATCGAACGCGATATCGAGCGGGGCCTGTTGCCCTCGGCTGAAGCCGAAGCGAGCCGCACCGAGATTGCCCGCCGCCTGTTGGGCCTGCAAAAAGAACAGGGCTTTTTCAAACCCTTTCAGGACAATGCCACCCATCGCAAACTGGCTTTGCTGTTGGGGCTGGTCGTGCTGCCTGTGGTGGGTGTGGGGCTATACGGGATTTATGGCAATCCCACCCTCAAAGACATGCCGCTGGCCTCTCGTGAGGATCTTGGGCGCGAAGATCTTGGAAACGAGAGCCAAGCCATTGCCAAAGCCGTGGCGCGGATCGAGGCCGATCTTGCGGCTGCACCCGACAATCTCAAAGCATGGTCCACTTTGGCACCGGTCTATATGCGGCTTGGTCGCTTTCAAGACGCTGTCACGGCCTATGGAAAAATCCTCGCGCTGACAGGCGAGGATGCGATGGTGCGCGCTTTGCTGGGCGAAGCCAAAGTTGCGGCGGCCAACGGGATTATCACAGACGAGGCCAAGCAAGATTTCTTGAAAGCGATTGCAAAAGATCCGTCCGTTGCAATGGCGCAGTTTTATCTCGGGCTTGCAGTCGAACAAGCGGGCGATACAACCAAAGCCATAGCGCTTTATGAAGCCTTGCTCGACAGCGTGGCCGACCGGCCCCAATGGGTGACAGCCATCAAAACGCGCTTGGCCAAATTGAAAGGCGAGCCGCCCGCACCCGCTGGCACACAGGCTGACCAAGAGATGATTTTAGGCATGGTCAGCCGCTTGGCGGCGCGCCTTGAAAAAGACGGGGGCACAGCCGAGGAATGGGGACGCTTGATCCGTTCTTATGTAGTGCTGGGCAAGCGCGATGACGCCGAACAGGCTTTGGCCAAGGCGCGTGCTGCTTTGAAAGCCGATCAAGGCGCAACCCACCTATTGCAAAGCCTTGCGCATGAAACGGGCTTGTCATGGCGCTGAACGGGAACCACTGTTATGCTGGCAAGGCTTCTCAGGTGACAAAGCGCGGACGGCCTGTTGGCATGCAGGGCTGCAAAAGCCGCAACAAGGAGACAGAGTTGTGATTGTCGAGACGGGACATTATGCGCTTGTGCTGGCTTTGGCGATTGCCCTCTTGCAATCGATCATTCCCTTTTGGGGTGCCCGCATCAATCATGCTTCTTTGATGCTGGTGGGTGTCAGCACGGCTTTGTCGCAATTTCTGTTTTTGTCCGTGTCTTTTGCGGCTCTGAGCTATGCCTATCTGACGTCAGATTTTTCCGTGCTGAATGTGGCCGATAATTCCAACAGTGCGATGCCGCTCATTTACAAATTATCGGGCGTCTGGGGCAATCACGAAGGCTCGATGCTGTTATGGTCTTTGATCCTGTCTTTGTTCGGTGCGTTGATTGCCGTGTTTGGCCGTGCCTTGCCCGCTCCCTTGCGGGCTGATTCCATTGCCGTGCAAGGATTGATCGGCGCTGCTTTCTTGCTGTTTATCATCATGACCTCCAATCCCTTTGCGCGCCTGTTGCCCGCACCCGCAGAGGGACAAGACCTCAACCCGATTTTGCAAGATCCGGGTTTGGCCATTCATCCGCCTTTGCTCTATCTCGGCTATGTCGGTTTCTCGATTGTGTTTTCATTTGCCGCAGCAGCCCTGATCGGCGGGCGCATTGATGCCGCTTGGGCCCGTTTTGTGCGCCCCTTCGCGCTCGTTGCCTGGTGTTTCCTGACGCTTGGAATCGCCATGGGGTCTTACTGGGCCTATTACACTTTGGGTTGGGGCGGTTTCTGGTTTTGGGATCCGGTGGAAAATGCCTCGTTGATGCCGTGGCTTGCAGGCTCTGCCTTTGTCCATTCCGTTGCGGTGATGGAGAAAAATGGATCCTTGAAAGTCTGGACGATTTTTCTGGCAATCCTGGCTTTTTCTTTTTCGTTGCTCGGCACGTTTCTGGTGCGCTCAGGCGTGCTGAGTTCGGTGCATGCCTTTGCCAATGACCCGCAACGCGGTGTTGCGATTTTGATGATTTTGAGTTTTTTTATCTTGAGTGCCTTGGCTTTGTTTGCATGGCGCGCGCCGCTTCTCAAACAAGGCGGTATTTTTGCACCGATCTCGCGCGAAGGCGCGCTTGTGCTCAACAATTTGTTGCTGACCACATCCTGCGCGACCGTGTTGATCGGAACCCTTTATCCGCTGGTGGTCGAAGAGCTCACGGGCGACAAGATCACGGTGGGCGCACCCTTTTTCAATATGACCTGCGGCGTCTTGATGCTGGGTCTGTTTTTGCTGACCCCGTTCGGCTTTTCCCTGTCATGGAAACGCGGTGATCTCTATGGCGTCTCGCAACGTCTGTTTGCCGCCATTGCCATCGGGCTTTTGGGGTTCATCATCGTTCTGGCTTTGGATCATGAGGCCAGTGTCATGGCGACATTGGCGGTGGCGATCGGGCTTTTGATTATTTTCGGCACCTTCACCGAGATCTGGATCAGGCTGCAACGCGGCGGCCGTCACTGGGCACAGATAAGGCAACGGGCGTTCGGACTGCCTTTGTCCTTTTGGGGCGGCGCGCTGGCGCATCTCGGAGCAGGGGTCGGCCTCTTGGGCTTGGCCTCAAGCGGCTTTGGCGTGGAAGTGGTGACCACGCTGCAGCGCGGACAGCCCGTGAAGGTTGCAGGCTATGAGCTGGTGCTCGATGCCATTCTGCCGCGCAACGGACCCAATTTCAACGAGACCGTGGCGCAGATGTCCTTGTTCAAACAGGGGCAAAAAATTGCAGTGCTTGAGCCCTCCAAACGGCAGTTTTCGGCACGCCAGATGTCAACCTCGCAAGCCGGTATCGAGACCATCCAATTCGGCCAGTTCTATGTCTCGATTTCAGCGCCCGAAACACCAGACAGCGTACCGGCGCAGCTTTACTGGAAACCCTTTGTGACCTTTATCTGGCTGGGGGCCTGTCTGATGGCTTTTGGCGGTGCCGTCTCTTTGGCCGACCGGCAGTTGCGTCTGCGGTCAGCCGACCAGACGGGGCGCGCCGCACCCGCAACTGCCAAGGCGTAAAGAGGGGGCGGGATGATGACAAAAAAAATCTTGAGTCTTTCCTTCGCTGTGGCTTTGCTGCTTGCAACACAGGCCCTGACATGGGCCGTGCAGCCCAATGAAATTTTGTCTGACCCTGCTTTGGAGGCGCGCGCCCGCGCGCTGTCTGCGGAATTGCGCTGTCTTGTCTGCCAGAATGAATCGATTGATGAATCCCATGCCGATCTGGCGCGTGATTTACGCCTGCTGATCCGCGAGCGGATTGTGCAAGGGCAAAGCAATGCAGAGATCCGTGATTTTCTGGTGTCGCGCTATGGTGATTTCATTTTGCTGAACCCGCCTTTCAAGCCAACAACATGGCTGTTATGGTTGAGCCCTGTGATGATCTTGCTGCTGGGTGGTTGGGCGATTATGCAGGCCACGGGCCGCAGGCCCATACCGCCTGCCCCGCTCACGGCTGACGAGGAGCGCCAACTTAAGGCCCTCCAATCCACACCCCCTTCATCACGACACAGCGGGGATGTCTGATGGCTGATGTTGAAACCCCTGACACAAAGCAACCCAAGCGCTTTCTGGCTTTTCTGCCGCTTGTCATCGTGCTGGCTTTGGCGCTGTTGTTTTTCATGCGGCTGGGGGCGGGCGACAGTTCCAAATTGCCTTCCACATTGATTGGCCATGCCGCACCGCCTTTGTCGTTACAAGGCTTTGCCGATCAACCGAAACTGACCGATGCGGATTTGCGCCAAGGCCATGTGACGGTCATCAATATGTTTGCCTCTTGGTGCGAGCCCTGCCGCAGCGAACATCCGGTCTTGATGGCGCTTGCGCAAGATCAAGAGCTCATCAAGCAAGGGGTGCAATTTGTCGGGATCGCCAGCAAAGACAATCCGAAAAACGTCAAACAATTTCTCGATACGCTGGGCAATCCCTATGGGCGGATCGCCTTTGATCCTGATAACCGCGCAGGCATCGAATGGGGGGTGTATGGCATTCCCGAAACCTTCATTGTGCGCGGAGACGGGATCATCAGCTATAAATTTGTTGGCCCCATGGATGACAAAGCCCTGACAAACCTTCTCAAGCCAGAAATTCAACAAGCCCTGCTGGCCAGCAGCAAAAGCCGCTAACCCGCTTGATCAGTGCTTTTTCATCCGCCTGATCCCCGCAGAGCGCAGAACAGATGTGGCAAATGAAGGATGACGACCGGCCCTCTTTTGTGCCAGTTTAGCGTTTGGGAGACAATGTGTAAGGGGTTCAGCATGTCGAGAGAACAAGCGGTTGCCAAAGCGCAAGCCTATTTTGATACAGGCGCCATGAAAAAAGATCTGGCGCGGCTTGTCGCCATTCCAACCGAAAGCCAAAACCCCGAGCGGGCAGACGCACTCGATCATTATATTGCAGCTGAGATGACCCCTCTGTTGCAAAGCATGGGCTTTACCTGCCGCGTCATGACCCACCCGAAAGCCAAAGGGCCCTTTTTATTTGCGGAACGCTTCGAGCGCGCAGGCCTGCCCACCATTTTCGGCTATGGCCATGGCGATGTGATCCGCGGGCTTGATCAGGACTGGCATGAGGGCCTCTCGCCATGGGAGCTCAAGGAAGTGGGCGACCGCTGGTATGGCCGCGGCGTGGTGGATAATAAAGGCCAGCATCTGATCAATCTACAGGCCTTGAAAACCGTTTTGGAGCTGCGCGGCCATTTGGGTTTCAATGCCAAATATCTGATTGAAATGGGCGAGGAAATGGGCTCGCCGGGTCTGCGGGAATTATGTGCGGAGCATCAAGAGCTTTTCAAATCCGATGTGCTGATTGCCTCTGACGGCCCAAGGCTGAATGCCGAACGCCCCACTTTGTTTCTGGGGTCGCGCGGCGGTCTGACGTTTGATCTCCTCATCGACGCGCGCGAGGGCGGCCATCATTCGGGCAATTGGGGCGGGATTTTATCCGATCCCGCCATTCAACTGGCGCATGCGCTGGCGTCCATCACCTCGCCCACCGGACAAATCCGCATCCATGAATGGGTGCCCAAAGCGCTGCCGGATGCGGTTCGGCGCGCCTTGGTGGATTGCGAGATCGATGGCGGGGCAGACGGGCCGGTAATTGACCCCGCATGGGGAGAGCCGGGACTGACACCCGCCGAACAGGTGTTTGGCTGGTGCTCGTTTGATGTGCTGGCAATGAAAGTCGGCAATCCCGACACGCCGGTGAATGCCGTGCCGCCCAAGGCCTGGGCGCGGTGCCAGTTGCGCTTTGTGGTCGATATCGATGTTGATGACATTCTGCCGGCTTTGCGCCGTCATCTTGACCGCCACGGCTTCCCGATGGTGGAGATCCGCCAAAGCCGCGACGAGGTGTTTCATGCCACACGCCTTGATCCCGACGATGTCTGGGTTGAATGGGCGCTGGCCTCTGTAGCGCGCAGCACGAATAAAAAACCGGCTTTGCTGCCCAATCTCGGCGGCTCTTTGCCCAATGATATTTTTTCTGAAATTTTGGGTCTGCGCACCATCTGGGTGCCCCATTCCTATCCCGGCTGTTCGCAACACGCGCCCAACGAACATCTGCCGGTCTTCATTGCCCGCGAGGGGCTCGGCATGATGGCCGGCCTCTATTGGGATCTGGGTGAAAACGCCCCCGCTTTGTAACATGCTTGCCAAGGATCCATCCATGACCGCTCTAGACATTATCAAAACCTATCAAGACGAAATGACCGCGATCCGGCGTGATTTCCATATCCATCCCGAATTGGGTCTGGAGGAGGTCCGCACCGCAGAGATTGTGGCGCAAAAACTCGAAAGCTGGGGCATTGAAGTGCATCGCAAGGTCGGGGTCACCGGCGTGGTCGGTGTGATCCGCAAGGGCACAGGCGGCAAGCGCATCGGATTGCGCGCCGATATGGATTGCCTGCCGATGGATGAAATGACCAACCTGCCCTATCGCAGCCAGACCGCGGGCAAAATGCATGCCTGCGGACATGACGGGCACACCACGATGTTGCTGGCCGCTGCCAAATATCTGGCACAGGCTGATTTCAACGGCACCGTGAACCTGATTTTCCAACCGGGCGAAGAGGGCATGGGCGGCGCGCTTGCCATGCTGAATGATGATCTGTTCGGTCGTTTCCCCTGCGACACGATTTACGCCTTGCACAACCGTCCCGGACTACCCATCGGGCAATTTTGTATTTCCCAAGGCCCGTCTTCGGCAGGCGGCGCGTTTTTCGACATCAAAATCACCGGTGTCGGCGCGCATGGCGCACGACCCGAGGTCAGCGTTGATCCCGTGCTGATCGCCAGCCATATCGTCACCGCATTGCAATCCATCGTTGCGCGCAATGTCCCGCCTTCCGAAACAGCGGTGTTGAGCGTGACACGGATCACCTCGGGCGAGGCCTATAATGTCATCCCCGAATCCGCACAGATCGCCGGGACCGCCCGCGCCTTCAATGCCGATGTCATGACCAAAATCGAAGCGCATATGAAACGCATTGCCAAAGGCGTTGCGGAAGGGTTCGGGGCCAGTGCGGAGGTGGATTTCCGTGTGATTTTTGCCCCCCTCATCAATGATGCGGAACCCACCCAACATATTGCCGATGCCGCAGCGCTTTTGGTAGGCGACCAGAATGTGGACCGCAACAAGCCCCCGAGCATGGGATCGGAAGATTTCAGCTTCATGATGCAGCAGGTGCCCGGCGCCTATATTCAGGTGGGCAATGGCGACTCCGCGCAATTGCACAATCCTGCTTATGATTTCAATGATGCCTGCACCCCTTACGGGGCGGCGGTTTTAGCAACGGTGGCCGAACAAAGCCTCAAATCATGACATTTGCCCAAAAAAAGCAGCCGACAAGGCTGCTTTTTTCTCAGGACAGTTTGCCATCGGGATGCTAGCCTCGCGTCATGATCACATTCATCCTTCGCCGCACCTGTCTCGCTCTTGTGGTTGTCCTGACGGTCATGACGCTGGCCTTTGTGCTGACGCGTCTGTCGGGTGATCTCGCGATCTCCATTGCCGGACCCGGATCCACCCAAGCCGATGTCGAGGTCATCCGCAAAGCCTATGGCCTCGACCGGCCTGTTCTGGTGCAATTTTACGATTGGACACGGCTGGCGCTGACAGGGGATTTCGGATCGAGTTTTTTCTTCAAGGACAAAGTCGCCACCCTGATTGCCCAACGCATGCCAGTGACACTGAGCTTGGGCTTTGTCGGTTTGGCTTTGGCTCTGAGCATTTCATTGCCGTTAGGCATTCTCGCCGCCTTGTATGAAAATACATGGATTGACCGCACCGCCACGATGCTGGCGATGATCGGTCAGGCGATGCCGAGTTTCTGGCTTGGTCTGTTGTTGATGATTGTGTTTGGCCTGCAGCTTGGCTGGTTGCCGATTTCAGGCACCGGCAGTTGGGAACATTATGTCATGCCCGGCATTGTGCTGGCTTTTACAGCCATTCCCGCGCTGACACGCTTGATGCGGTCGGGCATGATCGACGCCTTGTCCTCCGATTATATCCGCACCGCGCGCGCCAAGGGCCTGTCGCGCTCCAGCATCATTTTCAAACATGCGTTGCGCAATGCCGCCATTCCCGTGGTGTCGATTGCCGCGGTGCAACTGGGCTTCATGCTGGGCGGCTCCATTGTCATTGAAACCGTCTTTGCTTTGCATGGTGTCGGCTATCTGGCTTGGGAAAGCATTTCCAAAAATGACTTTCCGGTGGTGCAAGCCGTTGTTCTGGTATTGGCCAGTCTCTATATCGGCCTGACACTGGTGTCGGATATTCTCAATGCCCTGCTTGATCCACGCTTAAGAGGGGCATGACCATGCCACGCTTGACGCAAGCCAGTTTTGTGATCGGTCTGGGGATTGTCGGTGTGGTTTTGATCGCCGCCCTGTTCGGGCCTTGGCTGTCGGGCCATGATGCCTTTGCCCAAGATCTCAATGCCCGTCTCATTCCGCCTGTGTGGATGGAGGGCGGCTCAACGAAACATCTTTTAGGCACAGACCAGCTGGGGCGTGATTACCTGACACGGCTTTTATACGGGGCGCGGATTTCCCTCTTTATCGGCGTGCTCACTGTTATCACCTCGGGCGTGATCGGCACCAGTCTTGGCGTGTTGGGCGGCTTTTACGGCGGACGTATCGATGATGCCGTTTTATTTCTGATCACCTGCCGCCTGTCGATCCCTGTTGTGCTTGTCGCCTTGGCCGTTGTGGGTCTGATCGGGTCGAGTCTGACATTGGTTGTGGCCACGCTTGGCCTGTTGTTATGGGATCGGTTTGCTGTCGTGGCGCGGGCAACCACGATGCAGATCCGCAGTCTTGATTATGTCAATGCCGCCTGGTGTTCGGGCTCATCGCCGCTGGCCATTATGCGTGATGAAATCCTGCCCAATATTGCCAGTCATTTGATGGTGGTCTGCACCTTGGAAATCGCGCTGGCGATTTTGCTGGAAGCCTCGCTGTCCTTCTTGGGGCTGGGCGTGCCGCCGCCGCTGCCCTCATGGGGTTTGATGATTGCCGAGGGCAAGGATTACATGTTTTTCAGCGCATGGGTGATTATGATTCCGGGATTGGCTCTGTTCACTTTGGTGCTGGGGATCAATCTGGTCGGCGATGGGCTGCGCCGCGCCTTTGGCACACAGGTGATCAAATGAGCGCGATCCTTGAAGTCGAAGGACTGGCCGTGCGCTTTGGCCCCACCCAAGCGGTGCGCCATGCGCATTTTACCGTCCATCAAGGCGAGACCCATTGCATTGTTGGGGAATCGGGCTGCGGCAAATCTGTGACCTCGCTGGCCATTATGAATTTGCTGGCACGCAACGGCCACCGCCATGCGCAAAAAATCATTTTTGCCGGAGAAGACATCCAAGCCTATAGCGACCGGCAAATGGAGGAGATCCGCGGCAATCGCATGGCGATGATTTTTCAGGAGCCGATGACGAGCCTCAACCCGTCTTATACGATCGGCTCGCAACTCACAGAAGTGTTGCGCCGTCACCGCAACGTCAGCCAAGCAGAAGCGGAGGCGCGCGCCATGGCCTTGATGGCGCGGGTTGGGATCACAGCGCCCGCCATGCGGTTGCGCCAATATCCGCATCAATTATCGGGGGGCTTGCGCCAACGCGTGATGATCGCGATGGCTTTGATGTGCGAGCCCGAATTGTTGATTGCCGATGAACCCACCACAGCGCTTGACGTCACCGTGCAAGCGCAGATTTTACGGCTGCTGGCCGAATTGAAACAAGAGCTTGGCTTGGGGATTTTGCTGATTACCCATGACTTAGGCATTGTCGCACGCGTGGCGGATCACGTTTCGGTGATGTATGCGGGCGAGGTGATTGAATCAGGACGCACGGCGGATTTGTTTGCACGTCCCGCCCATCCCTATACACGGGGCCTGATCGACTGCGTGCCGGTACCGGGCAAGATCAAAGCGGGCGAGCCTTTGGGGTCGATCCCCGGTACGGTTCCCGTGATGAAAGAAGGTTTTCAAGGCTGCGCCTTCCGCTTTCGTTGCGCCTCTGCCACCGATGCCTGTACGCAGGATGTGCCGCGTCATGAGATCGGCGCCCAGCATCATGTACTGTGCCATCACCCTGTGACTGACAAGGGGAGCCGCGCATGAGCACGACCCCTATCTTGAGCGTCAGCCATTTATCCTGCCAGTTCAAAAGCCAAGGCGGCTTGTTTCAACCAACGCGCCTTTTGCGTGCGGTGGATGATATCAGCTTCACGCTGGAAGAAGGCCGCGTGCTGGGCATTGTGGGGGAATCGGGTTGCGGCAAAACCACCTTGGCGCGGATGATTTTGGGATTGCAGAAACCCTCCTCCGGCGAGGTCTTTGTGCAGGGCGCGCCTTTGTCCTCGCTTGACCGGCGGGCACGGGCGCGGCTGATCCAGCCGGTGTTCCAAGATCCGTTTTCATCGCTCAATCCCAAGCAAACAATCAAAGACATCATCAGCCTGCCCTTGCGCGCGCAAGGCACGTTCGAGCCACACGAGATCGAGCGCCGCACGGCAGCGCTGCTGGAACGTGTGGGGCTCTCCTTAGAACAGGGCTTGCGCGTGCCTTCCGAATTGTCAGGCGGGCAGCGCCAGCGTGTGGCCATTGCCCGCGCGCTGATTTTGGAACCGCGCATTGTGATTTGCGACGAGCCGACATCGGCGCTGGATGTGTCGGTGCAGGCGCAAATTCTCAATCTGCTGGATGAGCTGCGCCGCGACCTCAAACTGACCTATGTGTTTATCAGCCATAATCTGGCTGTTGTGGAACATGTGGCGAGCGAGGTGATGGTGATGTATCTGGGGCGTATGGTCGAGCGCAATCAAACAGCCGATTTGTTCAAGACACCGCGCCATCCCTATACGCAGGCTTTGCTGGCCAGCGTCTTGACGCCCGAACCGGGCTTGGGCCTGCCGGATGTGGGCTTGGGAGACATCATGCCCGATCCGGCGCATCTGCCCACAGGCTGCCGCTTTCATCCGCGTTGCCTCAAAGCCCTGCCGCAATGCGCGACGCAAGAACCACCCCTTCGCAAACCCACCGACCATGCTGTTTTGGAATGCCATCTGACTTAAAGACCCAAAGCCTCCCTTCCCTCCCACCCGAAAGAGAACGTCCATGATCCGACAAACACTCCGCAGTCTCTTGCTTGGCGCAGCCCTTCTCGGCACGGCTGTGACCGGTGCGCAGGCACAAAAAGCCGCTGACACGTTGCGCATCGCCATGCGTGATGCCGTCACCAATATCGATCCCTATTACAACAATCTGCGCACCGGCGTGGTGATGTCGCATCAGGCATGGGATATGTTGGTCTATCGTGATCCCGACACCTTTGCCTTGAAGCCTTTGCTGGCCACATCCTGGACGCTGGTCGATGACAAGACCATTGATTTTCAATTGCGTTCGGGTGTGACCTTCCATGACGGCAGCGCGTTCAGCGCCGATGATGTGGTCTATACCATCAATCTCGTCTCCTCCGCCGACAGCAAGGTGGCGGTGCCCACCAATACCAACTGGATTGAGAAGGCCGAAAAGACCGGTGATCTCAGCGTGCGTGTTACCTTGAAAAAACCCAATCCCGCCGCCTTGGAATATTTCGCGCTGGTGGTGCCGATCTATCCCAAAGCCTATCGTGAAAAGGTCGGGGCAGACGGCTATGCCAAAGCCCCGATTGGCGCCGGCCCCTATCGCATCAGCAAATGGGAAGCCGGCAAGGAAGTGACCTTTGAACGCTATGACGGCTATTGGGCGGCAAGCCCCAAAGGCAAGCCCGCCATCAAAACGCTGTATGTGCGCTTTGTGCCCGATGCCACAACCGAAATGACGGAATTGCTGGCCCAGCGCGTGGACTGGATCTGGAACGTCAATCCCGACCAATTCGACAATCTTTCCAAAATGCCGACCTTGCAAATGGCCCGCAAGGAATCCATGCGCATCGGCTATCTGTCTTTGGATGCGGCAGGCCGTTATGGCGCGGGCAATCCTTTAACCAATCAAAAAGTGCGGCAAGCCATTGCCCATGCCATCGACCGCAAAACCATTGCGGAAAAACTGGTGACGGGCGGATCACGCGTGCCGATGGCCCCTTGCTATCCGGGCCAGTTCGGCTGTGACAGCACCGCGGCCGTAACCTATGATTACGATCCCGCCAAGGCCAAGGCCTTGCTGGCGGAAGCGGGTTTTCCCAATGGCTTTGAAACCGAATTGGTGAGCTATGTGCTGCCGCAATGGACCGCTTCCGTGCAGGGCTATCTGCAAGCGGTGGGCATCACGGCCCGTGTCAGCCAATTGCAAATCCAAGCCGCCGTAGCGCGGTCTTGGGAGGGCAAGAATCCGCTTTATATGGCAAGCTGGGGCTCTTACTCGATCAATGACGTGTCGGCGATCATGCCCAATTTCTTCTCCTTCGGCGGCGATGATTATGCGCGCGATCCCGAGATGAAACGCCTGCTTGAAGAAGCGGGTGCCAGCATCGATCCGGAATTCCGCAAAAAATCCTATTCGGCGGCGATCAAGCGGGCGACCGAACAAGCCTATTGGTTGCCTTTGCACACCTATGTGACGACCTATGGCTTCAGCAAGAGCCTGAGCTTCACGCCGTATCCGGATGAATTGCCGCGCTTCTATCTCTCGAAATGGAACTAAGCGGTTCCCCATCACATCATGATCCGCAACGCCTGTTGCGGATCATTCCTTGACCTGATGCCCCTTCTCTTGTCCCGTTCAACAATCCACTTTTTTGCAGGGAGAATGCCATGACCCTTAAACCCGCGATTGGTATGATCGGAATCGGACTGATGGGGCACGGCATTGCCTATAACATTCTGCGCGCACATTACCCGCTGACGGTTTTGGATCATGCGGGCAACCAACCGCTGGATGAATTGCTCGGAATGGGCGCCACGCATGTTCCCACCATCAAAGACGTGGTTGAGGCTTGCGATATTGTCTTGCTGTGTGTGACCGGCGCGCCGCAGGTCGAGGCGATTTTGGCAGGGCCGGAAGGCGTCATCACCCGTCTTCGTCCCGACATGATCGTGATTGATTGCTCAACATCTTTGCCCGAAACCAGCCGCGCCATGGCAGCACAGATCAATGCGGCGGGCGGGCATTTTCTCGATGCTGCCATGACCCGCTTGCCGCCCAATGCACGGGCGGGCACGCTCAATCTTCTGGTGGGGGGCGATGAGGCTATTCTGGCGCGTGTGCATCCGCTGCTCGATTGTTTCAGCGAACATATCACCCATATCGGGCCGGTGGGCTCCGGCCATCTCATGAAATTATTGCACAACACGGTTTCGGTCGGCATGGTGTCGCTTTTAGCCGAAGTGGCCGCGCATGCCGCTGAGGCCAAGATCCCGCCTGCGCTGTTGATCGATGTGCTGGAAAAAGGCGGCGGCGGCGGCATCGCCTTGCAACGGCTCTCGCCCTATTTATTGACCGGTGATCCCAACAATATGCCCTTCACCATCAGCAATGGCGCCAAAGACCTCGCTTATTATCAAAAGGCAGCGGAGAGCGCGGGCGCGGCGCACACGATTGCCCAAGGCATTGCCGATACCCTGCAGAAGCTTGTGGAAGACGGGCACGGCCAGCGCTATATGCCGGAAGTGGCCAGCGTACTCAAAGCCACATAATTTCCAATATTTTATAAATCAAAGGCCAATTGTGTCTGGTCTTTTTTGCGTGCGACCATGCGCTTGGGCTGCTTTGAGCGGCTGCCTAATTTTTGATTGACCGCGCGGGCCTGGCTTTGGAAATCATCCCCCTTGCGCCGCGCACTGATCTGGGCGCGGGCAAAAGCAATGGCTGATGCATGATCAACCAGCGGCGGCGGATAGTCTTTCGGCGGTTGGGGCATCCGCCACGGCTCGTGGATCCATTGCGCGGGCACATCGGCCAGTTCGGGAACGTAACGGCGAATAAATTTGCCTTCGGGATCATGATCGAGTGATTGCTTGACCGGATTATACATGCGCACCGCATTGATGCCGGTGACGCCTGACTGCATCTGGAACTGCGCGTAATGAATGCCCGGCTCGTAATCGGTAAACAGGCGCGCGAGAAAGGGCGCTGTTTGCCGCCAATCGAGCCAGAGATGATAGCTTGCAAAAGAGACCAGCATCGCGCGCATACGAAAGGTAATCCAGCCATTGGCCTGCAGGCTGCGCATCGCGGCATCAATCAAGGGGTAACCGGTATGGCCGGACGCCCATGCCTCGAAATAATCTTGCCGGAACGCGTCCTCGCGCATGCCTTCAAATGCACGATGCTGGCAATGAAATTCAAGATCGGGTTGTTGCTCAAGCTTTTGCACAAAATGGCATCGCCATGCCAGACGCGACAAAAAGGCAGAGAGATTTTTGCGCAAGAAACGCGCCTCGTCATCCCCCTGCACTGCCAAGTCCTGCATCCGCCTTTGGGTGGCTTGTTCGATTTCCCGCACCGACAATGTGCCATAGGCAATATGCGCGCTCAAGCGTGAACAGTGGCGCGCGGAAATGCCGGGCTTGGAAATGGTCAGCATGTATTTTTTGGCGCGCTCGCGTAAAAAACTTTCAAGCACATGCAGGCCTTCTCTGCGGCCGCCTTTTTGAACAGAGGCAACCGCTGTGCCAAACAAAGGATCCTCTTTATCCGGCAAGGGATCGCTGGCAAGATCGCGCACACAAGACAGCTTTGCGGGAGCTTCTATGACCGCCTCCGACATGCGGGCATTGCGCAAATCACTCCAGCCATCACGCGATGTCAATCCGCGCACAACGCCATGCGCGGGCAACTCATGCCACACAATGCCCTGCGCTTTGCACCATGCCTGAACCTGTTTGTCGCGCTCATAGGTCCAAGCATTGCCCGTTTCCTGATGGGACCACAGCGTGAATGGCCCGCATGTCTGGCGCAAATCCGCAAGCACAGACAAAACAGGGCCGACCCGCAGCAGCAAAGAGGCATCCAAGTCCTGTAACGCCTGATTCAAATCCACCAGACTGTCATGGATGAAATGCCAATGGCGGCGCGATACGTCGGGCAGACGCCAATAATCCGGCTCGACGATATAAAGCGGCACAACCCGCCCTGCACGGGCCGCCTCTGCGAGAGGCTTGTGATCCTGAATGCGCAAATCGCGCTTGAACCAGACGAGATGAACGGGATCCACCATATGATCAGATTTTCTTTTCAACAGGTGAGACCATGCTTTGCAGCTTGGGGCGGATGCGCAAAAATCTGAGATAAAGCCATTCAAGCGCCACGAGAACCCATTTGTTTTTGGCCATCAAACCCAAGGGCCGTAAAAAAGGAATGGCGCGCCACATGGCTGCAAAAGCCGCTGCCCCTGACAAGAGGATGCCATTCTCTTTGGCATGAAACCGCAACAGCAATTCCTGCCTGTCGAGCGGGCAGACAGAGTCAGGCTGCGCGACATCGATAAATTCAATGGCATGGCCTTTATCCAAGCGCCGCATCAGAGCGATTTCGCGCAGACAAAGCGGACAGGCCCCATCATACCAGACTGTAACCTGTGTCATGTGATCCCATCTGTGCTCAGAATTGTTCAACCCGTTTTATCGGCTGACCATGTGGTCATGATTTCAGACAGTGCAGGACGCGGACGATCAACGGGCTTTTGCGAGACATGCCCGATATGGATGAAACCCGCAACCTGTTCGGTATCAGTTAAACCCAAAGCGCTGCAAAAATCACGATCATAGGCCATCCATTCCGTGAGCCAGCAAGCGCCATAGCCCAAAGCCGATGCAGCCGAAAGCAGGTTCATGCACACCGCACCGGCGGACAGCTGTTGTTCCCATAAAGGGATTTTCGGATGGTCAGCTGCTTTGGAGATGACGGCGATGACGAGCGGGGCATGACAAAACCGTGTCTTCTCCACTTGCAAGCGTTCGGGATCGGTGATGCCTTGTTTGTGCGCAGCGAGTTCGGCCATCACATGGCCTAAGTCCTGACGCGCCGCACCGTGAATGATCACAAAGCGCCATGGCGCCAGTTTTCCGTGATCGGGCACACGCGCGGCAATCGACACCATGGTGTCAATCTCCTCTTGCGAAGGCGCAGGCCCCGTCAAAAAACGCGCCGATACCGAACGGCGGGTCTGCAGATAAGACAGCCAGTGATCCATGCAGGTCTCCCTCTTTGATCGCGCCTTTGTTGTAACGATGCTTTGCGCTTGTCGCAAATGGATCATTCCCAAGTCCAAATGTGCCTCTTTCAGCAAGTTTTATGGGGCAAATGCTCGGGATTGAACAAAGCAAAGAGATCTTTAAGGAAATCCGGATACCCCTTTGAGAGCCGGTCTGATCCGTGAGAGATCAAAACATCGCGCGGAAATTGTAAAGGGTGTTGGTATGATTGTGATTATCGGGGCTGGAATGGCGGGATTGGCCTGTGCGCGGCGTTTGGCAGAGGCAGGGCAAGCCGCCATTCTGCTTGACAAAGGGCGCGGCATAGGCGGGCGGGTTGCCACGCGCCGCGAGGGCCGCATGCAATTTGACCATGGCGCGCAATATGTCAACGCCCATAGCGCCGCGTTTGCAGCGGCCTTGGCTGATTGCTCGGTGGCGGATTGGCAGGATGGCAGAGGCCGCACCCACAGCGTGGGTGTGACCGGCATGTCCGCCCTTGCCAAAGCACTCGGGAAGGGCTTGGACATTCGCCAGTCCATGCAGGTCACGCAGGTGCAGCCGAACGGGACAGGCTGGCGGCTGGATCTCGATAGCGAAACTTTTCAGGCAGAACGCGTGGTGGTGACTGTGCCCGCCCCTCAGGTGGCGGGTCTTTTGGGACAGACGCATCCGCTGGTCAAAGCGCTTGACAGCGTGCGGCTTGCCCCATGCCTGACCTTGATGGCCGCCGTGTCGGCCCCTCCGGCCTTCATCAGCCAAAACAATCCCGATGATGATTTGGCATGGATTGCGCTTGACAGTTCCAAACCCGGTCGCCCCCAAGACTGCGGCAGCCTATGGGTGGCCCAAGCAGGCGAGGCCTTCAGCACCGCGCATCTAGAAAAAACACCCGATGAGATCACAGCGCTGATGCTGCCAATGCTTTGCGAACGGTTGGGCGTGACGCTTGATCGCGTGACCCATGCCGCTGCGCATCGTTGGCGCTATGCACGGGTCACACAGGCCCTCGGGCAGCCTTTTCTGTGCAATCCAGAGGGCACGCTTTATCTGGGGGGTGACTGGTGTATCGGCCCCCGTGTCGAGGCCGCATGGACCAGCGGCACGGCCATTGCTCAGGCGATTTTAGACCACGCCTGACCCCTTGGCTGCCCTTGAACCTTTGCCTTGATCAGGCCAGCTTGTCTTGGGTGTTTGTCTCGAAATCATGCGCGTCGTGGCGCTCACGCAATTGTTCGGATGGCTCGCCTGTCATGCGATTGACCATCCGCCCGCGCTTAACGGCCGGTCGTGACCAGACAAGCTCGGCCCATCGCTGCACGTTTTTGTAATCGGCCACACTCAGAAATTCTGCCGCATTATAGAGCCAGCCTTTGACCAGCCCGCCATACCAAGGGAATATCGCGATATCGGCGATCGTGTAGGTGCCGCCCGCAATATAGGGATGATCGGCCAGCCGACGATCCAACACGTCGAGTTCGCGTTTGACCTCCATGGTAAACCGATCAATCGCATATTCACTTTTAAAGGGGGCATAGGCGTAGAAATGGCCAAAGCCACCGCCCAAATAAGGGGCGCTGCCCATCTGCCAGAACAACCAATTCAATGTTTCTGTTTTTGTCGCACTATCGGACGGCAAAAAGGCATTAAATTTTTCGGCAAGGTAGAGAAGGATCGATCCAGATTCAAAAACACGGATGGGCTCAGCTTGACTGCGATCCAGCAAAGCAGGGATTTTGGAATTGGGATTGATGTCGACAAATCCGGATCCGAATTGATCGCCCTCGCGGATATTGATCAACCACGCATCATATTCTGCACCCTTATGCCCAAGCATCAACAGCTCTTCCAGCATGATGGTGACTTTCACGCCATTGGGCGTGCCCAGCGAATAAAGCTGCAGCGGATGCTGGCCGACCGGCAATTCTTTCTCATGGGTTGGGCCAGCAATGGGCCGATTGATGGAGGCAAAGGCCCCTCCGCTGGGTTTGGCCCATGTCCAAATGGCGGGGGGTGTATAGTCCTTTGGCTCGCTCATGAAGGCCTCCCAAAAAGCGGGTGATGTGCGTATGTGCTGTCTTGTGACTAGCACACATTTTCAAATAATTCATTAAAACATAAGTGAAGCGACTTCAACTCAATTGAGATCATGCAGGGGCTATGGTATCTTTAATATGTTAGAATAGCTTTCACACAAATAAGGATTTTATAATGAACAGTTCTTTATCAAATTCATGTCTGCCTGCAGCTTTGTCTATGCTGCATAATTTAATGCATATTTTGCATAAAGGCCAGGAGTCTGCCACACAACGGCAGTTTGATCCGGCCATACTTGTTCAGTCACGTCTTGCGCCAGATATGTTCGCTCTGAGCCGTCAAGTCCAAATTTCATGTGATATCTTGAAAAATGGTATTTCAAGAATTGCTGGCATCGATGCGCCCAAATTTGAAGACACTGAAACAACATTTGAACAATTAATTGGCCGCGTTCAAAAAACTATCGAATTCATCAAGGCCATAAATGCCAACCAAATTGATGGCAAAGAAAACAATGAAATAACATTTCCCGCTGGAAAAGATAAGACAATGACCATGAATGCACACGCCTATGTGCATCAGTGGATATTGCCCAATCTGTATTTCCACGTCACCACAACTTATGCCATTCTACGCAATAATGGTGTCAACTTAAGTAAAGTTGATTATTTAATGGGAGATAAGCGTTAAAATTATTTAAAATCTCAATAACAGACCTAAAAACAATGAGTGAGTTAGTGCATTTAAATTTATTATGTCATTAATTCACTCATACGCCTGCATGTATAAAAAATATAATTTTAATACATAGTGCTCATTTTAAATTTTAAAATTGGAAACGCTTCAATGAATATTGGCATGATCGTCGGTATCGGACCTGCTGCAACGGATTATTATTACAGGGCAATAATCCGAAAAATGACTGAAGCAGGACAAGACCTCAATATGATGATGGCGCATGCCGATACACCCACATTGTTACGCAATCAGTCAACCAACAACGTTCAATCACAGCTTGATATTTATATGCGTTTAACCGAAAGACTTATGAAGGCCGGTGTTGAAGCTGTGGCTGTGACATCAATTGCAGGTCATTTCTGCATTGATGAATTTGCAGCCTCGAGCCCAATCCCCGTGATCGATATGATCGATTGCATCAAGCAAGAAATATCCTATCAAAAACTGAAGCGTGTTGGCTTGCTTGGAACACGCGTCGTGATGGAAACTGGCTTCTATTCAAAACTGAATTCTGTTGAAGTCGTAGCACCTGAGACCGAACAGTTAAATGCTGTACATGAAGCCTATATTACGATGGCTGCGGCAGGCGCTGTAACAGAGCAACAGATTGAAGTTTTTCAATCGGCCGGAAAAGCGTTAGTTGAAAAGCAGAATTGTGAATCCATTATCCTTGCTGGGACGGATTTAGCGCTCGTTTACACGGATGATTTTGACGCGGGTTTTTGTATACTTGATTGCGCCAAGCTTCATGCACATGAAATTGTCAAATGGGCGCAACGATAGTTTTGGTAAAACTGATGATCCAATCTTACAAAATCGATTGCTTATTAAATGAGAATAATGGGTTATAAATAGTTTATCATTGATATTGTAGATCATTCAAAGCTATGATGATCACCGTTCTTATCGTACAGCCCCAACAGGCACTCTCAGAGGAAACAAAATGATCAAGTTTTATTTTAACGGCTCGCCCAACCCGACAAAAGTGGCGCTGTTTTTGGAAGAGGCTGGTTTGGCTTACGAGCCCCACCCCGTCGATACGCGCATGGGCGACCAGTTCAAACCCGAATTTGTCAAAATCAACCCCAATGCCAAAGTCCCTGTCATTATTGATGGTGAAACGATTGTGTTTGATAGCAATGCCATTCTGCTCTATCTGGCCGAAAAAACAGGCAAGTTTCTGCCTGCGGCTGGGGATAAAAACCGGGCGGAGCTTTTGTCATGGCTGATGTTTGTCGCCACAGGGATTGGCCCTTATTCTGGGCAAGCCGTGCACTTCAAACATTTTGCACCCGAAAAAGTGCCCTATGCGCATAACCGCTATCAATATGAAGTTTTGCGCCATTACGGCATTATCGAAGACCATCTTAAAGAGCGTCGCTATATGGTTGGCGATACCTACACCATTGTCGATATGAGTTTGTGGGGATGGGCGCGGATGCTGCCTTTCAAATTGGGTGATGATGCCTGGAGCAAATTTCCGCATTTGAAGCGTTTGTTCGATGAGATCTCTGCTCGTCCGGCCGCTGTCAAAGCCGCGGCATTGAAAGACCAACATCCGTTTAAAGCCGTGATGGATGAGGACGCCCGCAAGATCATGTTCAAGCATCTCGCACAGTAAAACGGCATCAGCAATCAAGGATCTGTTGTGGTTTGATCCGTGACAGATCCTTGGCGACTTGAACGGCCTACTCTTTTAAAAATACAATTTTGCCTTCAACCCTTGAGACCCCTATGTATCAATTAATCGCCTTTGACGCCTATGGCACATTGTTTGACGTTTACTCGATGGGCGAACTCGCCGAGACATTATTTCCGGTCAATGGTCAGGTATTTGCGGCCTCCTGGCGCGACAGGCAAATTGAATATACCCGTTTGGTGACCATGAGCGATCCCACACCGACAGGTAGCCGCTATTATCGATCCTTTTGGGATGTCACCGTGTTGGCTTTGCGCTATGTCTGCAAACGCATGGGGCTTGATCTGAAACCCGAACACGAAAAACGGCTGATGGATCATTATGCGCAGCTCGTGTGTTTTGACGATGCGCATTCCGTCTTGACCACGCTGAGAGCGGGCGGCCTCAAAACCTGTATTCTGTCAAATGGTAATCAGGACATGCTGACCCAAGTGGTTGAGGCCAATGGTTTGGCCGCATGCTTTGATCAGATTATCAGTGTTGAAACAATCCGGTTGTTTAAAACAGCGCCGCAAGCCTATGACTTATTGCTCACAACATTCAATGTGGCAAAAAAGGATATTTTATTTGTATCCAGCAATGCATGGGATGCGCTGGCGGCGCAATGGTTTGGCTTTGACGTATTTTGGGTGAACCGCCAAAATCACCCCTTTGAAGAACTGGGCGAACCCCCTTTATATGAAGGCAAAAGCCTAACCGATATCCTCAGCCAAATCACAGCCTAAATGTAACGGCCCCTTCCCGTCAGGCAATGGCTTACCTTCAGAGCCAATCTTGATCTCTTCTCTCTCTCAGTGTATCATATTCGAAATCGACACATGACCTGTGTACTATTATTGAATTGATGTCTCGCGTTTTCCCTTCATTCTTGTTTTGTTTGTTGCGTCTCATCAGACGGATGCGTTTGACGTGTTCATAGAGATCCTGAACGCATGCATCCTGTATTCATTCAGTCAAATCGTGACATAGGCCCCTTTTGAAGCCTTGGAGAACATTCATGAATTCGGACAAAATGACGACTGAAGCCTCTTCTTCCCTGAACGCTTTACTGCCCCAACCCAAAACGGTTTTGCACCTGTTTGCGGGCGGCTATATCGCATTGATGGCCTGGGAGATCTGGGCCCGCACCATTACAGCCTGGATATTGGGCAATCCGCTGGAACCGCCTGGTCTTGTGATTTCATTGGTGCAATTTTGGACAGGCTATACATTGTCGCTTCCAACCGCGACCTTCGCCCATTATGTGGTCGGGATTGCAGGCTATCCGATCTTTTATTTCATCGTCTCGCGCAGCCTCAAAAGATGGGGCCTGATCCTCGACCTGTTTGTCTGGATCATCTTTACAGCCTTTGTCGCCTATTCCTATGTGAAGGGTGGCTTTACTGTTGAGATGGGACTTTTTTGGTTGGTTGTCTCGATTGTATCAGCCACCCGCATGCTCAATCCCTCATCCTTTCTGGCGAATTGTCTGAGCTGGGGGACATTTACATGGTTTAACGCCTTGGGCATTTTTGCACCCCTGGCGGGCCTGCCTTTTCTGCTCATGGAATGGGGCGGCGGCCTATCGTTTATGAGCTATGTCGGGCATGCGTTGTTTGGATTTATTGCGGCCTATGTCTTTGAGACAATGGAAGGCACTGTTTAACCCAACATGGGGCTTGAAGCCTTTCAAGCCCCATGATCTTTAGTCATGCGCCTTTTGAATTTTTGGCCGCCACGGCAAAGCCTTGAAATAGCGGACAATGGCGGCGGACATGATGAGCACGCCAAAGCCTGACAAATTGACAATCAATTCCGCATAAAAATTGCGGCCCAAAATGTCCAAAGCCAAACCCATGACAAGCGATGCCACCGTGCCTGTGAGAAAGACGGCCAGTGTTTGTTGGCCGACACCGCAAATGGTCTCGACCAGACGGCCCCGCAAATACATGCCATGCGGACCACAAGCGATATAAGCAAGATAAGCCGTCGCCAAGAAATGCAGATAGCGCAAAAGGCCCAAATCCATTTTATGGATTAGAGGATCCAGCTGTTGGTGGATCTCCCCTAAAACAGGAAATTTTCCATAGCCCGCATAGCAGTTGAATTCTGTTTGGCAGGCGACCGGAGCACTCATGACAATCAGGATGACACTTGCACTGATCAGCCAGGCATTTGGTTTGGGCACGGGCAACCAACCACGCACAAAGGCAAAGGATGTAAAGAACAATAATTGCCAGCCAAAGGGATTAAAAAACCACAAGCGATGTTCAATCATATCGGCTGTTAAATTGATGCCCCAGACATTGGCCGCGAGCCAGAGTGCTATAATCATGCCGAAGGCTGCAAAACGATGAATGCGCGCCAAAAACATGATCATCGGGATCATGCAGAGGATCACAAGATACATCGGCAGAATATCAAAATTATTGGGAATAAAAGTGAGGGTCATCAGACCCAAAATCCGTTCGCGCGGAAATTAAAAAAACTCGTCAGATTCAATTCGGCGCCGACATAATGATTGCCACCCAATTTTAAATCCGCCCAAATGACAAAAGAAAATGTCATAAAAAAAACAGCAATATGCGCCCAATAAATTTGCCATACCCTGTAGACGATCCGGACTGTTCCCAAATACCAACCGCGCTTATCAAAAATCGGCGCAAAGGCGAGGGCTGATGCGGCCCCAGAACAAAAAATAAACATATCCGCTGCATCGCTGAAGCCAAACCGCGCAGGGATCCATTCCGTCCAGCCATTCCAAGGCACATGCGCGATGAGAATAATGAACATGCCAAGACCCCGAAAAAAGTCCAGTCTTGGATCCCTGATACGCGGGGCTCTCTTGTCTATGAAGTCCGTCATGATTGCCTGTTTTCATTCCATCGTAAAAATCAAATAAAAAAATACGTCTTTTGGCGAATGGGTATGGATGGCCTTTTAGCCCGCCAAAAGCATTGAAGCAAATCGATCTTCTTTTTTTAATGTGCGGCGCAGCGCCATAATCTGCGAAAATACACCAGCGTCACCCGTATTCAAAGCATAGACAGCCAGTGTACGCATGAAGACATCACGCTGTGCATGGCTCCCGCCCAGACATGGCAGGGATTGGGCGATGCGGATGATATCAATCCCTTCGCCTTTCTCTGCTGCCCCGATCATCACCCGTGCCAAATCAATGGCGACGTGACGCGCCACATAAGATTGATCTTTTTGGTGCTCATCCGCCGTGTGAATAATGTGAGACAACATCTGTTCTGCTTCCTGTCTTTTATTGCCCGCAAGCAAGGACAAAAGATGATGCAAGGATGCAAAAAGCAATTTGGTGTCTGTGACGCGGCGTTGTGCAATATCTACAAGAGCATCCCATCTGCTCCCTACATTGACGCCAAATTGCCCCAAACGCCAAAGCAAGGCTGTCGCATTGGCAATGTCGCGATAATCCTCTGACGGGTTTGGCAGAATGTCTGCATCATAAATGGACAGCGCATGTTCATAATCCCCTTGCTCGATATGAAACAGCGCAAGATGCCATGCGACATGACCACCAAAATTATGACAATGCGTCCATCGCTCTCTGGCATTGTCCAGCCATTGAATCCCCTCTTGAAACCTGTTTTGCATCTCAAACACATGCGCGACGGCATGCAGCCCCCAAGCATCCGATGGCTCGCGCTCAACGGCCATACGCCCAAACCGCTCGGCGTCTTCGAACTGGCCCGCCTCTTCCAGTGCAAATGCATGGCATCCCCAAACAAAACCGCTTGCGGCTATAGGCTCAGAATAGGCATGACAGACGCTTGATGTCGCCCTCAACATGCCCTTGGCATCACCGCCCATAAAGCGAAGAGCATGCGCCAGTTTCAGCGCCAGAAAATCTCTCGGTTCGATCAAGAGATGGTCTTCAAGGCGCTGAGCGGCCGCAAGCAATTTTCCATCGCGTGCGATGAGGAGGGATTGCAATAAGGCACACTCTGATGCCGTTATATCTCTGGTCTTGGCTGCCGCAAAAGCTGCATCCACATTGGCCGCAATCTGCGTATCAAATTCAGGCCGTGCAAGTACAATTTTGGAAAACCCATTCAAAACATGACCGGCAACAAAATCCGGATCCATATGGATGGCCATCTGAAGCGCCTCACCGAGGCCAGGCCGATGTTCTGCCAAGGCCCGCACAGCCATTTCATACGCGTGAATGGCTGCAGCGGACTCTGTCGAATGATGTCCTGCATAGGTGTCAATCAGCATCTTTTTCGTCTCGAATCTTTTCTGGACCTCAAAGACGTCCTTGCATGCGCGCCAACAAAACCAGCAATGAATTTTCTTCGGATAAAAAGTATTTTCAAACCCGCCCGGTCACGGGGATGAGGGCTCCGGTGATATCACGGCCTGCCTCGCTTAAAACAAATGCGATGGTCGAAGCCAATTTTTCAAGCGACACCCAAGCGCTAAAATCCGCTGTGGGCATGGACTGACGATTCAACGGTGTATCCAGCGTGCTTGGCAACAAAGCATTCACGCGAACCCCGCTCGGTTTAAGCTCCTCGGCAAAACTTTCAACAAGGCGGTGCACCGCTGACTTTGATGCGCCATAAGCCGCTAATCCCGCTGGTGTTTTCACGCCCAAGCCTGCCCCCAAAGCCAGCATGGACCCTTCTTTGGCTTGCCGCATAGGCCCTGCCACTGCACGAAACACATTGACCGTGGTCAAAACATTCAAACGATACATGGCCTCGAATTGCTCAGGCTTGCACTCATCAATGCCTGCTGCAGCAAAGCCCCCCACCGTATGCACAAGCCCATCGATGCGCCCGAATTTTGCAAGGGCTACATCAACCATATCCGTGCAGGCATCGGAACTAAACAAATCAATACCGGGCAAGGCGAGATGCCCCTCCCCGCCAGCGGCAGCCAGCGCCTGTGCGAGTGTATCCGTTTCACGATCAACCGCGATTAAGTGAGCCCCCTCCTGCGCAAGCCGCGCTAAGACGGCACGCCCAAGATTACCCGCAGCACGTGTTACAATATAAATCGGTTTCTTCATCTGTTTACTCCTATTCCTTAAAAAATGATTTTGCTTTTGACGTCAGGCTGCGTGGGTCAACTTTGCTTATTTGATAAAAAATTGATCCTTCAAGTGCTGAACCCCATGCTCGATGGCCGTTACTCCCAAAGCGAGCACCGCAAGAAAACTAAGAGGCAGCAAATCAGGATCATGCAACAGGTCCGTGACAACATCCGCTATGCGCCAAAGGCAATATCCACCCGCCAGCACGAGACTGTTTGCAAGAACGCGAAATGCGATGGGGCCCTTGTTCATAAAATGCGCGCCTTTTTTGGATCAACCTTGAACACCAGCATTTGCCCGACCCGTTCGACCATGCCCGTCAATTCGACAGGGCGGGCGATCATCTCTCGTATCCATGGCCCGGGCGGCTCGCCATCAGGCCCAGCCAGCAACAAAAATGATTGACCCTCTATCGGTTCTGCCACCACAAAAATGGCTGGCACGTCCCCGATCAAACAGATGGTTGCGCAGGCGCGATGCGCCAATCCAAAGCCCGGAGTCATGCCCCCCGGATAACATTTGCCATCGCAGATTTCACCGATGCTTTGCCATTGCCCTGCCGGTTGAGGCAGAGGCGGTGTGGCTTTCTTGGTGTTCACAACGGTCAATTCATCAACAGCGAGCATATCAATATCGCCGCGCTTTAATAAGCCGCCCACAGCACTGACTTGATAGGTTGCCTCGGTTGTTTCAACGCCGCTTTTTCCTGAGCCCGACAGTAAAATCGAACGCAGGACCGACACGCCATCACCCGACACGATATGAAGCACGGGATAAGGAAGCAAAGACAAAGAGCCCGTGAATTTTTGATTGCTCACCCAGAGCTCTGGTTTGGCGATGGATTCAGAGGCGCGTTGGGCAAATAAATTCAGACCGGGATCGTCGATGTTTCGACCCATCAACAGACCCAAGCCCGCAAAGATCAACACGACACACACAGTGACAGACACATAAAAAGCCCGCAGACCGGCTGGCAGCCGTCCGCTCCACCCGATGAAAAAGGGCTCGTTTGGCACTTCGGACATTATGGCTCGACCTCCGCTGCACGATCACGGCTGTTGTGCACAGGCGTGGGCTTCACATAGATCATGCCTGCCTCAATGCGCACGGGATAAACCGGAACACGATCTGTAAAAGGCGCAGGGGCACATCCCGTGGTTAAATGGAATTCATGCCCATGCCATGGACACACCACATGTCCGTTGATGATACGCCCTTCACCCAATGGTCCGTTTTGATGCGCGCAACGATGGCTGATGGCGGTAATCACGTCCTTGTCACGAAAGACGGCAATGGCCTCTGATCCTGGCAGGGCGATGATCTGGGCGCGTCCATCCAAGACTTGGCTTTCCAATGCCACCCGAATCCACCCCGCCTCTAAATCTCTCTTCTCGCAATGGCGCAACACGCGCGCATGTTTCAAAGCGGCGGCCAGATGCAGGCTGAGGAGCGTTGCGGCGCTGCCTATGACAAGCACAGAAAGATCCAGATTCTGTTTGCCTTGCAGAGCCCCGAATGAAAGATGCGCAACGATCAGCCCATAGGCCGCATAAAGGCTCATATGCATCCCTTTCCAGAGGCCGGGGCCTAAAAATTTCAACCAGAAATCATGGCTTGTCGCTGCCAGCACCGAAAGGATGAGAAAGGCCAAGACGCCGAAAGGCACGAAGGGAAAATTATCCAGCCTCTGAAACATGGCATCCGACACAAACAGGCCAAGCCACGGATTGATGGGGCTAAAAGCCAGATACCAATCAAAGACTGTAAAGACATGGGCTGCTGCCACCGCAAAGGTGACAATCCCGATATGCCTTCTGTTATAAAGCAAAGGGAGAAACCTTTTATCCAACCGCGTCAAAGGGCCAATCGACAAAGCCAAAGTGAGCAGTAAAAAGGCACAACTCCCAAAAGCACGGATCGGAAGCGAGCCCTCATCCGTCGGGGTTGTGGCGAGACCCGCTCTGCGTGCCATGCTGAAAAAGCCAAACAGAAAGGCGCATACAGCAAAGATTAAAACCGCATCATAAATGAGTTTTGTGCGCGACCAGCCGATAGGAACATAGCGCTCGCTCATTGGGGTTTTTCCAAACGCGTATTGGCAGGTTTGGAAATCACCGCATGGCTTTGGAACAATGCAATTCCCAACAGGCTGGAAATCATCACCACGAGGCAAATCCATGCGAAGGCATGGAGGCGGGCATGCTGTGCGACCGGTCTTGGCTTGTCTGAGGCCCCATTGACAATCGACCACCAGCGCCAAACAACCAAAGGCCAAAGCAGGACGAGACCCGGATAAATCAAAATCCGAAAACCATAGGCCTCACGGGCGGCGGCATCCACACCATCCAGCCCAAAGGTGATGAAGGCAAAGGCAACAAACGCACCCACCAAGACATAAGCGCTGCAAAAGGCCAGCAAGCCTTGCGACACTTGGAGGGTGATGTCTGCAGCATGGAGCATGACGTGCTATCCTTGTTTCTTAGACGGTTTCATAAACGCGCAAGATGGGTGGACACGCAAAACGGGTTCGATGACACTTGATTGCGCAAGCGGTCAAACCGTCTCAACGCGGTTTTTATTGAACCCGATACAAACACACAGGACTAAAAAGGGACGCTTTGACGGGTCATTCCTTCACAAGCCGATGAGGAGACATCTCTTGAAACCATACTCTTGGATTGTCTGGTCAAAGGCTTATGAAACGCCTATAAAACGCGCAATGCCCACGCATTGCTTTACAAACTGACCACGATACAATGCTTCATGAGGGTGATGATGAACGCAAAAAATGACGCAACGAGACTCATGAAGTGACACAAAAAACGCAGAGTGAAGACGCAACAAAAGAACGAGCAGAAGCCATACTTGATCAAATCATACGCATGGCTTGGGCAGATGATGTCTCCTTTGAGAAAATCAAAAAAGAATGCGGGACAACAGAAGCCGATGTCATAAAAATAATGCGAAACAATTTAAAAGCCAATAGCTTTAAACTCTGGCGCAAACGCGTATCAGGCAGACTTACCAAACATGAAAAGCGCAACAAATTGATTCGTCAAGAAATCGAACAGTTATAATGGTTTAACATAGTCTATTTTCGTTACGGCACAAGCGAAAGCACGATCGTTTTTTTGATGCCGAGAGGGGTTTGATCCGCACCTGTCTGGCAAGCGCCGCCTCTCATGCGGTCCAATAGCCTCAACGCAATTCAGGATTATTTTCTTAAATGGCGCGCCAGAGATAATCAAACAGATAACATCTATCTTATTGAATTGAATTTATAATTTGGGGCTGTCCCAGATAATCACCTTAGATAGCGTTTAACCCATTGTTTTAGCATTGTTAATTGGATTACTGGATCACTGTTGTTGAAACGCCATTCGCATTCTTTCAAAAATAGCCCGAAATGAACCTTCGGCACACCATTA
>CAIJVU010000010.1 GCA_903824185.1 uncultured Hyphomicrobiales bacterium
CCACACAAACTCGCAGCAGTTCGCGCGGTCGTGCCCGCAACAAAATGTTCAATCAATCGGTCTTGTTTATAAACGCTCAGACGGCTCTTGCGCATAGCACCCATAATAACCCCTTTTCAGAGTTATCTGGGACAGCCCCTAGTTTTTTTCTTTTCCGGTCAAAAAGACAGGGGTTCTGCCCGCTCATCTTGACCGCACGGGATCAGACACAAAGATCAGGCAGAAGGGGGGTTGCAGGCGCTGGGCAAGACAGCGATAATAGGCGGGCATTTGTTTTTTGAAAGGCGTAGCACACCAATGACCTCTGGGCTTTTTGCACTCTGCCGTCTGTGGATCGGCCCCTTTGCCAACGACTGTGCGCCGCACGCATGACCGCCTCTTCCGACACAGAAGATGCCGCCGCCGACAAGAAAAAGCAGGAAGCCGATCTGGTCCGGCTCAGGGTCGAACATGGCGACCTCAATGATGCCATCAATGCGCTGGAGCTGGTGGGCGCGGTCGATCAATTGCAGATCCAGCGGCTGAAACGGCGCAAATTGCTGCTGAAAGACCAGATTTCCAAGCTGGAAGACCAGCTCACCCCCGATATCATCGCCTGAAACGGCCATAAATCCCTGATTTGAGAATGAGCCGCATTTTATGGCTTGCAGGCCTGAGGCTTCTGCCTATACTCGCGCGCTTTCCTGACGAAAACCCTTTCGCGAGAGCAAGGCTATGGCCGATACACCTTCAAAAAAACCGGTTGCCATTATCATGGGAAGCCAGTCCGACTGGTCCACCATGCGCCATGCCGCCCATGTGCTGGAGGCCTTGCAGGTCGATTATGAAGCGCTGATCATTTCCGCCCATCGCACGCCCGAGCGCCTGTATGAATTCGCGCATGGGGCCGCAGATGCGGGCTATCAAGTGATTATTGCCGGTGCCGGTGGCGCGGCGCATTTGCCCGGCATGACCGCCGCCATGACCGCCTTGCCGGTTTTGGGCGTGCCTGTGGAGTCAAAAGCGCTGTCTGGCCAAGACAGTCTGTTGTCGATTGTGCAAATGCCCGCCGGTATTCCGGTCGGGACGCTGGCCATCGGGCGCGCCGGTGCGGTGAATGCGGGCCTGTTGGCCGCAGCCGTTCTGGCGCTGCATGATCAGGCCTTGGCCGAACGGCTGCAGCAATGGCGCAAAATCCAGACCGAAAGCGTGGCCTTGCATCCGCGTGACGAGGAAAGTCAGGGCTGATGCTGCAACCGGGGCAGACCATCGGGATTTTGGGCGGCGGCCAATTGGCGCGCATGCTGGCCATGGCCGCAGCCCCTTACGGCCTGCATTGCCATATCTTTGCCCCCCGAGGCGATAATCCCGCTTTTGAAGTGGCCCAAGCCCATACCGAAGCCGCCTATGATGATTTCGACGCCTTGGCCCGTTTTGCGGCGGCTGTGGATGTCATCACCTATGAATTTGAAAATGTGCCCGCCGCCACCGCCGCTTTTTTGCAGGCGCGCAAGCCCGTCCGCCCCGGCCCCAAGGCCTTGGCCGTGACGCAAGACCGGCTGTCGGAAAAAGAATTTTTGCAAGCGGCCGGATTGCCGCTGGCAGGCTTTGCCGCCATTGACAGCCTGTCTGATCTCAAAGCGGCTTTGGCCAGATTGGGCCTGCCTGCCGTGTTGAAAACCCGCCGCATGGGCTATGACGGCAAAGGGCAGGCCATCATCCGCAGCATGGATGAGGCTGAGGCGGCTTTGGCGGGTTTGGGCGGGGGCGATTGCGTGCTTGAAGCCTTTGTGCCGTTTGGGCGCGAGGTTTCGGTGATTGCGGCGCGCGGCCTTGACGGGCAGGTGCGCGCTTTTGACGTCTGCGAAAACCAGCATCGGCACCATATTCTCTCCAAAACCCTGTTGCCCGCAACACTCGGCACCACAGCCAGCGGTCTGGCGCTCGATTATGCCGCCCGCATTGGCCAGAACCTTGATTATGTCGGGGTGTTTACGGTGGAATATTTCGTCGTGGGCACTGGTGCGGACGAGCATGTGCTTGTCAATGAGATCGCGCCGCGTGTGCATAATTCCGGCCATTGGACGATTGAAGGGGCGCAAACCTCGCAATTTGCCCAACATATCCGGGCCATTGCCGGTTGGCCTTTGGGCTCGACCACCCGTCTGGGACGTGTCGAAATGGACAATCTGGTGGGGGACGAGGCCGCCGCTTGGCGTGATATCATCGGGCAAGACGGGGCGCATTTGCACCTTTATGGTAAGGCCGAAATCCGGAACGGGCGGAAAATGGGGCATGTGACCCGCATTTTTCCTGAAAAAACCGCCTGATCCCCCCAAGAATCTCGGCCTTATCAGTGGACAGGCCCAGTTTGATCTGCTACTTGAACCTTCCTTGCCGTAGGGTTAGTTCGGATCCTGCGGTGTTTAATCATTTTCGCAACCAGTAATCGGGACAACGACGTGCAGGTTCTCGTCCGTGACAACAATGTCGATCAAGCGCTGAAAGCGCTGAAAAAGAAAATGCAGCGCGAAGGTATCTTCCGCGAAATGAAATTGCGTGGGCATTACGAGAAGCCGTCTGAAAAGCGCGCTCGTGAGCAGGCCGAGGCCGTTCGCCGCACACGCAAGCTGGCCCGCAAGAAGATGCAGCGCGAAGGCCTGCTTCCTGCGCCCAAGCCAAAGCCCGCTCGCTAACAGCTCCGCCTCTCCTTGATCTTGCTGGCCAAGATCAAGACCGGCTTACGCTCTTTATCAAGCGCCCCGATCCTTGCAAGGGATTGTCGGGCGCTTTTCGCTGCCTGAAAATCAAAAGAGCCCCTGCCTTTTTGCTGGCCAAATCAATGCAAGAATGGTTGTTTGCCAGCCTTGGATGCCCGTGCCCGTGCCCATACACATCCCATGTCCCGACCGCCGATAGAGAGTGATGCCATGTCTGACCGCCTGCTTCGCCAGACCCGCTTTTTGCTTCTGCTGCCTTTGACGCTGACCCTTGGTGCCTGCATCAATCTGGCATCGCTGGGCGGACGCAGCACCACCGGCAATCCCAATATTGCGGAAATCCAGACCGACAACCCCGCTGTGGCAGCGGCCAATATCGATTCCCTCAATCAGGTGGTGAAAAACAATCCGCGTGATCCCGTGGCCTTCAATACCCGCGGCGCAGCCTTCGCGCGGACCGCGCAATTCAAAGAGGCGATTGCCGATTTCTCGCAAGCCATCGCGCTCAATCCGAATTTTGCCGAAGCCTATACCAATCGCGGTCTGGCGCTGCGGCAAACGGGGCGCAATGATCAGGCTTTGAATGATTTCAACACGGCCATTCAGGCCAATCCGAATTATGACGGGGCGTATCTGGCCCGCGCCAATCTCTACCGCACGCTCAACCGCTTTGACGAGGCTTTGGCTGATTTGAATTTTGCCATCCGGCTCAAGCCCGAATCCGCGCAATTCGTTCATGCGCGCGGCCTGATTTATCAGCGGCAGGGCTTGTGGCAGCAAGCGATCAATGATTTCGATTCAGCGATTGACCGCAATCCCTTTGTCGCCGCCCCCTATCTGGCGCGCGGCCAATGCCTGACCCAAGTCAACAAGCTCGACAGCGCCTTGGAAGATTTCAACGCGGCGCTGAATATCAACAACCGCAACGCCGATGCCTGGGCGGGCTTGGGCCTTGTGCATGAGAAGATGAACAACAAGGCCAAAGCGATCGAGGCCTATAACACCGCCATCGGCATTGATGCCAATCAGGCCATTGCCCGCGCAGGCCTCAACCGCCTGCGGTGAGCCCTCACCCGCGAAAGCCGATGCCGCCATCGACATCGATGACCGTGCCGCTGACATAGCCGCAGGTGGGGGACGCCAGAAAGGCGGCCATGGCGGCGATCTCGTCAGGTTCGATCATGCGGCCCAGTGGACGGTTGGTATCAACCTCCTGCCAGCGGTTTTCATCGTTAAACAGCGCCTTGGCGCGCACCTTGTTCAAGGTGACGGTGCGATCCGTGCGCGTGGGCGAGGGATTGATGCCAAACACCCGCACCCCCCAATCAACCGAACGCCCGCCCACCGCCGAGGTAAAAGCAATCAAGGCCGCATTGCCAACGCCGCCGCATAAATACTCATAACGCGGGGTGCGTCCGGCCTGCCCGATGATATTGCAAACAATACCCGATTGTCTGGCTTTCATATCGCCCAGATATAATTTGGTGAGATGGATAAAGCCCATGACCTTCAAGGCCCAGGCGTCTTCCCAAGTCTGCATGTCCATTTCCAGCAAGCCGCCTCCCGGAATGGCACCGGCATTGTTGACGAGAATATCAACGGATGGGCAGGCGGCATGCACGCGCACACGCTCTGCGGCTTGCGACAAGTCAGCCGCGAGAATGGTGACGCGATCAGGACTGGCGAGTTGTTGTTGCGCCTGTTCCAGCCGCGCGCCATCACGCGCCACCAGCGTCACCCGACAGCCCTCCTGCAAAAAGGTTTTGGCGCAGGCCAGTCCGATTCCTTTCGAACCGCCAGTGATCAGAACATGACGTCCTTCGAGATGAAGCTGCATGGTCTTATGCTCCTTGTGCGGGTTGGGCTGCGGCATACCAGTCATAAATGGCTGATCCGGTGGTAAACAAAACCTTGGGATGGGCGGAGAGCAAGCCGATCATCTTTTGCAATTCGTGGATGCGATGCGGCACCGCGATCAAATGCGGATGCAGGCCCAGCGCCAGCACGCGCACCGTATCCGCACATTCCACCTCGAATTGATGCAGTGTGAATTCCAGCCGCCGCAACATTTCACCCGAGGCGTGCCGCTCGATGGCATAGATGATCGAGTCATTGATTTCGACATTATAGGGCATGGCCAAGAGAGGGCCGTTTTGGGTGTGCATCCAATTGGGCACATCATCGACTACCCAGTCACAGACATAATCAAGGCCGCAGCTTTTCAGAATATCGGGCGTATCGACCGTTTCACGCAAACCCGGAGAAAGCCAGCCGCGCGTCTTGCGTCCGGTGAAGTGATCGATCTTCTCTAGGCAAGCACGCACCAAGGCCTCTTCGCCGCCCTCGACATGATTGGTGGCGCGCTGATGCATGCCATGACCGATAAATTCCCAGCCCGCATCGCGCATGGCTATGGCCGCTTGCGGATAGGCATCAATGACACCGGCATTGAAGGAGGTGGAGGCAGGCAGACTGCGTCCGGCGATCTCGTCAAGCAGACGCGTCATGCCCGCCCGCATGCCGTAATCGGCCCATGAGAAATTGGGCACATCGGGCACGGTCTCGCGGCCATGCGGCGGGGTGATGATCGTGCGCGGCATGGCATGTTCGAATTGCCAATGTTCCACATTGACAACGAGATGCACAAGGATGCGTTTGCCGTCCATGGCGGGCAGCCGCGGCTGTTCATGCGCCATGCGATAGGGAATGCGTGGATTGGCCATCTGTCTCAACTCCCGAAGCCATCAAAATCAGTGCGCGGCGTGGGCGCCGCGCATGTCTGCCATAATCTCTGCCTTGAAATGCATGAAATCGGCATTGGTCAAATCATCAATCGAACGCGGCCTGCGCAAGGCAATGGGGATATCCCGCGTGATGCGTCCCGGACGCGCTGTCATCACACAGACCCGATCCGCCAGCAAAATGGCTTCGTCAATGTCATGGGTGACAAAGAGCACGGTGACTTTCAAACGCTGCCAGACATCGAGCAGCAATTGCTGCATCGACAAGCGCGTTTGTGCATCCAAAGCCCCGAAGGGTTCATCCATCAACAACGCCTTGGGCTGCATGACCAGCGCCCGCGCGATCCCGACCCGTTGCCGCATGCCGCCCGACAATTGCACGGGCAAAGCGTGATGGAATTGATCAAGACCGACGAGCTTCAAAATCTCTGTGGCGCGTTCATGATAATCACGGCTCGCCAATCCCTGTACCTCGGGACCAAAGACCACATTGTCCCACACCGACAACCACGGCAATAAGGACGCCTCCTGAAAGACGACCGCGCGTTCGGGGCCGGGGCGATCCACCCGATGGCCGTCAAACAGCATCTGTCCGGAGGAGAGCGGCTCAAAGCCCGCTACCAGATTGAGCAGCGTGGATTTGCCGCAACCCGACGGGCCCAAGAGGGCGACAAATTCACCCTCGGCCACAGTGAGGTCAACCTGATCGAGCGCCAAGACGCCGCCTTTGCCGCCATAACGTTTCGAGACTTGAGAAAAACTGATCATCACAGCCTCACGCGTTAAAAGATTGCATCCGGCGCCACCGCAGCGCCCAGATTTCAACCGCCACAATCAGCTGATCGGACAAAAAGCCCATCAGCCCGATCGACACCATATCGGCAATCACAATATCCATGCGGCCAACATAATAAGCGTCCCACAAGACGTAACCCAGACCCGATTTGACCGCGACCATTTCCGACACAATGACCGCCGTCCATGCAATGCCCAGCCCGATGCGAAGGCCTGTAAAAATCGAGGGCAAAGCCGCAGGCAAGACCACACGCCGCAAGATGGCGCTTTCAGAAGCGCCCATCATCAAGGCGGCACGGATCCAGTTTTTTTCAACATCGCGCGCGCCTTGCGTGGTGTTGATGACAATCGGATAAAAAGCACCAATGACAATCAAAAAAACGGCACCGAAATCACGAATGCCAAACACCGCAATGGAAATCGGCAACCAAGCGGTGATCGGCACGGGCCGCAACCATTGGATGGTGGGATCAACCAGCGAGGACACGAGTTTCGACCAACCGATCAACATGCCCAAGGGCACCCCGACCAAGATCGCCAGACCAAAGCCATAAAGCACCCGCCCGAGGGAAAACAGCACGCTGTCGCGCCATGTGCCGACATAGGGATTGAGCCCGAAGGTGGGATTGCCGAAGCCCCATTTGAGCCAAGCCTGCCAGACCCGATCAGGCGTTGGCAAAGCACCGCCCGCCACCGCGCCATCCTGTCCGGCCCATTGCCAGAGCAGCACCGCCGTCACAGGCAGCACCAAGGCCTTGGCAAGCCTGTAGATGCGTTCGAGTAGCGGCAGAGACGGGTTGTCCGACATGGCTCAATCCTTCAGCAAAAATACCCTGACCTGAAACAGCGATGCTCCGGTGCCCGTGACAGGCACCGGAGGGAAAGGCTTATTTCATCGCCGCGGCGAGGATGGCCGTGTCCCAATATTTTTCAATATCGCCGGACACGTCTTTCGGGATCACGCCGAGGTCATTAAAGGCCTTGGCCTGACGCTTGATCTGGTCGGGCGTGATCACGGGGCCCAATTTGATCACCTTGGCAATTTCCGCCGCAACATCGGCATCAAGGCCGGTCATTTTGGAAATGGCCTCGCCGAATTTGGCGGGTGAGCTTTCCAGCTCTTTCATTTTGCCGACATAGGCTTTGACCATTTTTTCAATGGCGGGTTTTTTGTCGGTCATGGCCTGTTTGCCAGCCGCCAACATGCCCAGTTCCGCACCCACGGCCTTGGAGGCGGAATAGTCGAGGTTCTTGGCGAAATAGCCATAGCCCTTCATCACCGGAATGGATTCAAAAGGCTCCCATGTGACGATGGCATCCACTTCGCCTTTTTCAAGGGCTGCATCAAAATTGGCGCCGCCCCCCTGAATATTGATGGCACTGAAGGAATTATAGGGAATGTTTTTTTCAATCAGCGTGGCTGCAAACTGGAACCACACCGCTGAACCCGGTGCAATGGCGATTTTCTTGCCTTTGATGTCGTCCCAGCTGTCGAGTTTGACGCCTTTGCGACCAATCACATATTTGGGGGAAGAGCCCACGCCCATCAATCCGACCAGATTGGTCGAGCCATTGGCCAGAGCAATGGCGAGATCGGCCGGACCAATAGAGGCGGCATCAAGCGAGCCTGCCAGCAAAGCCGTGCGGGCATCGGCATAGCGGGCGAATTCAACCAATTTGAGTTCGACGCCTTGTTTTTTCAATTCGTCTTCGATCAGCACGATGGGTGCGAGATGGCCAACTTTGGCATAGCCGACGGTCAAGGTGACCGGCGCGCCTTGGGCCCATGACAGTTGCGGCGCAAGACCTGTGACACCCAGTGCCAAAGCAGATTTCAATAAACTACGACGTTGCATGCTCAGTCCCCCTTTTTGTTTAACCCCAAAATAAAAGATCCGCTTACTCTCCCTTGAAAACCGGATCTCGTTTCTCACGAAAAGCCGACTGGCCTTCCTGATAATCGGCGCTGGCAAAGCAATTGGCAACCAGCTGATCCACCGCAGCGCTATCGCGCTGGGATTCAGGCTTGGCCAATTCCACCAAAGCGCGTTTCACGGCCTGCAAGGTCAAAGGCGCATTGCCCGCCATGCGCGCTATCTGGCTTTCAACCGCGTGCTCGAAATCATCCGCATGCACCGATTGCACAATCCCCAGACGCAAGGCTTCATCGGCTGCCAAAATGCGCGCGCTCAGCAATAAATCCGCCACAGGCGCCATGCCCAATTTGCGATAGAGCAATTCAATGCCGCCATAAGCATAACCCAGCCCCAAACGCGCGGCGGGAATGCGAAAGCGCGCATCGGCCCGCGCATAGCGCAGATCGCAACACATGGCCAAGCCAAAGCCCCCGCCAAAACAAATGCCGCGAATGATCGCAACCGTGGGCTTGCCGACATGTTGCAAAGCGCGATTGCCCTCGGTGACCGCGACTTCATAGGACTTCACCGCCTCAGGCGTTGAGCGTTGCGCGCCAAATTGCGAAATATCCGCCCCCGCACAAAAGGCCTTGTCACCCGCGCCCTCAAGCGTGATGACGCGCACGGCAGGATCGGCCTCGGCTTTTGCCAGACACAGAGGCAGGCTTTGCCACATGTCCAAATTCATCGCATTCATGCGCTGCGGTTGATCGATGACCAGACGCGCAACACCCTGTGTCACCTGATAGGTGATGCTTCCTGTGGATGGTGTGGGAGGTTGTGTCATGGCTTGTCCGATCCTAGATGATATGTGACGCACGCAAGTGATGGATGCGGGCCTCATCGCAACCCGCTTCACGCAAGACCGTCTCGGTATCAGCGCCCTTTTCGGGCAGCACATGGGTGATGCGGGCCGGTGTGCGCGACAGCGTGACGGGTTGGGCCACAAGCTCCACAGACCCCCGCACAGGATGGGGCACGGCTTCCGCCATGCCAAGATGCTGCACCTGCGGATCGGCAAAGACTTCATCCATTTTGTAAATCGGGCCTGCGGGCACGCCATGCTGCTCCAACAAAGCGAGCCAATGCGCAGAGGGCTGTTGCACGAAATGCGCATGCAACAGGTGGTTCAATGCGGGCCTGTGGGTAAAGCGATCATTCTGGGTGAGAAAGCGCGGATCCTGTTTCCAATCCGCGCGCCCCAAGGCATCGCACAAAGCGCGCCATTGGCCGTCGCCGCCGACACCGATATTGATATAGCCGTCTTGCGTGGGCAGCACGCCCATGGGTGTCGAATAAGGATGATCATTGCCCGCTTGCGGGGGCACGCTGTGATCGACCAGCCAGCGTGCGGCTTGGAAATCACACATGGCAATCTGCGCCTGCAACAGCGAGGTTTTGACCCATTGCCCCTGCCCCGATTGCGCGCGTTCCAACAACGCAATGAAAATTCCATTGGCGGCATAAATGCCCGCACTGGAATCAGCCACCGCAATGCCGGCACGCACCGGCCCCTGCTCGGGCAGACCGGTGATCCACATCAAGCCGCCCATGCCCTGCGCAATCTGGTCAAAGCCCGCGCGGTGACGATAGGGCCCGTCTTCGCCAAAGCCTGAAATGGAACACAAGATGATGCGCGGATTGACCTGCCGCAAAACCTCATAGCCAAAGCCCAGACGCTCTTTGACATCAGGGCGATAATTTTCCACCACGACATCGGCGGTTTTCACGAGATCGAGAAAGACGGCAAGGCCTTCGGGCTTTTTCAGATTGAGCGTGATCGAGCGTTTGTTGCGATGCAGATTGAGCATGTCATAGCCATCGCGCGCGCCGGACATGCCCTCATTGGGATCAACGCCATCGGGCGCTTCGATCTTGATCACATCCGCGCCAAAATCAGCCAAAATGCGGCAACAGGTGGGACCGGCGCGCACCCGCGTCAAATCCAGCACGCGCAGCTGCGCTAAAGCCTTTTGCGTTGACGCGGCCATTACATCCCTCTCCTCTCTTGTTCAAACGCACACAGCTCTTGCAGGCGCAAGGCTGTGGCCAGCACAGTCCGATCCTGCCCGCGATGCCCCATGATCTGGATGGCCAGCGGCGCACCGGTCTCATCAAGCCCCACGGGAATGGTCACCACCGGCAAACCAAGCAGACTGCCAAGCCGTGTGAAGGCCGATAGCGCATAAAGGGCACGCGCGGAAAAGTCTGCATGGCCGGGGGTGCAGTGATCGATGTCAGGCGTGCGGCAGGGCATGGCAGGCAAAATCACACAGGTATCTTGCGGGACAAGCGCCTGCCATTGCGCATGCAAAGTGACGGCCGCCTCACGCGCCTGTTGCAGATCCTGCGCGCTCCAGCGCGTGCCTTTGTCCAAGCGTTTGGCGAGAGACGGCGGCAAAGACTGCGCCTGCAGCAGGGACGCAAAAGACTGCGCCGCCTCGCCTTCCAGAACAGTGAACAAAGCCGCATCGGCCTTGTGCATCAGATCAGCCAAGCCGCAGTGTGAAAAGACCTGATGGTGGTGTTGCAGCTTTTCTTGCAACAGCTGCATCTGAACACAGACGGCCTCAGCGGTCTGCGCGCCGAGATCATCGACAAAAGCCAAAGAGAGTGTTGGCGCGTCATGCGCGGACACAAAGAGGCCAGCGAGTTTTTGCAGCACGGCCACATCACGCGCCAAGAAACCGATGCAATCCAATGACGGGGCCAAAGCCATGGCCCCTGCAACAGGCACCACGCCATAGCTTGGCTTGTAACTCGCCACACCACAGGCTTGGGCGGGGATCCGCAAGGAACCCGCTGTATCCGAGCCAATGGCACAATCCACCAACCCTGCCGCCACCGCCACCGCAGAGCCGGAACTTGACCCGCCGGTGATCAAATGCGGTCCCCAAGGATTGACCGGACGGCTACCATCCCCGTTCAGGCCCGAGGGCTCATAAGCCAAAGCGGTGAGCGTGGTAAAACCCACCAATGACGCGCCTGCGGCGCATAACACGTCAAGCACCGCTGCCGTGCCACAAAGCCCGAGGGCAGGGGCCTGCTCAAGCCCGCAACGGGGCTGGCGATCCTGAAAAACAAACATGTCTTTGGCGGCCAAGGTCAGGCCCGCCAACACGCCGTCTTGATGTGGGGCGAAGGGAGGATCCAAAACCTCGACAAAGGCATGCCATGTCTGGTCATGATCACGAAGGGTCTGCGCCGAGGCGAGCGAAGGCGGTGTCAGAGAAGCGGCATGATCCTGCGCCCGTGACACCATCCCGCACCCCTCTCAATAGGATCTGGGCAGGCCGAGCACATGCTCGCCGATATAGGCCAGAATCAAATTCGTGGAGATGGGGGCCACCTGATAAAGCCGTGTCTCGCGGAATTTGCGCTCGACATCATATTCGGCGGCGAAGCCAAAGCCGCCATGCGTCTGCAAACACATATTGGCGGCTTCCCATGACGCATCCGCACACAGCATTTTCGCCATATTGGCTTCGGTGCCGTAAGCCAGACCCGCATCATGCAGCGCTGCGGCCTGATAGCGGATGGCATCGGCGGCTTTGGTGGCGACATAGGCCTTGGCAATGGGGAACTGAATACCCTGGTTTTGTCCGATGGGCTTGTCAAACACCACGCGCTCGCGCGCATAGGCAGAGCCTTTTTCAATGAACCAATAGGCATCACCGATACATTCGGCGGCGATCAGCACCCGCTCCGCATTCAAGCCTTCGAGAATGATGCGGAAGCCTTTATTCTCTTCGCCAATCATATTTTCAGCAGGCACTTCGAGGTCATCAAAAAAGACCTCGTTGGTCTCGTGATTGACCATGTTGCGGATGGGCCGCACGGTCATGCCCTTGCCCATTGCTTCTTTGATATCGACAATGAAAACCGACAGGCCTTCGGATTTTTTCTTGACCTGATCAAGCGGCGTGGTGCGCGCCAGAACCAGCATCAAATCCGAATGCTGCACGCGCGATGTCCAGACCTTCTGCCCGTTCAACACAAAATAATTGCCGCGCCGTGTGGCGGTGGTTTTGAGTTTGGTTGTATCGGTGCCGGTGGTGGGCTCGGTGACGGCCATGGATTGCAGCCGCAATTTGCCCGCGGCGATTTGCGGCAGATAGCGCTTTTTCTGATCCGGCGAGCCAGCCCGCAACACAGTGCTCATATTATACATCTGGCCATGCACCGCGCCGGAATTGCCGCCCGCACGGTTGATCTCTTCCATGATGATGGAGGCTTCGGTGAGACCGAGACCGGCACCGCCGAATTCTTCGGGGATCAGGGCCGCCAGCCAGCCCGCTTCGGTCAACGCGGTGGCAAAGGCCTCGGGATAGCCGCGCTGCTCGTCAATCTCGCGCCAATAGGCGCCATCGAATTTTGCGCAGAGCGCGCGTACGGCTTCGCGCAAATCCTGATGATCTTCGGGTAGAGGCAATGAAACCGGCACGTTCAAACTCCCTCAAAAGCGCGTCACATATCTGAATGCTGTCAGCTTAACCGGCTGCTGATGAATAGAAATAAGAAAAGACTGGAGTCTGGTTTCTAATAATTCGAAACCTTGGAGGGTTCAAAGGCCATGCTTTCGAGAAAGCAAAACCGTCATTTTGTTGCGGTTTCGGGCGTCGGAATGAGGGCTTGCAGCAATTTTTGCAAAGATTGGCTGGTGTCCGCGCTGGCCGGAATCCCGATATCAATGTGACGCATGGCCCAGCTTTCATCGAGCGGGATCAAACACAAGCCCAAGGCGCTGGCCATGGGCCGCAGGGCATCGCCGGGCAAAATGCCCACCCCCAATCCGCAATGGATCATCTGGCACATCACTTCGAAACTGCGGACCTGCACCCTGATTTTGAGCAAATGGACCATTTCGCGGGCTTTTTCGCTCACCAGCCGGTAAATGGCCGAAGAGACTTCCAGCGCCACAAAGTCTTCATCGACAATTTCGGCGAATGTGACGCTTTGCAGGTCTGACAAGCGATGGTCCTTGCGCACGGCCAAAGCCAGCCGGTCTTTTGTATAGGGATAGGTGATCAGCCCCGTGGTGCTGACGCCTCTGATAAAGACGCCCATGTCCGATTGTCCGCGCGACAACAGCGTGATGGTTTCAACTGACGGCAATTCCTCCAGATCAATGCGAATATCCGGATTGCTTTTGGAAAACAGAGCCAGATCATTGGCCAGCCGATGCACCAGAGCGGAGCTTGAGGCAGAGACACGCACGCGGCCCCTGACCCCCTCCTGAAATTCGCGCATGCTGGCCGACAAACCATCCGACAGACGTAAAACCCGTTCGGCATAGCGCAAGGTGGTGTGGCCCGCCATGGTGGGTTCAACGCCATGGGCTTGGCGCATCACCAAAGCCGCGCCGACCTCCTCCTCCAGCAAGCGCAGGCGGCGGCTGGCGGCAGAGACGGCCATATTCATCTGAACGGCTGCTTTGCTGACACTGCCATTGTGACAAATGGCGGCGAACAAGCGCAGGGTCCGCAAATCATGATACATAGGCTTCATCGACATGGTTCCGATACCCGGCGCATCTCTCATCCAAGATGACTGCACTTCCCCGATTAGGCAATGGCATTGGCGCACTGAACAAAATGCATAGCTTGCATCTTTCCCAGAGCAGTGGTTATGGATGACAGACGGGTCCGAACAATCAACAAAGAGGAAAGCCAGACAATGAACAGCATCGATTTAAACGGCAGAAACGCCATCATCACCGGCGGCGCCCGCGGTATCGGCTTTGCCACCGCAGAACGCATGGTCAAATCCGGCGCGCATGTCATTTTATGGGACATTGATGACGAGGCCTGCCAAAAGGCTGTCACTGCTTTGGGCGGCTCTGCGCATGCCTCTTATGATCTCGTCGAACTGACCTCTGAAAGCGCTGTGGCCGAGGCAACAGCTGCCGTGATCAGCCGCTGCGGACACATCGATATTCTTGTCAATAATGCCGGAATTACCGGCGGCAATGCGCCGCTTTGGGAATTGGAGCCTGCCGTGTGGCGGCGGGTGGTCGAGGTCAATCTGATTGCCCCTTATCTAACCTGCCGCGCCATCGTGCCGGAAATGAAGAAAAAAGGCTATGGACGCATCGTCAATATTGCCTCCATTGCCGGTAAAGACGGCAATCCCAACGCCTCCCATTATTCCGCATCGAAAGCAGGTTTGATCGGCTTGACGAAATCGCTGGGCAAAGAACTCGCCACATCCAATATTTTGGTGAATTGCATCACACCCGCTGCGGCCAAGACCGAAATTTTCAACCAGATGAAGCAAGAACATATCAATTTCATGCTGTCGAAAATTCCGATGAACCGCTTCTTGCAGGTGGAGGAAGCCGCATCGCTCATCAGCTGGCTGTCGAGCGAAGACTGCGCCTTTTCGACCGGCGCGGTCTTCGATATTTCAGGCGGGCGGGCTGTTTACTAAACAGCCCCACCAAAAACGCTTTTAAAGGAAGGCGCTTTTCTTACAGGAAGCCAATCGAGATCCACGGCACCGCTGCAACGACGATCAAACCGATCACCAAAGCCGCAAGATAGGGCCAGATCGGTTTGATCCCCTCTGACGGATCAACCCGCCCGATGGCGCAAGCCGCATAATAGCCGACCCCGAAGGGGGGCGCGAACAAGCCGATGCCCATCGCCAAAATGACGACCATGGCATATTGCACCTCGTGAATGCCCAGCTGGCGGGCAATGGGGAACAGCAAGGGGCCAAACAGCACAATGGCCGGAATGCCTTCCAAGACCGAGCCCAGCACAATAAAGGCCACAACCGAGACCGCCATAAAGGCCCCCGCCCCGCCCGGCAGACGCGACATGGCCGCTGCCAGCTCGCGCGAAAAGCCCGATTGGGTGAGCGCCCAAGCCATGGCCGTGGCCGAACCGATAATGATCAAAATGGCGCCGGACAAAGAGGCTGTCTCGACCAGAATCGGGCCGCAGCGCGACCATTCGATTTTCTGGCCAAAAAAAGCCGCCGCCATCACGCCATAGGCAATCGCATAGAAAATGCCGATGGTGGAAACTTCGGTGGCTGTGGCGACCCCTTCGACAACTGCTGCGCGGATCAAAAACGGCAAGGCAATGCCCGGCAGCGCGATGAGGAAGGTGGAGATGATTTCCGACAGCGTGGCGCGGCGCACACCCGACAAATCATCATGGCGCGTCTGCCACCAGACGATCACGCACAAAGCCGCCGCCAGAACCATGGCGGGCAGCAAGCCGCCGGTAAACAGACCGGCGATAGACACGCCGGTGACGGAGCCGATGGTGATCAAAACGAGGGAGGGCGGAATGGTTTCCGACATGGCCCCCGAGGCCGAGAGCAAGGCCACGAGATTGCCGGATTTTTCACCGCGTTTTTTCATCTCCGGAAACAGAACCGGCGCAATGGCCGCCATATCAGCGGCTTTCGAACCCGATATGCCCGAGACCAGATACATGCCCGCCAGCAGCACATAAGACAGACCGCCGCGCAAATGGCCGATCAGGCTGGCCAGAAAATTCACCATCGCACGTGCCATGCCGCTGACCTCGATCAACAGACCGAGAAACACAAACAAAGGCACCGACAACAAGATGATATGGCTCATGCCCTCGTCAATGCGCGACACAACCACGGTGAGCGGCGTGCGGGTGGTGATGGCGAGAAAGGCAAAGGTTCCCAATCCGAAGGCAAAGACGATCGGGGCGCCCGACAAGACCAAGGCACCGACCAGAAAAACGAAAAACACAATGAGCTTGTAATTGCCCATCGCCATCAGCAAAGGTTTGGCCGCATAAAGCCCGCCCCCGACCGCCAAGGCGACCGCAAAAGACAGGGCCATCAATGTGACGCCATGCGCCCGCCCCATGCGCATCAAGCCAATCAGCAACATCAAGGTAATGCCGATCGGCAAAGCGATGGCGCGCCAGATATTGGGGATTTCCAGCGCGGGCGTGACGATCATGATCTCGTCAATCGCATATTCGATGGCGGGGTGGATCACGAGACCCAAAAACACAATCCCCGTGGCCAAAGCAAAGGCCTCGAAAAACGCGCGGCGTCGAGGCGAGGCCGAACTGACCAGGGCCGACATGCGCATATGTTCGGAGCGCTGATAGGCGACCACCGCCCCCATCATCGCCAGCCACAAAAACAAGATGGAGGCGAGCTCATCCGACCAGATCAACGGCTTGCGATAGACATAACGGGCCACAACACCGGCAAACAAAACAACTGTTTCCACCAGCACCAAGACCGCAGCCACAAAAGCCGTGACGCGCGCAATGGCCTGTTCCACCGTGTGAAACAGGCCGTGTGATGAGGCCGGATCACCGGCCTCATCGTGAAGGAGGGGATTATGCATCAATCAGCCTCAGGAAATGCTGCCGGCGTATTTTTCCAGCAAGGCCCATGGCTCGGCGCCATATTTTTCTTTCCATTCTTTATAGAAGCCAGCGGATGCCAGTTTCGCGCGGAAAGAGGCGGGATTGGCGTCGACAATCTGCAAGCCTTTTTCCACCAGCTCTTTTTGCAAAGTAGCATTGAGATTGGCAATGTCCTGACGCTCTTTGATGGCGTGATCATTGAAATGCTTCTGGATGACGGTCTGCACTTCCTTGGGCAGGGAGTTCCAGTTTTTCGCATTGGCCAAGAACCAGAAACCATCCCACATGTGATTGGTCATCGAGAGATATTTTTGCACTTCGTACAATTTGCCGGACTGGATAATCGCCAGAGGATTTTCCTGCCCTTCAACCACTTTGGTTTGCAGGGCCGAATAGACTTCCGAGAAGTTGATGCTGGCGGGTGCTGAATCAAAGGCCTTGAACATCGAGGTCCAGAGCGGGCTTGGCGGGACACGGATCTTGAAGCCGTTGAGATCCTCAGCCGTCTTGATGGGACGGGTGGAAGAGGTGATCTGGCGGAAGCCGTTGTCATAGATCTTGTCAAAGGCAAACAGGCCCGACTTGGCAATTTCGCCGCGCACATAAGCGCCCAGCTCGCCATCCATCGCAGGCCATACTTTGTCATAGCCCGACCAAGCGAAACCAATGCCGTTAATGGAGGCTTTGGGCACCAGCGTGGACAAAATGAGCGGCGACAGCGTGAAAAATTCCAAAGCGCCCGAGCGCAGCTGGCTCAACATATCGGTATCGGTGCCGAGCTGGCTGTTGGTGAATTGCTGGATATCGACCTTGCCGCCGGTTTCCTTGGCAATCGCCTCAATCGCCTCTTTGGTGCGGATCGACAAAGGATGGGTCGCCGCTGTGTTATTGGCATATTTCATCGAAAATTCGGCACCCTGCACTTTGGTAATCCGAAAAACCGCAGGTGCCGCCACGGCAAAAGCCGCAGTGGATTTGATGAAGGAACGGCGATCAAAACGCATGGCTGTGTCATCTCCCTGATGCAGTATCTAATGTGTTTTTTTACGAAAACAGACCCAGGAATTCCAAAGCCTCGTTTTCTTTCAAGAGCATGACTATGGCAGAGAGCCTGTCCTGCGACAAGACCACCCGTGCCAAGACCAAAAAGGACGGTTTCAGCCCAAGGCGGCTGTGTGGCCGGTTTTTGCAAAAGCGCCCTTAAAAATACTCAAATTTTAAAACCAACCGGCCATTTTCAGGCATGATGGGCCTTTTGCGGACCATTTTCAGCAAAAATACAGCATGTCAGCGGCCAAGACCCTTGCACAGAGGGCGTTTCATGCGCATTTTAGACCTTGAGAAGGATCGTGTTCTCAATCATCGGCCAAAATGGAAGTGTGTCATGTCGCGTTTTAGAGTCCCAACCCCGAGCATTCTTGCAACCGCATTGTTGGGCTTGTGCTTTGTATTCGCCATGGTGCAGCAGGCTGACGCCTCCTGCCTGCAAAAAGGCGGCGACAAAGGGGCCTTGAAAGAGGCGGAATTCCATCCCGAAAAAAATGATACCATCACTTTGCTTTATTGGCTGGAGGGTGTGTCGACCTGTTACAACCGCATCCCCATGCCGCAAGGCTATGATGTGATCGAAGCGAGCATCGAAAACCACCCGTCGCGCGGCACCGTGACGCAAATTGATAAAAATGTTTTCAAATATACCAAAAACTCCGGTCATCTCGGCATGGATCAATATTCCGTGCGGGTCTGCGCCAAAAAACGCTTCGGCACCACCGGCTGCACCTTGATCCGCTACAATATGAATTCGATCATGGGCAAACAGGGCCAAATGGAGCGGCCTGAATAAGGCTTTTCTTTTTCAAACTATTATGCCGGAAAAGCTCTGGCACAGAGGAAGAGCTGACCTGTCAGAAAAACCATGGCTCTGCGCGGCAGAATGTGGAACACTCCCCCCAAAGCCTAAACGATAAGGGGGAAGTGTGGTTCTGCCTTTGCAAGGAAAATTGGTCATTGCGCTTGAGCAGGCCGTCGCAGGCCCCATGTGCACCTGCCGGATGGCGGATGCCGGCGCGCGCGTCATCAAAGTCGAGCGACCTGACGGCGATTTTGCCCGCCATTATGACGATGCAGCGCAGGGGCAAAGCTCTTATTTCGTCTGGCTCAATCGCGGCAAGCAATCCATTCATCTCGACCTGAAGCAAGAAGCCGATCAGGCCCTGCTGGAACGCATGTTGGCTGAGGCCGATATTCTCGTGCAAAACCTCAAGCCCGGAGCCTTGGCTGATCTCGGTTTTGCGCATGAGCGCTTGCGCACGGACTTTCCGCGCCTGATCCTGATCTCCATCTCCGGCTATAGCGAACACGGCCCCTATGCCAAGCGCAAGGCCTATGACCTGCTGATCCAAGCCGAAGCGGGCTTGGCCTCTGTGACAGGCGGCCCTGACAGGCCTGCGCGGGTCGGTGTGTCGGTTGTGGATATTGCCACCGGCATGAATGCCTATCAGGCCGCGCTGGAAGCCTTGTTGCTGCGCGAGCGCACGGGGGAAGGATCGGACATTCGCGTTTCGATGTTTGATGCCATTGCGGATTGGTCAACCGTTCCCCTGCTGCAGCATGAAGGCGGACAAAGCCCGCGCAGGCTGGGGCTGGCGCATCCCTCCATTGCCCCTTACGGGGTGTTCACCACACAAGACGGGGTCGATATTCTGATCTCGACGCAAAGTGATCGCGAATGGCGGATTTTGGCCGAACATGTCATGGGCGATCCCGCTTTGGCCCGCGAACCCGCTTTGGCAACCAATGTGCAACGCGTACGCTTGCGCGGCATGACGGATGAAAAAGTGCAAACGGCCTTTTCCAAACTGGATGCGCAAACCTTGATCGAACGGCTGATGGCACATGAGATTGCCTTTGGACAGGTCAATGACATGGAAGCGCTCGGACAGCATCCGCATTTAAACCGCATGATCATCGCAACACCCCATGGGCCGGTTTCCATGCCCGCCCCGCCGCAACGCTTTATCGGACAGCCGCGCGCCTATGGCCCTGTTCCGGCCTGTGGTGAACATGATGCCATGGTGCGCGCGGAATTTTCCGGCCAATCCCCACAAAGCAAAACCCCTTAAGCCCTTTCGAGACAGATCATGAGCCCAACACACGCATCGTCCCCCACGCCAGCCTCTTGGCACCAAAGCATCCATGCGCTGCTCAAACAATTTGATGTGAAGCAAGTGGCCTATGTGCCCGATGCAGGCCATGCAGAACTCATCAAACAATGCCATGCCGATCAGGCCATGACCGCCATTACCTTGACCACCGAAGAAGAGGGTTTGGCAGTTTTGACCGGTGCCTGGCTTGGGGGCCAGCGCGGCGTTTTGCTAATGCAATCAAGCGGGGTCGGTAATTGCGCCAATATGCTGTCGCTTGTGAAAATGTGCCGCATTCCCATGTTGATCCTTGTGACGATGCGCGGTGAATGGGGTGAGTTTAACGCGTGGCAGGTCAGCATGGGCTCGCATAGCGAAGACCTTTTGAAAATGGGCGATGTCAAAGTGCTGCGCGCCGAAACCGCCGATGATGTGCTCGACTGCGTGCAGGCCGCCGCCGCCATGGCTTTTGACGGCGGCACCGCTTGTGCGGTGCTGATTTCGCAACGCGCCATTGGCAGCAAAAAATTCTAACAACGGATCACAAGCATGAACGCGTCACACCAACTTTTTCGCCGTGAGGTGGTCGCCCGCCTGCTGGCCCGCCGCAAAGATCTGGTGGCCATCACAGGCCTTGGATCACCAACCTATGATGTCGCGGCCTGCGGTGATCATCCGCGCAATTTTTATCTCTGGGGTGCGATGGGCGGCGCCGCGATGGTGGGGCTTGGACTGGCACTGGCACAGCCCGATCTTCCCGTGGTGGTGTTGACCGGCGATGGCGAATGCTTGATGGGCATGGGCGGGCTGGCGACCATTGGCCTGCAACAGCCCAAAAATCTGACCATCATCGTTCTGGATAATGAAATGTTCGGTGAAACAGGCCAGCAAGAAAGCCATACCCGTCGTGGCACCGATTTGACCGCGATTGCCAAAGCGTGCTCGATCTCCGATGTCACGACGCTGGAAGACTGGGGCGAGATTGATGCCTATGCGCAAAGCCTCGAAGAGATCGGCCACGGCCCCCGTTTTGCTTTGATCAAAATCATCGACGGGCAGACCGAACGGGTGATCCCGAGTCGCGATGGGGTGGCGCTGAAACTGCGCCTGCGCGACGCGCTCGGCCTCCACAATCACTAAATTTTTATAGTCTGACGCATTCAAGGAGAAGCAAGATGTCAATGGTGGGTTTTATAGGATTGGGACGGATGGGTCGCCCGATGGCCGCAAATATGCAGCGCAAAGGGTTTCACCTCATTGTGCATGATCTCAATCAAGAGGCCGTGCAGGAACTTGCGCTGCTTCAAGCCCGTCCGGCAAAGACGGTGGCGGAGGTTTCACAAGCGTCGGATGTCATTTTCACCATGCTGCCCAATTCAGCGGTGGTGCATGAGATTGTCAGTGGCGTGGAAGGTATTCTTGCGCATGCAAAACCCGGCACGATTGTGGTGGATATGAGCACGGTCAGCCCCGAGACCACCGATGCGCTGGCGCAAATGGCCGCAGACAAAGGCTGCAGTTTCGTCGATGCGCCTGTGGGCCGTTTGGCCCAACATGCGGATAAGGGCGAATCCTTGTTTATGGTGGGGGCATCGGATAAAGATTACGCGCGCATCAAACCCATGCTCGAAGCCATGGGAACAACGCTTTATCACTGCGGACCCGTTGGCAGCGGCACACGCACCAAATTGGTCAATAATTATCTCGCGGTCTCCTCCTGCCAGTTGAATGCCGAAGCACTGGCTTTGTCGCAAGCCTTTGGGCTGGATCTCGAACGCACACTGGATGTGCTTTACGGCACAACAGCCACCAATGGGCAGTTGAAAATCGGTTGGCCCGTCAAAGTGCTGAAGGGCGATGTGTCCCCCGGCTTCACCATTGATCTCGCCCATAAAGATCTGAGCCTCATTGTTGAAGCCGCCAATACGGCCCGTGTGCCCATGCCGATTGCAGCAGCGGCCCGCGAGGCCTTCAGCACGGCGCGCTCACGCGGCTTCGGCGGGCAGGATTTTTCTGCAATGGTCGATGCCTTGTGCGATCTCGCACAGATCCAAAAACCACGCTTGAAGTGATTGAAAAATCACCCTCTGCCTGCACCAAAAAAAGCCCCCCTGAAACAAGGGGGGCAAGGTGACAAGGAGGAAACCAGATAAGACTAGGGACGCACAAGAATCGGGACGCATAAGACAAGATGGGCTGCTTTGGCGCGAGACAGCCATCAAAGCCGCCGACGCCCCAACAGCAGGGGGTCAAACAGACGCAAAAAGCCCCCCGCTTTTCTTTTCTGACCGGTCAAGTCCGGCAGAACCGTCTTGATTTTAATAACGGCCATCGCCTCCCCAATTTTATGCCGAAGGCAAAGCCAAAAAAACAGGGCGCCTGTCAGGGCACCCCGTTAAAGGATCAAAGCTGTCGCAAGCTTTCAAATAATCAGAGCTGGTAAATATAAGACGCCGACACGCCATAGGTTTCAGACAATTCGGAAACCGGAACACCTTGCTTACGCATGTTTTTCAACATTTTACGAAATTGAGCCAATTCCTTGCCGCTGCGGCGCAAACGCTTATTGGCAGCTTTTTCAGCCTTTTCGGCTTGTTTTTCGGCAATGGACTGTTCGGCTTTTTCAATCAAAAGAGTCGAAATTTCTACTATTTTCTTCAATTGATTTAATTCACGTATTGTAAGCGACATTGTTACTCCATGGGTTTTGAAAGGATCATGAATAAGTGTCTTTTAAGACATAATGAAAACTAAAAGCGATTTATCCAGCATGATGGCTTATAAAATCGCGCGGAAATTAGTGTTATTATAACTCAATGTCAATTCACTTGATTTTTTTCATTATGACAAACAGGGAATATTTTAATCCTATTTATCAAACAAGATTGATTTTCTTAATAAATTTAAAAAATCAATTGCTGTCATACCGCAACAAAGAAAGCACAATTTCAACTAGGTTTGATGAAACAAAAACTAATGAATGCTGTGTTGTTTCAAAAAATGTCACACTATGCAGACACAATCAGACGCTTCAATAAAATTTATTCACTCATCAAAATCGAATTGCGCACGATAGGATAAACCTGACGCGCCCATTTACCCCCACTGAACACACCATAATGGCCAACGCCTGCCTGCATATGGTGTTTTTTCTTGTAGGGGCGGATGGATGTGCACAAATCATGCGCGGCCATGGTTTGTCCCAAAGCACAAATATCGTCCCGCTCACCCTCAACAGTCAGCAAAGCGGTTTTTTTGATTTTTTCAGGACGGACAAGGCGATCAAAATAGGTCATCTTTCCCTGCGGCAATAAATGCTGCTGGAACACACGATCAACGGTTTCAATATAAAATTCTTCCGCGAGATCGAGCACTGCAAAATATTCATCATAAAAATCACGCGCGGCTTGCAGTTTTTCTTCTTCGCGGAAAACAATATAACCAAACATATCGGCATGGGCTTTAATATGCCGGTTTAAATTCATGCTCATAAACGCACTGAGCTGCATGAAACCGGGATAAACCCGCCGGCCCGCACCCTCATAACGGGCGGGAACGGTTGCAATCAAATTGGATTTAAACCAGTCAATCGGCTTGCCTGTTGCCAGCTCATTGACTTTGGTTGGGTTGATCCGCGTATCAATCGGCCCCGCCATCAAGGTGAGACTGCGCGGCTGACAGGGATTTTGATCCTCCGCCATAATCGCTGTGGCAATCAATGATTGCACGCAAGGCTGGCACACCGCGAGAAGATGCACGTCCTGACCCAAAAACTCGATGAAGCGGATCAGATGTTCGACATATTCATCAAATCCGAAACGGCCTGCGGACAGCGGTACATCGCGCGCATTATGCCAATCGGTGATATAGACTTCATGATCGAGCAATAAGGTTTCAACGGTGGCCCGCAGCAAAGTGGCATAATGGCCAGACAAAGGCGCGACCACCAGCACTTTAGGCTTGTGCGAGATCGTCTCTTTGCGGAATTTCAGCAAAGAAGCGAAGGGCGTCGACAGCACCCGCTCTTCGGTTACGGGCACAAGCTGGTTGCCATCAAGCACTTCATCAATGGCAAAGGGCGGGGATTCGTAGCTTAATTTGGCCTTGGCAAACAAATCACACGCGGCAATCACATTGCGCACCATCAAATTATCAGTAACGGCGCTTTCTTGTGACTCCAGCGATTGGCTAACAAATTGGGAAAAACTCCGTAACGGCTCAAGCATATCCGACCGTGCTTGATACATCGCATAAAGCATCGTTACTTACCTACCTGAACACTATGTGCCAATTTCAACCCGGATCATCCTCAAAAGTCGTCTCTCACACGCAATCGAGTGATCGTTTTTATATGCTGCATGAGCCAAGAGATGCAAGCAAGCTTAAAATTAAGGCTAAAATATAATACATATGCCTAATTATTCCTGTTTTCTTGTCATATTCATAGCTTAAGATAAGATCACGATCAAATCATCGGGGTAACCATGTCGAGCACTTTTCCCGCCGCCACAGCATCGCTGACCATCAGCAGCAAGAATTACTCCTCCTGGGCCTTGCGGGGTTGGCTGTTATGCAAACTAGCCAAAATTGATTTTGTGGAAGACCTGCAATCCTTTGACGATCCCTCCACGAGGGCGGAATTGCTGCATCTGACACCGTCTTTTCTGGTTCCCAAGCTGACCATCGGCGCGGTCGAGGCCTGGGGCAGCTGGGCGATTGCCGAGGTTTTGAACGAGATCAATCCGCATAGCGGCCTGTTGCCGGAATCTCCCGAAGCGCGTGCCCATTGCCGCTCGATTTGCGGTGAAATGCATTCGGGCTTTACCAATTTGCGCGCCGCCCTGCCGATGAATCTGAAAGCCAAGCACGAGAATTTCAAAGTTTGGGCGGGGGCTAAGCCCGATATTCAACGCATCTGTGCGATCTGGCGCGACTGCCTGAAGCGGTATGGTGGCCCTTATCTGTTTGGCGCACAGCCCACAATGGCGGATGCCATGTTCGCACCCGTTTGCAGCCGGTTCCAGACCTATTCCGTTGAACTCGATCTGGTGGCCCAGCAATATTGCAAAACCATTCTCCAATGGGACTTGTTGGAGGCGTGGCGCCAATCGGCCCTCAACGAGCCGGACGAATTGGAAGAACTCGATCTGGAATTTTAAAAACGCATCAATTGTTATGCGGGGCGCGGCAGATAGCGTCCGTGCCCGATCTTGTCATCGATCAGCATGCCGTCACGCATGACAAATTCACCGCGCACAAGCGTGTGGATCACCCGCCCCGTCAACGTCCAGTCGTGATAGATCGAATAGCCTGCGGACGACATGCATGTGGATTGATCGACTGTCCAAACGGCTTTGGGATCAATGATGGCAAAATCCGCATCCTGCCCCACGGCAATCCGGCCTTTGCGATCAGACAGACCAAAGACTTTGGCAGAATGGGTGGCCGTCAGCGCGGCAATGCGTTCCAAAGACAGTCCGCGTTTGGCATGACCTTCGCTGAGCATCACCGGCAACAGGGTTTCAAGGCCCGGACAGCCGGGCGAGGCATCCCAGATCGATCCTTGTTTGCCCGACAGATCCCGATGCACATGATCTGTGCCGATGGTGTCGATATGACCATCGGCAATGGCCTGCCACAAGGCGTCACAATCGGCACGCGTACGCAATGGCGGATTGATTTTGCCGACCACGCCGCCGCTCCAGTCTTCAGTATGGGTCAGATAATGCGGGCAGGTTTCAATCGTCACGGCGCTGCCGGCCTTGCGTTGCATCAAGGCGGCCTCAAGTGCGGCCTGTGACGAGGTATGCACAATATAGATCGAACAGCCCGCCACACGCGCCAGATAGATCGCGCGCTGCACGGCCTCCGCCTCCACAAAATCAGGACGCGAGGCATTCCACAAAGCAAGCCCGCCCGTGCCATGCGGATCGGATTGCTTCAAACGATTGCGCAAAACCCAAGCGACCTCGATGTTTTCAGGATGGGGGCAAACCACGCCCCCCAAAGCGGCCGCAGTTTCGCACAGCCTGAACAAATAGCCGTCATCAATATCGGGCAGGCCGAGACGGGATCCTTCACCACCACGGTTATTCATGAAGATTTTATAAGACGACACCCCATAGTCACGCGCATAAAGGGGCACAGCCGCCAATTGATCTTCTGTTGAAATGATGAAGTGATAGCCAAAATCAATGCGGCTTCCCGCTTCGGTGACAGCCTTCACGTCATCAAAGAGAGTCTCGTAAGACTGCGTGCTCATGAGATAGGGAATGAAGGTTGTAATACCGCCCATGGCCGCTGCTGCGGTTTCACGCGCGGCGTCGTCTTTGACTTGCGGGCGCGAGATGTCTTTGCCATGACCCAGATGCAAATGCGGATCGATCACTCCCGGCATCACAACCAGACCTTTGAGGTCAATCCGCCGGACCTCGCGTCCCGTGAGATCCTTGTCATCAAAGCCTGTGATGCGCCCGTCTTCCACTTTGATGGCGCAGCGTGTCAGACCTTTGTCGGCCAGAACAACATCGGCATTTTCATATAATGTGACCAGTGAAGACATTGCTCAACCTTTTATCGTAAGCGCCAACGCGTGAGACAAAGCCGAAAAATCGTCCGCTGTTTCGACGGACAGCCAAAAATTCAACACCGCATCCACTGAGCCGCTTGGCAAGGCCCGTAATGCATTGGACCGGAATTTTTCAACAATCATGGCCTCGCTTGCCGGACGGCTGGCATTGCCCAGCACGTCGGGGCGATAGGCCTCGATCACTCGCCCGTCCTGCAAGGTCACGCTCATGCTGGCTTCAAAGCGCGCGGGGAAAAAATGCGGTTGCAAGGGCGACCATGTGATCCTTTTCGCCAAATCAAGCACCTCTTGGCGCGGGACTGAAACAAAGGAATCGAGATCAACGCGTCCCTCGATCATTTGTAACGCGACAATCACCGGCAAGCTCCAACGCACCGCATGGCCTGTTTGCGGATTTTGTTTGAGCGTCCATGGCTCGCACACAATGGCGGCGGTGGGTTCGGCAATCCGCACATGGATCTGATCGATCAAAGACGCATCATGGATGTGATCCATGACCTCCGCAGCCGCTTCCACAAAGCCATGCAGATAGTGGCAGCTTGGCACAAGCTTGATCGCCACATCGCGCATATGCCATTGCGTGCCGAAATCCTGCAGCTCTTTTGCAAAGCGCGCCGCCGCATCGCCATCGCGCGTGAAGGCCAGATACAGACCGCGGCTTCCCTCAATGGCCGTTTCCGGCCCCTGCAATCCGGCACAGGCAAGCGCGGCTGCCACCAGACCCGCATGAGCGGACCAGCCGGGGTGAAAGGATTTGACCGTTGAGCCATTGCTTAAAAATTCAAACACACCGGAGGCCTGACTCAAGGCAATGCCAATGGCATGCACACAGGCGTCCTCGTCACCGCCCATCAGATCACAAGCCAGCAAAGCCGAGACCAAAGCCCCCGCCACCGAGGTGATCTGAAAGCCGTGTTTTTGAAATCCACCCTGCCCTGCCAAACCAATCCGGATGAGAATTTCATAGGCCTTGATATAGGCGACCACCATCTGAGGCGGACGCGTGCCGGTGCCTTGGGCTGCGGCAAGGGACGCCGCCAGCAAGACAGCCGATCCATGCACGATGGAGGCGGTATGCGTATCGTCATATTCAAGAGAATGGATCAAGCCACCATTGATCAAAGCGGCATCGGCCATGGAGCACTGCCCCATGCCGTTCAGCACATCCGCCGGCCCCTTGTTCTGCCCCACGCCCAGCCCTTGCGCATAGCGCGCATAGGGAACACCCTGATCAAGGGAAGAGGCGGCCAAACCCACCCCGCAGGCATCAAGACAATGCATCACGCCATGCTGTTTCACGTCCTGCGGAATGGCTTGCGCATCAAGCGCTTTCCATTGCCTGACCAAAATCCGCGAAAGCGTGATCGTCTGATCCATATCAGTTTCCGTTTGTGATTTCTTTTGCAGCCGCACGGCCTGCAAGCCGTCCCAGAGCAATCGCCGTCAGCAAGCCATTGCCCGATGCATAGCCCAAAGCCCCTTTGCGACCGGAAATACCCGCAGCGGCACCACCGCCTGCAAAGAGATTGGGAACAGGCTGTCCGTCCAGATTAAGCACGCGCGCATCGCGGTCCACTTTCAACCCGCCTTGGGTATGAAACAAACCGGGCACCACACGGCAGATGTAATAAGGGGCTTGCAATGGCGCGAGGCCAAAAACCGTCCGGCCAAATGCATCGGCTGCTTGCCCATGGGCGCTGGCATTATACTGGGTGAGTGTGGTCGCGACCGCTTGTGGATCGAGTTCAAAAAAACCGGCCAGTGTCGCGAGATCATCCGCCTTTTTCACACCGCCGAAAGAGACGAGTTCCATGAACTCTTCTTCTTGCGATGCGACATCGAAAATCGATTGATCAAAAATCGCATAGGCAAATTCGCCCTGCTCCAAAACCACCCGCGCATAACCGGAATAGCCAAGGGCCTCATTGCCAAAGCGCTGCCCATTCTGACCCAACAAAATGCCGCCCTTTTCAATGGTTGTCCAAGACAACAAACTGCCATGCGGATAAGCCACCGCCGCATAGCCTTGATAGGCCCCCATATTGGCAAGGGCCGCGTTTAACTGTCGGCCCCATTTGATGGCATCGCCATGCGAGCCGCGCGCCCCGAAATATTGCGCGCCTGCGATTTCCGGACAAAATTCTTTGACCAATGCGGGATCGGCAGCAAACCCATTGACCGCGAGAATGACCTTATGCGCCCGCATATCCTCGACGCCCTCGCTTGAGCGGATGCGCGCACCGACCACCGCGCCGTTCTCGATCAGCAAATCCTCCACCCCATTGCCCACCGCAAGCGGAATATCACGCGCGGCAACGGCTGCGAGAAAATCATCGACCAGATCCTGCCCGCGACGGGACACAGGCGCATGCAAGCGCTGCACCGAATGGCCGATATGTTTATAGGCGGTGATCAACACCATACGCGCTTTGACGGTATCGATCAGCCATTCAACGGTTTCGGCGGAGACTTCGGCCATGCGCTGGACAAGCGCCAGATCCTCGGTATCGCCTTCGGCAATCTGCATCAGATCGCGCACCATGGCCTCAGGAGAATCAACCAGTCCTGCCTCGCGCTGAAAGCGGGAATTGGCGGCGGGCACAGACCCTGTCGACAAAGAGGAATTGCCCCCCGGCCGATCCTGCTTTTCCACGATGGCAACGCTGGCCCCCTCGTCATGGGCTGCAATGGCTGCAGCCAGTCCGCAAGCGCCCGCCCCGATCACCAGAACATCGATTGCCTCACTCATGCCGGAGCCCCCACCATCTTTTCAACCAGATCCCGCCACGCCATGGCATCCAGAGTGTCCGAGCCACTTAAAATAGGCTGCGCATAAGACGCCATGGCCGGAAAGACCATGCACGTATTGTCGCTGAATTTTTGCAAAAGCGTTGCTTCATCAAACGGCATATCGGCCCCGCCGCGCGCATTGAGCCGTTCAGCGGTGTGACGCGTGCCATCGGCCAAGATCCATGTCACACGCGCGGGCCGGTCATTGGGCCATGGGGCCAGAGGCTCATAGGGTTTGAGCACAACGCGTTGACGCAAGCGGGCAATATCGGCGCGCTGCAAAGCCTGTGCGGAAAAGGCAGCTTGGCCGCCTGTGGCGAGACAGGCGACAGCGGCAGCGGCATGCGGCATCGAAAATTGCGCTGCCAACACATTGTCCGGATCAACACCGGTGAGGGTCAGACCGCGCGGATGGGTTTCAACCTCGATGGCTTCAATGGCATGGGATGCGGCCATGCCCAACCGCTCATGCAAATCCAAGGAGGCTTCCAGCATGGAATGGGCATATTGGCAGCAGGCGAATATTTTGTGATAGCCGTCGCTGATCGCCCATAAGTCACCCAAGCCCTGCGTCAACTCTTCGGGTTTGCATGTGGTGTTGAAGCAACCGACATAAACATCATAAGGGGTTTGGGGAATACCGGCGATACCGTCCTCCGCCCAATCCACGGCACTGAGACCGATCCAGGGACTGGCTGCGGTCCAGGCATTGCGCACCAATGCGCCATCCACCGCATGTTTGTAAGGCCCTGCAAAACTCATCGAGCAGGCACTGGTCAAAGCCTGCAGGAACAAGGCCGCATCACAACCGCGCACCAGAGCTGCCGCACAGACTGCGCCGATCGTGGCATAGGCGGCATGCGGATGCACCGTCAGGGCCGGAAAGGGGAAGGCACGCGCAAAGCGTCCGGTGATCTCATAAGAAACCGCCAAGAGGCGCAACAGCGTGCCCAGCGATAAGGAGCGCACTTCGGCCTCGGCCAGCAAGGTCGGCAAAATATACGCCCCTGCATGGCAAGGGGCCAAGCGATAGCCTTCATCCAATTCACACCACGCAGCGGCCATGCCATTGGCGCTGGCCGCATTCAGCACATCGGATTTGGGCGCATGTTTTGTAAAAATAGTGGCTGACTTTTTGGAGGAGCGTTTCGGGGCGCGCTGCCGCACGGCTTTGACTTGCGGCTCCCCAGAGGCCGCCACCATCGCCCCCAGATCATCCAGCAAAACCATGGCAGAACGTTTGCGGATGGCAGGGGGTAATTCTTGCTGGCAGGCTTGAACAGCCCATGCACATAAATGCTGCAAGGCCTGCGCGGATTGGTCACGCAGCGACAAGGGCGCTTGATCGGGGTTCAAAACCATTCCCATAAATCTTTCTTGGCTGACAATTCGTCACGACTGCCGTCAAACACAATCTGGCCTGATTTGAGGATGATCGCCCGCTCGACCAGCTTCAATGTTGCGGGTACATTTTGTTCCACCACCAGAATGCCTGTGCCGAAGCGGCGGTTCACATCGCGCAAGCCATCCATGACATTACGCACAATCACCGGCGCCAAGCCTGTCGAGGGTTCATCAAGCAGCAGCCATTTGGGCTTGGTCATCAAAGCCATGCCAAGCGCCAGCATTTGTTGCTCGCCACCCGACATCGATCCGGCACGCTGGCTGCGGCGCTCTTGCAACACCGGAAAAAGCTGCAACACCTCGGACAAAAAGGCCTCGCCAAACAGCGCACCGGCAATCACCAGATTTTTTTCAACGCTCAAATTGGGAAACACATTATGGCCTTGCGGCACAAAGGCGATCCCGCGTTTGACGGTGGCAGGCACATCGCCATAAGGCAGCTCTTCGCCATCCCATGTCAAACGACCGGAGGTTGGGACAACCGCGCCGATGATGGAACGCAAAAGCGTTGTTTTGCCCGCGCCATTATGCCCGAAAATACCGACACATTGATGGTCTTGAAGGTCGATGCCAATATCTTTGAGCACCTCAAGAGAACCATAGCCGGCATAAAGATTTTGAATGGATAACATGGCGTCAGGTTCCAAAATATAATTCGGTCAGATGCGGATCGGCGATCAGCTGGTCAACACTTCCACGCGCCAGCACTTTGCCTGCGAACATGAAAACGCCTTCATCACACAAGTCCTTGATGAAAGCGACATTGTGTTCGACTACACAAATCGCCACACCCGATTCCGCGAGATCACGCACAACCTTTTGAATCAAGGCATAGGTCTGGCCCTCGACACCGGCCATCGGTTCATCCAGCAACAGACACCGCGCCTCGTTCATCAAAGCACGCGCAACACCCACCAGTTTCTGCTGGCCATAGGTGATATCCATCACAGGGGAATCTTTGATCGCAATCAGGCCTGTGCGTTCCAGAATATATTCGGCGCGTTGCCGCGCTTCACGCTCGCGTTGGGCAATATAAGTGGGGCGCAAGAACACATCGATCAAGCGATCGGCGCTGTAATCGCGCGGGCCCAACATCAGATTGTCAATGACCGACAATGAAGGGAACAAGCGCAAGGTCTGCCATGTCCGTGCCAAGCCCAGCCGCGCCCGCTCATGGATCGGCTGCCCTTCCATGGACAGGCCATCAAGGGTGATGGATCCGGCATCGGGCGGCACAACTCCGCAAATCAAATTGAACAATGATGTTTTGCCTGCGCCGTTCGGCCCGATCAAACCCAAAACCCCATGCGCTTTGAGATCGAGATCAATCTGATCGGCAACCACAATGCCGCCGAAGCTTTTACACAAATTGCGAATTTCAAGCACCGCCATCACGCCCCCCTCTTTTCGGGAGCTTTGCCGGTCCAGATGACAGGCGCCGCAAGCAGACCCTGCGGACGCTTAAACATGAAAACCAAAACAAGCCCTGTAAAAATCAATCCTTGCAGCGGCCCCAAGACACTCGGCGGCAAATTGAAAAAGGTGATCATTTGCGGCATCAGCTGCAACACCAAAGCACCGATCACCGGCCCCCATGCCGTGCGCAATCCGCCCACCACCACCATGGTCAAAACAGCGGAGGATTGCAAAAGGCCGAATTGGTCAGGCTCCAGAAACCGGAAATAATGGGCATATAACCCCCCCGCTATACCGGCAATGCCCGAGCCGATACCAAACACCGAGACTTTGACCCAAATGGCATTGCGGCCCAGCATGGAAAACGCCAGCTCGTCATCGCGCATGGCGGCCATCATGCGACCATAAGGCCCCTGTGTCAGCCATTTGATAAAGAGCACTGTCAGGCCTGCCAGAACCAGCACCAAGACCACATAGCTTTCGCGGCCATAATCGCGAATGAGAAAGGAGGGAATATTGGTCAAACCACCCGCGCCGCCGATCTCGTGAATATGTTTGGCCAGCTCGATCAGCCCCAATTGAAAACCGATACTGGCAATCAAAAGATAATCCCCCGACACCCGCAAGGCCGGAACCGCCACAAGCGCTGACGCGACAAAAGCCACCACACCGCCGCTCAGCATAGCCAATGGAATGGGCATGATATTGTGTTTGGCGAGCATCGCGGACACATAGGCGCCGATGGCATAAAAAATCGGATGGGCAATGGAGATCAATCCGCAATGCCCGATCACCAGATCAAAGCTTGAAGCCAAGATGATGAATAATCCGATGAGAATAAGGATCGAATAGAGATAATCCATGATCAACCCTCCTGCTTCGTGACGAGCGCATCAGGGGCGCGGATGGTTCGTTTGAGTTTGTTGGCGCGCTCGGGCAAGCGAAAGCCGCGCGGAAACAACACAATGGCGAAAAACAAAAAGGCATATAACAAAAAGCCCTGCCAAGCCGAAGGGATGAACAGGATCGAACTATTTTGCACAATACCCAGAATGATCGCCGCCACGGCAGCCCCCCAGATATTGCCAATGCCGCCCAAAATGGTTGAAGCCACCGCAAACAACATCAATTCGGTTGCCGCCGCCGCTTGCACCTGCGCGCGCGATCCGTAAAGGAACATGCCAATCGCCACAATCACACCGGCCATCAGCATGGATATCATCAAGACCTTGTTTTTCTGGATGCCGTAAAGCTCGGCCAGATCGGCATTATCGGCCACCGCCAGCATGAATTGACCATAGCGCGTAAAGCGCAAAAAGACCCATAAGGCGATCAGCACAACAAGCGTGGCCGCAATGGCTGGCACATCCCAAGCGCTGACCGCAATCCCGCCCACCAAAGTGACGGGCCAGAACATCGACGCAAAAATGGTTGTCGGCCATGTCCCGAACACAAGCATGATCGCATAAGAGATAAATTGCGAGACGATCAGCGTGAAAATAAACACAAACATCGGTGAGGCTTTTCGCTGCCGCAACACCGCAAAACCAAAATACTCAAGGATGAAACTCATCAGCAAGGCACCGGCGATGCCTGCAAGCAATCCGGCAAACCCCGGCCATTCCAGCAAGCGCACCGCCACATAGGCCGCATAAAAGCCGCAGGTCATCACACCGGCCTGCGCGAAATTGAAAACCTTGTTCACTTTCAGAACAAGCGCAAAGGCAACAGCGAATAAAACAAAATAACTGGATGTGGCGAAGGATGTCCACAAAATCTGGCTAACCACCGCGACATCAAACATCTCATTCGCTCCTCATAAAAAAGGAAGGGAGACAGTCTCCCTTCCTTCAACGCACGGGGTTATTGGCCGACAACAGCCTTTTTGGTCCATTTGCCGTTTTTCACTTCGACAAGATAAACCGGCTTGTTGACGGTATGGTCTTCGGCGAAGGTGACTTTTCCTGTCAAAGGCAGATCAAAGGTTTTGATCGCCAGCATTTCCTTGCGGAAATTTTCACCCGTCGGCGCAATGCCTTTTTTGTCGAGCGCGGTAAAGACAGCGGCCACCAAAGCAGGGGTATCATAGAGATATTGGGTGTAAGGCAAGCCATTGGGTGCACGACCCACTTCTTTCACCCAACGATCAACATAGTCTTTGACGAGTGGTGAATCTTCGACGCCCGGTGCAAGCGATGTGGCAATCACATTTTCAGCTGCCGCACCCAATTGTTCGATCAGCTTCTGATTGTAAATACCGGAATAGGAGGTGATCGGAACCGTGATCCCGAGCTGGCGGGCTTGCGCAATCACCTGCGGCGATTCAGCAACCAGACCCTGCAAATGGATGATGTCCGGATTGGCCGCACGAATTTTCAGCAAGGGGCCTGTGAAGTCTGTGGCCTTTTGGTCATAGGCTTCATAAGCAACAACCTCGCCGCCCGCCTTTTTGAAAGTGTCACGATAGACCGTGGCCGAGCCCAGACCTGTTTCATTGTTGATGAACAAAACAGCGGCTTTTTTCTTGCCCATTTCCTTGGCCGAATAGCCTGCTACGGCGCGGATATCCACGTCAGCCAGCGGAAAGGTCGTATAGACATAATCACCAAGCTGGCTGATATCGGGGGAATTGGCACCCACCGACAATTCAACCACTTTATTGTCATTGGCGATGGGAGCCACGGCTTTCACCACGCCCGACCATGCTGTGACAAACACCGCCACTTTATCGACGCTGATCATGCGGTTGACCGATTGGATGCCCACTTGCGGATCGGCTTGCGTATCCATGACGATCATTTCGAGCGGCTTGCCGTTGATGCCGCCTTTTTTATTGATCTCTTCAACCGCCCATTGGGCTGCTTTCACCTGATCATTGCCATAGGTGGCCTGTCCGCCGGTCAAAGGCATGGCCATGCCGAATTTATAGCTGGTTTGCTGTGCCAAGGCACTGCCTGCCAGCAGAGTGGCGAGCACCAAGGCTGCGCCGCTTTTCAAAGTCCAATGTGCTTTCATGTTATTCCCCTCTTCTCAACCAAAACAAGGATGCGTTTCACTCAGTTATTTTTGCAGGTATGGTCTCAAGTTGTTTGATGACATCATCGGTTGTCATCACATCGGCATATTTCTCGGCCATGTCGAACAAGTTCACGGCATGCGAGACCTGTGAACGATCATACACCGCATCTTGCGGCACAATCGCCCGAAAATTATAGGCAAAACCATCCACCACTGTGCCACGCACACAGCCCGACGTGCTGCATCCCGTGACCACCAGCGTATCAGCTTGCACGTTAATCAGATAAGATGCCAGCGGCGTACCAAAAAAAGCGCTGGGATGTTTTTTCGGCAATAAAATATCGCTGTCATGCGGCGCGATCGGATCCACAAAATCATAGCCCCTGCTCGCCACGCCCATGATGCTGGGGACTTTATCGGACAAACGCCCCGCATCAAATCCCTGCTTGGGCGAGACATAGGGATAAAGCACCGGCCAGCCATTGGCGCGAAACACCGTCAGCAATTTGGCGATATTGCCCACCGCATCCCATGCGACTTCCCCGCAAGAGGTCGGAAACTCTTTGATGGCTTCCCAAAAAGGCATCGGCTTGGTGCCGACCGTGCGATATTGCACATCGATAATCAACAAAGCCGGACGCTTGCCAAAGCCTGTCGGGCGGCCAAAACCAACCGCACGATAGGCCCGTTGCTCCTCTTCCGGAATATAGGCATCCCAGGGTCGTGTCCCCATTTTTTTGCTCCCTATTCCTTGTAGCGCGCTTCCATGGCATCCCATAGCGGCTTGTTGACAACACGCTGGCGTTCATCAAACGACGCCAAACGATCCGCGACCTGATCCAGAGACCCATGCTCTTTCAATGAACCCAACACCTCATAGGCCGCCCGCAAGGCAGCTTGTAAGGATGCATTGGCATAAAGCACACCCGCAAAGCCCATCTCCGCCAAGCGCGCGCGACCGGGATCGGGTGTCTTGCCGCCGTAAACAATATTGGCGATTTGCGGCACGGATAATTCTCGTGCAATGCGCGCCATTTCGTCAAAGGATAACGGCGCTTCGACAAAGGTGACATCCGCACCCGCTTCGATAAAGGCCTGCGCGCGTTCAATCGCCTGATCAAGACCGACAAGGGCGCGTGCATCTGTGCGCGCCACAATCTGGAAATCCTGATCACGCCGCGCATCCACCGCCGCTTTGATTTTGGCCACCATTTCCGGCAGCGCGATGACATCTTTGCCGCTGAAATGTCCGCATTTTTTGGGGAAGACCTGATCCTCGATCTGGATGCCTGCCGCACCGGCGCGCTCAAGCACTTTGACCGTGCGATGCATATTCACCGGATTGCCAAAACCCGTATCGGCATCCACCAGCAAAGGCAAAGCAATGGCATCGCTGATGGCAGCGGCCGCATTGGCAATTTCGGTCAGGGTCGTCAAACCGATATCGGGCGCGCCTAAATGCATATTAGCAATGCCGGCACCTGTCACATAACAGGCTTCAAAGCCCAAATCCTCGATCACCCGCGCGAACATTGCATTCGCTGCACCGGGTAAAGTCACGGCCTTTTTTTGGGCCAATAATGTTTTCAAATGTGTTGTTGGGCGCATTGCTTAGGGACCATCAGTGATTTGGGAATGAGATTCGAAATTCAGCCGCGTATTGGCCCAGGATGTTTTGATATGATAGCGCATGGCTTGTTCGGCCTCTTCCGGATTTTTCTGCCGCAAAGCGCGCAAAATCACCCGATGCTCTTCCAATGCCTGCTGCGAACGGCCCGGTGTTGTGCTGGAGCGCACACGATAAAGCCGCAACACATCGTAAATATCCCCATATAACGCGCGTTCGAGGCGCGGATTTTGACTGGCCCGCATGATGGCGACGTGAAAATCCCGATCTCCCGAAGGCTGGATGTAACGCCGCCCCTCGGCCACTTCGGGCAGTGCGGCATCGCGTTCCAGACAGGCTTCGAGAAAGGCCAATTCCTCGGCGCTGATCCGGAGCGCTGCCAATCGGCAGGCCATGCCTTCAATGGATTCACGCATTTCAAACAGTGCTTGCAAATCCTGCAAGGTGAGCGAGACCACGCGTGCACCCAAATGCGCCGTACGCGTGACCAATCCCTTGGCCTCCAGCCGGAAAATGGCTTCGCGCGCCGGACCCCGGCTGACACCAAAGCGCTCGGCAATTTCAATTTCGCTGATCGGCGAGCCTGCGGGGATTTCACCCATGACAATCGCCTCGATCGCCCGGTCCAAAACCTGATCGGCCAGTGTCATGCGTTTGATGGCGACAATGCTCATAATGACAACTGTATACAATATACAATGAAGATCAAGAGGGGGTGTTTATCGCCCGCATAGGCCTGAAAAAGCGAGAAAAAACCGCGCGTGACAAGGATGAAACGCGCTGCCGACCTTCACGTCATCCTGCATCCTGATCGCTGAAATAATCCGGATTTTTGGCTTTCATTGCCCCTGTCAGAGCAATCGAACGCGACAGATGATCACGCACTGCGGCTTCCGCCGCCTCCACCTGCCCCTGTTCCAAAGCCGCAACAATGGCTTTGTGATCGGCGATGATCCGTTGCATTTTGCCCTCAGCGGGCAAATCCAGATGACGGATGCGATCAATATGGCCGCTAAACCGCCGGACCTGTGTCCACAAATCAGGCACCTGTGCCGCTTCATACAAAGTCCAATGAAAGACGAGATCAGCCTCGGCAAAGCGCTCAACCGATTGAAGCTGCGCGAGCATGGTCTGTTCGTCGATCTGACGAGACAGCGTCGCGATCAAGCTTTGGTCTGGTAACTGCGCGAGATGGCGGGCAATCTCGATTTCAATCGACCGCCGCATGAAATGCGCCTGACGCGCTTGCGCCAAATCAATCGGGGCTACAAGCGTGGCATGTTGCGGATAGATTTCCACCAGCCCTTCTTCTTGTAATTTGATCAGGGCATCGCGCACGGGCGTGGAGCTGACACCATAAGCGGCTTGCAAATCCAACCGCGACAAGACGGTGCGGGGTAATAACTCCAGTGAAATGATTTTACGCCTTAAATCATCAAGAACCTGCGGGGCCGCATGGCGGGAACGGTCAAGCCGCCTGATGGGGGATTGGGCCGATGTCTTCATCTCTTGTGCCTGCCATGCTCTTTACACATCATCCAAACCCCGCACATCCCCCCAACCCGCATCAGCCATACCCTCTGAAAATCAATCATTTCTGTTGGATTTGACCGGTTTGACACACTAATGCATTAGTGTTTTAATTGTCAAAAGCGAGGCTGAATTAACCCTCACCCCCCGTTTTCCAAATCGTCAGACGTCAAAGCCTTGCCCTCACGCGAGCGCTTGATCGCCATGTGCCGGTTTGAAACATGGAGGGGAAAGGGTGCAAAAAACCGACACAGGTGAAGGAAACATCATGACACGCAAAACCAAAGACGATTTACGCTCCGCGCGCTGGTTCAGCCCTGATGATTTTCGATCCTTCGGCCATCGCTCGCGCATGAATCAAATGGGCTATGCCTTGGAAGAATATGCAGGCAAGCCGGTGATTGCCATCATCAATACCTGGTCCGATCTCAACCAGTGCCATGCCCATTTCAAACAACGCGTCGATGATGTCAGGCGCGGTGTTTTGCAAGCGGGTGGCTTTCCTGTGGAATTGCCCGCCATCTCTTTGTCCGAGAGCAAGGTGAAACCAACGACCATGCTCTATCGCAACTTTCTCGCGATGGAAACGGAAGAGCTGATCCGCTCCCATCCCATTGATGGCGTTGTTTTGATGGGAGGATGCGACAAGACCACACCGGCTTTGTTGCTGGGCGCAACAAGTGCGGGCGTGCCTGCGATTTTTGTACCCGCCGGCCCCATGCTGCGCGGCAACTGGCATGGCACAGTGCTGGGGTCTGGCTCTGACGCTTTCAAATATTGGGATGAGCGGCGCGCAGGCAATTTTTCGGCAAAAGACTGGGGCGAGATGGAAGTCGGCATTGCCCGCTCTTACGGCGTCTGCATGACCATGGGCACGGCGGCCACCATGACGGCCCTTGCCGATACTTTGGGCATGATGCTGCCCGGTGCGTCCTCGATCCCCGCTGCTGATTCCAACCATATCCGCATGTGTTCGGCATCGGGCCGCCGCATCGTCGACATGGTGTGGGAGGATCTGGTGCCTGCGAAAATCCAGACTGTCAGCGCGTTCAAAAATGCCATCAATGTGGCCATGGCCATGGGCTGTTCAACCAATGCGGTCATTCATCTGATCGCCATGGCGAAACGGGCGGGTCATGCCATCGGTCTTGATGATTTTGATTCAGCCAGCCGATCCATTCCCGTGATCGCCAATGTCCGCCCCTCGGGCGACAAATATCTGATGGAAGATTTTTATTATGCGGGCGGTTTGCTGGGCCTGATGTCGCGCCTGAAAGACCATCTCGATCTCGACTGCATCAATGCCTCGGGATCAACATGGCGCGAGGCACTGAAAGATGCAGCCATCTATAATGATGATGTCATCCGTCCTTTGGACAAAGCCATCTATCAAGAAGGGGCGCTGGCCGTTTTGCGCGGCAATCTCGCGCCCAATGGCTGCGTGGTGAAGCCCTCGGCGGCCGCACAAAATTTATTGCAGCACACAGGCCCTGCGCTGGTTTTTGATGACTATCCTACATTGAAAGCCAATATCGACCGCGAGGATCTGGACGTCACCGCCGATCATGTTTTGGTATTGCGCAATTCCGGTCCCTTGGGCGGACCGGGCATGCCGGAATGGGGCATGATTCCCATTCCCAAAAAACTGGTGAAGCAGGGCGTGCGCGACATGGTGCGTATTTCGGATGCGCGCATGAGCGGCACCTCTTACGGCGCTTGCATCTTGCATGTCTCGCCTGAATCCTTCGTGGGCGGCCCGCTCGCGCTTGTCAAAACAGGGGACACCATCACGGTTGATATTCCCGCCCGCTCCATCACGCTCAATGTGCCGGAGGCCGAGCTTGAAACCCGCAGAGCCGCTTTGCCCAAACCACAACCGCGTTATGAAAGAGGCTATGGCTGGATGTTTTCCCGTCACATCAAGCAAGCCGATGAAGGCTGTGATTTTGATTTTCTGGAAACCGATTTTGGTGCCGCCGTCAGCGAACCGGTTATTTTCTAAGGAGAGACAAAGATGAGCCTCAGCGCCGCCACACGCCAAAAACTCAAACAGGTTTCGGTTGCGACATTGTGCACCGCTTTATACAAGCGGGGCCTGCGCAATCAATTCATTCAGGATGTGCATCCGCTCAATCCCGCCCATGGCAATATGGTCGGCGAAGCCTTTACATTGCGCTACATGCCTGCACGCGAAGACCTCAATCCGCTCAGCGTGTTTCAGGATCGCGCCCATCCGCAGCGCAAAGCCGTGGAAGACTGTCCGCCCGATGCTGTCATGGTGATTGACAGCCGCAAGGATCCCCGTGCGGCGTCCGCAGGATCCATTCTCGTCACCCGCCTGATGGTGCGCGGTTGTGCGGGGATTGTCACGGATGGCGGGTTTCGCGATGCCCCGGAAATCGCCGCACTGGCTATTCCGGCCTATCACAACCGCCCCTCTGCCCCCACCAATCTGACACGCCATCAAGCGATTGATATCAATGTTCCGATTGGCTGCGGTGATGCACCGGTTTTTCCCGGTGATATCATTGTCGGCGATGCCGAAGGGGTTGTCGTGATCCCGCATGAGATCGCCGATGACATTGCGCAAGAGGCCGTCGAGATGACCGCCTTTGAGGATTTCGTTACCGAACAGGTCAAAGGCGGACGTTCCATTCTCGGACTCTATCCGGCGACTGATCCGGATGTGGCCGGTCTGTTTGCGCAATGGCGAAAAAACAACAGCCGCTGACTTGATTTTCTCTTGATCTCCATTGGTGAAGCACGCAGTTTGCGACTTGAAGTTGATCCGATGGAGACGCGCGTGGCCAAGCTGGCTCTTTTTCAACACGAGCCCTATTGCTCCCGTGATTGTTGTGCAGGGATTTCCGCCGCTTTGGGGGACGTCCATGACATAACCATCATCGGCCTGAAAGACCTCTCGCTTGCCTGCCTCATGCGCTTTGATCTGGTGATTTTTCCCGGTGGGCGCGGCGAGGCCAGCCAGTTTCAAAACCTGTTGCAAAGACACATCCAGACCCTTCATGACTATATGGATCAGGGTGGCCGCTATCTCGGCATTTGCATGGGCGCCTATTGGGCCGATGCCTATTATTTCAATCTGCTCAAAAACATCCGCTGCGCGCAATATATCACACGGCCCAACGCCGAAATTCGTCGCTCTTATCCAACCCTCGCCCGTATCCGCTGGAACGGGCAAACAGAAAAAATGTATTTTTTTGACGGCTGCACTTTTTTGGGTGATTTTTCGAACAGCCAGATCATTGCCACTTATGGCAATGGTGACCCCATGGCCATTTTACAAGGCGCGGTTGGCCTGATCGGATGCCATCCAGAAAGCGAGGCGCATTGGTACCATAGCAAAATTTTAAAAACCGCATGGCACGAGTTCCGCCATCACGGCCTGCTTTTGAATTTTGTCAACACCATGCTGGCCTATAAACCTGCACCATCAATCACGTCTGCCGCCGACCTCACCCCCGTTGAAAGTGCCTTGAAAACCATCATCGATTTGACGCAACCCTTCACCCGCGGCACCTATCAACACATCAACCAGATCGCTCGTTCAGCCCTCAGGCAATCCAGAAAATCACCGTGAACGGCTTTTAAGACTGGAAACCGGGCGGAGAATGCCACACAATAAGACTTGGTCTTTGGTGATAGTTTCGTACCCGCATAGAGCTTGATCATGGTTGACAATGCCCCATTCGAAAAACCGGCTTGGCCCGAACGGCTCGGTTTAAGTCCGTTCGGCTTGAAAGCAGGGGTGATTTTATATCTTGTTGCCACGATCCTGTGGGGCGGCGGATGGGGATGGGCTATCGGATCTGATCTTTCTGCCATGCGTCCGCAAACCCAAGAAGAGATCACGGCGGCCCGTTGGCAAAAAGCGTCCGACCCCAACCAATTGACAAAGACCCAACCAACCGCACCGCCGCAAAATATGGGCATCAATGAGTTATTCAGACCGCAGCCCAGCGGGATCAATCCCTTTGATGCCACACGTCATTCGCAAGCCACGGCCACGCCGATGACAGCCGATTGGACCCTGCGAATCCAAACCATGGCTATTTTATCCAGCCTGCCTCTCTTCGGCCTGCTCGCGCTGTTTTTGTTTGCACGCGCGCTCCGTCTCAAAGAAGCCGCCGAAGCGGAAGCAAAAGCGGCTGAAAAAATCCGTCAGGATGAGGAGCGGCAACGGGCGCGGCGGCGTGGCAAAGGCATTCCGATGCGCAGGCCGCGTTGATATGGCCTCTATCGCCGCTGTCATGATCGCCAAGAACGAGGAGCGCTGCATCACGCGCGCGCTTGACAGCATCCGCCCTTATGTCGATGCCATGATTGTGCTGGATACGGGATCAACAGACGAGACCATGGCTTGCGCGCAAAAAGCCGGCGCTGCTGTTTATTCTTTTTCATGGTGTGATGATTTTTCAAAAGCCCGCAATGCAGCGCTTGATCATTCACCGGCCCGATGGAATCTGATCATTGATGCCGATGAAACTCTGGTCAGCGGCGGCGAACATTTACGATCCCTTGCCACAGACCCCCCTTCATATGTCGGCGCGGTCGCCATGGAAAGTCATTACACTCATGAGGGTAACACTCATTCTGTGCGCAATTGGTTGACGCGTCTGCTTCCCCAATCCGTTCGTTATGCCGGTCGGGTGCATGAACAACCCATCCATGCATTCCCCGTCAAACACGTGCCGCTTCATTTTTCCCATGACGGATACTTGCCTGAGCAACATGTCCACAAGCGAGGACGGAACGAGATTTTGCTGAAGGCTGAATTGCAACAGTCTCCCCATGATGCCTATTTGCATTATCAATGGGCAAGGAATACGAGATTGATCATCACTATGCGCAAGCCAGCGCCTGTTATGGCACGGCCCTTGAGACAAGCGGGTCTGTGATCGAGGCCTGGCATCGTGATCTGGTTGTGCGGCAATTGTTTTGTCTGAAAAACACCAAAGCCTTCCCAGCAGCGCTTGATCTGGCCGCGCAATGGGAAAACAACTTACACGATATTCCCGATTATCATTTTGTTTTGGGAGACATCTATCTCGATCTCGCGCTTTTACAGCCCGATCTTGCCGACACCCTGCTTCCTATGATCGAAGCCCATTGGCTCAAATGTCTGGAGATTGGTGAAAGACCGGATCTCGATGGTTGCGTGATGGGGCGCGGCAGCAGTTTGGCGCAGCACAATCTGCATATCTTTTATGAAAGTCTGGGCCTGCATGACAAGGCCCAGCGCTTTCATAAATTGGATCCTCAATGAAACGCCAAGTCATAGGCTGAGCGGATCGCCTCATGCGCTTTACCGGCCTTTGCGGCATCGCCGATGACACTGCTACGCGCGGATGTTTTGAGACGGCTTTGTCCATGCGCACCCGTTGCCTGACGCAGATGATGATAAAAATAGTTCCGGATGCTGTCTTGTGAAAACAGTCGCTTCAGCCATCCTTGTTGGAAGAGACCGGCTTTGAGCAGCGGGCGCACCACATGATCAAGCCCCAAAGGCAAGCGCGCCCCCGTGGCCACGACAATCCAATCATAGCCTTCAAGGCAGGTGGGATCGGAGAGAGGATCGATACCGGTTTTCAGTATGACCCCTTTTTGGGCGCAGATCGCTTTCATGCCGCGCAGATAGGCCATGAATGTGTCTGGTCGTGCATCCACCGTTTGGAATTTTGGCGCATAGCCTGCCCATAAAAAACTTCCCCCCACGGCTTGCGTTTTTTCAAACACAGTCACCTCGTTTTGATCGGCCATCACTTGCGCAAAAGTGAGGCCCGCAGGGCCTGCACCAATCACGGCAATGCGCTTGCCTGTCATGGCAAGGGTGAGACCCGCAAAACGCTCTTCATGGCCTGTGGCGGGATTGACGAGACAATGCAATTTCAATCCATCACGCATCCCGTCCACACAGCTATTGCAGGCGATGCAGGGAACGGGCGTCTTATCCCGTGCCGCTTTGTTCACCCAATCCGGATCAGCCAAGAGCGGACGACCCAGTGCAACAAAATCCGCATCCCCTGAAGCAATCACCTCTTGCGCATCTGCAGGGTCGCCATAGCGCCCCACCGTAATCACCGGAATGGTGACTTTGGCTTTGATGGCTTTGGCATAGGCCCGAAACGGCATCCGTCCCGCTGCCATGGGCGGTATCATGATCGCCGCACTGGGCTCTGACCGGTAATGTCCGGCGGTGACATGGATCGCATCCGCACCGGCTTGTTCCGCCCATTGCGCCAGTTGCACGGCGTCGTCCAACCCGATCCCGCCTTCAAAAAAGTCATCGCCGTTCATCCGGAAAATAACCGCAAGATCCGGAACGGCCTGTTTGACCTGCTTGACAATTTCCAGTGAAAAACGCATGCGGTTTTCCAAAGAGCCGCCATAGGCATCGCTGCGCCTGTTCTCGACATGCGACATAAATTGCGACAAGAGATAACCATGCGCTGCATGGATTTCCACCGCATCAAAACCGGCCTTTCGGGCCCGCAAGGCGGCTGTGACAAAACTCTGCTGACTCTGGCGGATGCGCTCGACGGTCATGGCCTGCGGAATAATCTCTTCGGTGTGTCCTTCATGCACACTATGCACAACGGCCGAAGGGGCGATGGGCTCTTCACCACAAATATCACGCCGTGTATGACCCCCGCCATGCCCCAATTGAATGGAGGCTTTCGCACCCTCGTGATGGATCACCGCAACCAGCTGGCGCAATCCTTCCAGAAAACGATCATCGTAAAGACCCAATTCGTTATGGCGGTGACGCCCGACTTTTTCGGGGCCTGCCATTTCAACTGTCAAAAGCCCCACACCGCCTTTTGCGCGGGCCCGATAATAAGCCAGGCTTGCTTTTGTGACATAGCCTTCCGCATCCGCGTGACGGGTGGTCATGGGTGCCATCACAATGCGGTTGCGCAGCAAGACCGGCCCTAATGACGCGGGTGCGAACAAAGCCCGCGCATCAGCCATTCCACAATCCCCCTGTGACATTGACCACTTCGCCGGTCATATAGGAGGCCTCGTCCGAGGCCAGATAGGCCACGGTATTGGCAATGTCTTGTGGCAGGCCTGCCCGACGCAAAGGAATCGATTGGGCACGGTCTGCGGCCATCGGCAGTCCGCGCTCTTGCATATAGTCCTCGGCCTCGTCCCGCATCACGGTATTGACGATCAAGCCAGGCGCCACCGCATTGACCCGCACCCCTTTCGGGCCCAGTTCCAAGGCAAGAGTTTGGGTCAAAGCGATGATGGCAAATTTGGTGGCGCAATAAGCGCCATAACCCGGATGCCCCGATTTCCCCATCCATGAGGAGAGATTGACCACCGCGCCCGTGCCACGTTCCACCATCTGCGGCACAATGGCCCGCGTGACATGAAAAACCCCGTCGACATTCACCGCAAACAAAGCCCGCCAATCGGTTTCATCCATGGTGAGCAAATCACCCATGCGGCAAATACCGGCATTGTTGACGAGAATATCGCAAGGCCCCATGGCCTTCAAAAGCGCAGCACTGGCGAATGTGACCTGATCGGGCTTTGTCACATCACAGGATTGGATGGTGACTTTTCGGCCAAGCGCTTTGATATCCGCGGCCACCTGTTGGGCGGCCTCCATATCCAGTTCCAGCATGCCGATATCGCAGCCCCGTTGTGCCAAGGTCAACGCAATCGCCCGCCCGATGCCATGGGCCGCCCCTGTTATGACGGCTGTGCGCCCTGTCATCTGTGCCATGTCTTTATCCTTTCCATCCTCATGATGCGTGATGGCCCTTAACGGGCAGTCCAGCCACCATCGGCAAACAAAGTCGTTCCCGTGCAAAATGACGCATCGTCACTGGCCAAAAACAAAATCGCGCGGGCTATTTCAACCGGCTGACCCATCCGGTTCATGGGCTGGCGTTGTTCAAGCCCCTTGCGCAAAGCTGCGGGGTCTTCGGCCTTGGCCAAAATCTCATCGAAATAAGGCGACGCAATCGTCCCCGGTCCTACCGCATTGATCCGGATATTGCTTGCGACATGATCAAGCGCCATGGCGCGCGTGAGCGCACCCACGGCCCCTTTGGACGCGACATAAGCGGCACGGTTTGTAATGCCCACACGCGAAACGGTCGAGGCGGTATTGACGATCACACCCCCGCCTTGTTTTTCCATCACCGGAATGGCGTATTTGCACCCGAGATAGACGCCGTTGACATTCACAGCCATCAAGGCATTCCAGTCGTCTTCCGATGTGTCGACCACCGTGCCGGCAATACCATAGCCCGCATTGTTGACGAGAATGTCCAAACGCCCATGGCTTGAAACCACACGCTCAATCATCTGTTTGATATCAGCGCTTTTGGTGACATCCACCAGCATGGCCTCAGCTTTGCCGCCGGATTGGTTGATCTCTTCCGCCACACGCCGCGCTGCCGCCTCGACACGGTCAGCGACCACAACATGCGCGCCCTCTTGGGCAAATAATTTGCAGGTTTCATAACCGATGCCCGAACCGCCGCCGGTGATGATGGCTATTTTCTTTTGGAGTTTCATGACCCGTCTTCCTTCATAAGATGTTACAAAAACTGAGTGGGTGAAAAATATTGCTTCACCGCCGCGACAATGCTTTTGGCGACGATGCGTGAACTTTTGGGATTGAGCCGTGACGGCTCATTGGCAAATTGCACGCTCATCGTGCCATGGTCGGATTGCACATGGATATGGTGCTGATTGCCGCTGATGAAGGGATCAGCCATCACGCGAACCTGCGTGTTGTCCATTCCGATACCGGCCAGCGCCAAGGTCGCAGCCACATTCAAATTGGAGGGATAAAGACGCGCTGCTTCGCGCGCGCTGCCTTCAAACAACAAGACCGGCTGGTCAATCCCTGCGAGATCATAGCCGCGTGCCTGCAATTCATCCTGCCAGGCCTTGAGCGGTTTGCGCGATTCATAGGTAATCACGGTTTGCTCGGTCCATTGGCTGGCCCGCACATAATCAAGCCCCCCGATCGCTCCTGATGGCAGCACCAAGCGTGTCTGGCCACGCACCGCCTGTGCAATCAAGTGCTCAAAGAGAGCATCGTCATGCAAGGCCCCGACCGATGACAACAACACCGGAACGCCGCGTTCAAGACATAAGGGGACATAGGCCAAGACCGCATCATGGCCTGCGGCTTCGATCACCAAATCAGGCTTCCATGCCAAGACCTCATCAAGGGTTGCGACATGTTTGATCCCGTCCAAAACCCTGTCAGACTGTTCAGACCGATGCAAAACAGCCAAACTATATCCCGTAAAGCGCGCGCTGATCTCTGCCATCACATCGCGTGCAATGGCCCCATGTCCAATCACGGCAAGACGCTTGTTATCCATCCTGCTGCCCTATGAAAGCCGTGAGCAAAGAAACGGTGTCTTGCACGCGCGTGATGGGGAAAAAATGTCCGCCGGATTCTAAAATGTTTAATCGGCCTTGCGGTAAAGCATCACACAGATCTTGTTGCAGTGGCAAAGGCACAATCGCATCATCTTGCGCCCCCAAAACCAAAACCGGCATCGTCAATGAAGACGCCGCTTCACGCCCGTCAAAAGACAAGAGGGCTTTGATCCGCTCAGCCACAATCGCGCGTGCTTCGTCTGTGCGCGGGGTCTGCGTCATGGCTTTTTCATAGACCGGCCAATGGGCACAAAGCCAGTCAGGCGCATAGCCCATCATGACCCCGAACGCCTGATAGCTTTCAGGGTCGGTCGCCAGCAGATGCATTCTTTGCTGAAACAGCGCTTGCAGATAAAAATGCGGCGACAGCCAGCTGCCGCTCAGCACCAGCGCTTCAAAGCGGTCTGGATGTCGGGCGGCCAAATCTTGCGTGATCACCCCTCCCGTGGAATGGCCGATCATCACACAGCGATCAATGGCATGGGCATCAAGCACCGCCAGACAATCATCGGCCAATTGGGCAATGGAAACCTCTGCTGTGCCGCGCGTGCTTTGCCCGATCCCGCGTTGATCAAAACTGATCATGTCCCATGAGCCCAATTGCTGTGACACCACGTCAGACCAAAAAGCCGCCGTGCCGCCAAGCCCGCTCACAAGCAAAACCTTTGTGCCCTGCCCCTGCCGATAGGTTGCGAGCCTTGCCCCATCCGCCAGATCAACAACCCGCTTGTTCATCGTTGTTTCCATCACTTACCGATCGCGTGCCTGCTGTGTCTTAGGATTGATTATAAGAGGCGTCAGCCCAGCCAAAAACCGTCCGCGCTTCGATTTCCGCAACATTGTCAGGCCGCGGGAAAGGGGCCGGTTCCGGCTCGCCGATGCTGCGGGGTCTGCCGATTTGTTCAAAAAAATCATCCAAGCCGCCGGGCATCATCAGCCATAAAAAGGTAAAGGGTTCATCACTGCGATTGATGAAATGATGTTTGCGGTTGCGGCCGATAAAAACGGTACTGCCCTTCTCAATCGGATATTCAACACCATCCAAACGCGCGATCCCTTTTCCCTCCAGCATATGAATCACTTCATCATTATGCGCATGGGTGTGCTCGCGGATAAAACACTGCGCCGCAACAGTTTGCGTCCCTATCGAAAAATTCGTGCCTGCATTCACCATCCGGCTGTTCAAAATATTGCGGATGAATCCATTGGCGGGTACGGGTTGCCAAAAGCTTGCGGCTTCATCAAGCCCGATCACCCGTGCATTTCCTTGATGTTCATCTGTCATCTTTCTCTCCCTTCCTTACGATGCGATTGCCTGATCTGTGGTTCGTTCATCAAGCGGTGTTTCTTTGGCAGCCTGCTCACCGGCCAAGCGGCCCGATGTAAAGGCCCATGCCAGATGATGGCCATGCCCTTCGAGCAACAGCCCCCCTTGTCCGGCTGATCCCGCTGCATAAAGGCCTTTGATCGGTTGGCCCTGTCTGTCCAAGACCCGAAAATGTGCATCTATTTTCAAGCCGCCCTCGCTAAACACAATCCATGACTTCACCGGCCCCAAGGCATAAAAGGGCCCTTGCTGGATGGGCTGCAGAGTCTCGTCCAGTGCGGCTTGCTGATTATGTTGGTCCACCGCCTGTTGCAAAGCAGTCAAAGGCACGCCGATGGATTGAGCCAGCGCTTGCAAAGTCTGATGCCGATGCACGATGTCTTTGCGCGCCCCCTCGTAATCGTTCAAATAGGCATAACCAACCCCCGGCGCCGTTGAAATAAAATTGGGCCATGCCTGAAAGAGCCGTGCGATTTCAGACCCGAACACAATAAAACCCGTGTCAGGCGTTTGCCTCCCCACATGATCTTGCGGCCTTTGGCGTTCATCACAAAACCTGTGGCCCTGTTGATTGATCAAGATCGCGCCTTTTTGAAACAGGTTTGGCGAGGGTGCCAGAAATGTCGTGACAAAGCCCATCAGAAACGGACGCATGATCCATGCCGGACACAGGCGAATAGCTTTCAAAAGCAGTTTTGCCAAAACGGTCCATGTCGGCAAGCGCGCGATGAGGCTCGGGGTCGCGGGCGCCAGAAAACGCAATTCCGGCCCCCAAGCCATATCGCCATTAAGCACCTCGCCACCCATCTCCTCGCCCATGGCCTGCCCGTCACCGGTACTGAGCGGATTGATCCCGCCGATCTCCAGCAAAGCGCCGCTCATAAACCGGCTTTTATAATCAAGCCCTGCGGCACTGAAATCACCTGACGCAAGAATGACCGCGCGCCGCGCGCCAATTTCATGCGCCATCCCCTGCCTGTCTTTTGCCAAGACACCCGAGACCCGACCTGCCTCCTCGCGCAGCTTTACAACCTGCATCTGGGTTTTGAATGTCACGCCATGCGTTACGCAAGCGCGCGCCAGATGATCGATGAACCCGCGGGAATGGGGAATGATCGCATGCAGTCGCGGCACACGATGCGGCGGTTCGGGCAAAGGCCCCATGAAAACCACGCCGCAGTCTTCCAATAGGGCAATGGTTTCGGGTGCATGATCAACCAGCAACCGGCGCAGCGAGAGATGATCACAATTGGCCTGTTCGGGCTTGAACAGAGCCATATCGTCAAAATGCGCATCGGGATGATCGTCAATGCCGCTTTCACGTTGCAGGCGTGTGCCGGATGCCGCAACCGTCCCAACAGACATGGCTGTGGTGCCGCCCAGTTGCGGGCCTTTTTCCAGCACCAAGACCGTTGCGCCCTGTTTGGCGGCGGCCAGCGCCGCCATCAAACCGGTGCCGCCACCGCCCACAACCACCACATCATAGAGAGCCACATCTCTCTCCCTGTTTCAACGTCTCAACAGCCCGCCCAAAAGGCAGCATCAACTCGTTGTCTTCCCATCAAGCCGCTCTGATCAAGCGGCAATATGCACCAGCAATTTGCCAAAATTACGCCCTTGCAACAGACCGATAAAAGCGTCCGGTGCCTGCGCAAGCCCCTCGACAATATCTTCGCGGTAACGGATTTTTTCTTGTCTGATCCAGTCCTGCATATCCTTGCGAAACGCCGGTGCTTGATCCGCGAAATCATGCACAATAAATCCCCGTATGGTCAGCTTTTTGGTCAGCACAGCCCGAAACAGATCCGGCACGCCATCAGGGCCCTCCGGCAGGCTGGTTTCATTGGCATGGGAGATCAAGCCACAAACCGGCATACGGGCAAAGGGATTGAGCAGCGGCAAGACGGCTTTGAAGATTTTACCACCGACATTTTCAAAATAAATATCAATTCCTTTCGGGCAAACAGCAGCCAGCGCTTGCGGCAGATCCTCCGCATGGTGATCAATCGCGGCATCAAAACCAAGCTGTTCCGTCAAATAACGGGTCTTGGCAGGGCCACCCGCGATCCCCACCACACGACAGCCTTTGAGCTTGGCAATTTGACCAACGGCCGCACCCACAGCACCCGAGGCCGCCGCCACCACCAGCGTTTCACCGGCCTGTGGTTTTCCAATGGTCAGGAGGCCGGTATAGGCCGTCATTCCCGGCATGCCCAAAATGCCCAAGGCCGTAGATATCGGTGCATCGGCCGGATTGATTTTCCGCAAACCCTCGCCTTTGAGAATGGCATGGCTTTGCCATCCGCCCATGCCTTCGACAAAATCACCCGCTTTGAACTCCGCATGGCGACTTTCCAAAACCTCACCGACCGTTCCGCCCACCATCACCGCACCCAAAGCCACCGGCGGGGCATAGGAGGCGCGATCATCCATGCGGCGGCGCATATAGGGATCAAGCGAGAGGTAATGCACTTTCACCAACACCTCGCCCTCGGCGGGCTCAGTGATCGCTACTTCTTCCAAACGGAAATTCGCCGCAACAGGCGCGCCCACGGGCCGCGAGGCCAAAACAATCCGCTGGTTTTTTGTTTCGCTTTTCATGCGCATCTGCCTTTGTGATGGGTTCGTGTCATGCCGTCTGTGAAGCCCCGCCGCCAGCAGCAGGATTTTTTACCCAGCGCAAAATATGGTGTGCGACAGCCACCAATTCACCGCGCTGGTTGATGGCCTCGACTTTTGCAACAGAGCGCCGGCGCACCGGATCGATCTCGATAATTTCATAGGAAAATTTGATTGTATCGCCGAACAAAACCCCTGCCAGAAATCTGATTTTGTCATAACCCGCCGACACGGGCGTTTCATCTCCCGCTGTTCCGTCACAGGCCTCGATCATGCGGGTTGAACAGGTCGAAAAAAAGCCGACCATCAAAGCCCCATGCGCAATGCGTTGACCATAGGCCGACTGTTTCATCACTTCCTCATCCACATGATTGGTTGAGAAATCACCGGTGATCCCCGCAAAGCTATAGACATCAAATTCGCTGACGGTTTTGCTGAAAGAGACTCTGTCTCCGACCTTCACATAAAATGTGCTCATCCCCGCATCCTTCCCGTAATCGCTGATTATAATTCAAGCCTCGTGGCGATAAAGCGCCTTGTCTTTTTCCAATTGCAAGATTGTTGCGTCATCATAGCCAAGCTCGGACAAAATCTGATGCGTCTGCGCCCCCAAAGGCTGGGGCGGCAGCGCCACTTCCGCAGCCTTGCCGTCATAACGCAAGGGATGATTGACAAAGGTCAGCTCTTCTTGGTCAGGCCCCGCGCCTTTGAGGGTCACAAAACATTCGGCATGTTTGACCTGCGGATCATCCATGAGGCTGGCATAGTCATTGACCGGCGCATGCCAAACGGCACGCGGCTCCATCACCGCCACCCATTCGGCATTGGTTTTTTTCAACGCCGCTTCTGCGACAATGGCTTGCAGCTCGTCGCGGCGGGTCCATGGCGCATCACCTGTGAAAGTGGCAATGCGCGGTTCTTCCATCACATCCGCCAGCAAATCCATCGGCGATAGCGAAATCGCCAAATGCCCGTCTTTGGTGGCATAGACACCATAAGGCGCGGCATAATACCAGCCCGCGACATGGCCGGGGGCGTGGATGGTTTCCGGCTTTTTGGGCATGTTCAGCCAAGCGGTGAGCGATTCCGCCTGCAGATCCAAAACCGATTGCATCAGATTGGCATCCACCCGACAGCCTTCGCCGGTTCGTCCGCGCCGCACCAAAGCAGCCAGCACGCCCATGGCAAACAAGGCCGCACCATGATGATCGCCCGCCGATACCCCGACCGGACGCGGGCCCAATTCCTTACTGCCGGTAATCGCCATCAAACCATAAAGCGCCTGCACCAACAGATCCTGACCGGGCTTGCCGACATAGGGGCCATCGGGTCCATAGCCTGTGGCCGCCGCATAGATCAGCGAGGGTTTCATCGCCTTCAACTGTTCATAGCCCAGACCCAAGCGATCCATGACACCGGGCCGGAAATTTTCCATGACCACATCGGCGCTCTCAACCAATTTCAGAGCGATGTCTTTGGCTTGGGGATTGCGTAAATCGAGCGCAATCGAACGCTTGTTGCGATTGGCGCACAGCAACAACATGCTTTGTCCGTCCCGAAAGGCATTGGCACCGCTCCAATGACGCTGCCATGCGCCTTCCACCGTTTCCACGGCAATCACATCGGCTCCTAAATCGGCCAGATATTGCACGCCCATCGGGCCCATCAGGAAATGATTGAAACTGACGATCCGCGTGCCTTTCAGCAAATCCAGCATGATGATTGGTCCCCACAAACGATCCAAGGCAGTGAATGAAACAAAGACCGCACAGGCGTTTTTTAACGAACGACCGGTGCGAAGCTCCGCTCTCAGGCAAAAGACTTCACGCTCTCAAAAACCTTATTCGGCAGCCAGCTTGTTGGGCAATAATTTGGCCTCGGCCAATGCATCATGCAGGCGCTTTAATTCCGCATCTGTCAGCTTCATCAAAGGCGGACGCACAACGGCCCGATCCAGCAAGCCCTGCATGACGAGACATTCTTTCATCCGGTTATGCATGTCCAAAAACGGCTCGGCATAAAAGACCTGCTGCATCGGATAGAGGCGATCATTGATCGCATGCGCCTTTTTCAAATCACCGGCTTTGACGGCCTCGAACAAATCGACCTGCAATTGCGCCACCACGGAACCGGCGCCCGACAACAAACCGTCTGCCCCCATGCATAAAGAGGCCATCAACCATGCCGAATGCGTTGTCAGGACCGTGACGGGGCGCGGCAGATTTTGCAAAGTCCGGATATGTTTCTCATGCATCATCGGATTGGCACACCAATCCTTGATCGCTTTGATGTTGGGGATGATTTCAATCAGCCGCATCAGGGTTTCGAAAGGATACCCCAAGCCGGTGCCCATCGGATATTGAAACAAGATCATCGGCAGATCGGTGGCTTCCGCCAGCATTTCAAAATGCCGCACAGCCATTTCAGGCCGCATCTGTCCGCCCATCGACATGCTATTGGGCGGGAACACCAGCAAGCAGGACGCACCCTCTTGTTCGGCCATGCGGGCCAATCGTGCCGCCTCGTGGCTTCCATCGGCATAGACACCGTTGATCAAAGGCGTCTTGTCGCCGATCTCCTGCGCCGACACCGCCAGAATGCGCTGCTGCTCGTCAAACGTGCAGGCATGCACTTCCGAGGCGTGGCCATTGACGGTGATGGCTGAAAGACCCCGCACATCCGCGACATGGCGCAAATGCCGGCGCGTCTCTTTTTCATTGATGGAATAATCGTCATTGAAGGCCAGCAATGTGGCCGGAATGACACCGCGCGGGACAAAATTTTTGAAACGAGCCATCAGCCTTCCCTCCTTGTTTGTCTGGACAGTTTCACAGACTGCCCGATCTCTCTGTCCTCAAATGTAATGGATTTCATTGTCGTGATCACGTTGTAATTGTCGCGAAACCCTTGAAAGTTATGATCGTTCCAGCGCGCATTTTTCTGAAAAAAATCGACCTTTCCTGCCCCTAGCGATGGGTGAATTTCGGTTTTTCCTTGGCAAAGAAAGCCCGAACCCCCTCTTTGCAATCATCAGAAGAAAACACGCGGTCGCTCAATTCCAGTGACGCGAAAACAGCCGCATGTTCCTCCATATCAAAGCTCATATTGGCCGAGGCCTTGCAGCACTGCAAGGCGAGATTGGGCAAATCCGCGAGCTTTTCAGCCAGCGCTGTGGCGCGCGCCAAAGCTTGCCCTTTGGGCACAACCTCATTGATCAACCCCCAGTCGCACGCCAGTTCAACAGCAACCGGTTCACCGGTGAACATCATCATTTTCGCGCGGCTTTCACCGATGCGGCGCAAGACCCTGACCGTTCCGCCACTGCCTGGAAACACACCCAGCTTCACCTCCGGCAAGGCTATTTTTTCCCCCGCTTCGGCAATCAGCAAATCGCAGCACACGGCCATTTCCAGACCCCCGCCATAGGCCAGACCATTCAAGGCCGCAATCACCGGTTTTGAACACGAGCGGATGGCCGCAAAGGCATCGTTTTCCAGTTTCAATTTTTTGGGAACAACCGATCCCGCATCCATCATATCCGGAAATTCGCTGATATCGGACCCGACACAAAACGCTTTGTGTCCGGAGCCCGTCAAAACCACCACCCGCACCTGATCATCCTGTGATAGGCGCGTGAAGAGGTCATGCACGTCACGGGATGTTTGCAATGTCACCAAATTCAAAGGCGGGTTGTTCAATGTGACAATGGCGACGCCGTCCTTGATTTCACACAAAAGCGCTTGGGTCATAAAATCAATCCTTGGATGTTACCTAGTCTTGTTTTGAGCGGTGATGCTTGGGCAGAAAAACGGTCATTGTCTTTTGACAAAACCTGCAGGCTTTACTGTTTTGAGACAGGGGAGCGGGCGGTTGTCTTGCGCACAACCAAACGGGTTTCCAATTCGATTTGATCATAGCGCGGCTCGTTATTGACCACCGCCAGCAAATAATCAGCCGCTGCCTGTCCCATCTGCACCAAGGGGATTTGCATGGTCGTCAAAGGCGGCTCCGTATGGGCGGCAAATTCCATGTCATCAAAGCCGGTAATCGACAGATCGCGCGGCACCTCAATCCCTTGCGCCTTGCATTCGGACAGAGCGCCGAAGGCCAAGACATCAGTGCCTGTCACAACGGCGGTGGGAGGATTGGGCAAAGACAGCAAGCGCCGCATGGCATGGCGTCCGCTTTCAATCGTATAGCGGCTTTCCATGATATATTCGGGTGGCAGCGTCAAACCATGCGCCTGCATGGCTTGTTTGACCCCTTCAACCCGCTGGGTGGCGCGGTCATTGTCTTTGCAAATGCCCACAATCACCGCGATATTTTGATGCCCCATATCCATCAGATAGTCGGCCATCTGAAACGTGGCGCGGCGGTTGTCGAACCCCACGCAGGGATGCACGGCCTTGGCTTGATAGGTATAGGTGTTGATAAAGGGAATGTTTTTGCGTTCGATCAATTCGTAAAATTCGGGCGCATGGGTTTCCCCGACCAGAACCAATGCCTCGACCCCGTGCTCGATCAGCGCATTGACATGCACCAATTCCGCCTCGGGGGAAAAATCGGTCTGGCCGACAATCAATAGATAGCCGCGCTCAGACAAGCGTCGCTGCACCGCCTCGATCATGGCGGCATAAATCGCATGATTGAGGGTTGGCACCAAAGCCCCGAACAGCCGATTGGAATGCATGCGCAAAGCCCGCGCTGCCGCATTGCGCAAATAGCCGAGCTCCTTGATCGCCTCATTCACCCGCTGCCTGACATCGGGCCTGACAATATGGGGCGAATTGAGCACCCGCGACACGGTTGCCACCGACACCTGCGCGCGCTTGGCCACATCGACAAGGCGCGCCGTTTCGCGGAGCGGTTTGGTTTCCATGGCGGCCTCATTTTTTGACAATTCCAGAGCAGAGGGCATTGGATATGAAAAAAATTTCAAAATCAACTGTAATTTTCATATTCAAAATGCAGAAGCGCGGTCAAGTCGCCCTCAAGACACACCCCTCTTCCACAGCTGATAATTCTGCTGGCCTTCTGATTATTCTTTGCCTAGCATGGGATAAATCTGGCTTTTATGGGTGAGAGCCAGACAGAAAAACAATCAAAGCGGGGCGAGCCGATCAGCGTAATCGGTTACAAAAACGCAAACAGGGATGAGACGCAATGCTTCTTGATGGCATGAAAATTACGACCTTCTGTCATTTTCTGCAGGGGCCGGCCGCCATGCAATATCTCGCCGATATGGGCGCGGATATGATCAAAATCGAACCCCCGCAAGGCGCATGGGAACGTCATTGGGCCGGTGCCAACCGCGTCAAGGTCAATGGGGTGAGCGCCTTTTTTCTCAGCGCCAACCGCAATGCGCGTTCCATCTCCCTTGATCTCAAAAAACCCGAAGCCCAAGCCATTGCCCTGAAACTGATCCTGCAATCGCATGCGGTGACCGAAAATTACCGCCCCGGCGCGCTGGATCGGCTTGGTCTGGGCTATGAGGCGGTGAAGGCCGCCAAGCCCGATATTATCTATGCCTCGGCTTCGGGCTATGGTGCCACAGGCCCCTATGCCACGCGCCCCGGTCAGGATTTGCTGATTCAGGCCATGTCCGGACTGGTTGCAGCCACGGGGGGCGGCGACAAACGCTTTACGGCACCGGGCGCTGCCATTGCCGATCAGCATGGCGCGGCTTTGTTTGCGCTGGGTATTGTCGGGGCCTATGCCAAATGGCTGCGCACGGGCGAAGGCACGCGGGTGGAATCAAGTCTGTTGGCCTCAGGCATCGATTTGCAAACCGAATCCCTTGTCACCTATTTTGCGGCCCAAGGCACCGATCGATTGTTTGAGCGCGATGACCATCTCGGCACATGGTTTCACGAAGCGCCTTACGGCATCTATGCCTTGCAAGATGCGCATGTGGCCATCTCCATGAACCCGCCCGAAAAAGTAGCCCGCGCGCTGAAATCAGACGCCATTGCGGCCCTCACCGGTCTCAACACCTATCACGACCGCGACATCTATGCGAAAGCCGTGGCGGAGGCGGTAACCCCCCTCACTTTTGTCGAACTGGCCGCAGCCTTCGAAAGCGAAAATATGTGGTTCACAAAGGTCGATACATTCGATGATCTCGTGGAAAATCCGCAGGTCCGCTATAACGGCACCTTCATGGATTTTGATGTCATGGGTGTTCCGCTCAAGCTCGTCAATCACCCCAATCGCTATGACGGAGAGGGGGCTGAAATCCGCCACATGGCCTTTGAACACGGCCAGCACAGCCGGATAATTCTGGATGAATGCGGCTATACCAGTCAGGAGATTGATCAATTCCATGAGGCTGAAATTGTTTTCTCGCCCCGCTGATCCCCCGACAGGCTGCCTGTAATGACATCCCTCCCGATTGAAGAGCGCGATCTGGCCATCGGATCCACGCAGATCAAATGCCGGATTGTGGGCCTCCTCACGCCTGATAAACCCGTCTTGGTGTTTTTGCATGAAGGGCTTGGCAGCATCACGCAATGGCGTGATTTTCCCGAACGCCTGAGCACAGCAACGGGCTTCAGCGCTTTGGTCTATGACCGGACAGGCTATGGACGATCATCGCCACTGGCCCATCCATGGCCGGATGATTTTTTAATCCATCACGCTCATGCGCTGCCGAAAATTTTAGCGGCCTTGGGGATCACCAAGCCGATTTTGTTCGGACATTCCGATGGCGGCACCCTCGCATTGATGGTGGCCTCGCTTTATCCCGATCTGCCGCTTGCTGCCATCACCGAGGCCGCGCATGTGCTGATCGAACCCATCACCAAACAAGGCTTGCGATCCTTGCGAGACAAAGCCAGTGCGGAGCCTGATTTCTGCGCCCGTCTTCTGCGCCACCATCCTCACGCCGACCCCGCCTTTATCATCCAATGGGCCGACACATGGCTCAGGCCATCGCTTGCCGATTGGACCATGCGGGCGATGCTGCCCGCCATCACCTGCCCCCTTTTGGCCCTGCAAGGTGAGCAAGACGAGCATGGCAGCCCCGCACAATTGGATATCATCGTTCATGACGTGAGCGGTCCCGCCACCTCTCAACTGATCCCTGACTGCGGACATGTGCCGCATTTCGACGCCCGCGACGCTGTGATCCATGCGGCACAGGCTTTTTTAGAAAATCACGCGATCAAAGACTGATCCCTTGATGGGATAAGCCGCTTGTCTTGATCCTCTATTCACACTAGAGCATGACGTCACCATCACCGGAGAAAAACACTATGTCCGCCAGCATCCATGCACCGCTTGTTCAAACCAATGGTCTGTCTATTCCTGCCTTGGGTCTGGGGACATTCCGCAATGAAGGGGATGACTGCATCCGCTCTGTCGTGCACGCCATCAAATCCGGTTATCGCCATATCGATACAGCGCGCATGTATGGCAATGAGCGCGAATGCGGCGAAGGCATCCGGGCCTCGGGCATCAAACGCGAGGATATTTTCGTCACCACAAAAGTGCTGCATGGCGCGGAATGGGACAAGCCGGACGTCAACAAAGTTTTGCCCGCTATTGAAGACAGCCTGAAACGTCTGCAAATGGATTATGTCGATTTATTGCTAATCCATTGGCCGCATCCCACCACCCCGATCAAAGACACGATGGCTGATCTTGTTGCCGCCAAGCGCAAAGGCTATGCCCGCAATATCGGTATTTCCAATTTTACACTGGCCATGGTGGACGAGGCGGTCAAACATGCCGCCGAGCCTTTGTCCAATCATCAATGCGAATACCATCCTTATCTGGACCAATCCAAACTGCGCGCAAAAACCTTGGGCTATGGCTTGAGCTGGACCTCTTATTGCCCCATCGGCAAAGGGGCCGCCTTTAGCGATCCGGCCATTGCAGCCATTGCAGCGCGGCACAACAAATCACCCTCGCAGGTGATTTTGAGATGGCAGTTCCAGCAACCCCATACGATCACCATTCCCAAATCATCCCATGCGGAACGCATCGAAGAAAACCTGAATATTTTTGACTTTGCACTGAGTGAGGATGACATGACGATCATTTCAAACCTGCACAAGCCGGATGGCCGCATCGTCAATCCACCCTTTGCCCCGCAATGGGACCAATAATCCCGGTTGAAACGAATTTTTAGCGCGCGCTTCGCGCCTTTTGAAAAGGGCTTGGACTTGAAACACCAAGTTCAACCCCTTAAGTCAAGGCCTCACCTTTGAGCCCTGACTTCATCGTCTTACCCAAACGCTTGTCCCCGTTAAGGAGTTTTCCATGGCCCGCTTTTTGAAACACGGTAAAGATGCCCAAGCCCGCAAGGATTATGACCGGCAGGTGCGTGAAACGGTCGAACAAATTCTCGCAGACGTCGAAGCCCGCGGCGATGCCGCCATTCGTGATCTGTCAAAAAAATTCGACAATTGGGAACCCAAAGAATTTTTCCTGAGCCCCGCGCAAATCAAAGCGGCCATGGATCAGGTTGCGCCGCGTGATCTTGAGGATATCGCCTTCGCGCAAGCGCAAGTGCGCAACTTTGCCAGCAAGCAAAAAGACTGTCTGAAAGACCTCGAAGTCGAAACCATGCCGGGCGTGATTTTGGGGCATCGCAACGTGCCTGTCTCCGCGGTTGGCTGTTATGTCCCGGGTGGTCGCTATCCGATGGTGGCCTCAGCGCATATGAGTGTGGTGACCGCCAAAGTGGCGGGCGTGGACCGCGTCATTGCCTCAGCCCCTCCGCATCAAGGCGGCCCGCATCCCGCTATTGTTGCCGCCATGCATTTGGGCGGTGCGGACGAGATTTTGGTGTTGGGTGGTGTTCAGGCCGTGGCCGCCATGGCGCTGGGCACGCAAAGCATCAAGCCCGTCGATATGTTGGTGGGCCCCGGCAATGCCTTTGTCGCAGAGGCCAAACGCCAGCTCTATGGGCGCGTGGGCATTGATCTGTTTGCAGGCCCCACCGAAACCTTGGTGATCGCCGATGAAACCGTGGATGGGGAAATCTGCGCCACCGATTTGCTGGGTCAGGCCGAACATGGGCCGACATCACCGGCTGTGCTGATTACCAATTCGGAAAAGCTTGCCCGTGACACCATGGCGGAAATCGAACGGATTTTGGGCATTCTGCCCACCGGCGATGTGGCCCGTCAGGCCTGGACGGATTTTGGCGAAATCATTGTCTGTGACAGCTATGAAGAGATGTTGAGCGAGGCTGATCGCGTTGCCTCCGAACATGTGCAGGTCATGACGGATCGCGATGATTGGTTCCGCGACCATATGCGCAATTTCGGCGCGCTGTTTTTGGGCCCACGCACCAATGTCGCCTATGGTGACAAAGTCATTGGCACCAACCACACATTGCCCACCATGAAAGCCGCGCGTTACACCGGCGGGCTATGGGTCGGTAAATTCATGAAAACCTGCACATGGCAAAAAGTGGTCACCGATGAAGCCTCGGCCTTGATCGGTGGCTATTGCTCGCGCCTGTGCCTGTTGGAAGGCTTTGTCGGCCATGCGGAACAGGCCAATGTGCGGGTGCGCCGTTACGGTGGCCAGAACGTGCCTTACGGGGAAGCCGCCCAATGAGCACGCTGCCCAAAACACCCTCCTTCCGGCTGGATGGCCGCAAGGCTCTGGTGACAGGGGCCGGTCGAGGCATTGGCATGGCCTGCGCCGCAGCGCTGGCGGAAGCGGGCGCGCATGTGGTCTGTGCCGCGCGCAGCGAGGCAGAGATCACCGATCTCGCAAACATGCTCAACGCCCATGGCTGGTCGGCGGAACCCCTCGTGATGGATGTCACGGATCTCGCATCCGCTGAACAGCTGATCGCGCAATCAGGCCCTTATGACATTCTTGTCAACAATGCGGGCACCAATCGTCCGCGCCCCATGCTCGACATCGAGCCCGATGATTTTGATGCGGTGATGGATCTGAATGTGCGGGCGGCCTATTTCGTAGCGCGCAATGTGGCCCGCGGCATGGTGGCGGCTGGCAAAAAAGGCTCTTTGATCACCATCTCCTCGCAAATGGGGCATGTCGGCGGGCCCAATCGCAGTGTCTATTGCGCCTCCAAACATGCGATTGAGGGCATGACCAAAGCACTGGCCATTGAACTCGGCCCGCAAGGCATTCGGGCCAATACCATCGGCCCCACCTTTATCCTGACAGAGCTCACCAAACCCTATTTTGAAAATCCGGCCTTCAAAGACTGGGTTTTGTCGAAAATCAAATTGGGCCGCATCGGCGCACTCGAAGATTTGATGGGGCCTGTTGTGTTTCTGGCCTCTGACGCCTCCGCCCTGATCACCGGCACCGCTTTGCTGGTGGATGGAGGATGGACGGCGGACTGATCATATTTTCAGCATTTCCTAAACCTGACCAAGACGTGCTATGGGGAGCGGCGCAAAACCGCGCCCTTTCGACCGAGACAGGATCTGTAAAGCGTTGACCCATCCCGAAACCTCTTCCCCCCAAGACAAGGCCAGCCCCCAAAGCGTCACGGATTTGCGTGATTACAGGACGGCCTTGGGCAGTTTCGGCACCGGCGTGGCGATTGCCACCACCTGCGATGCGCAAGGCCAGCCCGCAGGCCTCACCATCAATTCCTTTTCCTCGGTGTCCCTGACACCGCCGATGGTCTTGTGGTCTTTGTCGAAAACATCGTCCAAATATGCGGCCTTTCAAAGCGGCAGCCATTTTTGCATCAATATTTTGCAAAAAGACCAATTGCCGCTGGCCATGCAATTCTCACGGCATGCCGATGACAAATTTCTCAACACCGCATGGGAGGCGGGATTGGGGGGCGCACCGAAAATACTAGGCGCGCTGGCCACGTTCGAATGTCGCAACACCGTCCATTATGAGGGCGGCGACCACACGATTTTTCTCGGTGAAGTCGAGGCCTATGCCCATCATCAAGGCGAGCCCTTATTGTTTCATCGCGGTTCTTTCGGCGGTTTTCTGCCCTCTTAAACGACAAAGCGGTTTTTTTCAGCAGACCGGCCCCTTCGCTTTTGGCATCCTTGCCTAGCCATGGCTGGTTCAAGCTGTTAAAAGGCCTGCATTCTGCGGGCCCTGCTTGGCCTGTTCATAGAGACCGCCTTTTCAGAGGCTTCCGTTTTTTCTCAGACCAGAAAACCGATGACATCCATGACCCTGTCCCTGTTCCGCTTCGTTTCTGTTCCGCTGGCCCTTTCCATGCTGCTGAGCGCCTGTTCGGAGGCGCCCAAAGCCCCTGCGGCCCCGCCGCCGCCGGAAGTCACGGTCATGCAGCCCAAGCAACAGACGCTTCAGGACGAGGATGAATATGTCGGGCGCTTTGTGGCCATCAACACCGTCGAAGTGCGGGCCCGCGTCTCCGGCTATCTTGAAAATGTGAATTTCCGTGACGGCTCCCGTGTCAAGCAAGGCGATCTTTTGTTCAGCATCGATCGTCGGCCTTTCCAGAACACATTGGATCAAGCCCGCGCCAATCTCGCACAGGCCCTGTCAAACCGTGACTATGCCGAACAGGATTTCGCGCGTGCCCAGCAATTGGTGCGTGATAAAACCATCACCGAACAGGCGCTTGATCAACGCCTGCAAAGCCTGCGCAATGCCAAAGCCTCGGTGGAAGCCAATCAGGCGCAGGTCAAACAGGCGGAGCTTGATTTGCAATTCACCGAATTGCGCGCGCCATTGGATGGCCGCATTGGCGATCGTCGCGTATCACCGGGCAATCTTGTCACGGGCGGCGCTGCGGGTGGCACCAGCCTGCTTGCCACCATTGTCACCCAAGACCCGATCCATTTTGAATTCACCCTCGATGAAAGCGCCTATTTGCGCTACAAGCGTTTGATGGGCGCGCCGCTTGATCAGGCCACAGCCGTTGCCAGCGATCTCGCCGTATCTTTGAAACTGATCGATGAGGCGAGCTTTACCCATCAAGGGCATATCGATTTCATCGACAATGTGATTGACCGTTCCACCGGTACGATGCGTATACGCGCGGCTTTTGCCAATAGCGATGATGTCTTCACACCGGGCATGTTTGCCCGCATTAAAATTCCGGCATCCAAACCCTATACCGCTCTCTTGGTGCCGGATGAGGCCATCGGTTCCGAGCAGGTGCGCAAAGTGGTGATGACGGTCAATGCCGACAACACGGTCGTGCCGAAATATGTCGAGCTGGGCGCTTTAGTCAACGGCTTGCGTGTCATTCGCAAAGGCCTTGCGGCGGAGGACCGCGTCATCGTCAATGGTCTGGTACGGGCGCGTCCGGGCATGAAAGTGGCACCGCGCGATGCCGCAGCCGTCCCCCCTGCCAAAGCCCAGTGACCGGATAACACATCATGAACCTGTCCCGCTTCTTTATTGACCGGCCCATTTTTTCCGCGGTCATCTCGATCGTCATCATGATCTTGGGCGGTGTGGCCTTTACCCGCCTGCCCATCGCGCAATATCCGGAAATCGCACCGCCCATCATCAATGTGTCGGGACAATATCCGGGTGCGAGTGCCGAAGTGGTGGCCGCAACCGTTGTGGCCCCCATCGAGCAGCAGATCAACGGCGTTGAGAACATGCTCTATGTCTCGTCCAATTCCAGCGGCGACGGACGTTTTTCGATTCAGGTGACCTTTGATATCGGCACCAATCTCGACACCGCACAGGTGCAGATCCAGAACCGTGTGGCGATTGCGCAGCCGCGCCTGCCCGCCGATGTGCGCAATATCGGCGTGACCGTCACCAAGAGTTCGCCGGATTTGATGATGGTGGTGCATATTCTATCACCCGACAAATCCCGCGATGATTTGTTCATTTCCAATTATGCCAGTCTGGAAATCATTGACACGCTGACCCGTGTAGACGGCATCGGCTCGATCACGGCTTTCGGGAGCCGCGATTATGCCATGCGCGTCTGGCTTGATCCCGACCGTTTGCAATCACTTGGCATGACATCGGGCGATGTCATCATGGCCTTGCAGGCCCAGAATATTCAGGTGGCCTCGGGCGTGTTGAACCAGCCGCCGGTCGAGGTATCCGGTGCCTTCCAGATTTCCGTCCAGACCTTGGGGCGGCTGGCCGATCCGCAGCAATTTTCCAATATTGTCATCAAGCAAACACCCACCGCCCTTGTGCGCATGAAAGACATTGCGCGGTTAGAGCTCGCCGCACAGGATTATTCGTCGAACTCCTATCTGAACCTTGATCCGGCGGTGGCCTTGGCGGTGTTCCAGCGTCCCGGATCCAATGCGCTGGCAACGGCCAAAATGATCCGCCAGACCATGGATCAGATTTCGAAAAAATTTCCGACCGGTCTTGAATATCGCATTGTCTATGACCCCACCGTCTTCATCGAGCAATCGGTGGATGCCGTGAAAAACACCATTTTCGAAGCCATCATTCTGGTGGTGTTTGTGGTGATTTTGTTTTTGCAGCGCTGGCGTGCGGCGATCATTCCGCTGGTCGCTATTCCCGTCTCGCTGATCGGTGCGTTTTTTCTGATGGCGCTGTTTGGCTTTTCGCTCAACAATCTGTCGCTGTTCGGCTTGGTGCTGGCTGTCGGCATTGTGGTCGATGATGCCATTGTCGTGGTTGAAAATGTCGAGCGCAATATTGCCAAGGGCTTGTCGCCTTACGAGGCCTCCGTCCGCAGCATGGAAGAGGTCGGCGCGGCCCTTGTCGCCATTTCATTGGTGTTGTGCGCGGTCTTTGTGCCCTCCTCTTTCATCACCGGTATTTCCGGCCAGTTCTATCGGCAATTTGCTTTGACCATTGCGGGTGCCACCGTGTTCTCGCTGATCGTCTCGCTGACCTTGTCGCCTGCTTTATGCGCCTTGTTGCTCAAACCCCATCAGGAGGCCCCCGCTGACCCGAAATGGTGGACGCATCCGCTGTCGTCTTTTTTCAAAGCCTTCAATGCCGGCTTTGATGATCTCGCGCAACGCTATGACTGGCTGGCCGCCCGCGTCATCCGTTATGCCGTCCTCATGCTGGTGGCCTATGGTGCCATTATCGGCTTTGGCATGAACGAGTTTCGCAAGGCACCGCTCGGTTTCATTCCGCAAGTTGATCGCGGCTATCTGATTGTTGTCGCGCAATTGCCCCCGGGCGCGTCGCTGGCCCGCACCGATGCCGTGCAGAGACGGGTGGTGGATACGGCCCTGCAAATTCCCGGCATTGCCGGTGCCGCCAATATTGTCGGCTTCTCGGGTGCCACCTTTACCAATGCCCCCAATGCCGGTGCGGCCTTTATTGTGCTCGATAGTTTCGAGAAGCGTGCAGGCCATCCCGAACAAACCGCGCCGATGATCCAGCGTGAATTGTTCATGCGGCTGGCCTCCATTCAAGAAGCCATGGTCTTTGTGGTGATGCCGCCGTCTGTTTCGGGCATCGGCAATGCCGGTGGCTTCCGCATGATGATCGAGGATCGCGGCGGCTTGGGTCCGGCGGCCTTGCAAAATGCCGCGCGCAGCATGATGTTCAAGGCCATGCAGACAGCGGGCGTGCAACAGGTGTTTTCGATTTTCGAAACCCAGACCCCGCAGCTCTATCTTGATATCGACCGTGAAAAAGCGCAATTGCTTGGCATCAATGTCAGTGATGTGTTTGCCGCTTTGCAAACTTATCTCGGCTCGTCCTATGTCAATGACTTTAATCTGTTCGGCCGCACCTATCGCGTCACCGCGCAGGCCACGGAAAAGGCGCGTCTCGAACCCAAAGACGTTTTGTCGATCCGCGTGCGCAATGCCACGGGCGATACGGTGCCGCTGGGCTCCTTTACCACCATGGCCGATGTGTCTGGCCCCTATCGGGTGCCGCGCTACAACCTCTATCCGGCGGCTGAACTCGACGGGTCGGCCATTCCGGGCGTCAGTCAGGGCGAGGCCATGGCCATTATGCAGAAAATGGCCGACGAGATCTTGCCCGAGGGCTTTGCCACCGAATGGACGGGGCTGGCCTATCAGCAACAACGCGCTGGCAATACGGCGGCCTTAGCCTTTTTGCTGGCCGTCGTCTTCGTCTTTCTGGTGCTGGCCGCGCAATTTGAGAGCCTGACCTTGCCGCTGGCTGTGATTTTGATTGTGCCGATGTGCCTGATCGCCTCGATCACCGGCGTGGTGCTGCGCGGGCTCGACAATAATATCCTGACCCAAGTCGGCTTTATCGTGCTGATCGGCCTTGCGGCCAAAAACGCCATTCTGATTGTTGAATTTGCCAAACAGCTGGAGGATGAGGGCCATGACCGCAACGAGGCCGCCCAAGTGGCCGCCCGCTTGCGCCTGCGCCCCATCATCATGACCTCGCTGGCCTTTATTCTGGGCGTGACGCCCATGGTCTGGGGCACGGGGGCGGGGGCCGAATTGCGGCAGTCGCTGGGCACCGCGGTGTTTTCGGGCATGATCGGCGTCACGGTTTTCGGCCTGATTTTCACCCCCGCCTTTTATGTGCTGACGCGGGCTTGGGCAAAATCCCGCAAAGCACCCTCAAACAGCCCGCAATAAACCGGCTCCGTACAGTCCAAATGGGCTCAACGGGCCATTTTTTGGCTTCAAACGAGGCTTTTTGCAGGCGTTTTAACCCTTTTAACCGCTGTTTGAACAATCAAGGCAACAATCTCGAAAAAATGCACGGGTGAACTTGCACTCTGGGAAGGCTTGTGGCACTGTCCGCGCCGTTTCAGGGGGTTGGTTGACAACAAACCCTTCCCCGATCCTGATCATCAGGGACTTGAGCGCAGCCCCCCAAAGGGGTCCATACCAAGTCTTCGCTGCCGTAGCTCAGTGGTAGAGCACTCCCTTGGTAAGGGAGAGGTCCCGAGTTCGAGACTCGGCGGTAGCACCATTTTTCCCTTATTTTACAACAAGTTAGCAAATCCAGATTAAAATCAGTAGCAAGGTTTTTACCCTTGCTACTCTGCAAAACTAGGTTTTTAGCTTATTAAAGCAGCTAAACCCCATCGCAAAAGGTGGACAGCAGCTGCATAATCAGCCCTAATTACACCTTATGTGTTTGGGTTTTGTTATGCCAAAAGTGCGTTCACTCACAGAAAAAAAAGCCACGCTTGCACTAGCAAAGCAGAGAGCAAACAGCAGTGGGCGCTTTCGCACCACACCCATTCCCAACACCATCAAGCACATCACATCGCTGCCCAAATCTGCAGTGATATTCAAATGTGCTGCAAGTCAGTTTTGGCAATTCCGTGTGCATCTGCAAGGTAGGTATTTGAAACGCAGCACACAACAAACAGATGAAACCAAAGCCAAGCGCAAAGCGGCTCTGTTATATGCTGCAATGCTGCAGAACATGCATGATGATGACATTGGCACACGCCGTGTAAGCCACAAAGACACGCTGCAGATTTGTGCCAACAGCTTGTTTGAAAAACAAACACAGCTGATTGCCAATGGTGAGCTGAGCAAACACAAGGTAAAGACTGAAACCTATGTGTTCAACAGCCATATCAAGCCCTTCTTCAGCCAATACAAGCTAAAGGACATTGATGCAGAAGCGTTGGAGGCATTTAAGATGCATTTGGCGCAGAAGGGTTTGGCTAAAGCCACGCAGAAGAACTATGTGGACATTATCAGCAAGATTTTACAAGAAGCTGTGAAAAAGCATTACATCAATAGTGTGCCGCAGATGCCTCGCATCAGACAAGATGACAACCCACGCGGCTACTTTGACACAGATGAATATCGCCAACTTTGGCAAGCAGCCAACAAGCAACTGAACAAACCTTATCATTTTGTCAGTGCAAGCGGCAAACCTTACCGCAAAATCACCATAACGGCTGAGTGCAAAGAGCTCATCTTGTTTATGCGTAACACCTTCATACGCCCCACTGACATCAAACAGCTCAAGCACGGCGACATATATGTGGTGCAAAAAGACGATATGAAATTGTTGGAGCTGCGGCATGGCACCACCAAACGCCACAAAAATTATATGGCTAGCACCCCACACGCACACAGACACTACACGCTGATTACTGAGCGTAGGAAGGCAGCGGGTTTTGGTGCAGACACAGATTATGTGTTTATGCCCCACATACTGAACAGAGACTATGCACTCAAAGAGCTAGCAAGACAGTTCACTGCCATACTGCACATCACAGGGCTGAAGACGGACAAGCATGGCAAAGAGCGAACCTTATACAGCTTGCGCCACACAGCCATCGTCACAGCTCTGCGTTTGGGCATCCCCAATCAGCTGATTGCCTCAAACGCTCGCACAAGCACGGCGATGATAGACAGATTTTATGGCACACACATCAACAGCGCATTGGAAATGGGCAAGCACATATTTGAAACCTATGATGCTGTGGAACGCTTTCACGCTGAGCGCAAAGCCAAATTGAAAGCTGCTGCTGCACACGCTGAAAAACCTTAGACTTAAACTTGTAGCATAAGCCACTAAACACAGATTGTGTGGTTAGCAGTTGGCGTATGGCTGAGGGCTTGTGTTACTGCAACAAACACAGACATAAAAAAGATGTTGCTAAAGCGTGGGAATTACAGCATTGTATATGTGTGAAGTCCCTTCCTGTTAGATGCCTCCTTTGTCCCCCGACAAAGGGGGCATTTTTTATGGATAAAATGTTAAAAATAATAATAGCAAATAATTGTTGCGTGAAGACTGCCAATGTGTTGAAATAAATCGTCTACAACCTTTAAGAAACTTCTGAGCCTCCTTTGTCCCTCGCAAAGGGGGCATTTTTTTGTGACAAAACATTAGACTGAAACTTGTAGCATAAGCCACTAAACATACATTGTGTGGTTAGCGATTGGCTAGACTGAACGCCATCGCTAAATCATCTGCAGTCAATTGCGTTCTAGCTGCCTTCAATCGCTTAGCTTGCATAATAGCAGCCATCTTACGCAATTTTTCTGCTTTGGCTTTTGCTTCAGCTGCATCAACAACAGCACTAGGCAATGGCTTGGCTGCAGCTTGCTGCTGTTTGTTTGCCGCATTGGGTTTAACAGCTGTTGGGCTGAATGGGGCAAAAGCCTCGTCTATTTCACTGCATTTCATACCAAATTCTTCCTATCACATATTTATTTATCAAGTAGTAAGAACCAGAAAATTCCACTTTATTCCGCAAATGTATAAATAAACACGAGTTGCTTATGAGTTCCTTGTGAGTAATTGAGAAAAAAGGAGTTACAAGTTACATGTTACTAGTTGCAATGGGTTGCTATATGGGTTGCGATTTAAGGTTAGTTCTGAGCAACAGACAAGCAACTCAGACAAATGACAGACAGATGACTTGTGACAAGACACATGTGACATGTGACGAGCAACTACTCTTTTTCCTCATAAGTGACAAAGCAACTCAAAAAAAACAAAAAGGGAAAGAAAATGACTTATCAACAAATGACAGAAACAGATGCAACTGCCACTGCTGCAACGCAAGCAACTCAGACAAACCAAGCAGCGGCACTTGTGGCAGTTCGCCTATATGAAAACAAGAAGTTTGGAGGCACATACGCACCAAGCAAATATTACACAGCGGTGTTCAATGCCACTGCTGATGTGGTGGCACCTAACATCAAATATCTGCTTGATTTTGTGCCATATGCACAGTGGGCAAATTCATTGCGGACACCAATACAATATGAGGTATTTGATGTGATGCGTGAAAATATGAACAGTCAAAATATCAATTCAGAACAGATGCTTGTAAGTTGGATTAAAAAAATCAATCTCAGCGGTGAAAAAGTCATCATTGAAGGTTTCAGCTATTATGATTTTGTCACGCAACAAATCTTGCTAGCAGTTGATGACAAGGAATTTGATTTTTATCATACATGGCAATTGGATGTTCGTGCTTGCCGTATCAAGCACAACCAAAATTCACCTTCGCTACTTGCAGCCAATTATGATTTGAACTGAACCAAAATTGCGTTGTGTTCTCATCTATTTGCTAAATATGCATATGAAAGAACACAACGCACTCACCCTCGCAAAATTGGAATTGGACAGACGCCTTTATACAGAGCTAAAGCAGTTGGGTGTCATCACCACAAAAGCTGACATCAGCCGCATGTGCGGTAAGAATGACAGCTATTACGCATGTATGCACAACAAGGGATATGGCATCCAACTTGGCAGTTTAGCCTTTTTGGCTGCACGGCTGAAAAAGCGCATACAAGCAGAAAATGACAGCAGCAAAATCACAAACATCACGCAAGGCATCCAATTCATCAACAAGACAATAGCTGAGAAAATCAAACTTAAAGAATATGAGTTGATGTGATTGCTGTAGTCAATCAGCTGCTGAAATAAGCTCAGACTTCTGATTATAGCATGAATGCTTGTAGTAAATCCTATGTGCATCACAAGCTAAGTCAACCCATAATGTTCCCCACAATACATTATAGGTGGCTGAAATAGTCAGCATTATCAATCACTAACTTCAGTTCTGTTTTCCATCGCTTTCATCACTCGTCATATTACACTGCTGATAACGGCAGAATATTACAAGTGAGCTGAAATTATGAAGCAAGCAAGAACGCTAACGGACAAGGAATTTAAGCGAGCACTAGCAGCAGCTGCGGCACACAAGCTGTCTGCAAGAGATGTGCTGATACTGCACTTGAGCTTTGGGTGTGGGCTCCGCGCATGTGAGCTAGCTGCACTGAATGTCAGCGATGTAAGAGATACAAGTGGTAAAGCAGTTGCTGAATTTGTGCTGAAACCCAAACAGACAAAAGGCAGCCAACATGCAAGGGTTTTTGTCAGCACTGCTGTGCAGCGACACATACAGCTGTATTTGGACAAGAGCACTAAACACAGAACATGTGACTATCCGCTTTTCCCCAGCCAGCGCAGAGGCGGCAGATTGTCAGCCAATACGATGACGCAGCTGTTGTGTAGGACATTTGCTGAAGCGGGTTTGACAGCAGCTACAAGTCACAGCGGCAGGCGCACCTTCATCACAAACCTTGCCAACCGCGCCATATCAATTAAAGTAATCAGCACACTTGCACGCCACTCAGATGTCAGCGTCACAAGTCGCTATATCAGTGTGAATGATGAGCAGTTGAGGGCAGCTGTTGAGTTTCTATAACTATTGTTAAAATAATTTTTTATCAGAAGCTATTTCACAACTACCTTGCATTCCATCAGCTTGATAAGTTCCCGTCAAGCGACTTATTAAAGCATGATTACCGCCGAGAATTTCAATATAATTTTCGCTATATTTTACTGGATAAGATACATTCAAATCATTTAGATACACAGTTGGTGGAGATAAATTGAAATTATATAATGTTTCATATATTTGCCCTTTATTTCCTACATTTGCTGTCACTATAGTTTTGCATATCAGTGAAAATTGATTGTTAGAATTGAGAGTTTGAGCATAAACATGTGAAAAATTGAAAAAATGAATTGATGTAAAAGCTAATAAACAAAATAAGAATTTGATTATAAAACACACATTATATGTTTTCATCACGCCCTCGCTGCCGCTTCCAAAATCTTTGTCTTTTCTTCCAATAGTGTGCGCCAATCAGCAGTGTTGAACAGTTCCACAATCACATCTGTAGCTGCAAGCATTTTGTCGGGTGCTGTGCGTGTGACAAACACAGCTTGATTAGCAGCAACGGTGCTTTTGGCGTAAGTGTATACATTGTGATTTATCAGCACTTCTGCGCTAAAATCGTCAACAATACGCTTGGCATATGCGCTCTTGTTCACACACAAATCTTGCAGTGTCAGCTTTTTTGCAATGGGACTTGTCATTGCTTGAAACTCATATTGCATATGATTTTTGTTCAACGGCAACGGAACGAGTTCATTTGCCACTGTATAATATGAGGGGAAATATGTTGGTGGCATAGTCCATTCTTCTTTCAAATTAGCACCAAATGTGTTGCCAACAAAATATTCATTGAATTTGCCAGCTTGTTGGTAAGCGCCACTGCTGTCAAAACTGATAGTGAAATTGCTGTTGTATTTTTCTCTCACACACATTTGGATTTGGGTGAGGATGGGGCACCAAGTCATTATGCTCAAACCCAACATGTGCACCCAATTATATGGGGGATTTAGCAATCCATCTTCTGCCAAGCGCAGAAACATTCTTACGCTGTTTCTGATGCCACCTCTTCTGCCCACACCACCCGCAAATGCCCAACCTTCAAATCCATAATGCCTTACAGCGTTATACCAATAATCCTCATCATCATCGTTGTCGCCTTGCAGCACATTCAACAGCTTGCAGCTACCAACCCTTCTTGTTGCGCTGATATATTGCAAATTCTCCACAGTGAGCTCTGTCAATTGCTGTCTTGTTAGCTTGTGGAAAGGGCTTTTTTTAGCCCAATCTTGCATTGCCCACAAAGGCATATCCATCGTCATAGCGATATCGCATTGTGCTTGCTGCCAACGCAGAACTTCTTCTCGTATGTAACTGCTGCGCCACAAAGCCATTATGGTTTCGGGTTCATTCTGATACTGCAGCCACTTAGCGGTATCACCAAAATCACCCGTGCCAATTTGATAACCACCACTGTCACCCATAACGATTGATGCAGCGTCCCTATCACTGACGGCGTTGCCATCTTTGCCTTTGTATTCTTCTGCAGTTGCAAGGCAGTATTTGTAATGCCAATGTGGATTTTTGGGGTTGAGATAATTGAAATCTGTGCCACGCAGCTTTTTTGGTGCTTGTCCATCCCTCATAATATCAGCATCCACAATGCTCTCTGCAGATGCTAATTGGATGCTGGGAAAATACAGCGCATATTTGTCAGCTTCAGTGTTGAGGTTTTCAGCCATAATCACACCGTCACAAACAAGGAGTGAATTTTATTGTTTGTATTTGCCAGATATTCTTCAACAACTGGCACAGCTAAGGTATAGCTGCCCATCTTAGTCTTGTATTCAATAACAAGTGCATGTTTATTGCCGCTTATAATCACATCACCAATTATTGGCAGTAAGCTCATGTTATACAGAGCCGTTGCCAAATCTTTAGATTTGAATTCCATCTCTATGTAGTTTGCTTGGGTGTCAGCTTTGTCCCATGCAATTTTAATATCTGCATCAAAGTAGCAGACAGCTCCAATACCTCTGTTATCAAACTTAAAATGAATTTCAAACAGATGCTCTGATAAACACAGAACATGTGTTTTGTTGGTGTCACGCTTTATCTGCTTGAAATATCCATTTTCATCAAACCATTTGTCAAAATGTTTTTGTGTTAAACTTTTAATCCATGCAAAATCTGCTCTCATGCGCCACACAGGCTCGTATGCAGCATGTTGGAAATATGATTGGCTTTTCACCATATCGTTGCTTGGATATAAGTCCTTGTCATAAAAATAGAATGTATTTTTTTCATCTGTAACAGCATTGTGCAAATCCAAAACATATTGATGCTTTTGGTTGTCTACTTTTCTCAGTGTGTCATTGGGTTCTGCGCTAATTTGCTGTAGGGCATAAGTGTCAAACCACTCATCAAACTTCAATCTGCTTTCAGTTTTGAGAAACAAATCTGCATTATCTGCATAAAAAATATGTTTGGGTTTGCATGAGATGAACAAGCCAACCTTTGTTCTTGTGTTGCTCAATATAATCTCGTTGTCTGCTGCTCTAAAAAGTAAACGCGGAGGGGATGCAAGCTGCACTCTTTCATCAACTGCATCATCAAAATCTTGCATGTATGCTGTTGTTAGATTGCTTTGTTCCAACAGTATTTTGTTGCGCAGTTGATGCTGTTGCGCCAGTCCGCTTGGCTTAGCGTGATTGGGGTAATGTTGAATAATGAACAATTCTGCAAGCTGCCGCAAAACCAATGGCAGTGAAGGGAAATTGTGGGTGATGCTGTCACTCAATATCTGATTGATTATATCTGCGTCATTGGTGGTAGCCAAAACACTGAAGCCACCTTTCTTTTTTCTCTTTCCCACAAAAACAACCAATTCATCTTCATCTGTTTCCACAGCAGATTGAACTTCTATGTGTGATTTGGAATGAACGGCAGATGACTTGAGATTTTGCAGATTGGCTTGTGCTATCTGCTTGGCAGCAGCTGCAAGTTTTTTTGCCTTTTTCTGCGCCGCATTTAACTGTTGTGGTGTAAGTGAAACACCAGAGCCCTCTGCTTGCTGAACTGCCTTTTCATTTTCTATAAATTGATGTTTGCCACCTGCCTTAGTTAGCAGCTCCACAATCTTATCAATTGCTTTGGTTGCATACTTTTCTTTGTTGTTGGAAATCTCTCTGTGCAACCCTTGCAGCAAATATGTGTAGTGAGTTATTTTGTTCGTGTCAGTATTGGATACAGCTGGTATGCCCAAACTGTAGCTTACAAAGCGACGAAATTCCACATTGTCGGATTTTCTCAAGCTACTTAAATTATTTGCGTCATATTCTTCTTTGAGAAAATCGCTGTGGCTATCTGATAATTTGCGCCAATGCAAATACCAACGAGCATATTGCAAATACTGCTTTTCAGCTGCTTTTGTATAGTCTGTTTCTGCTGTATTAAATTCACTTTTTATTGTAGCTAGTTCCTTACGCAGTTCATTTTTTGTCATTTCGTCAGTGTATGTGGTTGGCATTGATAATTTAGGTTCTTTCATAACATGCTCCTATCCACACAATATGTGTTTAGCGTTTATTCCTTCGCAGCCATTCTGCAGCTTGTGCGTCTGTGATGTCAGTTTCATAACAAAGCGGTGCTGCACCACCAGGCTTGCTGTATGCGCTGCGTTTGCCGCAGCTGCTGCCATTCACAGCTGAATTGTAGGGACATGCACAATTGCCGCTGTAGCTGCTGATGCTTTCTGCAATCATCTTGCGCTTGGCAGTGCTGATTTCTGTGTTGTCAAATGCTGACGAGGTTTGAACTGATAGTGCGCTAAAGACAAATAATGCTGATAATAAGCGCACTGTTTTCATCATGCTAACGCTCAGTCTTCATTTTATCAGCAATGTATTTTTCTGCAGCATCAAATCCATTTTGGCTAATACTATATTTACCATCAACATACCAACTCGTCATCCTTTCAATCCAATTTTCATCTCTTTCGTAAAATGTATTAGCTAGAATTTCTTTTGTTGCTCCGTCGTATAGGTTACTAATACGCCATAATTTTTTTTGAGACATATTTGAAGGCGTTTTATCTATCAAAACATAACAATTTTGATTTTTTCTATCAAAGTTAGTTCTAAATGTTACATATTCACTCTCTAATTGAATTTGCTCATCAAAAATAATTTGACCTAATTTTTGACATTTTATTTTTTCATCAAGTAGCGACTGTGCACTTGTTGAGCTGATGTCTAATGCCAATAGCAGTGCGCTGAAAACAAGTGCCTTACCACGCATAGCTGCTGCTCTTTCTCGCTGATTTTGCACGAGCACCACATGCGCTGCCATTTTTGGCAGTCTGCCAACTGTAGTCACAGCTCTTTGCAATTGCAGTTGTGTCTGTGCAAATCCAACACACAGAGATTGCGAAGCAGATGGCTAACGCTTTGATTTTCATTTACGCACCCACACGCTACAGCACTAACACTGCTCAATTCTGAGATTGTTTCACATTTTTGGCATTTGTCATTCTGTTTTTTGCCGACATTCACACAGACGGCTTCACAATACACACATAGCGCAACAAAAGGAGGCAGCTATGAGTGTGTTACAAACGCTTAAATTGACGCAGAAACCCGTCATCAGTTTCACTGCAGAGTCACAGCGTCGCCAAAAGCTGATTGTCAAACTGCAAGAGCAGCTGCGATTGGCTGAAAGCGCATTGGGTGGCAACAAGTATATGCGTATGCGTTGGACTACCATCGCTGATGCAGATGGCGAACCGCAAAGGGTGCAACGAGCTGTGCGTATGCGTCAGTGGTTCAGCAAAGACGCTGCTGGCTCTGTGCTTATGACAGTGAGATATGGCAGACGGCTAGTGGAGTTCAGCAAGGGTATGAATGCCATACAAGTGGGCGACATGTCTGCGCTGCCAAATGTCATCACTCAGCTCATCACAGCCACACTGGCGGGTGAATTGGACGCACAGCTTGCCACAATTGCAGCTGACAATCCCTTTGCTAAACGCATCAAACACACAGGCAAGCTGAGCTTGAAACGCAATTGAATTATCAGGTTATCCAACCACACTGTAATGGTGTGGTTGGCTTTTTTTAACCGCAAGTACGAATGCCGCTTTTAACTAGCTCTTCCCACTGTGGACCTAGTTTCTCTTTTGCATCAACAGCTTGTGCCCAACCTGGTTGTCCCTTTTTGAACATTATCACAACAAGTGATTTATCGTGTGTTCCACTATACATAGTGCCACCAGGCACGTAGGTTGAGCGGGCATTATAATTTCCACCACCATATGTACCACTAGTGTAAACGGTGCCAGGCATTTGTGTTGCAGTAACATTGTTTTGTGCTTGCGAGCCAGTAATAATGTATCTGTCAAAGCCAGAACGAAGGGTAGCAACAGCAGCGGATTTTGATGCTACGCGAGCTGCACCTGTGCTGCCACAAATTGGTGCAGCAGAAGCGTCAATCATAAATGAATTTGCAGATGTTCGTGTCATTTCGCTTTTTGCGCAGCCGCTAAGAATTGCCGCAAAAATCATAATTGCAGAGTACCTATAGCTTTGATGCATTTTGAATAACCTTCCCCCAAATCTCATATGTAAAACAGCTAACCACACATTCTGTGTTTAGCGCAATATGCCAACCTATCTGCCGCAATGAGCAAAAATGCTTATGCTGCATAATGCAGTCTAACAAATTATGCTGAGCCAAATGTCACTGTGTCAAAACGGCATTTGCAGATGGGAGGTTTACAAAAAGTTTGATACACTGATAAAACACATAAGGAATTGATTTGATATCAGTTTTTGGCTGTGTAATGCAGCTAAAACCTTACTACTCAAAAACTTGCTACTGAACATAATCAAGTAAAATACTGGGCAAAATATCATTGTCCGTTTATTGGTAAGGGAGAGGTCCGGAGTTCAATCCTCCGTGGCAGCACCATTTTTCCCTTATTTTACAACGCTTTACGAACGCTACGGAAAAATCAGTAGCAAGGTTTTTACCCTTGCTACTCTGCAAATGTGGACATTTTGCTACTGCTTAGCGTCAAATCAGCTCAAAAACCTCTTACTTCCTTCGCGCACAACTGCACCAAACTGCCATCACGCAGCATTGTTTTGATGCGTTCTGGCTCACTGTAAGCCGTATTGATGGCTTTGATGGTGAACCGCCACAGTTGTGGGTTCAGGTTCAGTGCGCTGTCTGCCATTGAGCGGGCAGTGGCGATGGGCACAGAGCTTTCACGCAAGTGCACAGCTTGTGAAACTACTGCCATATAACTCTCGCACATACTCTCGCTGATATCGGCTTTTGCTGTGCTGGCACAGATTGTCAGCAGCAAGCCTGACACAATCAGTTTGGACTTTATGTTCACCGTATCAATTCTCCATACAGCTGACTTGTAGAAAAACCTTATGCTTAAAGTTGCAGCTTAAGACAAAACACAGTTTGTGTGTTTTGTGCGGGCGACATTTATCACTGGTTGTTCATCGTGTCGTCGTAGTGCTTGCGAGGGAAGAATGGTTTGCGTTTTAGCAAAGAGAACATTATGTTAGCGATAATGAATATTAAAAAGGAACCAGTTAAATCACCAAATAGCATCACTGCAAAATAATTCAAATCAAATTGCAAACGGACTGATGGTGACCATATATAGAAAATATGGGCAGTAACACTGTTGATAACGGCTTCAATAATGCATATTTGTAATATATCAAATGCATCAATTTTTCTGAAATCTATGATAGGATTGTATAAGCAAGTGACTTTGCTTGATAATTTAGCCCAAATAAGCATAGTTTAACATAGTGAAATAGCAGATTGATACATTCGAACTATAATTTCTGATAATATGAAATTCTCTGGATGCAA
>CAIJVU010000011.1 GCA_903824185.1 uncultured Hyphomicrobiales bacterium
AGGGCCGGCTGCGTGCCTGTCACCAGAACTTGGCTGTGGCAGTATCATGGCTTCGGCTTCATTGTCTCTTGGCTGTTTGGTGCAGGCCCTATGGTTTTGGGCGCAGAGAGATCACGCTTGTCGGTGACAATGGCAACGCGGGTTAAACCATTGAGCGACAACTCATCAAGCACTTGAACGATGGCACCAAAGGATGTCTCTTTATCGCCCCGCAAACGGATGACACGATCAGGATCTGGCCCCAGCAAAGTTTTCAAAGTCGGGATCAAATCAAAGCGCGTGACCTCGTCCTGCCCGATGAGCAACTGCCCCTCTTTACTCACGGTAATGGTAATAGGCTCCTTTTGGTCCAGCGGTTTTGCGCTGGTGCTGTCGGGTAGATTGACCTTCATGCCTGTCACCATCAATGGCATGGTGACCATAAAAATGATGAGCAAGACCAACATCACATCCACCATGGGGGTAACATTGATCTCTGTGATGGGGCGATAGGTGTTGGACGAACGCCCTCTTTGATGCAGCGGCCCAGCCATCACAATGAACCCTGCTTCGAAGCGGTTGACCGGCTCATCAGGATAACTGCCAAATGATCAATGACATCATTGAGATCATGGGCACTGCGTCCGAGTGACGCGCCTAGTTTGGAATAGCCGACAGAGGCCGGAATAGCGGCCGCCAGACCATAGGCGGTGGCCGCCAAGGCTTCGGCAATACCGGGAGCCACAACGGCGAGGCTCGTATCTTTTGATCCGGCAATATCGGCAAAACTCGACATGATCCCCCACACAGTGCCGAGCAAACCGATGAAGGGGGATATCGATGCAATCACGGCCAGTGTCGGCAAGCCTTGATCAGCCAGAGACAAAAGCTTGCGCCCTTCCCGCCCCATGGCCTCGACAAGACGTTGACGTTTCTCGCCAACCGTTTCGCCCTCGATGTGGATGGTGAGGGCATGCTGACCGGCGTTAATGAGCGTTTGCAATTGTCCGGACACATCACCCATACCAGCTTTCGTCAAAGACCGGCGCAACTTGAACGAGGCCATGATGCCTTCGACGATCAAAATCCAGCACCAGATTGAAGCCATGAGCAAAATGGCCATAACGGCTTTGCCAACCAGCCCCGCATGAACAAACAAGGCCAAGGGTGAGAGGGTAATCATATCCATTGAGATGATCCAAAATTGACAAGGAAAAGGAGGTGCCAGCAACAAACCGGCACCTCAAGCATAAGGCTTGATCAAAATTTGATTTTGCCATCCAGCATGAAGGTTCGTCCCGGGAAGGGATGATAGAGCGTATATTTTTCATTGCCGATATTATCGACGCCGAGCCCGATTGAATGTTTCTCGTCGAATTTATATTGGATACGCGTATCAAACACGACAAAAGGATTGAACGACCCCATCGTATTATTGGCGAGATCAATATTTTCAAGCGTTGAATACATTTTGCCGTAATAGCGGCCACCCAGCGAGAACGACCAGTGATCATCGGGCTTGTAGGTTGCGACAAGCGATGAACGCCATTCGGGGACATAGGGGACTTTCTTGCCGACCACCGATGTCAAAGAGGCGGGCACTGGCGCTTTACGGACATAGTTTGGATCCGATTCAATGCGTGAATCGACCCATGTCATGCTGGCCGACAGTTGGAAGCCCTCAAAGAGGATATTGTCTTTTTGAGCTGCCAATTCAATGCCCGTATTGCGGACACGATCAATATTGGTCACGAATGATTGGGTCGATATGGTATTGGTCACATCTGCCACATTGATGGATTGGCTGATCAGGGCATCGCTGACGACTTCATTGAAAATGGTTGCCCGAATTTTACCGTCTTCGAATTTGCGTTGAAGAACCAATTCGCTGCTTAAAACATTTTCAGGCTTCAAATTCGGATTGGCGACAACAATAGTGGAGCCATTGGTTCCGGTTTGATAAAGCTCAGCCACTGTAGGGAAACGATAGGCTTGACCAAACGATCCGGTGACATCCCAGTCACGATTGATCTCGTAATTCAACGAGGCTTTGGGCGAGAATTTGGTTGCAGACAGTCCGGGTTGCAAAACGGTTGTTGTGCTTGTCACAGCACCGACACCACTTTGCGCCGTCGTTAAATTCACACCATTGGATGCATTCCAGAATTCTTCACGTCCACCCAATGTCAATTTAAAACCGGGCGCAAATTTCCACGCATCTTGGACCCATAGGCCTGTTGTATTGGTTTGGCCTAGGTTTTTGCTGTAAACAGTTGGCGATGAACTGCCGGTGGTCCAATCAGCAAGAGCATAAATCGGATTCTTTAATTCATATTGATCCGAATGCAGGCCAAAACTCACCTCATGCGGGCCATTGATCCCCGTTGGCCGCCAGATGCCCTTCACATCCCCGTTCATCCAATTGGTGCCTGCATAGCTGGCTGCTTTGCCATTGGTTGAAAAATTCAAACCATTGGCGGTCATTGAATAAGGAGTCCGCTGGTTATCCTCCAACATGTCATAACGGCTGGCCACAATCTCCCAGTCAAATTGTCCTTTGGTGTCCGTTTTCAACGACAGCGTATTGCTCACATGCTGTTGCTCGATCGTGTATTTGCTGGATGAAAAATTGACCCCTGCAAAAGTTGGATTACCGCTCGCATCACGCAAAAAGCTTGTGACCTCCGACTTGCCATTATTGCCCCAGTAACCCAGCGTGTAGCTGGCTTTCAGCCATGGTGTAATATCAACCGCCGTCTTTAAGTTGATGGTGCTCATTTGTGTGTGCAGCAATCCACCAGCCCCTGCCACATTGGCGGGGGCATTTGCTGTCGCGCCCGAGGCAACAGGAGCGCCATATTTATTATTTTCAATCCATAAACCTGACACCCCGTTCGCGAGATTACCATTGGTGCCGACCTGCGGGACACCAAACGGCATTTTTGCCGTCGTAATCCAGCTCAACGGCTGGCTGTGGCTGTCGGCAAAATTGGCTGACAGCAACCATGATAAGGCTTCGGACCGGTTGCCGACCTCGCCGCTGGTTTGATGGGTCGCATAGATATCTTTTAATGCATACCATTTGAATTGCTGGAAGGATTCTGTTTGCTTGATAGTGGCCACGGCCTTTTCCGGCATCTGCGTGGTGATCAGCATCACCCCGCCCATCGAATTGCCGGGATAGGCCGCCGAATAAGGGCCATAGAGAAAATCAATGCGCTTGATGTCATCGGCAGACACCGCACCAAAACGCGGTGAGCCAATGGTGTTGTTATTGGCAATCAGGGACGAGAGCAGGACATCATCACCATAAATCAACGTACGTGCACTGGAATTAATTCCCCAAATGCGTGTCGCCAGAACGGGGCTTGTATCCCCGTTATTGCGTTTTCTGACGAACAAGGACGGTTCATATTTGATGGCGTCTTCGGTATCGACTACATTGATCTGGTCTTGGATTTTTGTGGCCGTCACGGTTGTTGACGTCACAGGCAATTGGTATTTTTCAACCTGAGGAGGGGTTTGCACGGCCTCCGCGGCGGAACCGGGCTTTGGTGCCGATTGCGCGCTGACTTCCACATCGGGAAGCGTTTCGTTCGGTGCTTGCGGCTTTTGCTGGGCGGCAACCGGTATCGTTGCCATGGCGATGGAGAGAGCCAGTCCGGACACGGCCAGCATCAATGAGTTTTCGGTCTTGGTAAACATGGGATTGATCCTGCGAAACATACAGAGTGAGCGTCAGACCCTTGAGGGAGCCGACGGCTAAAAACGTATGATCAGGCAAAAGCCTGATTAGGCAGGACGTGGGGGATCTTGGCCAAGCGTTTCGCGGATGACGAGGTCGGGCGGTGCGCGGCTCTGGAATAAAGCAAAGCGAATGGTTTCGCTCGGCAGGCGGGCTGGAATGGCAATGATATCAACCACGGCTCCCAGCACAGGGGTCGCGAGATCAAGCCTGCCACAGACCACACAACAATCACTAGGGTGGCTGTGTTGCTGGTCTTTGAGAGGGTTCATGGGGGCCATCGGCCTCGGTCAAACAAAGCACTGTTCCACCAGCCAGCGCTCCATCAGTCAGGCTGAAAACACTCTTGAGAGGGGAAATAAGCGCCGAAATCACAAAAATATAGGCCATCGCCACGACAAATGCCGTGCGCAAATTGCGAATATGCGAAAAGATCAAACTCACCATAAAAATTTTCTTAAATCAAAAAAACCGACGGATCAACAATCCCGCCTTGTCGATTCTTTGATTGCTGCAATGCAGCACAAAAGGCCGGATTCATTCGAATATCTCTGCCCCATTTCGCTTCATTTTGCATCAAAACTATCAAGAAATTGCCATCTGACCATTATTCATGCGGATAAAGACTTCTATTTGGGCAGAAAATTAGTCATTTTTCTTCGAAATGTCACAAAAAGACCTGATACTGCGGTGCAATATATGGTGCGCAGTGCGTAACAACCCAAAGGACAGATCTCATGCTGATTACATTCATGGCGACGTTCAACCGCACAATTAAAAAGTAGGGGCTGTCCCAGATAACTCTGAAAAGGGGTTATTATGGGTGCTATGCGCAAGAGCCGTCTGAGCGTTTATAAACAAGACCGATTGATTGAACATTTTGTTGCGGGCACGACCGCGCGAACTGCTGCGAGTTTGTGTGG
>CAIJVU010000012.1 GCA_903824185.1 uncultured Hyphomicrobiales bacterium
CGAGCCCGCTACCGCTCATCAACAATTTGATCGGTGTAACCATAGGCATGGTTTACATCATGCTTCCTTTCATCATTTTGCCTTTGCATGCGACCATGCGTGCGATCGATCCTGTCATTCTCCAGGCCAGTGCGCTGTGTGGCGCGGGGAAATGGCAAGCCTTCACGCGGGTTCTCTTGCCCCTATCAATGACTGGCGCGATTGCAGGTGCCTTGATGGTTTTCGTGATGTCGCTTGGCTATTTTGTAACACCAGCGCTTCTTGGCGGCACGTCGAACATGATGCTGGCTGAAATGATCGCCCAACTGGTGCAATCCCTTTTGAATTGGGGGCTGGGTGGTGCTGCCGCTTTCGTGCTGTTGAGCGTCACCATGCTGCTTTATGCGTTTCAGGTCCGCTTCTTCAGCGGCTATGCGGACATACGCTGATGTTGCTCAACTATAACCAGCTCGGTCGTTTGAAATATGTTCTGCTGGGCATCACCGGCGTTATCTGCCTGTTTTTGCTGTTGCCGGTGATTTTTATTATTCTCCTGTCATTCGGCTCATCGCAATGGATGATCTTTCCGCCTCCGGGCTGGACGTTGCGGTGGTATGTCGAGCTGTTTGCTGATCCGCGCTGGTTTGAAGCGGCGTTCACTAGTTTCAAGCTCGGTTTGATGGTGACGGTTCTGTCGGTCATTCTGGGCTTCTTCGCCAGTTATGCGCTCATCCGCGGACGCTTCGCAGGGCGCGGCTTTTTGCGTGCTTTGTTTATGACGCCCATGGTCATGCCCGTCGTTGTCGTAGCCGTCGCGCTCTATGCCATGTTTCTACGCGTTGGATTAAGCGGCACATGGTTGGGCTTTGTCATTGCCCATACAATTCTTGCCTTTCCGTTCGCCGTGATTGCGATTTCCAATTCTCTTGAGCGTTTTGACAAGGCGATAGAGGATGCAGCGATTTTGTGCGGCGCGAGCCATTTGGAGGCAATTTGGCGGATTACATTGCCATCTATCCGGCTTGGTCTTCTCTCGGCGGCTCTGTTTTCTTTTCTAGCGTCTTGGGATGAGGTTGTGGTTGCCATCTTCATGGCAAGCCCGACTTTACAGACCTTGCCCGTTCGCATTTGGGGCGCTTTACGGCAAGACCTGACACCGGTGATTGCTGCTGCTTCAAGCCTTCTTGTGATCCTGACACTGGTGCTAATGACAATAGCGGCTAGTTTGCAGAAAGTTTTAAACCGATGACCTCTTCTTTTTTGAGTATCCGCAACCTTAAAAAGAGCTATGGCGAAGTCGTCGCCGTCGATGACGTCTCGCTTGAAATTCCACGCGGTGAATTTCTGACGTTTCTTGGCCCATCGGGTTCGGGAAAGAGCACCACGCTTTACGCGGTTGCCGGCTTTGATGAGATCACGTCGGGCGATATTCTGCTCGAAGATCGTTCGATTTTGGGGGTGCCTCCCAATCGCCGTAACATTGGCATGGTGTTTCAACGCTACACGCTTTTTCCGCATCTGAGTGTGGCCGAGAACGTGGCCTTTCCGCTGCGGGTTAGGGGGCAAGATCGGACAACGGTCAAAAAGCGCGTGGACGAGATGCTATCCCTTGTTCGGCTTTCCAATTTTGCCGATCGTATGC
>CAIJVU010000013.1 GCA_903824185.1 uncultured Hyphomicrobiales bacterium
CATCCATGCGCTTGTGGCACATCATCAAAGCGCGTTGTTTTTTCTGGATTGCTTCCCGCCTGCTTCGCATGCGGTCGCAATGACGCGGTGGGAGAGTGAGGCATGCGGTCGCGATGATGCGGAGGGGAGTGAGGGGTGCGTTTTATTGGTTGCCAATCATCTCACGATGATTTGATGAGACCGGTGATCGTTCTCACTCGCTTTATTCCGCGTCATGGCGAGCGGCGATAAGCCGCGTGGCCATCCATGCTGTTGCCCCTCGGCGTCAAAGCTCGTTGTTTTTTCTGGATTGCTTCCCGCCCGCTTCGCGCGCGGTCGCAATGACGTGGAGGGGAGAGTGAGATTGTCCCTCACAACGCGCGGAGGTGTCGCGCGGGTTTTTCACCCAAGACCTGCCATGTGCCGAGCAATCCCAACAGGGCCGCAAGGGCAGCCGTGACAAAGGCTGTGAGACATGTGTTGAGATCAAGCCCCGCATAGCTGAGTTTCATGATCTTGGTGACAATGGCTTGGGCGATGAGCGAACCCGCGACAAGACCGAACAGGGCGGAAAAGCCGGCAATCACGCCATATTCCATGAGGGCTGAGCGGATCAGCTGCGGGCGGGTGGCGCCCAATGTTTTCAATATCACCGCGTCATAAAGCCGTGCCTGCTGGCCAGCCCCCAATGCGCCTGCCAGCACCAGAATGGCTGAGACGAGGGTCACCAGACTGGCACCGCGAATGGCGGTGATCAACTTGCCCACGAGATCATCAACCGCCTCAAGCGCCTCTTTGACACGCACCGAGGTGATGCCCGGAAAGCGTTCGGCAAGGGTTGATAACAAATCGGCCTCCTGCAAGGGCGTGGAGCCCTTCGGATTGGTGAGGGTGGCCAGCGTGGTTGAGGGCGCGCCTGCAAACGTGTTGGGGGAAAAGACCATCACAAAATTGATGCCGAGCGATTGCCATTCAATGCGGCGGAAATTGGCAATGCGTGCCTCGATGATGCGGCCCAAAACATTGACGCTGATGGTGTCGCCGATTTTCAATTGAAAGCCTCTGGCAACCTCGGCATCAAAGGACAAAAGCGGCGGGCCTTGATAAGTGTCCGGCCACCAAGCGCCTTCAACGATTTGTGCGCCTTCGGGCGGATGGGTGGCGAAGGTGATGCCGCGATCCCCCTCCAAGACCCAAGCCAGATCATCACGCGCTTTGATCTGTTCTGAGGGCGTGCCGTTGAGCGCTGTGACGCGGCCGCGCATCATCGGCACTTCGACCAATTTGGCGTCAGGGGCCTGCTGTTTCAACAGATCACGAAAAGGCGGCAGATCATCGCGCGGAATATCGAGGAAAAAGAAATTGGGGGCGCGTTCGGGAAGCGACTGGCGCAATTGCTGGCGCAGGCTGGCATCAATCGCCGAAATGGCCACAAGCAAAGTGATCCCCAAGCCAATCGACAGAACCAGAATGGGGGTGAGGGTACCGGGCCTGTGGATATTGGCGAGCGCCAGCCGCAACATGGTGTCGCGCGGGCGCGGACAGAGTTTGGCGAGTGCCATCAAGGCCGCACCGATCCCGCGCAAGATCAGAAAAATCACCGCAATCACCACCACCGACCACAGCGCTAAGTGACGATCATAGGCTGTGACAATGGCGGTGGCGCCTAAAGCCGAGAGGGCCAAAAGGGCCATGGCGATATAGCGTTTGCGCGGCCATTGTTTGAAGGCCACAATCCCGTCCCGAAACAAAGCGGCCACGGGCACATCATGGGCGCGGCCAAGCGGTAAAAGCGCAAAGGCCAAAACCGTCAACAAGCCATAGGCAAGCCCCAGCCCGATGAGGGCGGGGTGAAATTCAGCCTCCAGCGGAACGGGCAACCAAGCCGCACCAAAGCGCGTCAAAGCCCAAGGCATGAGCATGCCCAAAGCGAGACCGATCAGCGTGCCGATCAAGCCCATGACCATGACTTCCATCAAGGCCAGCGTGAAGGTTTGCGTGCCGGACGCGCCCAAGGCTTTCATGATGGCAAAGGGTTCGCGCCGCCGCTCGATAAAGCGGGCGGTGGCATTGGCCACACCAATGCCGCCAATCACCAAAGCCGTCAGCCCGACAAGCGAGAGAAATTGCGCGAAGCGCTCCAGATTGCGACCAAATTGCGGGGCGGCATTGCGACGCGTGCGCATTTCAAAGGATGCATTGGGAAAGCGCTGGTTGATTTGGGCGGGTAGGGCCTCCAAGGCCGCATCGGAGGCATCATTGAGTTGCAGCCGCCACGTATAGCGGATGACCGCGTCGGGCCTCACCAGACCCAAGGCATGCACCGCGCTTTGGCTGAGCAGCAGACGCGGGCCCAAGCTTAACCCGCCCGCGAGCTTGTCGGGCTCTTGTTCCAAGGCAACGCGCAACTGGATGCGCTTGGTGCCGATTTCGACAATGTCACCGGTTTTCAATCCCAGTCTTGCAAACAGCAAGGGATCGGCGGCAGCGCCAAACAGGCCGTCTTGTTCTGCAAGCGCTTGCGCGAGCGGCAAAGGGGGCGAGAGCACAACCGCGCCCAATGCGGGATAGCTGTCATCCACCGCCTTCACTTCCGCAAGCCCCGCTTTGCCGGTGGAGGTGCGGATCATGGCACGCAGATTGAGCGTTGAGCTGATCTGGCCAAGGCTTTTGAAAAAGGCGAGCTCTTCCGCCGTGGCGGGGCGCTGCATGCGGCTGATCGCGATGTCACCGCCCAAAATCCGGCGGCCATGAATCGCAAGACCATCGCCCAAGGCTTGCGCGAGCAAAGTAATGCCGGTCAGCGCTGCCACGCCCAAGGCGACACAGCCGATAAAAACGCGAAAACCGCTCAAGCCGCCACGCAGATTGCGCGCCATCAAGGCCCATAACAAAAAGGGGCGCGGTGCGGAGGGGGAAGACGTGCGGGTTGGGCTTTGCATGTCAGGCCACGGTCTCATGCGGATGCTGATCACTGCTTGTGTCGATATGGCCTGAGCGCAGGCGGATCATCCGGTCGCAACGTTTGGCGAGTTCGAGATCATGCGTGACCAGCAACAAAGTTGTGCCATGCTCGTGTTGCAGGCTGAACAAGAGATCGATGATCGCCTGACCGGTCTGCTCGTCGAGATTGCCGGTCGGCTCGTCGGCCACCAGAATTTCAGGCTCGGCGATGATGGCGCGTGCCAGTGCCACGCGTTGCTGTTCACCGCCCGACAATTCCGCCGGATAGTGATCCGCCCGCTCTTTGAGGCCCACGCGGCCCAGCATCAGGCGGGCGCGTTCAAAGGCCTGTGCCTCGCCCGCCAATTCGAGCGGGACGGCGATATTTTCCAAAGCGGTCATGGTGGGGATGAGATGGAAGGATTGAAACACCACGCCGATATGACGGCCGCGAAACTGCGCCAGCGCGTCCTCGTTCATGCCGGTAATGGGTTCGCCCAAAATGGTGATGGTGCCGCGGTCGGGTCGTTCCAGTCCGGCCATACACATCAACAGCGTGGATTTGCCGGAGCCGGACGGCCCCACCAGCCCCACGGCTTCTCCTTTGGCTATATCAAGCGTGATGTCTTTGAGAATATGCACGCGGGCAGCGCCCGACCCCAGACTGAGATCGATGGATTTTAAGGAAAGGGCCTGATCCGGCGCGTGTGTGAGCATGGTTTAAGTCTCTCATCCTTGCTTTTGTCGGGCGTGACGGGCTATTTTTGCCAGCCGCTTTGTCCTATACGGTTTTGCGCGCTTTGTCCGTCCCATCCGTTTGATCAGGTTTAAATAATGCGTCATCGTGACAATTTTCAGACCAAAGGCGTTATTCGGACATATCTCGGGCTGGTTTTGGGCGTTTGGGGTGTCATGAGCTTAGGGATAGGGGCTGGATGGGCGGCGCAACCGCTGCGGATTGTGGCCTTCGGCGATAGTCTGACGGCGGGCTATTTGCTGGCCAATGGCGAAGCCTTTCCCGATATTTTGCAAAAGGCGCTGCAAGAGCGCGGCCTGTCTGTGCAGATCAGCAATGCCGGTGTGTCGGGTGATACCACCACCGGCGGCTTGGCGCGGCTCGATTGGTCGGTACCAGACGGCACGGATGTGGTGTTGCTGGAGCTTGGTGCCAATGACATGTTGCGCGGCACCGATCCCAAGATCACCTTTGACAATCTCGATGCGATGATCCGCAGATTAAAGGCCCGCAAAATCGCCGTGATGCTGTTTGGCATGCGGTCGTGGTCGAATGCCGGTCCCGATTATGCCGAACGCTTCAATAAGGTTTATACGGATCTCGCCAAAAGCCATCAGATTCCGCTTTATCCGTTTTTTCTGGACGGGGTGACGGGGGTTGAGGGCATGGTGCTGCCCGATGCCTTGCATCCCAGTGCGCGGGGCGTGCATGAAATTGTGCGGCGGACTTTGCCCGAAATCGAGGCTTTTTTGCGCAATGTATCATATAGTATATTAGAAAATAAAACTAATAAGGAATTATAGTTTATATGAAGCGGCCTTGCTTTTAAGGCCGTAAGCAATATCATAAAAGTTATGAATTTTGTCTAATGGAATAGTAAATAAACGTCGGTAGTTTTGGCTGACCAAAAAAGAACTTGAAACAATTAATGTAAGAACTCCAAATGATATATAAGCATTGTTAATCCCGATGTATTCTGCAATGAAAACAGACAGTATCGGTGAAATTATGCTTGCGAGGTTTACAGCTACATTGCTAATGGATGCAAAGGTTGCTCTATATTTTTTTGGAGTTGCAAGGATGCGTCGACCTGCACCGATAACTCCACCTGAAGTTATAAATATGCCACCAAATGTTAAACAAATACATATAATATAAATGTTATCAAAAATTCCTATAAAAGCAAACATAACTCCGGAGCTAGCGACACAAAAAAGACTCGAAAATAATGAGCCAAAACGATTGTTTAAATAATTAGAAATGGGGCTGTCCCAGATAACTCTGAAAAGGGGTTATTATGGGTGCTATGCGCAAGAGCCGTCTGAGCGTTTATAAACAAGACCGATTGATTGAACATTTTGTTGCGGGCACGACCGCGCGAACTGCTGCGAGTTTGTGTGG
>CAIJVU010000014.1 GCA_903824185.1 uncultured Hyphomicrobiales bacterium
ACCTTGCGCCGTTAAAACTTCGGCCTGCCGCAACTTGGCGACAATTTCTTCTGGCTTATATCTCTTCTTGCTCATTCGTAAGTCCTCCTTCGGTTTAATAACCATACATCAGGGAGGATCACTTTTCAGGGGGCAGGCCAAAAATTGCCGGTTGCAAAGGTATCGGCATGTTGGCCAGTATATGTATTATTAGCAACAAATTGAATTGATGCATTATTAGCTGTCACATTCAACTGGTTGATATAATAACTGGCAAATGTAGGCCCATCGGTTTTGCCCGAGAAGGTCAATTTGGCATTGGTTACATTAAGAGCACTTAAATTATTAATATAAAGACCGTTAACGCTTGGTGAATAACCGTAAAAAGTGACATTGCCGGATGTGATATTGAGGGGATTATTGGCATAATAATTTAAGCCATAAAGACTGCCTGCTGTCCCAGAAAATGTTGTTGTACCTCCCGATATATTTGCGAAACTTGGAGAATTCACTGTATAATAAAGACCATAGCCGCCTGACGAATTGCCACTGATTATTGTTGAGGATGTGGCATCCATAGTAATATTAGGCAACGCTTTCAAAACGACCGCATTGCCAACAGCATTTTCAAAAGCATTGATATTGAGTTTGGAATTATTGGTCAGGTTGGCATTGATTTGGATTGTTGTCCTATTGCCATCATAGTCTAAGGCTGTGGCGCCATTATAGGCGGTGGGATTGATATTGACGGTTGAATTATTACTGGCTGAAATTGTAAAGTTTACGTTAGAAAACGGAACACCTGCGCCGCCAGAATAATAAGCATTGGAAGAAATGTTAATCGTTCCATTATTGGTGGCATTGAGATAGCTTGTGGCTAAATTGCCATTAAAGACAAATACTGCATTATTGATAAAATTGGTTCCGGTTAAACTTACAATACCGCCATTGGCTGTGATATTGCCCGCATTAAAATAAATCGCGTTTGTCGCATAATTTACTATAGAATTAATATTAAGCGATCCTCCGTTTAAAATAATATTACCATTCATATATACGCCATAACCAAAACTACGGCTAACATTAACGGCAACAGAACCACTCGTCGTGATACTCCAATTACCATTTATATTTAAACCATGTTGATAATTATTTACTGAATAATTGCTGTTTAACGTGGCATTGCCTGCACCGAGTGACCATGTGTTATTGCCATTTAATGTAAAGGTATCATTAAAATTCGTTGTGGCGTTTGAGGTGATATTGCCGCCATTGGTCACAAAGGTTGTATTGGTAAGGATTAGTCCATAATCGCCTGATGGCGAGAAATTGAGATTCAGCCTGTTGCTGGTGGAGGTGATATTGACATCCGAAACACTGATGCCAGCATTGGCTATCAATGTCAGCGTAGCATTTCCACCTGCTGTCTTGCTGATATTGCCCGAAGACCAAGTGATGCAGCCCGTTTGCGTCCCCGAACCATTGGTGGTTATCGTGACATCGGTGCCGCTGTTGAGTGCTGTTTCAATGGAACCGTTATTGACATTGCCACTGCTTGTACCATTGGGCGTAAAGGGATTACCGCTGATATTGGCGTCAGCTGCCGTGCTGATGGTGACATTATTGGGGTCGATGAGCCATTGACCGGCCTTGCCCGCACTCGCACCCTTGACCGTGCCCAACATGGTCAGCTGATGACCGGAGGTTTCGACAAAGCCGCCATCGCCGCTCGTGGAGCCGATATTGATGAAGGCATTGGGGGCGATGACGGTGTTATCCGCCAGTGTCACCGTCATGACATCGCTGGCTTTGCCAAGCTGGTCGCCCCCGATGATCACACGTCCGCCCGCCGCATCGCCCGAGGCGTCGATCACGCTGCTGCCGGTGGTCGCTACGCGATTGCCGTTGAGCACGACAAGCCCGCCTTTGGTTCCCTTGGCCTTGCCCGACACATCCAGAGTGCCGCTGTTGAGCACATCCCCGCCGGTGCCGGATAAAATAATGCGGCCTTGTTTGGAACTCAGACCACGGGCTTGTATCAGCCCCTCATTATTGACGACCGTACCAAGCAGCGTGTCGCGCCCCGCAGCCGTCAGATAAACCGCCCCGCCATCGGCCAGAATGAGACCTTTGTTTTGCACCAGCGCCTTGAGCTTGGCACCATCGACTTTGACGCTGAGCATCTGGTTGTTATCAAGCGCCAGCGACACCGTTTCCCCTGCTGCCAAAGCCACGCCCGAGGAGGCGGACAGCACGCCTTCATTTGAAGCCTGTGCGCCGGCCAGCACGACAAAACCGCCCTGCCCGTTGGCGCGGATCGAGCCCTGATTGATCACCGCCGCATCACTGAGGCCTGACAAGGTCCAATTGCCGCGTGCATCGCGCTGCGCATCTCTAGCCGCAGCGGCCACAAAGGCACCTGTGTCAATCTGCGCCGTACGGGCAATCAACACCCCGTTGGGGTTGAGCAGGAAAACCTGCCCATTGGCTTGGAGAGAGCCAAACAGTTCCGAGCGGCTATTGCCGATCACTCTATTGATCGCGACAGAGGCCGCATTGGGTTGCTCGAACACAACCGAATTGCCCGCCCCGATCGAAAAGCTGTTCCAGTTCAAACCCAACACTTGGGTGGATTGGGTGATTTTCAGCCCCGCGCCATTTTGGGTCTGGCTGATGGCGCCCGCACCAGACGTGACCACGCCACCGGTGGGCAGAAGATTACCGGCAAGGGCCGGATTGACCAAAGCGGTCGTACTCAAAACCATCAAACCCAAACTTGCGCCGACGGTGCCTGCATTCAAAGAGGGGTTGGAGGAAAGCCGCTGTCCTTGCCCCTGCCTAAGCCCTTGCGCGCTGCGCTTATAAAAGCCCAGACGCCCGAAGTGAAACGCCCGCCCCACAGGCGGCAGGGACTCCAGGACTGTAGCTCGATGATTAGCCCAAGGGAGGCTTGAGCCTTGCCACACCTGCCCGAGCAGCGGCGTGAGACCGCCCGATACATCATGATCCGACCCTGTCGCTTTCAACAGGTTCCAGACCTGCCGCTCTTTGTTATAAACAAGCCAGCCAAAGGCAATGGCCTGACCTTCCAGAGGCTGGGCAAAGCCGTGGCGCGCACGATCAGGGTGATGGGATACATCGGGGTGATGGGATACAGTGTCTGTATCAGAATGCGTCAATTTCATTAAGAATCATCTCAATGTGATAGTTGAAATAAAATTGTGATGAAACGCACATCCTATTTTCAGGATGTTTTACAAAAACGCATTCTTATAATGAAAAACAACAGAAAGACTATAATGAACTGTAATTAGCAAAAAATTTACAACTTTTTGCTAATTATCATAAATTATTTAGATTTTCAATCAATTGGTGTTGTTTATTTTTAATATATTTTTAATAAAAATGAATATTTGATTTAAATTTTATATTTATCAACTTTTAGTTGTATTTGAAAAATATTTCAATTTATTGTTTTATTATTCCCAAAATGGATTTTTATTTTTGAATATTTCTTTTTTAATCGCTCAAAAGTTTTTTAAATGTCTTGTTTTTCTGGACTGATGAAGATCAATCCAAAAAAGACTGCTCTCCGCAAAGGCGTTTCAAATGGCGAGGCTGCTTGAACCTTGCTCTCCCGTCATGATCGGATGCGGCTTTGCTTAGGCTGCGACGATATGGCTGGCATTAAGCGCCGCACAAATCATTTCGACCGCCTCATGGACACGCTCGGCATCATCGCCTTCGGCCATCACACGGATCATGGCCTCGGTGCCTGAGGGGCGCACCAGAACCCGTCCCGTGCCTTTTAAAAGGTCTTCCGCCGCCTTGATGCTGGCAATGACCTTTTTATCCTCGAGCGATTGCGCGCGCTTGCCGCGCATATTTTTGAGCAATTGCGGAACGGGTTCAAAGCAATGGCACACTTCGCTCACCGGCTTGTTGGCGCGCTTGACAGCGTCCAGAACCTGCAAGGCCGCCACAAGTCCATCTCCGGTTGTGGTGTAATCGGCACAAATAATATGGCCTGATTGCTCGCCGCCCAAATTAAACCCATGCTCGCGCATGGCCTCCAAGACATGGCGGTCACCCACCGCTGTGCGATGCAGCTGCAATCCGCGGGCGGTGACATAGCGCTCAAGCCCCAGATTGGACATCACAGTGCTGACAAGCCCCGGACGCGACAAGCGACCCTCATCCTGCCAATCACTGGCAATGACGGCGAGTAGTTGGTCACCATCGACCACTTGGCCTTTTTCATCGACAATCAAGAGGCGGTCGGCATCGCCATCCAGCGCGATCCCGATATCAGCGCGCATCTCCAACACTTTTTGCGCCAAAGCCTGCGGCGCTGTGGAGCCGACATCGCGATTGATATTGAACCCATCGGGTTCAACGCCCATGGCGATCACTTCGGCGCCGAGTTCCCAAAGGGCTTCGGGGGCGACTTTGTAACCGGCGCCATTCGCGCAATCGATGACAATCCGCATACCGTCAAAATCAATATGGCGTGGCAATGAGCGCTTGGCCGCCTCGATATAGCGGGCTTGCACGCTGTCGATCCGCTTGGCGCGTCCGAGATCGGACGGAGAGGCCAAACGTAGGCTGAGATCGGAGTCGATCAGATGCGCGATCTCATGCTCTTCGTCATCGGATAATTTATATCCATCGGGTCCGAAAAGCTTGATGCCATTGTCCTCGAACCCATTATGGGAGGCGGAAATCATCACACCCAAATCCGCACGCATGGAGCGCGCCAGCATGGCAATGGCCGGTGTGGGCATCGGCCCCAACAACAAGACATCCATGCCAACAGAGGTGAACCCGGCCACCAAGGCCGTTTCGATCATGTAACCAGACAATCGCGTGTCTTTGCCGATCACCACCCGATGGCGATGCGTGCCGCGTTTAAAAACCAAACCGGCTGCCTGCCCAACCTTCAACGCCAATTCAGGGGTGATGACTTTATTGGCTTTGCCCCTGATGCCATCGGTACCGAAATATGCTTTTTTCATGATCAATCCGACCTGCGTTGCGCGTTGCCCTTATATATCCCGTAAATGAGCTAACAAAACCTCAATTTTCATTACGAAATGCAACAAAGCCCTCTTCACCCCAACCGATCCATGAAAAAGGCGGGAGTGACCCCGCCTTTTTGAAGACCTATCCTTGATCAGGCATCCCGTCAGGCTTGAGGCTGTGGCTCCATACCGGCATCGGGATTATCGCGGGAGGAGCGTCCTTTACCGGCTGAGGGCACGATCGAGGAGGCCCGTGTCGGCGGCTCATCTCCATTATCGCGATGAGGCGGCTTTCCGAGCAAGAGATCCTTGATCTCGTCACCCGACAGCGTTTCATATTCCAGAAGCCCCTGAGCGAGCGCTTCGAGATCATCCGCATGCTCTTTCAAAATACGGCGTGCCTCGACATGACCGGCTTCCACAAAACGGCGGACCTCCGCATCGATTTTTTGGGCCGTTGCTTCAGAGACGTTCTGCTGACGACCAACAGACATGCCCAAGAAAACCTCGTCTTGGTTTTCTCCGTAAGCGACATTGCCGAGCTCTTCCGAGAAGCCCCAGCGCGTCACCATCATGCGCGCCAAACGAGTGGCTTGCTCGATGTCAGAGGCGGCTCCGGATGTGACTTTTTCAGAGCCGAAAATCTGCTCTTCCGCCACACGTCCCCCCATCATGATCGCGAGACGGGATGTCATCTGTTCAAAGCTCATCGACAATTTGTCACGCTCTGGAAGTTGCATCACCATGCCAAGCGCGCGGCCACGCGGAATGATGGTGGCCTTATGCACCGGATCAGTGGCCGGGACATTGAGGGCTACAATCGCATGCCCTGCCTCGTGATAGGCGGTGAGCCGCTTTTCATCCTCTGTCATGACCAGCGTGCGCCGTTCCGCACCCATCATCACCTTGTCTTTGGCATCTTCGAATTCGGTCATCATGACAATGCGCTTGCCGCGCCGTGCTGCCAGCAAGGCCGCTTCGTTGACAAGGTTCATCAGATCAGCGCCCGAAAATCCAGGGGTGCCCCGCGCCACCGTTTTCAAATCGACATCGGGAGCCAAAGGCACTTTTTTCGCGTGAACACGCAAAATCTTTTCACGCCCAACCACATCGGGATTGGGCACAACAATCTGACGGTCAAAGCGACCCGGACGCAACAAAGCCGGATCCAACACATCCGGACGATTGGTTGCCGCAATTAAGATCACGCCTTCATTGGCTTCAAATCCGTCCATTTCAACCAACAGCTGGTTGAGGGTTTGTTCGCGCTCATCATTGCCACCGCCCAAACCGGCGCCACGATGGCGTCCAACCGCATCGATTTCGTCGATGAAAATAATGCAAGGTGCGTTTTTCTTGGCCTGCTCAAACATGTCACGCACGCGGCTGGCCCCGACACCCACAAACATTTCAACAAAGTCCGAACCGGAAATGGTAAAAAACGGCACATTGGCCTCACCCGCAATCGCGCGGCCCAACAAGGTTTTACCTGTTCCCGGAGGACCGACAAGCAAGACACCACGCGGAATGCGCCCGCCCAGCCGTTGGAATTTTTGCGGATCCCGTAAGAATTCGACAATTTCCTGCAGGTCTTCTTTGGCCTCATCCACGCCCGCCACATCTTCGAATGTCACACGGCCATGCGCCTCGGTCAGCATCTTTGCTTTAGACTTGCCAAAGCCCATCGCTTTGCCATTGGCGCCTTGCATCTGCCGCGACAGAAAAAACCATGCGGCAATAAACAAGATCAAAGGCAACCAGTTCACCAGCAAGGCCACAAACCATGGCATGCCGTCGCTCAAGGGCTTGGCCGAAAAATTGACGCCCTTCTGGCTCAGACGGGAAATCAAGGTCGGGTCATTGGGGGCATAGGTCTGGAAGGTCCGGCCTTCGGTCAGGGTTCCGTGAATATCGGGACCGGAGATCACAACACTCGCGACACGACCCGCATCGACCTCGCTCAAAAACTGTCCATAGCCCACATCTTGCGACGCGGCGCGTTGGCTTGGATTCTGGAACAAAGTCACCAGCGCCAAGACCAAAAGAAATATAATGGCCCATAGGGCAAAATTCCGGACGTTCGGGTTCATGCCGATCGATCGCCTTTCTGAATCTGCAGGCGCTTCCCAGCGTCCGGCAAAGTAGTGGATTTGCTATCTATCTAGTTATCTGAAAGCCATCTGCCAAGGGGACGAAGGCCGTCTTTCTCGCGATGCGTGTAAAAATGGCAAAAATTTAGAGTATTTTTAGAGATCGCGGTCGTTTTGCCAAGAATTTACCCCTCAATAGACCGTCCCCGCCGTCTTTTTGGTTCCTGCATGAGGGTCAATTCGCCCCTGCGGGACACAGTGAGCACGCAACCGCCCAAGGTCCGACGTCCATTTTGTTGCCGCATCACATTCTCATGCAAACTTGTTTGCAACAGCTCGAGGCGTTCCAAACGCAGGACGGCGCTGGGGTTGAATGCATGCACAGCTTTCGCCAACAGCCTCAAGACGATCTCGGAAGGCAAGGCCCATAAGCCTGCCTCAAACACGATGATGCCGTTATCCTGTTTGACCAGTTGCGGCCAATAATGCGCAACCATCCAGTCAACAGCCTCTTGCTGTCGGGACAAGCGCTCAGACAAGCGCCCCAACCGCGCGGATGTTAAACCCGCTGCCTCACGCAAGCTTTGCATCTGTCGAAGCCTGACGCGTTCAAACCCTGTTTGTTGATTGGAAGGATCTTCATGCCAAGGCCATTGGGCAGATTGGGCTGTGGCAATAAGGGCCGCTTTGGATAGCTTCAGAAAGGGCCGCAACAAAACCATTCCGTCACGTTCGCTGCGCATCTGCATGCCGCAAAGCCCCTCAGGCCCGCTGCCCGCGGCCATACGCATCAACAAGGTCTCCGCCTGATCATCGGCGTGATGGGCCAGTACAATGGCCTCGGCTTTGATTTTAAACGCCTGTTTTTGCAGAAGCGCATAACGCATCTCCCGCGCTTTTTCTTGCAATCCGGTCAGGGGCTTTTCCCCTTGCCAGCGAAGAATACTACCCTCGCAACCAAGTCGCTGCGCCATCTTTTTGACAGCGCGCGCTTCTCTGGCCGATCCCTCGCGCAAATTATGATCGACACAAGCCACAGAAATCTTGCTCGGCGCCTGCCTTTGATGGGTGCGGCAGCGGTTTAACCACTCACACAACGCATTCAGAAGAACTGTGGAATCGACCCCACCTGACACAGCCACTAGCAAATGGTCAAAAGAACGGAGCGGCTCAAAGAGACTGTCAAAATCCGCCGGAGAAAGACCGTGCTGGTCACCCATGAACCCTGCCTTTAGCAAGCGAGCTTTTTGCTTTCCTGCTCAACCTGTGTTTTCAGATTTTTATCCCCTGAGGGATAACGGCGCCCCCATTCAGCCAAGGTCGCGCAGGCTTGCGGCTTTTGGTTGAGACCTTTCAAGGACAAAGCCAGCTTGAACAAACCCTCCGAGGCAATACCGGCTTTCGGGTAGGATTGGTAAATTTTCAAAAACTGTTCAGCGGCCCCCGCATATTGCGTGCGACGCAAATAGCTTTCGCCCAACCAATAGGTAGCGTCAGGAATTTTACTGTCTTTGGGATGGGCTTGCATGAACGCCCGCAAGACACTCTCGGCCTCGGCATATTTTTTCTGCTGCATCAGACCATAGCCTTCCGCATAGGTATTTTGTGGTTTGGAGGGCGCAATCGATCCTGTACTGGCAGGGGGCGACGAGGCCACCGCAAAAGGTACAGGGGCTGTTGCTGCAGGCGCCGATGCCGCAGGGGCTGCACCGCGTGCGGCTTGATTGAGATTTAACGGACCACCTTGCGCGGCCTTTCCTTGACCGCCATCCCCTACAGGTTGGGTGGGGTCATATGCATCACTTTTCTTTTGGGTCGGAGCGGGTTTAGCCCCGCTTCCGGCTTTGCCGGCACTGTCTTGAAACCGAAATTCAACATCTTGCTGGAATTTCAACAGCTGATCCTGCAATCGCTTATTCTCGAAATGCAGTTGTTCCAGCTCGCCCGAAAGCTGCCGCATTTGGTTTTCCATGCGGTTCAAACGCAGCAAGACTTCAGAGGCATCTTGCGCATGAGCGGTGAAGGCCAGCACCCCCGTGAAAACACCCGTCAAAAAAAACCGCTTGATGCCCTGCATCGTTTTGTTTTCCTTTTTAAGTCGATCTGCCGCCCATGCTCATCATCGGATCATGGCAAAAATGAGAGGCGGCATCGTGGGATGCCGCCTCTCATGAAAATTCAGAACAAAGGACTGGCCCCGTAGATCTTAATTGCCCGACTGGCCGCCCAAGACGGTAACACCGCGGCGATTTTGTGACCAGCAGGAAATGTCATCACACACCGCAACCGGACGCTCTTTGCCAAAAGACGTGGTCTTCAAGCGTGATGAAGAAATCCCTTTTGATGCCAGATAATCGCGGACGGCCTGTGCACGCCGCGCACCCAAGGCAAAGTTATATTCCCGTGTCCCGCGCTCGTCGGCATGACCTTCGATCAGGATCGAATAACGGTTATACTGGTTCAGCCAAGAGGCCTGCTTGTCCAGTGTCGCGGTCGCGGTGGACGTCAGATCGGATGAATCGGTTTCAAAGAAAACGCGGTCACCGACATTGACAATAAAGTCTTGGGAGCTGCCTGGCGCACCCCCGCCACTCACACCATTCGCGCCGAACTTACCGGCACCGCCGTTCAGATCATCCCCGGCCTTGTCGGACGAACAGGCCGCCAGTGTCAAAGCTGCGCCAATCGCTGCGGCAAAGCGGATCATCCGCAAAGCATCGAATGTCTTGAACATTGGTCAAACTCCTTCTTTCGGCACGATAGGCCATTGCCCATGGCGCCCCTGCTCAGCCCAGTCCAACAGACCGAGCCCATAATTGGAGTGCACAATGCCATCCCTTGGTTAACGCAAGATGAACAAATCCATAAGAAAAGGGCGAGACCTCATAAATTTGATGAGGCTCGCCCTTAAAATTAAAAAAAGCGTATTAGTGATCGGTTTTAAGTGTCTTCAATTTCGAGAACACCGAGTCCGCATCGTAATGGGGCTCTTCATCTTCTTTTTGCTTTGTTTGCGTAAATTCGCCGAACGGATCGCTGGACGTTGCGGCAACCGGCTCTTGGGCTGTGGTCGCTTCGGCCGGCAACAAAGTTTGCCCGCCGTCATGCACAACCGCCGAACGGTCCTTGGAAGCGCGGGCCACCTCGAAATCGAGATCAATCTGCGAGCACAAGCCCAAGGTCACAGGATCAAGGGGAGCCAGCGTGTTGATATTCCAATGCGTGCGATCCTTGATCTGGGCAATGGTGGTTTTGGTTGTGCCCACCAGACGCATGATCTGGGCGTCTTTCAACTCGGGATGGCTGCGCAACAGCCACAAAATCGCATTGGGGCGATCTTGACGGCGTGACAAAGGCGTATAGCGCGGGCCTTTGCGGCGGGTGACTTCCGGCAGGCCGACATTATTGACCTGCAATTTCATCATATAACCACTATTGCCTTCGGCCTTGGCGATCTCTTCGCGCGTCAATTGGCCGCTGATCACGGGATCCATGCCTTTGATGCCGCCGGCGACTTCACCATCGGCAATGCCTTTGACCTCCAATGGATGCAATTTGCAGAAATCGGCAATCTGGTCGAAAGTCAGAGCCGTATTATCAATCAACCACACAGCAGTGGCTTTGGGCATCAGCGGGGTCTGGCTCATGGCCGTGTCTCCATCTCGTCTGAACAGCAGAACTGCAAAAAAACCTAAACCGAAGCGGGCGCTCTTGCCCGCGTCACCGGCAAGAACCCCAAATTTGCATCAAGCTGTTTGGGAATATTACATACTCTTATAAAGCCCCGATCTGCTCAAATCAATCATTCTCTCGGTTTTTTCTAAAGCCTTTTGCAAAGTTGTGGCTTTTGGGGGGCGTTTATTGCTTGAGAAAACCCCTTTTACCGGCTTAAATGGGCCTCCTAACGCGATAGCCATTCGGCTGACACTGTGAGGACATGCCGATGCCAATGGATGACGATCATCGTAAACCGATCTCAACCACCCATCACATCGGTGAAGATCTGGCTTCGCTGTCGGTTGAGGAGCTGCAAAACCGCATCAGCCTTCTGGAAACAGAAATCATCCGCTTGCGCGGCGCGATTGAGGCCAAAAATGCCTCCCGTTTGGCCGCTGATCAGTTTTTTAAACGCTAAAACAGCGGCTGCATCAGGCCCCCTAACGTCCCAAAATATAGAACGGCCCGACATTAACCCTAATAAGGCTTGGTTGCAGCATTTCCTTCAGGAAAGCCTTAAAGAGAGGGCTGTTAGGTTCTGAAGGGACGATCTGCAGGTCATGGATTACCGCGAACGAGATACAGCCGCCCGCACGGTGACTTTTGGCGATCCCTTCGCCATGAGCAAGGCGTTTCAAAGCCTGTTTGATGAAGGCATGGCCTTGGTCGAGGAGGCTGCAGCCTTTCTTGATGGGCCCGGTCGTGAACAATCACGCTTCCTGCCACGGATTGTCGCGCTCGCTTATTCAACAGAAAGCATGCGCCTCACCACAAGGCTGATGCAGATTGCCTCCTGGCTTTTAATGCATCGCTCGGTTGCCAGCGGAGAAATGTCGGCACAAGAAGCCGCCGTGCAAAAATGCCGCATCCATGCCGAGCCGGTCAGCCAATCAAGCCCCGATTTGTTCGAACAACTCCCAGAAGATTTGAAACGTCTGATTGCCCGTTCCCTGCGGCTCCAAAAACGCATCCGCCATATTGATCGGCCGGAAACAGCGCCCGCTTTGATCGAGGATCCCTCAGACAATGCCGTTGCAAAACAGCAGGACCGCCTGCGCATGGCCTTTTCAAAATCCAACGCCTGACACCAACCAAGTCCGCTTCGGCTGGCGTTCCATGTCATTGAAATCAAGCAACAAAAAACCCGGCAAAGCCGGGTTTGTCGTGTTGCGAGGCTGCAAAAATTTATTTGCTGCCGAGGCCGAAATTTTCAAACTTCTTGTTGAAGCGGGAAACGCGGCCGCCGCGATCGAGCAGCTGCTGGGATCCACCTGTCCATGCGGGATGGGAGGTCGGATCAATATCAAGCTGCATTTTGTCGCCTTCTTTGCCCCAAGTCGAACGGGTTGTGAACTCCGTACCATTGGTCATGACGACGGTGATTGTGTGGTAGTTCGGATGGATATCGGCTTTCATAATCGTTCCTCGCAGGGGCTTTCAACATCCGCGTCACCAGCGGCCTACCAAAAACCCTTGGTAAAATCTCAAAATTTATCAGAGGCGAGCGTATAGCGCAGCTTGGGGACCCTGACAAGTCTTCTTGCGTCTGAAGACCGATTTCCCCCCTTATTTTACAGCAAAAGACTGGACATTGCCCCCGCAAAGCGCCAAACCAGTCCACGAAACCCTGAAAATCCGGCCCCGATACACATTGACGTCAGCCATCACCATGCAATCCACCCGCGAGCGCCCTTCTTTATCTGCTTTATCCCCCCTACTTCCCTTTGCGCTTCGCTATAAAGGACGCATGTTGGCCGCCTTGGTGGCGCTGATTATGGCCTCCACGGCCACTTTGGTCATCCCTCTGGCTGTCCGGCGGATGATCGATTACGGATTTTCAACCGAAAGTGCTGCCCTCATCGACCGCTATTTTCTGATGATGGTCGCGGTTGTGGGCGTTTTGGCACTGGCCAGTGCCAGCCGCTATTATCTGGTTATGACATTGGGCGAACGGGTGGTCGCAGACATCCGCAAAGCGGTGTTTGACCATCTGACCAAGCTGGATGCGACATTTTATGACACCACCCGCTCTGGTGAAATTGTGTCGCGGCTGACAGCCGATGCCACCATGATCAAATCCGCGTTCGGCGCGAGTGCCTCAGTAGCCTTGCGCAATATGGTTTTATTCATTGGCGCCGTGAGCCTGATGGTCTTTACCAGCCCGCATCTGTCTGGTCTGGTACTGGTTGCCATTCCGGTGATTGTTCTGCCTTTGGTCGTGTATGGCCGCGATGTCCGCCGCCGCAGCCGCGAAGCACAAGACAGGCTGGCCGATGCCTCGGCCTATGCCACCGAAGCCATCGGCTCCATGACCACCACACAGGCTTTTACCGCCGAAACCATCACGCAAAAGCGCTTTGCGGATGCCGTTGAAGATGCATTCGAGACCGCGCGGCAATCGACAACGGCGCGGGCCTTTCTCACAGCCGTTGCGATCTTTCTGATTTTTGCCTCCGTGGTGATTGTTTTGTGGTGGGGCGCGCAAGATGTGTTGGCCGGTCGCATGACCGGCGGTCGCCTATCGCAATTCGTGCTCTATGCTGTCTTTTCTGCCGGCGCCTTGGGCGAATTGTCACAAGTCTGGGGCGAGATCAGTGCTGCAGCCGGTGCAGCCGGTCGCATTGCCGATATTCTCGACATTGCGCCCCGTATCAGCACACCCGCCGACGCAGTCGCCTTACCGGTACAGCCTTTGGGCACGCTCCGCTTTGACAAGGTCAGCTTTTCCTATCCCTCCCGCCCCGACCTACAAGTACTTGATGGCATTACCTTCGCGCTTGAAAAAGGGGAGCGGGTTGCACTTGTCGGCGCATCGGGTGCTGGCAAAAGCACGATCATGCAATTGATCTTGCGCTTTTACGATGTTGATCAAGGAAGCGTCAGCATCGATGGCTGTGATTTGCGCCGCGTTGATCCGCAATCAGCTCGCGGACGCTTGGCTTATGTCCCGCAGGAAGCGGTTATTTTTGCAGCCTCCGTGCGCGACAACATCCGTTTCGGTAAGCCCGATGCAACCGATGCGGAAGTGGTGGAAGCGGCCAAACTCGCGGCTGTTGACAGTTTCGTCACGGAATGGCCCGAAGGCTATGACACCATGATCGGTGAGCGCGGCGTGACCGTTTCAGGCGGACAGCGCCAACGCATTGCCATTGCCCGCGCGATCTTACGCGATGCGCCCATTTTGCTTCTTGACGAGGCGACCTCGGCGCTGGATGCAGAAAATGAAACTCTCGTGCAACACGCGCTTGATGGTTTGATGCAAGGCCGCACCACTTTGGTCATTGCGCATCGGCTGGCCACCATCTTGGAATGCGACCGCATTCTGGTGATGGATGGTGGCCGCATTGTCGAGGTCGGCACGCATGAGACGCTTGTCAATTCAGGAGGGCTTTATGCCCGTCTGGCGCAATTGCAATTTGATGCCGGCGCCCGCGCTCTGCAAAGCAGCCATTAAAAGCGGACGCTGTCACCGGTCCGTGAGTTTTAATTCGATCCGGCGGTTACGTCGCAAGGCATCGTCGCTATTGCCCAGATCAATCGGCTGATATTCCCCAAAACCGGCAGCCACCAAACGTGTCGGTGAAACGCCCTTGTCCATCAGATATTGCACCACGGCAATCGCGCGGGCGGCTGACAAATCCCAATTGCTTTTAAAAGGACCATTGGAGGAAACAGGCCTTCGGTCGGTATGCCCGTCAACACGCAACACCCATGCAATATCGGTCGGAATTTCTTTTTCCAAGACGATCAACGCTGACGCCAATTGATCAAGCTCACCCCGTCCCGCCGGATTAATGGCCGCCTGGCCACTATCAAACAAAACTTCAGACTGGAATACGAAGCGGTCACCCACCACTCTGATATCTTGTCTATTGCCAAGGATTTGCCGCAAGCGTCCGAAGAAGTCAGAGCGGTAACGCGCCAATTCCTGCACCTTTTGGGCAAGGGCCAAATTGAGCCTTTGGCCCAATTCGCTGATCCGCGCCTGACTTTCGCGATCGCGTGCCTCCGAGGCTTCAAGGGCTGATTCAAGGGCGGCCAATTGCCTGCGCAAAGCAGCGATTTGCTGGTTGAGAATATCCACTTTGGCTTGCGCTTCACTCGGCAAATTGCGCAAGGGATCTTTCGGATCCGTGGGGGCGATGCCGCCTGCTCCGACCCGTAAACGGTCACGCTCTTGTTCCACCGATTGCAAGGTGGCTGTCAAAGAGGCGAGATTGTCTTCCGCTTGCCGCCTGCCCGAGCGCTCCAGAGCCAAAAGATCGGTCAAATCTGCGAGCTGTCTGTTGAGGCGCGACAGGGCTGCATCCTTATCCGTGACCTGACGGCTTAGGAAAAACTGCGCGACCATAAAAACAGACAACAGAAAAACAATGGCCAGAACCAATGTTGACAGTGCATCAACAAAGCCCGGCCAATAATCGATGCCCGGGTTACGGCGGCGATGGCGAATAATACTCACCGCCGTTCATCCTTTTGCATGAATTGCTTCAACGCCGCATCCATCTGTTCAGAGCGCCGCGCCTGCGCCTCAACCCAATCACGCAACATTTGCTGCTCGCGACGCATTTGTTCAATCAAACCGTTCACACCGCGTGCCAAGGCGTCCAAGGAAACAGGAGAGGCACTGTCGCCACCCGCGCCGATATCAAGCACGGCATCCGCCAACCAGTCTTCAAGCTCATTGTAAAAACGATTTTGCGCCTGTCCGGCCTGCAAATCGAGAAAGCCCAAAACGAGCGATCCTGCCAAACCAAACAAGGAGGAGGAGAAGGAAATGCCCATACCGCTGAGGGGCGCGGCCAAACCGGATTTCAGCTCTTCGAACATCAAGGCTGCATCATTGCCGCTTTTCATCGACTGGATCACTTTGCCGACAGACGTCACAGTTTCAAGCAAACCCCAAAAGGTTCCCAAAAGGCCCAGAAAAATCAAAAGCCCTGTCAGATAACGGCCGACATCGCGCGCTTCATCAAGCCGCAGCCCCACGGAATCAAGAATGGTGCGCAGGCCCTGCGCCGACAAAGGCTTGCCTGCATTGACCGGCCCCAAGGCTCTTGCAACGCTGGCCAATAACACCGGCTCCCTTGACTTCGCGGTGGACAAGCGCTGCGCCCAATCATTCATCCAGCTGATTTCAGGATAAAGGCGCACCACCTGACGGAAGGCGAGTAAAATACCCAGAACCAAGACGGCAATAATCAAGCCGTTTAAGCCCGGATTCGCCAAAAAGGCAGTCTGGATCGGACGGGCAAGAATGAAAGCAATCAATCCCGCCAAAATCACAAACACACCCATGCGCAACAGATAAAGGCCGGGCTTTGTCAACGGATCAATCGCAGAAACCGGACGCATGCAACCTCCTCAGCGCTTCAGAGAAACCTTACACCACAGGCCATGGGTGTCATGGAATGACCGCGGTAAAATAATCAGCCGCATATTCTCGCATGGATCAAGGCAACATCAAGACAAGAAACACGATCTGTCAGAAATGCCCAAAATTTACTGTTGAAGACGCAACGCGACCAAAAAGCTTAGGCGTCTTTGACCATGCCAAGCAGGATTTTATGCATGGCCTCGTTACCACAGACCAGCGAATGGCTATCCATCATCAAATCGTTACCATTCAAATCCGAAACAAAACCACCCGCTTCACGCACCAACACGATACCGGCAGCCATATCCCATGTCTGCAAGCCATCTTCCCAATAGCCGTCATACCGTCCTGCTGCGACATAAGCGAGATCAAGCGCTGCCGCCCCCATACGCCTGATGCCGGAACTGCGCGCCATAACACCTGCGAGCTTTTTCAGATAAGCGGGATGATTGGATTTGGAAATCGTCGGAATGCCCGTTGCAAAGACGCCGTCCACAACATCAATGCGGCCCGAGACACGCAAGCGGCGATTGTTCAAAAAAGCGCCCTTGCCACGTTCCGCAATAAACAATTCATCTTTTGCCGGATCATGGATAACGCCTGCAATCAATGTGCCCATACGCTCAAGACCGAGCGACACACAAAAATGCGGAATCCCGTGCAAGAAATTCGTTGTGCCGTCGAGCGGATCGATATGCCAGCGATGCTCGCCGTCGCGCGCCTCGACAACTCCGCCCTCTTCCATCACAAAGCCGAAATCGGGACGCGCTTTCTCCAACACTTCGCGTAAAATATTTTCTGCCCGATGGTCAGCCAAGGACACAAAGTCCCCTGGTCCTTTGCGGGAAACCTGCAAATTTTCAAGTTCGCCAAAATCACGACGCAGGCTTTTTGATGCTTTCAACACGGCATCAACCATTACGGTCATCAAAGGCGAACGGATCATGGGGCACACTCACGCAGCAGGAATGAAAATGAAAGGCAAAGCGGGCCGTGATTGACCATGCCTGAGCCCTGTCGTCAAGCCACAGCATGCCTGCGAACCGTTACAAGATCATGAACAAAACGCTCACTTCATTCAATTTTTTTGAGCAAAGCCTGATTAAATGCGGCCAGTGCTGACCGGCGCAGGAGCATCCGCAATGTCTTTGAGGGCTTGAGAAACAAGCGCTGGAACCTGTTGCGGATCCATCAAAAGCCCATCTCCCAACGCCACAAATTCCGCGCCGGTTGCCGCAGCGGCACTGACATCTTTGGGATCGGGCACATAAACCACGCACGGTGTCTGGAATAATTCCGCCCACCATTGCCCGCGCTCGATGACGGAAGCAATGGGCAAATGCCCGCCATCTGCGAAGGGCTCGCCAAACATCACATAATCACAACCCGCCTCAGCTGCTTCCATCGCATCATGGCGTGCCCGCAAGCCCGCGCAACCCACAATCCTGTCTTGAGGATGCAACAGGCCCAAGGCCTCCTCCAGCAAATCGGGCGTGCTCAAATGCACTCCATCCGCGCCCGCGCGCACAACCAGATGCATGTGATCTTGTAACAATAAGGCAGCTCCGGCCTCCTGAACGATCGGGCCCAGCGCTTTGACAATATTGATCAAGCTGCGATCATCACCGCTGTCCAATCGTAAAATCACCGCATCGATCCGCCCTGATGAAACAGCGGCAGTCAGCGCAGGCGCAAGCGCCTCGGCAGAGGAACAAACAGGCGTAAACAGAATGAGACGTTGATGCTGTGACATGGCATGTGTGATAGCGCATACAGGCGCAAACACCAAGGTGCAAAACAAAAAATTCGAACGGTAAAATCAAAACCCATAGCAAAGCGCCCGCGACTATCCGCGGGCGATTGTTTTAATCAAAAGGGAAGAAAGTTTAACCGATTTTCGGCTTCAACTCGCCTTTGGCATAGCGCTTGGCCATATCCGACAAGGTAATGATCTTGCCGATTTTGGAGGCCTTACCGGCTGTATTGAACTCTTCGAGACGCTGCTTGCAGAGTTTGGTCATCGCCTCCATGGCAGGCTTCAAATATTTACGCGGATCAAACTCACCCGGATGATCCGACAATATTTTACGGATCTGGCCGGTCATCGCCATGCGGTTATCGGTATCGATATTGATCTTGCGCACGCCATGTTTGATGCCGCGCTGAATCTCTTCAACCGGCACACCCCATGTTTGCGGCATCTTGCCACCATATTGGTTGATGATGTCTTGCAAATCCTGCGGAACCGATGAAGACCCATGCATCACCAGATGCATATTCGGCAAGCGGCGATGGATCTCTTCGATCACATGCATGGCCAAAATAGCACCATCAGGCTTGCGAGAAAACTTATAGGCACCATGTGAGGTGCCCATCGCTATAGCAAGCGCATCCACTTGCGTGGCTTCAACAAATTTCACAGCTTCATCGGGATTGGTCAGCAACTGATCATGGCTCAATTTGCCTTCTGCGCCATGGCCATCTTCTTTATCGCCTTCACCGGTTTCCAGCGAACCAAGCACGCCCAATTCACCTTCAACCGAAATTCCACCAAGATGCGACATCTCGACCACTGACTTAGTAACACCGACATTATAGTCCCAATCGGCCGGCGTTTTACCATCAGCCTTGAGTGATCCATCCATCATCACCGATGTGAAACCGGCTTGAATGGCGGTCATGCATGTAGCGGCTTCATTGCCATGATCAAGATGCACGCAGACGGGAATATGCGGATAGATTTCCGTGACAGCATCCATCATATGTTTGAGCATGATGTCATTGGCATAAGAGCGCGCACCGCGCGAGGCTTGGATGATCACCGGCGCATCCGTGGCATCGGCGGCGGTCATGATCGCCAAAGCCTGCTCCATGTTATTGATATTAAAGGCAGGAACGCCATAGTGATGCTCGGCGGCGTGATCGAGAAGTTGACGCAAGGTGATGCGGGCCATGGGGCAATATCCTCACTGAAAGGCTTGGTTTCAAATTAAATTCTTCATCCTTATGCGCGATCAGGCGGCGATGATCAACAGCCCTTTACCCCGAAAAACCAGTCAGGATAGGGCAAACAAAGGCCCGAGATAGGCGATTATCCGGTTTTTACACGCCATTTTCGACTAATTTCCAATCTATCCCGGCTTTTTCCAGGCCCGCCCTATCTCTGGTCAGGCGCGCAAAACATCAACGCCCGGCAAAGGCTTGCCCTCAAGCCATTCGAGGAAGGCCCCGCCGGCGGTCGAGACATAGGTGAAGCCCTCCACCACACCGGCATGGTTGAGCGCCGACACCGTATCCCCGCCCCCCGCGACCGCGAGCAATTTTCCATCCGCAACGAGACGTGCGGCCTCACGCGCGACCGCCGTCGTGCCCTGATCAAAGGGCGCCAGTTCAAACGCACCGAAGGGGCCGTTCCAGACCAGCGTCCGCGCTGTCGCCAAACGCGCCGCAACGGCTGCGACCGTCACCGGCCCGATATCCAAAATCATATCGTCAGCACCAACATCCCCGACCGCGATCACGCGCGAGGGCGCATGGGCTTTGAATTCGGACGCGACCACGCAATCAATCGGCAATAAAATCTCGCAACCAGCCGCCTTGGCCTTGTCCATTATGCTCAAAGCGGTTGCCACAAGATCATGCTCGCACAAGGATTTGCCGACCGGTTTGCCCAGTGCGGCCAGAAACGTATTGGCCATGCCGCCGCCAATCGCCAGCACATCGACCTTGCTGACAAGATTGCCCAAGAGATCGAGCTTGGTTGACACCTTCGCGCCGCCCACAACCGCCACCAAAGGATGATCGGGCTTTTCAAGCGCCTTGGCCAAAGCCTCGATTTCCGCCTGCATGCACCGCCCTGCCGCATGCGGCAGGACATGCGCCAAACCCTCGGTCGAAGCATGGGCGCGATGGGCTGCCGAAAAAGCATCATTGACAAAAACATCCCCATTCGCTGCCAAGGCTTTGACAAAATCGGGATTGTTTTTTTCTTCTTCGGGATGAAAGCGCGTATTCTCCAGACACAGAATATCACCCGCCTGCATGTCCTCCACCGCGGCCTTGGCCACAGGCCCGATGCAATCACTGGCAAAGCCCACCGGACGCCCCAACAACTGAGACAGAGCCTGCGCCACTGGCGCCAGCGATTGACTGGGATCAACCCCTTTCGGGCGTCCGAAATGCGCCAGCAAAATCACTTTGCCGCCTTTGGATGCAATCTCCCGCAAGGTCGGCAAAATCCGCTCCAACCGCGTCACATCGCTGATAACGCCTTTGTCCATCGGCACATTCAAATCCACCCGCACAAGCACGCGCTTGCCGGAGACATCGAGACTGTCGAGAGTCAAAAATTGCGTCATGATCGTATCTCACCGCTTGGCTTTATGGCGGCACAGCCCATCAAGGTCTTTTTGCCGCACAGGAATGCTTGAAGTGTCGTTTAGCCACAAATTGCGCGCGAGCACAATCCTTCGCATGGCGGAGTAAAGATCCCGCGCCTGCCCTCCCGCTTGTCTCTTGCTTGGCCTTCACAAAAAAAACGGGGGCAGAAGCCCCCGCTTGCAATCGCACCCTCTTCAACCAAAAGGCTCAGAGCAATTTGCCCATGGCCACTGCCGTGTCGGACATGCGGTTGGAGAAGCCCCATTCATTGTCATACCAAGACAGAACCGACACCAAAGTGCCGTCCATGACCTTGGTCTGATCCATGTGGAAGATCGAGGAATGGGGATCGTGATTGAAATCAATCGACACATTCTGTGCTGTTGTATAGCCCAAAATGCCTTTCAACGGACCATCAGCCGCAGCCTTGATGGCGGCATTGATCTCGTCTTTGGTGGTGGCGCGCTTGGCCAAGAATTTCAAATCCACCACCGACACATTGGGGGTGGGCACGCGCAAAGCAAAGCCGTCAAGCTTGCCATTGAGCTCTGGCAAAACCAGACCCACGGCCTTGGCAGCCCCCGTTGATGTCGGGATCATCGACAAGGCAGCCGCACGGGCGCGGTACAAGTCTTTGTGCATGGTATCAAGGGTTGGCTGGTCGCCGGTATAGGAATGAATGGTGGTCATCATACCCCGTTCAATGCCGATGGCCTCATGCAAGACTTTGGCGAAAGGCGCGAGGCAATTGGTGGTGCAGGAGGCATTCGACACAACCAGATGGTCTTTGGTCAGCTTGTCGTGATTGACGCCGAACACAACCGTCAAATCCGCGCCGTCCGCCGGTGCCGACACCAAGACGCGCTTGGCACCTGCCGCAAGATGCAAAGAGGCTTTTTCTTTCGAGGTGAAAATGCCGGTGCATTCCATGGCGATATCAATGCCGAGCTCTTTATGCGGCAATTGGGCGGGATCTTTCACAGCGGTCACTTTGATCGGGCCGCGACCCACATCGATTGTATCCCCATGCACGACCACATCATGCGGGAAACGGCCATGCACCGAGTCATAGCGCATCAAATGCGCATTGGTTTCCACCGGACCCAGATCATTGATGCTGACAACCTCAAGATCCGTGCGGCCGGATTCGATGATGGCACGCAACACATTGCGGCCGATACGGCCAAAACCATTGATGGCAACACGCAAGGTCATAGTGGTTTCTCCTCATAGGGCTGACAGGCCTATCCGTGTCAGTTCGCTTCGACAATTTTTCACAACACGCTCCAAGGCAATCTGATCCGCCTGCAACAGACAGGTGATTGCCCCAAGACTGTGTTAATGCAAACGCTGCATCACCTGTTCGACCACGGCTTCCGCCGTAATGCCGAAATGGGCATAGAGTTCTTTATAAGGCGCACTGGCACCAAAGCCGGTCATGCCGACAAACACACCGTCCGACCCGATGATGGCATCCCAGCCCATGCGCAATCCGGCTTCAATCGCCACATTGACCTTGGCATGGCCGATCACCTTCAAGCGGTCGGCTGCAGGCAAAGCGGCGAATAATTCAAAACAGGGCACAGAGACAACACGCGCTGCAATGCCTTTGGCTGACAGCAAGGCTTGGGCTGCTGAGGCAATTTCGACCTCGGAGCCCGTAGCAAACAGACTAACCTGAGCGTCAGCCTGTGCCGCTTCGATTTCATAAGCGCCTTGTCCGGTATGGTGGGCGAGATCGCCGCCAAAGCGCATCTGTTTCAAATTCTGGCGGGTGAGTGCCAACAAGGTTGGCCCCTCATGCCGCGTCAGCGCAATTTCCCACGCTTCGGCTGTTTCCACCGCATCGCAAGGCCGCATCACCAGCAAATTCGGAATGGCGCGCAAGGCCGCCAAATGCTCAACCGGTTGATGGGTCGGCCCGTCTTCGCCCAAGCCGATCGAGTCATGGGTCATGACATAAATCACCCGCAAGCCCATCAAGGCCGCAAGACGGATCGAGGGACGGCAATAATCGGTAAAGACCATGAAGGTCGCACCGGCGGGGATCAGACCACCATGCAAGGCCATGCCGTTCATGGCCGCGGCCATGCCATGTTCCCTGATCCCGTAATGCAGATAGGTACCGGCATAATGGCTGGCTGTGACAGGCACCGCCGCCTTCACCTTGGTATTGTTGGAGGGGGTCAGATCGGCAGACCCCGGCACGAGTTCGGGCAGCACGGCCGTGATGGCTTCAAGCGCCATTTCGGAGGCTTTGCGGGTCGCGACCGACACCGGATTGGCAAATAAATGCGCTTTGTAATCAGCCATGGCCTGAGCAAAATCATGCGGCAGCGCGCCCGACATGACGCGCTCGAACAATTGCCGCTGCGCGGGATCAGAGGCTTCAATCCGACCCTGCCATTTGGCATGGGCGGCCTTGCCGCGTTCTCCCACTGCCCGCCATGCCTTCAAAGCGTCGGGATCGACCGCGAAAGGCTCGGGGGAGAGATGCAAAGCGGCTTTGGCAGCGGCGAGCTCTTCCGCGCCCAAGGGTTCGCCATGGGCTTTGGATGTGCCTGCCTTTTTGGGTGCACCGAAACCAATGACGGTTTTGCAGGCGATGAGGCTGGGGCGGGCATCCTGACGCGCCGCCTCGATGGCCGTGGCAATATCCTCGTGATCATGCCCATCGACATGTTGCACATGCCAACCGGCTGAGGCAAAGCGCGCGCCCTGATCCACCGAATCCGCAATCGACAAAGGCCCGTCAATCGAAATGCCGTTATCGTCCCACAAGACAACCAGACGACCGAGTTTCAAATGGCCCGCCAGAGCGATGGCCTCTTGGGAAATGCCTTCCATCAAATCGCCGTCCGAGGCCAGCACATAGGTGTAGTGATCCACCAAGGCATCCCCGAAACGCGCATTCATCATGCGTTCGGCCAAGGCCATGCCGACCGAGGAGGAGATGCCCTGCCCCAAAGGACCGGTGGTCATTTCCACCCCTGCGGTATGGCCATATTCGGGATGGCCGGGGGTGAGCGAATTCCACTGACGGAAATTTTTCAACTCGTCGATGGTCATGCTTTCCACGCCGATCAGATGCAACAGCGCATAGAGCAGCATGGAGCCATGACCCGCCGACAAGATGAAACGGTCCCGATCCGGCCAATGCGTATCCTGCGGGTCAAAATTCATAAAACGCGAAAACAAGACGGTGGCGACATCAGCGGCCCCCATTGGCAGGCCCGGATGGCCCGATTTGGCCTTTTCCACCCCATCCATAGCCAGAGAACGAATGGCATTTGCCATTACCGAGCCTTGATCGCGCATGTGCATGAACTCTTCCTTGAAGGGGACGAAAAATAAGGGGCAGCAATGGCGCTGGTGATACCAGCTAGACAGAGCGTGTCAATGCAACTCCCGGGGAATTGGGGGGCGGAAAAGGGGGGAGAGCGGGATTTTCCCCCCGATTTTGATGGCTTGGGCGGCGCGGGCTCGATCAAACCCTGTGCCCGATCTGAGGCCGCGTCTCAAAAACCCGCGCCAAGAGTTTGAAATATCACGAAAGCAGCCGTGCAAAACTTTACAAAAAACACCTCTGTTCATTCCCAAACTCGCCAGGAATATGATAGAATTGACCTGTTTTTTGATGTTTTGCCGCCGCATGTGCCGCTTGGGAACCAGACCCTGCGGGCCAGAGGATGAAGGCAAAGCCTGAAAAGACAGAAGAAAAGGATCCGACTGATCGTGGCACAGCACGCACTCCCGCCCCCCCTCTCCCATGCTCTGGCACGGTTGCGCGCCAGTCTGGGCGGGCTCGAATCGGCTGCCGAGCGGCATGGGCAGAAAAAGGAGCAGCAAAACAGTCTGGCCACCGAACTCGCTCTGATGCAAGACGACCGCGCCCGTCTCGCCTCCGAACTCGACAGCGCCATGGCGCGGGCCGACCGTCTCGCCAAATCCGCCAAGGAAATCGACAAGCGCCTCGTCAGCATGGCGCGCAGTGTCAAAAAGGTGCTCGGCGACGACAAAGCCAAAGAGGTTTTGGGCCAAGAGATTATGGATCCCGAAGCCACAGCCCCCGAAGCCGTGGCGGCGCATGGCGCCGATCACGAACCGGCAGAGGGACACTGACGCCATGGGGCAGGTCTCGGTTACGATTGCCGACAAACAATACCGGATCGCCTGTGACGATGGGCAGGAGGCGCATCTGACCGCCCTTGCCGCCGAAATGGACCGCCGGATTGCGGATATGCGCAAGGTCTTTGGTGAGATCGGCGACAGCCGTCTGACGGTGATGGCGGCCATTGCCGTGCTGGATGAAAAGGCCGAGCTGGTTGATAAAATCAAAGCACTGGAAACCGAACGCGACGCCATCAAACACGCCCGCGAGCTTGACCAGCAAACCGCCATTGAATGGGTGGATGAAGCCTCAAGACGGGTGGAACAGGTCGCCCGCCAGTTGATGGGAACGGCCAAGTCCGAACAGACACCGGACTAGCTCCCCTGCCACTGCAGAGCAGCACTGAAAAAGTCGTGTGATTTTAGCCTTGGCAACAAGCCTGCCTTTGCGCCACACTCGCCATCATAAAAATGAGATGAAGTAGGGAGTGAGACCTTTTCCATGAGCCCCAAAGAACCGCCGTCCGCAAGCGCCCATATCGCAACCGTCGCGCCTGATTTTATGGCCTTGCATGAAATCATCCAGAAAGCCCGCCAGAAACTCAATCAAGAGCATTGGGATTATATTGTCGGTGCCACCGAAACCGAAACGACGTTGAAACGCAACCGTCTGGCGCTGGATTGTCTGGCGCTTAAACCGCGTGTGCTGCGCAATGTCGGTACAGTGGACACGGGTCTTGATTTTCTCGGACAGCGATTAGCCCTGCCGGTTATTCTCGCCCCTGTCGGCAGTATGGAAATTTTTGCGGCAGGGGGCGGAGCAACGCCTGCCGCAGCCGCCCAAAAATTCGGCGTGGCGCATATGCTGAGTTCTGTCTGTGCACCTGGGATCGAGGGCGTGGCGAAAGCCGCCCCCGGTGCGCTCAGGCTGTTCCAGCTTTATGTGCATGGCGACATGGCATGGGTGCGCGACAAAATCGACCGCGCCGTTGCAGCCGGTGTGAAGGCCTTTTGTCTGACGGTCGATTCCGCCGTCTACAGCCGCCGCGAGCGGGATATTTCCAAACGCTATCTGCGCCGCACCCATGTGCCGGGGCGCGAATATCAGGCCCTGTTGGATTGGGATCAGGTCGCGGCCATCCGCGCCATCTGCCCGCTGCCGATGATCCTGAAAGGCATCGAGACCGCCGAGGATGCCAGCCTCGCCCTCGAACACGGGATCGACATGGTCTATGTCTCCAATCACGGCGGACGCCAGCTTGATCACGGGCGCGGCACCATGGATGTGCTGCCGGAAATCGTCGAGACCGTGAACAAACGCGCGACCATCATCATCGATGGCGGCTTCAACCGCGGCACCGATCTTGTCAAAGCGCTGGCCATGGGTGCGGATTTGATCGGTCTGGGGCGCATGCAATGTCTGGGGCTGGCGGCCGGCGGGGAAGACGGCCTCGTCCGCCTGCTCGAACTGCTGCAGCAGGAAACGCAAATCGCCATGGGCCTGATGGGCGCCACAGACCTCAAAGCGCTGACAGCGGCCGGGATCGCCAAAGCGCAACCCGTTGTCCCGCCTTCGGTTTTCAGCGCCTTTCCGCTGCTCAACCTCGATGAAAAGGCCTTCTACTGAAAAAATGCGGACTTGATCTAGATCAAGGCAGGTTTGGTTTTCACAGGCACAATCCCCCCATAGACACCATCCAACGGGGGGACCAAGCCATGACCGGTGCCGAACAAAATTACCTGATCCTGATCATTTCCGCTTTCAGCCTGTTTGCGCTGACCGTGCTCTATGTCGATGCCACCACGCACAGCAAATAAGCCTTCAAACCTCTCACGCGTTTTGTGAGACCATCCCCGCCCGAAAGCGGGGATTTTTTTGGCCGCATGTGCGGATACTGTTCTAGGCCTTACTGTTTTTGATCCATCGTCCAAAATAACGGACACACCAGAACCATCAAAAGAATTGCATTGCTTTTGATGACCATGTTATTTTTTGCTCATCGTTATTTTTTAGTCATATTTTTTTATTTTTCATCGAGCGCTCCATGCAGAAAATAAGTGTCATCACACCGACATTGAATCGCTCATCGCATCTCATGCGTTGCTATGCATGTTTTCAATCACAACATTATCAAAATGCGGAATGGCTGATCTATGATGACAGTCAGCTGCACAATGATTTTTTTGCCCGATTAGACGAAAAAAATATTTTTTATACCCATTCCCCTATAAAGCGCACGATTGGCGAAAAACGAAATTTTTTAATCAATCAAGCGTCCGGTAACCTAATCATCAATTTTGATGATGATGATTATTATGCGCCCACTTATTTAAGTGAAATGAGCAAATTGATGGACGCCAGTCAGTGTGACTTGTTAAACTTGAGAGGATTTTTTTTATACCATTCGATTTTAAATATTTTTGCCTATTGGGATCTGAATATAAAAACAGGCCAACATTACAAAATGTCACGCACTGAGTTAGAGATGGTTTTTTTTGATGAAAGCAATAACCAAGGCCTCCTCGATACGCATTTGGGCTACGGATTTGGATGGGCCTTTAAAAAGAAGATCTGGGAGAAATCTCCCTATCAAAACATAGACTGGAACGAAGATGGTGACTTTGCCCTGCGCGCTTTAAGGCATGGGTTCACATTGAATGGCATTATGGATGATAAAGGTCTTTGTCTTCATCATATCCATGGGGCCAATATTTCCGTGTCATTTCCACAATATATTCTGCCTCACAACCTGTTGTATCATTTTTTCAACCAACTTTGACCGATTGCATGAAGGCAGCGTCCGCCCTAATGTGAGGCTCCTTTCCGCCTGCACCGGACCTTTTTCATGTCGCGCGAAACACTTATTCTGTTTGACCTTGACGGCACACTCACCGATCCCAAGCCCGGCATTACTGGCTCGATCCAATATGCGCTGGAGCGGCTGGGGGAAAATGTCCCGCATGCGGATGAATTGGAATGGACCATCGGCCCGCCCTTGCGGCTGAATTTTGTCAAACTGGTGGGCGAGGCCCGTGCCGATGAAGGGGTGCGCCTTTATCGCGAGCGTTTTGGTGAAACCGGCCTGTTTGAAAACCGTCTGATTGACGGCATCCCCGCGCTTCTGGAAAGCCTGCATGCGCAAGGCCACAAGATGGTGGTGGCGACCTCCAAGCCGCATGTTTTTGCCAGCCGCATTGTTACCCATTTCGGCCTCGATCCGTATTTTTCCACGGTCTATGGATCGGAGCTTGACGGCACCCGCGTCGATAAACGCGACTTGCTGCGCTATATCCAACGCAAAGAACAACTACGTTCCGACCGCGCCGTGATGATCGGCGACCGCGAACATGATGTCTATGGCGCGAAAGCGATTGAGATCCCGACCATCGGGGTGCGTTGGGGCTATGGGTCGGATGAAGAGCTGCAGCAGGCCGGCGTCCATGTGCTGGTGGACGCACCGCATGAAATCGACACACAGATTCAAATTCTGCTGGGTTGAAACTTTGGGTTTTACGGGTTTAAATCACGCGTTGTTTTCAGTTTGTTGTTTTTAAAAAACTGCTGTGTGGATGATCCTTTTGCGATCAGGATCCAGCCTGCCCTTCTTTTCAAACGAAAGAACCACCATGCCGTCCAAACCCCGCCCCAAAAGACATCTGATCCTCGTCCTTATAGGGGCCTTGGGCTTGATGGCCAGCCTGCCTTTTTCAAAGCTTGCGGCGCAAAGCCCCGCTGAGCCCGACATCGTGACGATTGCCCTTCCCGCCCATGACGGCTACGAGGCCATTGCGATGAAGGCCCTGCTTTACAAGCCCGAGGGAAAAGGCCCCTTCCAAGCCGTGCTTTATTCGCATGGCCGCGCCGCCAAACCGGAGGAGCGTTTGGCTTTCAAAACACCGATCAATCCCGTGCATGCAAAATTTTGGCTTGACCGCGGCATCGCGGTGCTGGCCCCCATCCGTCCGGGCTATGGCATCACAGGCGGCGAGGATCGTGAAAATTCCGGCGCGCGGTTAAGTGCCAATTTTGAATGTGGCGGTTCGCCCAATGTGGAACGCGCCGCCTCACAGGCTGTGTTTGCTGCGCGCACCGCACTGGACTGGTTGCGCCAACAGCCCTTTGTCAAAAAGAACCGCATTCTTTTGGAAGGTCAATCGGTGGGGGGCATGACAACTGTGGTGCTGGGCGGACAAAACCCGCCGGGCGTCGTGGGCTTTATCAATTTTGCCGGCGGCACCGCAGGCTTTCCGGCCCAACGCCCGACCCGCTCCTGTGCAACCGATCAATTGGAAGCTCTATACCGCAAGGCCGGACAAACCACCCGCCTGCCCAATCTCTGGCTCTATGCCGTCAATGACCAGTTTTGGGGCAGCGACGCGCCGCGCCTCTGGCACAAGGCCTTTGCCAAAGGGGGCAGCCGGACACGCTTTATCCAGACAGGCCCTGTTGGAAACACCGATGGCCATGCCTTGTTGAACAGCGGACAGGCCCTGTGGTCAGATGCGGTCTTGTCTTTTCTCGCGGATTTGAATTTCTAACACAGGCGCAAAACAGTCGGCAGCTTTATTTCTTCGCTTCAATCCGCCGCTTGGCCTCTTCGACAAAACTCGTATCCATATATTTGGGCTCGACCTGAATAATGGCAGGCACCAATCCGGCCTCTTTGATCACGGTGAGCGTGTCTTGCAAGGTTCGCCCATTCGGCACCAGAAACGGATCGCGATAGGCATCGGCCTTGGTGAAGAGATAAGACAGCCGTTCAGGCGGTTGTTTGATATAGGCACCAATCAGTTGCAAAGCCTCGTTGCGATTGGCCGGATCCATGAACCAGCGCATGGCGCGCACATGGTCTTCAAAAAAATCATTCAGTTTCGAGCGATTTTTGTCCACAAAATCGGCCCGTCCGGCCAGAAACAAATATTGCGAAGCGCTCAATGCGTCTTTGGCCCGAAACAAGACATCATATTTGCCGGTCGACAGTATTTGATCTGTCAAAGGCATCAAGACCGGGCCAATATCGATTTTGCCCTCTTCCAGCAAAGTCGCCATGGACACATCATTGGTTTCAACCAGCGTATAATCGCGCTTGGCCACCAAGCCGTTTTTGGTCAGCATGATGCGCAAAGCGGTTTCCAGTGTCGAGCCGCTGGGGGCAGCCCCGATTCGCTTGCCTTTCAAATCGGCAATGCTCTGGATGCGTGAATCCTTGCGCACCAAAAAGGCTTCGGAATATTGATCCCCCACCCCGTCCTGCACATTATCGGCCAGCACTTTGATATCTTGCCGCGCATTCAAAACCGCTTCATTCAAAACAAAGGGGGAAAGCACGGCCAGATCAACCTCTTCCGCCGCCAAAGCAATGATATTGGCGGAGGCCGCGCGGACCTTGACGGGTTCGACCACATAGCTGCGCCCGTAATATTTCAAAAGCTCCGGCTTGCTATAGAGCACCGGGATCATCTGCGCGGGCATGCTGGACCAGCCGATGCGGATTTTCAACGGCTCGGCCAGCGCTTGATTAGCGCCTGCATCAAGTGATGTGAGCGCACACAAGGCCACCCAGAAAACCAACCACAAACCACGCATGGATAAAACTCTCACGGACACAGGCCTTGTGTGAAAAAGGATCCGTTTCATCGACCCCAATGCAGCACCAGCGGATTAACCTCTTTGGCCAATTCCAGCAAGCCGGCACGCGTTTGCGGATGCAGCGCCTCAAGGGGATGACGAACGGTTTCATGCTTGATTACGCCGCCTTCCGCCATCATGGCTTTGGTGGCGCGAAGCCCGCATTGACGGTTTTCATAATTGATCAATGGCAAAATCCGCGCATAGAGTTTGGCGGCCTCCTCGCGCCGCCCCTCAAGATGGGCGATCACCACTGGGCGGATCAAATCAGGCAACAGTGCGCTGGCCATGGTGCCCGTGGCACCTGCATCAAGATCGGCCATCAAAGTGATGGATTCCTCCCCGTCAAAGGGACCGGCGATCAACGCCCCACCGGCTGAAATCAAGGCGCGCAATTTGGCGGCTGTCTGCGGCACCTCGATTTTAAAATAGCGCACCAAAGGCACCTCCTGCGCCAACCTCACCATGAAGGGCACGCTCAACGCCACACCGCTCAAAGGCGCATCCTGCACCATGATCGGCAATGAAGAGGCTTCGGCCACCGCACGGAAATGTTCGACCATGCCGTTTTCATCGGCCCGCAAACCGGTGCCGTGATAAGGCGGCATCAACATCAGCATAGCCGCGCCGGCCTGTGCGGCCTTGCGCGCGCGTTCGCTGGCAATACGGGTGGAAAAATGACTGGTGGTTGCAATCACAGGCACCCGTCCCGCCACATGCGTCAGACACAGATCCGTCAACACATCCCGCTCGTGATCGGTCAGCAAAAACTGTTCAGAATAATTGGCGAGAATACAAATCGCATCCACGCCCTGATCGATCATGCAATCCAGCACACGCCGCATGCCCTCCAGATCCAGATCGCCATTGGCGAGAAAAGGCGTGGGAGCAATCGGGAAAATACCTTTTGAAAGAAGCGGAACCGACGACATGAATTTCCTACCCTGCGTGATTTTATGAGAATTTCATTGTTAAAAGCCGCGTCAATCTATTGCATTGGTTCGAAGACGCAAGACACCCCTGTTGCAAATCCCATCGCCTGCGCGTTTTCAGGATTCCGTGCGCGCAAAAACAGGACGGCAGGCCACAAAAATCAAGACAAGGCCCAGCGCGATACAGGGCACCATCGCCCAATAGGCCCCCACCCCGAATTGACTGACCAAGGGACCAGCCGCCAGCATGGTCAGCGCATAAAAAAGCCCGTTTGAGGCCGACATCAGGCCTTGCGCCCGCGCCCGCCGCTCAAAGGGCGCCAAATGCGTGACCATGGCCAGAGCCCCCAGATGAAACAGTCCATAGCTCAAGGCATGCAGCAGTTGTGACAGGGCCACCCAGACCAGCGTCCCGACCACGGCCATCATCGACCAGCGCAGCATCCCCGCCACTGCCCCCAAAACCATAAACAGCAAAGCCCGTTTGGGCGAAGACGCCCCGCCGATCTTGATGAAAATATAAACCTCGGCGATGACGGAGGAGGCTGTCAGCCAACCGACATCACTCGCTGCAAAGCCCTGTTCAAGCCACAAAACCGGACCAAAGCCGTTGAGCACCGCATAAGAGGCATTGATGGCCGCCAATCCCAGCAACAACACATAGAGGCGGCGCGGCAAAGGCTTGACGACGCGCCTCTGTGTTATGGTCACCCGACCGGGCAAGGTCAGACCCGCTTGCATGAACAGGCCGAACAGGGCCGTCAAACCGCATAAAAAGGCCAGCACATAGGGCACGTTTTGACCCGAGGTCGCGGCAATGAAAAAGCCGCCCCCCATATTGGCCGCCATGAAACTCAAGGAGCCCCAGACGCGCAACCGGCCATACCGCAACTGTGCATGGGCCCGAATGGCATCAAGCGTCATCACCTCACACAAAGGCAACATGGCCAGCATCAAAGTGGTCGAGAGACTGACCATCACCACAACCGCACTGAAACTCTGCATCTGCGACAAAGTGAGCCAGCCCGCACAGGCAAGAACACCAAACACCACCAGCAAATGGCGCGGCGCGATATGCCGGTCGGCCAGTCCCGACAAACTCGGGGAGGAGATCACGCGCAAAATGGTCGGCATGGCCATCACAAGGCCGATGGCCTCGGCATCCAGATGCTGCCCCGACAACCACAGCGGAAAAAACGGCTGGTAAAAACCAAGCGGGAAAAACACAAGCGCCGACAACCCCGACAATTCGAACACCAAGCGCCGCCCCATAGGCAGACCCTCGGGCTTTGCGGCCTCGGACTTTGAAGCCTCGGGCTTGGGGGATGCGGGCTGAAGCCCGCTTGGCTGATCGGCTGGATCGGGAGATGCGCTTTGTGTCTTCATATCCCCGGATGTCTCACGCCAGACCCCTGTTTTACAAGGGTTTTTTTCATATTTACCTTTCAGCAAGATTCTCGCGCCATAAAGAAGGCTTGATGATATACTCGCCCGGTCAAGAAAGCCGTGCTTCATGGCCCGTTCCCGCCAAGAACGGCTGCAATCTGGAAGGATATGGGCTTGTCCTGTAACAGATCAGACATTCGATCGCTCCCCGTGCGGACACAAGCGGCACGGCCGCTTGCCGTGATGGGCCGCCTTTTGGGCGTGAGCCTCTTGGCCCTGACCCTTGCCAATTGCGCGACCCCGCCTGAAAAAGGCAAAGGCGGCAATAAATACGGCGTCAAAGCCAGCCCCAAAGTGATCCAAGATGGCGAGCCCGTGCCCAAAGGCGGCGGCTATGACATGGTGGGCAAGCCCTATACGGTGGCCGGCAAGCTCTATGTCCCCAAGGAAATCAAAGGCTATTCGGCAACCGGCACCGCCTCTTGGTACGGTCCGCAATTTCATGGCCGCTTGACGGCGAATGGCGAAGTGTTTGACCGCGAATCTGTGTCGATCGCCCATCCCACCATGCCGCTCCCCAGCTATGTGCGCGTGACCAATACCTTGAACGGTCGCTCGATTATCGCCCGCGCCAATGATCGCGGCCCCTATCATGATGACCGCTTGGTGGATGTGTCCGAACAAGTCGCAACGAGCCTCGGTTTCAAACATCTCGGTACCGCCCGCGTAAAAGTCGATTATCTCGGCCGCGCGCCGATGGAGGGCGATGATGACGCCATGTTGCTCGCGACCCTGAGCGACAATTGGCGTCCTGCGCAGCTTGGCCGCGCCTTCCCGCAAAAAACCCAAGTCGCCAGCACGACCGCTTTTGCCCCGCAAACGCCGCCTGTGTCCGCAACCAACCCGCAAGCCGCCAAACCGGCAGTGGCCGCTGTGGCACTGCCGTCGCGCACGCCCGCAGCCCCCGCCAAAGGCACGCCGGTCAAAATTCTACCCGGTCAGAAAACCGCACCCGCGCATTTCATCACGCAAAGCCCAAGCAAGCCCATGCTTGGAAAAGCAGTGGCTGGAAAAACAGTGGCCGGAAAGCCCGTCAACACGGCGGCGGCCAAGCCTGTCGTCGGCAAAGGCGTGCAAGCTGGAAAACCCATGCTCTCCGCTTATGCGGTTCCTGCCAAATCAGTGCCTGCTGCCAAAACCGCTGTGATAAAATCGGTGACACCGCAGGCCAAGGCACCGGCTGGCAAAGCGGTTGTGGCGCAAGTGCAGGCGCACAAGCCGCAAGCGCTCAAATCCGCCCCGATCAAAACCCAAGCTGGCAAGCCCACTGGCAAAACGCCTGACAAGGCCAAGGGCAAGGCGGATCCGCACAAGCCGCAGACCGCTTAAAATTAAAGCTGGCTGGCCCGGCTTGACGCCCAGACATTGCCGAGATGCACAAAGGTGACCCCTTGCGATTGCAGGCTGGCCAATCCGTTGACGAGGCCTTTGCCGCAAGGGCGTTCGGGATGGTTGAGATGGGCTAAAATCACATCGCCGTTTTGCGCCCGCTCCACCCTTTGCGTCACAGCCCCTGCCGACAGACTGGCGCCCGCATCGCCATTCAAAGAATAACCGGCCACCGCATAGCCCATCCCAGCAATCAGCGGCACGGCAGGCGCGCTGTAAAGGGCCGTTGCGCCGCGAAACCACTGCGGTTTTTTGCCAAAGACCGAAAGGATCGCCCGCTCACCCGACAAGACCTCGTTTTGCACCGCTTCCGGACTGCCCGCCGCCTTGACGCCGAAAGGGGCGGAACGCCCCCAAATGGCGGCCAGATGGCGGCCGCCGTGATTGCCGATCTCAAACAAATCCAGATGGTCTTTGATCCGCGCAATGGCTTGCGGATTGCGCTCAAGCCATAGACCGGTCACAAACAAAGTGGCCGCAATCCGCCTTGCGATCAGAGCGTCAAGCAGCGTGAAATCCGTATGCCCCGAACAAGCATCTAGAGTGAGGGCTACCCGAGGGCGCGCGCCTTCCCCCACTTTGTCTATCTGCAAGCGCGGTTCCACCAGCGCTTCGCTGGCGCGAACGGTCTCATCACCCATGAGCACAGAGGCCGCTGCACCGGCCAGAACATGGCGGCGGGTGAGAGGCAGATGATCACAGGCAGCACACATCAGAGCGAAACCATCAACAGGTTTTAAGAACAATTCCAGCGCTTGAACTGCTGGCCGCGTCCATCCATCCACGTATCCATCTGGCAGCGCGGGGCGGGCTGCACCCAATATTGACCGCGTAAAATGATGCGGCTGCGCTCCCAGCCCGGAATGATCGGCTCTGCCCAAACGGGTTCGTTTTGCGGCTGGCCTTGCGGCACCACCAAAACACCGCCCTGCATAGGCTGGCTATTGTCGATGATGATCGTGTTGCCCTGCCCGCGCTGCTGCGACAACCACTCCTCACGCTGGCGCCGCTCCTCCTGCTGGCGGCGATAAAGCTCCTCCTCGCGCTGCTGGTTGAGCGCGCGTTGCTCGATCTCGCGGCTGCGCTGCTGGATGTCGCGCTGCATCTCTTTGATGTCATTGTTGAGCTGATCATTGCGCTGGGGCTGTGTTTGCGCGCCAAGCTCTGCGGACAGAGCCGCATAAAGACACAACGCAATAACAACCAAACCAACCTTGTTCAAAACGCCACGCATACGCTGCATCCTTTGATCACCCCTGAAGCCCGAGGCCGTTAAAAATCCGTCGCAATGCCCTTGCTTTCCCAATCCCCGTAGCGAATGGCCTCCGGCCCCTCGCGTCCGTTGACTTCCGCCACCGGCTTGGCCGCCTTGGCCTGCGCGTCATAATGGGCGCGGCGGGCCTCTGCTTCCGCCAAAGCGCGTTTGGCCTCAGGAGACAGCTTTTTCTCTTGGTCAGGGATGACCTGCGCGTCTTGCGATGAACCGTCCTGTGTGTCTGACATGACTTGCTCCAAACTCCGACAGCGAAGCGGCAGACTTGCCATTCCCGCTTGCCAGAGCGATAGAACACTCTACACAAAACTGCCAGACCCGTTCTGCACCCACTCTACCCGAAATCACGGCTTTCATCGCGTTTTTCTGCTTCAGGATCCAAATGTCAGACCTTCCGCCCCATGCCGACGACCCGACGCCCAAAACCGCAAAGCCCGTCCGGCGCAATGACCCCCATGCCCCCGGCCTTGCGGCGCGGCGTGTCGCAGCGCTTGTGCTGATCGATGTCCTGACCCGTCACCTGCCGCTTGATGAAACGCTCGACAAACATATCGGCGAGGCCAATATTCCACCCCGCGATGCCGGTTTGGTCCGCGCCATGGCGACCGCGAGCATCAGGCATCTCGGCCAGTTGCGCCATGCGGTGCGCAGCCGTTTGAGCGGCGACAGCCTGCCTGCCAAAGTTCCGGAGCTCGAACCCCTGCTGCTGGTGGGCGCTGCGCAATTATTGCATCTGGATGTGCCCGATCATGCGGCGGTGGATATGACCGTCCGCGCCGCGCGGGAAAACCAGCGCACTTTGCCCTATGCCAAGCTGATCAATGCGGTGTTGCGCCGGATTGCCCGCGAAAAAGACGAGGCGCTGTCTGAGCAATCTCCCTTCATCGATCTGCCGGACTGGCTGGCGCAACGCTGGGTCCGCCGCTATGGCCATGACACTGCAGCCCGCATCGCCAAGGCCTGCAACAGCGAGGCAGCGCTTGATCTGAGCGTCAAAGGCGATCCTGCTGTCATGGCCGAACTGCTTGAGGCCGATCTCCTGCCCAATGGCAGCCTTCGCCTCAAAGACCGCCGCCCCGTCAGCACGTTGCCCGGTTATGAAGAGGGCACCTTCTGGGTTCAGGATATGGCGGCAAGCCTGCCCGCCCGCCTGCTGCATCCGCAAGCGGGGGAACGGATTGCCGATTTATGCGCCGCACCCGGCGGGAAAACCGCACAGCTCGCTCTTTCGGGCGCGGATGTGCTGGCCGTTGACCGCTCGCCCGCCCGCCTCAAACGGCTGGATGAGAATCTCAGCCGTTTGCATCTGAAAGCCGACACATGGGCCAGCGATGCCGCAACGCTCAAAACAGAGTCTTTTGATGCCATTTTGCTGGATGCGCCCTGCTCGGCCACGGGCACTTTGCGTCGCCATCCCGATGTCGCCTGGATCAAACAGGAAGCCGATATTTTCAAACTCGCCCAATTGCAAAGCCGGTTGCTCGATCACGCGATGGGCTTGCTGAAACCCGACGGGCGTCTGATCTATTGCACCTGTTCGTTGGAAGCGGAGGAAGGCGAGGCGCAAATCGAGGCGCTGTTGCAACGCCAGCCCCGTGTCAAACGCGATCCGATCCGGCCCGAAGAACTGCCCGGCCTGACCCAAGCCATCACAGCGGCGGGGGATGTCCGCATCCTTCCGTTTATGGGATTTGAAGGCGAAAACGGGTTTTCGGGCGTAGATGGTTTCTTTATTGCGCGTTTAAGGGTAAGAAATTGAGGAATTCCTGATCAGAATCAAAGTGATTCTGGGATGTGCCGCATGACCCGCTTTGCCTGCAAGCGGAACCAGAGGACAAGAGATTGTTTGCAGCTGCCGCCACGATTGGCTGGAAAAGATGGGTCTATTCTTTCAAGGAGCGGGCCTACAGCCTCGGCCTGCGGGTCAGCGCCCCTTTTAATTTTCTGCGCGGTCGTCCGCGTCTGGGTCCGATTTCCCGCATTGTGATCGCGCCACAAGATCTGCGCACCAGTGATCCGACAGCGGCCAGCGATATTTATTCCGGCTATTTTTCTTTTGCGGGCAAGGCCCTGATCAGCGGCGGGCGCTCGCCTTTTGCCATTTTATCGGCCCCCCTACCGTGGACTGAGGAATTGATGGGGTTTGGCTGGTTGCGCCATTTGCGCGCCGCCGATTCGGCCCTGAGCCGCGCCAATGCCCGCGCTTTGGTGGATGACTGGATCAGCCTGTGCCATGCCCAAAAAGGCATTGCATGGGAAACAGGGGTCACGGCGCGACGGCTCATTTCATGGATCAGCCAATCCCCCTTTGTGCTGGAAGGGGCGGATCCCGATTTTTATCACCGCTTTACCCGCAGCCTGCGCAGGCAGGCGGATTATCTCAATGCCAGCCTGCATATGTGCCGTGCGCCCGAACGCCGCCTGCGGGCGCTGATTGCGCAATGCTATGTGGCGCTGGCCACCCAAGCCGCAGCCGATTATCTCGCCAAGGCCTCCGAACGGCTCGGCGCTGAAATTGACCGGCAGGTCTTGATGGATGGCGGGCATATCAGCCGCAATCCCGCCATTTTGATCGAATTGCTAACAGATTTACTGCCCTTGCGGCAGGTCTATGCCTCCCAGAATGTGGCCCCGCCCCCTTCTTTGCTCAATGCAATTGACCGGATGGGACCGATGCTGCGGCTGTTTCGGCATTCGGATGGGGCTTTGGCGCTGTTTAACGGCATGGGCTCAACCCCCACCGACCAGATTGCCACCCTCATTGCCTATCAAGATGCTCTGGCCAAGGCCATGGAAAATGCGGTGGTCTCGGGCTATCAGCGTCTGGCGTTCAAAAACACCACGCTGATTATGGATTGCGGATCAACCCCGCCCGAAGACTATTCGGCCCATGCGCATGCGGGATGCCTGTCTTTTGAATATGCGGATGCGTCGCAACGCGTCATCATCAATTGCGGCACGCCGCCCGCAGGCAATGACCTGTGGGAACAAAGCGCGCGCCTGACCTATGCCCATTCCACGCTTGAAATCGACGGGATAAGCATGGCCGCCGCCGCAAGCGGCTCCTTTGCATGGCCGCGCACCCCGCCTTTGCTGACCGGACCGCGGGTCATCGATTGCCAGAGGCAGGAGGAGGGTGGCACGATCACGGTCACCGCCCGCCATGACGGCTATGTGCTGGCTTTCGGGGTTGAGCATGAGCGCAGCCTGACCTTGCACGAAAACGGCTTGCTGAGAGGCCATGACAAGCTGATTTTTGCCCATGAAAGCCGTGCACGCAATGCAAATGACGATTTTGCCTTGCGCTTTCATCTGCATCCGACCCTGGAGGCGAGCCATAGCGGGAGCGTCCACGAAATCAAAATCCGGGCGCAAAACGGGCGTATCTGGATCTTTACCTGCACCGACCTGCCGATTGATCTGGCGGAGAGCATCTCCTTTGCCACAGCGGATGGCGGACGGCGCAGCCAGCAACTCGTGATGTATGGCCGCTTCCGCACAACCGACCAGATCCGCTGGCAATTAGCGCCCCTTTAGGCCTTTAGGCCTTTATCCCCAAATTCCCCTTAAGGCTGAGACGCCTCAGGACGGCTTTCTCTTTAACCCGCGCGTGGCGCATGCTATGCCGCAGCCGGTTGCTTTTGCTGTTTTCTGTTTCACACTCATTTGTCTGGACGTGCTCATGCCCCATGATCTTCGCCGCATCACCCGCGCTTTGCTTTCCGTTTCCGACAAGACGGGATTGCTGGATTTCGCACAGGCCCTGCATGCGCGCGGGATCGAGCTGGTTTCGACAGGAGGCACTTGTGCCAGTCTGAAAGCCGCAGGCTTGCCGGTTCAGGACGTGTCCGATGTGACAGGCTTTCCGGAAATGATGGATGGACGGGTCAAAACCCTGCATCCGAAAATCCATGGCGGCCTGCTCGCCATCCGCGCCAATCCGGTGCATCAGGCCTCGATGCTGGCGCATGGGATCGGCGCCATCGATCTTCTGGTGGTCAATCTCTATCCGTTCGAGGAAACCGTGCGGGCCGGAAAAGCCTATGATGACTGCATCGAAAATATCGATATCGGCGGGCCCGCCATGATCCGTGCTGCGGCCAAAAACCACACCGATGTCGCGGTGATTGTCGATGCGTCAGATTACGCGGCCTTGCTGTCGGAACTCGACGCCAATCAGGGCGCGACGCCGATTGAAGCGCGCCGCAGATGGGCGGCCAAAGCCTATGCCCGCACCGCGAGCTATGATGCCGCGATTTCCAATTGGTTTGCCGCCCAGCTTGAGATCACCCAGCCTGACTATCGCGCCATGGGTGGGCATATCGCCGAGACCATGCGCTATGGTGAAAACCCCCACCAGCAGGCCGCCTTTTATCACGTGGCCGAACAGCGTTTTGGTGTGGCCACCGCCCAACAGGTGCAAGGCAAACAACTCTCCTACAACAATATCAATGATACCGATGCCGCCTTTGAAGCCGTCGCGGAATTTAATCCCGCCCAAGGACCGGCGGTGGTGATTGTCAAACATGCCAATCCCTGCGGCGTGGCCACTGGCACCACCTTGCTTGACGCCTATCACAAGGCATTGGCCTGTGATCCCGTTTCCGCCTTTGGCGGCATTGTCGCCCTCAACCAGAAACTCGACGCCCAAGCGGCCCGCGCCATTGTCGACATCTTTACCGAGGTCATCATTGCCCCAGACGCCGATGAAGACGCCATCGCCCTGATTGCCGCCAAGAAAAACCTGCGTCTGCTGCTGACCGGCGGCCTGCCCGATCCGCGCGCCAAAGGCATGGTCTATCGCAGCGTGGCCGGTGGCTTTCTGGCCCAATCGCGCGACAATGCCGTGGTCGATGACATGGACCTCAAGATTGTTACGAAACGCGCGCCCACCGCAGCCGAATTGGCTGATCTGCGCTTTGCCTTCCGCGTGGCCAAACATGTCAAATCCAATGCCATTGTCTATGCCAAAGACGGGGCCACGGTGGGCATCGGGGCCGGACAGATGAGCCGCGTAGACTCCTCGCGCATTGCCGCATGGAAAGCAGGCGAGGCCGCCCGCAATGCCGGTCTGCCAGACAGCCTTGCCAAGGGATCGGTTGTGGCGTCTGACGCGTTTTTCCCCTTTGCTGACGGGCTTTTGGCCGCCGCCGAAGCAGGGGCCACGGCTGTGATCCAGCCCGGTGGTTCCATGCGCGACGACGAGGTGATCAAAGCAGCCGACGAGGCAGGGCTTGCCATGGTGATGACCGGTTTCCGCCATTTCCGGCATTAAAGACCGCTTGCCAGAAAGGCCTTCAAGGACAAGGATGCAGTGATGTACCGCTTTGCCAATCCGACCTTCTTTCTGGCTCTCGCCGGTCGCCTGATCCTGCCCTGCGCGCTGCTTGCAGCGGCTTTGCTGGGCTGGGGGCTTTATATGATTTTCGTGCTGGCGCCCGATGACTACCAGCAAGGCGCAAGCGTCAAGATCATGTATATTCATGTGCCCGCTGCATGGCTGGGTCTGGCCTGTTACGGGCTGATGACCAGTTCGGCGCTGGGGTCGATTGTGTTCCGGCATCCGCTGGCGGATGTGTCGGGCAAAGCGCTGGCCCCCATCGGCGCGAGTTTTACGTTTTTATGCCTTGTCACCGGCGCGCTCTGGGGCAAACCGATGTGGGGGACGTGGTGGGTGTGGGATGCCCGCCTCACCTCGGTGCTTGTTTTGTTTCTGATCTATTGCGGCATTATTGCGCTGTGGGAGGCGTTTGATGATCCCTTGCGCGCCGCCCGCCCCGTGGCGATCCTGACCTTGTTTGGCTCGGTCAATCTGCCGATTGTCAAATTCTCTGTCGATTGGTGGAACACCTTGCATCAACCCGCCAGCGTCTTTCGCATGGGCGGCTCAACCATCGACCCCGCGATGCTCAAACCTTTGCTGGTGATGGCGGCGGGTGCGACCTTGCTGATGCTGGCGCTTTATCTCGACGGGATGCGCACCGAAATCCTGCGCCGCCGTGTCCGCAGCCTGCAAATGAAACAGGTCGGCCAGCCATGATCGCAGCCCTGCTCGCAACCCCTTATGCCGGTTATATTTTGAGCGCCTATGGCCTCGCAGCGCTGATCACTCTGGGCTTGATCGTCAGAGCCGTACTGGCCCGTCATAGCCAGCTCAAAGCCTTACAGGATTTGCAAAACGAGCAAGACTGATCAGCCTTGCGGCTCATCTGTCGTCTCGATGAGATGACGATTGATCAGGGGTGTTTGCAGCATTGCAAAAATCAAAGTCAGCGGCATGATGCCGAACACCTTGAACTGGATCCAGTCGGCATCCGATTGGGTGCGCCAGACAAGCTCGTTCAATCCGGCCAGCACGAAGAAAAAGCATCCCCAGCGCAGGCTCAAAATGCGCCAGCCCTCCTCGTCGATCTGCAAGACCTGATCAAGCACGATTTTGAGCAAGGGCTTGCCAAACAGCACGCCGACCAGAAGCGCTGTCCCGAACAAGGCATTGACGACAGTGGGTTTGATTTTGATGAAGGTGTCATCGGCAAACCACACGGTCAGGCCGCCAAAGATCAAAACCATCAGGCCCGACACCAAGGGCATCACCGGCACATGCCGCAGCCAGATCAAAGAGGCCGCCAAAGACAAAGCCATGGCCGCCATAAAAACAGCCGTCGCCAGAAAAATCGGTTTTTGCAAAAAGAACGCAGGGATCACCTGATCAAAAAGCCCTAAAACCGACACGGCCCATGCCTGCATCGTGTCTGCCCGGCTGTTGGCAAAGAAAAAAACCAGCAAAGGCCCCAATTCAACCATGAATTTCAACAGCGCATGGCCCGTGCCAGCGCTTTTTTGTGACGGATTTGAGTGAGCGAGCGGGTCTGACATGCTGATCCTTGTTGTTCCTGACGTCCGTTTGACGCAAAGCCCCCGCGAAAGCAATGCAAATCGACCCGTCTCTAGACATAAAGACGCCCCGACCAAAGTGCGAGCCGCGAGAGCCTTGCCCCGCGGCCTGCGACTTGGCACAATAGCGGCGTGAATGGGAGGAAGAAGGGGATCTCTGGCACGGTTTGGCCAACAAACCTGCCGGAACGCGACCCTTGCCTCGGCTTTCAGGCATTAAGTGCCGCCTTTGAACACGAGCGGCCGGTTTGGTACGGGAGAACACGCATGTCAGATAAAATGTATGCCGTTTCGGCAGAATGGTCGAAGCGCGCATGGGTCGATGATGCCCATTACAAGACAATGTACCAGCAATCGGTCACGGATCCGAACGCGTTCTGGGCAGAACATGGCAAACGCATTGACTGGAGCAAGCCCTTCACCAAGGTGAAAAATGTCTCCTATGCGCCGGGCCAAGTGTCGATCAAATGGTTTGAAGACGGCGAGACCAATGTGTCCGTCAATTGCGTGGACCGCCATCTGGCCAAACGCGGCAACCAGACCGCCATCATCTGGGAAGGCGATGATCCCAACGAGTCCAAACACATCACCTATAACGAGCTGCATGCCGAGGTCAGCAAATTCGCCAATGTGCTGAAAGCGCATGGCGTGAAAAAAGGCGATCGCGTCACCATCTATTTGCCGATGATTCCGGAAGCGGCCTATGCCATGCTGGCTTGCGCCCGTGTCGGGGCCATTCACTCGATCGTGTTCGGAGGCTTCTCCCCCGACAGTCTGGCCAGCCGCATCGAGGATGCCGACTCCGCTGTGGTGATCACTGCCGATGAAGGCCTGCGCGGCGGCCGCAAAGTGCCGCTAAAAATCAATGCCGACGAAGCCGCAGCCAAATGCCCCTGCCTGAAAACCATGATCGTGGTGCGCCGCACCGGCGGGCAGGTTCATATGGAAAGCGGCCGTGACGTTTGGTACCATGAAGAAATGGCCAAGGTGTCGGCTGAATGTCCGGCCCAACCCATGAATGCCGAAGACCCCTTGTTCTTGCTGTATACATCGGGCTCGACCGGCAAGCCGAAAGGCGTGGTGCATACCACCGGCGGCTATCTCGTCTATGCGGCCATGACCCATCAATATGTCTTTGATTATCACGATGGTGATATTTACTGGTGCACCGCCGATGTGGGCTGGGTGACAGGCCACAGCTATATTGTCTATGGCCCGCTCGCCAATGGCGCGACCACCTTGATGTTTGAAGGCATCCCGACCTATCCCTCCATCTCGCGCTTCTGGGATGTGGTGGACAAGCATCAGGTATCGATTTTCTACACGGCCCCGACCGCGATCCGCTCCTTGATGGGGGCCGGTGAAGAGCCTGTGAAAAAGACCTCGCGCAAATCCCTGCGTCTTCTGGGGTCTGTCGGCGAGCCGATCAATCCCGAAGCCTGGTCTTGGTATCACCGCGTGGTGGGCGACGAGCGCTGCCCGATTGTCGATACATGGTGGCAGACCGAAACCGGCGGGATTTTGATTACCCCGCTGCCGGGTGCCACAGCCCTGAAGCCCGGTTCCGCGACCCGTCCGTTCTTTGGCGTTGAGCCGCAGGTGGTGGATGCGGAAGGCCATGTGCTGGAAGGCGCCTGCGAGGGCAATCTGGTGATCGCCGAGAGCTGGCCCGGCCAGATGCGCACGGTCTATGGCGACCATCAGCGTTTCATGGAAACCTATTTCTCGACCTATCCCAACAAATATTTCACCGGTGACGGCTGCCGCCGTGATGCGGATGGCTATTACTGGATCACCGGTCGCGTCGATGACGTGATCAACGTCTCCGGCCACCGCATGGGCACCGCGGAAGTGGAAAGCGCGCTCGTCGCCCATCCGAAAGTGTCGGAAGCGGCGGTGGTGGGCTATCCGCATGACATCAAGGGACAGGGGATCTATGCCTATGTGACCTTGATGGAGGGCGAAGAGCCGAGCGATGCCCTGCGCAAGGAGCTGGTGAATTGGGTGCGCAAAGAAATCGGCCCGATTGCCTCCCCCGACCTGATCCAATTTGCGCCCGGCCTGCCGAAAACCCGGTCTGGCAAAATCATGCGCCGCATTCTGCGCAAGATTGCCGAAGACGAATTCGGCAATCTGGGGGATACGTCCACGCTCGCCGATCCCGGCGTTGTGGGGGATCTGATCGAGCACCGGCAGAACAAGCGCCATTAAGGCGCTTGCCCAAAAATCATCCTGTCTGCCTCCTCTTTTCGAAAACGCGCCCGCAAAGGCGCGTTTTTTTGTGCAGGCAAGGACGGCTAAGCGCTCGACCCCCTGCCCAACTTGTGGCAAAAGAGGGTTATCGTGCAAACCCTTGATGATCCCGTGACCCCAAAGACCGCATCAACGTCTCCGACCGTTTTGATTGTCTTGCATCAGGCCCATTCGACGCCCGGTCGGGTTGGACGTTTGCTGGTCGAACGCGGCATCACCCTCGATATCCGCCGCCCGCCGCTGGGCGATCCCCTGCCCGATGATATGAGCCCCTATAGCGGTGCGGTGGTTTTTGGCGGCCCGATGAGTGCCAATGATGATTTGGACTGGCTCAAAAGCGAAACCGACTGGATCGGGCAGGTCTTGAAAGCCGACAAGCCGTTTTTAGGCCTGTGTCTGGGCGCGCAAATGCTGGCCAAACATGCAGGCGCTCGCGTTTACACGCATGAAAAGGGCATGGCCGAAATCGGCTATTATCCGCTGCGGCCTACTGAAGACGGTCTGGCCTTCAGCCAGCAAACCGGCTTGGACTGGCCCTGCCATGTCTATCACTGGCATCGGGACGGCTTTGATGTGCCCTCATCAGCCACTCCGCTGGCCCAAGGCGATATATTTCCCGAACAGGCTTTTGTGATGAAAGGAACCAAGGCCTATGGCCTGCAATTTCATCCCGAAGTCACCTATGCGATGATGTGCCGCTGGACAACCCGCGCGCATGAACGCATGGCCATGCCCGGCGCCCGCACGCGGCCCGAACATCTCTCCGGCTGGTACCGCTATGACCGTGCCGTGCATCAATGGATCGACGGTTTCCTTGACCATTGGCTTGCACCCAACCATGCCCCCTCTCCGCTCCAGGGATAACCATGACTGACTTGCATCCTCATGATGAGACCGCCCCACCTTTGCCGCTGGCGAGCAAACATGCCATCCCCAAATTAGTGTTTGCCATGGTGGTTGTGTTGTCTGCCGCCGTCATCGGCAATATGGCCACCATTCCCAATATTCCCGTCTGGTATGCGGGGCTGGTGAAACCCGCCTTCAACCCGCCCAATTGGGTGTTCGGGCCTGTCTGGTCTTTGCTCTATGCCATGTTGGTGCTGAGTTTCTGGCGCGTGCTGTTGCGTCAGGCATCACTTCCGGCCATCGCGGTGTTTGTCGCGCAAATGGTGTTGAACGGGTTTTGGTCCGTGGCCTTTTTCGGCATGCATAACATCGCCCTCGGCCTTGCCGTCATTTTGGTGCTGGAAGCGCTGATCCTTTTGACCATCGCCTTGTTTGCGCGCATCGACCGCTTGGCGGCGTGGCTGCTGGCGCCTTATGCCCTCTGGGTCGGCTTTGCCAGCATCTTAAATGCGGCCATCCTCAGCCTGAACTAAGCGCTTTCAGGCAAAGATTAAGCCGGCATTTCGATGACGCCGATAAACGGCAATTCACGGAAGGAATGCGCGACATCCATGCCATAGCCAACCACAAAGTGGTCGGGACAGGTAAAACCGACATAAGTGGGGGTGACTTGCACCGCGCGTTTGCCGGGCTTTTCCAGCAAGCAACAGGTGGTGACCCGCGCACCGCGCGCCGCCAGCAGATCAATGGCAAAAGCCAAGGTGCGGCCTGATTCCAGAATATCATCGACCAGCAAAATATCACGATCGCGTACATCGCTTTCGACATCGCGCAAAATCGTCACTTGACCGCTCGATGTCATGCCCGTGCGATAGCTCGACAAATGCATGAATTCCATTTGCGGTGCCAGTCCGACCTTGTGCAGCTCCCGCATGAGATCGGCGGCAAACATGAAGCTGCCCTTCAACACGGCCACAACCAGCAAATCTTTGGGCTGGCTTTGCGCGATCTCGGCGGCAAGCTCCGCGTTCCGGCGGGCAATTTGCTCCGCACTGAATAAGACTTTGACACGCCGGTGCTCGATTGCAGGCTCGCTCATTTTTCAGGTCCGTTCTGTTTTTTCTTCTGTCTGCTTGCCACATTGTCGCCCCCAAACCAATGCGGCAGGGCAGGATAGTGACGCCTATGGTTAATTCTGACCGCAATTATCCTATGAAGCGAGAAAAAAGACTGCTTTTTGGCAAAAGGGCTTTCCCCTTTGCCACCGCATGACTTAAATAGAACCTGTATCTGAACGCCCAACCCTGAGATGGTTTGTCCCGAGGATGGCCCCTTTGCTTCGTTTCGAGAATGTCGGCTTGCGATACGGGCTTGGACCTGAGATTTTAAAGGATCTCAGTTTTTCCATCGCGCCGCAAAGCTTCCAATTCCTGACCGGCCCGTCCGGCGCGGGCAAGACGACCTTGTTGCGGCTGATTTTACTGTCTTTGAAACCCACCCGCGGCCTGATCCATTTGTTTGGTTCGGATGTGTCGCAAATTGCCCCTGACGCCCTCACTGCGGTGCGGCGGCGGATGGGCGTGGTCTTTCAGGATTTTCGGCTGCTCGACCATTTGACCACTTTTGAAAATGTCGCCTTGCCGCTGCGTGTCAAAGGCCGCGAGGAAAGCGCCTATCGCGCAGAGGTCACCGAATTGCTCAAATGGGTCGGCTTGGGCGATAAAATCCATGCCGTGCCGCAGGTGCTGTCGGGCGGGGAAAAGCAGCGCGCCGCCATTGCCCGCGCTTTGATCGCCAAACCCGATCTGCTGTTGGCGGACGAGCCGACAGGCAATGTCGATCCGTCCATGGCCATGCGGCTGTTGCGGCTGTTTGTGGAAATGAACCGCTTGGGCACGGCTGTGGTGATCGCCACCCATGACATTGCCTTGATGGACAAATTCGATGATGCGCGCCGTCTGGTGCTCGGGGATGGACGGTTGCACATCTATGACTGACACGCTGGATCCGCCCCACAAACCGCAAAGCCTGATGCAACGACTGAAAATGGTCCTGCATGGTCAGGACGGGCATCCGCTCGTGCCCAGCGAAAATATCGCCGGTCGGGCCTTGGTGGTGGTGATTGCGATCATGACCTTTCTGGCAGCGCTCACCACGGGGGCCGCGCAATTGCTGGCCAGCGCCTCGCAGGATTGGCAAGGGGCTGTGGCCACCGAACTGACCATTCAGGTGCGGCCCGTGCAAGGCCGCAACATCGATCAGGACGTGGCGCGCGCCGCAGCCATAGCGGGCACGTTCAAAGGCATTAGCAAGGTCAGGCCTTATAGCAAACGCGAATCCGAGGCCTTGCTGGAACCCTGGTTGGGCACAGGCCTTGGCCTTGACGATCTGCCGGTGCCGCGCCTGATTGTTTTGCAAAGCGATGCGCCGGCCCATGTCGATATCGAAGGGTTGAAAAAAGCGCTGGGCGAGAGCCTGCGCAATGCAAGCCTTGATGATCACCGTGTCTGGACGGCCCGCCTGCAATCCATGGCCCGCTCGGTGATCGGCATTGCCATCGGACTGGTGGTCCTCGTCTTGATTGCAACGGGCTTGGCTGTGGGCTTTGCCACACGCGGCGCGATTTCGGGCAATCGCAATACCATGGAGGTGTTGCATTTTGTCGGCGCCACCGATGCCTTTATCGCGCGTGAATTCCAGCGCCATTTTCTGTTGCTCGGATTGCAAGGCGGTTTTTTGGGCGGCATGGCGGCCTTGTTGTTTTTTCTGATCGCGCAATTTTTTGCAGAGCAATGGATTGGCAGTGTCGGCAGCGAGCAAATGTCTGTTTTGTTCGGCTCCTTTATTCTGGAGAAAAGCGGCTATGCCGGTATTTTCCTCACAGCCCTTCTGGTGGCCTTGTTGACGGCTTTGGTCTCGCGCCTGACTGTGGCCCATACGCTGAGAAGCCTGACGTGATCTGGCGTCCCGCTTGGCTCATGGTGATCACACTTCTGATCGCCGCAAGTCTTGATTTCGGTTTTTTTCTGTCGCATGTCGCGCGGCATGGTGCTGATCCCCACCTCAAAGCCGATGGCATCGCCGTTTTGACCGGCGCGCGCGAACGGATCACGGCTGCCGCGCCCTTGCTGGCAGAGGGCAAAGGAAACCGTTTGTTGATTTCGGGCGTGCATGAACGCACGCATCTCGCGGATCTCTTGCGCATCGAACCCGCGCTCGAACCCTTCACATCCTGCTGTCTTGATCTTGGCCGCAAGGCCACCAATACCATCGGCAATGCGCAGGAGGTAACAGCTTGGGCGCGTGCCAAAAGCTATCGCAGCCTGTGGCTTGTCACCTCCGATTACCACATGCCGCGCGCCCTGTTGGAACTCCAACAGGCCTCGCCGGATCTGGTGATCTATCCCTGGCCGGCCTCCTCCGCGCATGAGGGCGGCTTCACGCTGTGGCGCGACGCGACGGTTTGGCGGCTGATCCTCTCCGAATGGGTCAAATTCCATGTCGTGCGCTTGCGGATTGCCTTGGGATTGCCCATGAGTGATACAGAGTAAATGATCGCAAATGCCTTCCCTACACTTTGTTCCCTGCCTCTGAGACCCATGCTTCACAGGATCGCGTTATGGACCGCCCTTCCCTTCTGATGCGTTTTCGCTTTACCCTTTTTGCGTTCATCACCTATCCCGCTTTCTTTTTCTGGATGTTGTTCGGATCCTTTTACCTGCTCGGCCCGCGCCGCAAGCTGATCCGCATGATGTCCACATGGGGCAAGATTTTCATCTGGCTGTGTCGGATGATTGCAGGCTTGAAACTGGAAGTGCGGGGCACAGAGCATCTGAGCAAAGGCCCGATGCTGATTGCCGCCAAACATCTCTCCGCATGGGAAACCATTGCGCTGTTGGGCTTCTTTGATGACCCCTGTTTCATCATGAAGGAAGAGCTGCAAAAAATTCCGCTGTTGGGCAGCTATATCGTGCGCTCCCACCAGATCCCGCTCAACCGCAAAGGCAGCGCCGCCGATATGAAAAAAATGCTGCGCACAGCCAAGACGGAAGTCTTTGCGGATGAGGGGCGTCAGGTGATTATTTTTCCAGAAGGCACGCGCCGCCCCATTGATGCGGAACCGGTTTACCATGCGGGCGTCTCGATGCTCTACACCGCCATGGACGTGCCTTGCCTGCCGCTGGCGCATAATGCCGGCTTGTTTTGGCCGAGCGGTTATAAGCCCCGCAGCAGCGGTACGATTTTGGTTGAAATCCTGCCACCGATCCCGCCCGGCATGGACCGTGCCGCTTTCCAGACCGAGATCCAGACCCAATTGGAAACGGCCTCGCACCGCTTGATTGCCGAGGGCCGCGCGGCCCTTCAACAGCACAAGCCTTAATCAAGCCGCCTGGCTTCATCGGGCAGCATGATCGGAATGCCGTCACGGATGGGATAAGCGAGCTTGGCCTGCTGGCTCACAAGCTCTTGTTTGTCGCGATCATAATGCAGGCTGGACTTGGTCAACGGGCAGACCAGAATTTCCAGCAATTTCGGATCAAGTCGTCCGGCTTGTTCAGGCGCCGAATGATCGTGGGAGGATGGGTCTGGTTGCGTCATCAAAACAAAACTCCGTCTTATGCGGGATCATTGCAGGCCGGTGGCCGATCCGTCATCGCGCCGTGCCAGTTCGATTTCCGTCATCGCCACCAAAATCGCCGCGCGTGCGGAGAGATCCTGCGCTTCAAGCAAGGCCTGCTTTTCCCGGGTGCCGAAGGGGCACATCATCGACAAGGCATTGACCAAAGCCTCGGTCGGGGCCGAATTGACCTCGCGCCAATTGATCTCCAGCTCTTCGGACGCCACATAGGCCTTGAGCGTGCGCAGCAAATCCGCACGGTCGACGGCCTCCTCGCCTTTGCGCGCTTCGAAATCATCGGCAAATTCATCATAAGCGATGCGGGCCTGCCGATAGCTGGTGTCGCATACGAGCTCCTGAACCAGACGGAAGCGGCACAGGCCGGTCAAGGTGATGATATAGCGGTTCTCTTCCGCTTCGACGAATTGGGTGATGCGTCCCGCACAGCCCACCGGAAACAAAGCGGGGACCGTGTCATCCTCAGCCGCCTGATCCATGGGCTGGATCATGCCGATCAGGCGATTGCCGCGCAAAGCGGCATCCACCATATCGAGATAACGCGGCTCGAAAACATTAAGCGGCATCTGGCCGCGCGGCAGCATCAATGCACCGGCCAACGGAAACAAGGGCAGCGTTTCCGGCATGGTGTCCAAGGTCTCGATGTTACGGCGCAGGGTCATGAAAAGTCCTTAGCGGAAAATAACGGTTGAGAGTTTGCGGCGACCCGCCTTGGAGCGATCATCCATCGCACCCCAGACTTCAAAAAACTGCAGGAGTTGCTTGCGGGCCCCATCATCATTCCACGTCCGGTCACGCCGCACGATCTCGATCAGCTCGTCGGTGGCCCGATCCTCCTGATGATGGGCTGCAAGCGCCAAAGCGAGATCAAAACGCGCCTGATGGTCTTGGGGATTGGCTGCCACCCGCGCCTCGATCTCGGTGAGATCACCCAGCGCTGCCGATTGCTCCTTGAGATCAATCGCGGCCTGCACAACGGAGACCTGCGGATCCGTATGCTTGTCTTCAGGGATCTGCGCCATGAAGCCGCGGGCGCCTTCGAGATCCTCTTCCTCCAGATGCAGCTTGGCCATGCCCAGCAAGGCACCGACATGGTCGGGCTGCTCCTGCAAGACCATGCCATAAAGCGTACTGGCACCGGTGGCATCGCCCGCCTCATGCAAAGCATGGGCTTCTTCCATCATGGCTTCAAGCGGGCTTGGTCCCACGGGACCGGCATGTTTTTCAATAAAGGCCTTGATCTGGCTTTCAGGCACCGCGCCCATGAAACCATCAACCGGCTGGCCGCCTTTGAAGGCAATCACCGCGGGAATGGACTGGATGCCAAGCTGGCCGGGAATTTGCGGATGCTCATCGATATTCAGCTTCACCAAGCGGACTTTGCCGCCGCTCTCCAGCACCACTTTTTCAAGCAAAGGAGCCAATTGCTTGCAGGGACCGCACCAAGGCGCCCAAAAATCCACCAGAACCAATTGGTCCATCGAGGCGGTCAGGACATCCTGACGGAATTTGGCCGTTGTCGTGTCAATGACCGCCGAGGCAGGGGCGGTTGTTTCGGGCAGGCTGGTCATGCGTCTGAACTCCTCGCAAAGCCTGAAAAGGCTTCGGCTCTTCAATCTCTGTGTCCCCTATGTGGGGTTTCGCTAGCAGAAAGGCAAGATTTTACATCCGCTTGATCGCGCAATTATGACGACAAATGATGCTTTTCTGTGGGATTGGGGTCCGATCCCGAAAAAAGGCGTGACAGCCCTGCAAGAAAGCCAATAATAACCACAGGCGTTGAGCACATTTTTTCGCGCCTTTTGCGTTTGTTTATTTTTTTGAGCAGGCCTCCGGTCCTGCCTGCCGGTTGCGTCCCTGTCAGCGTTCGGGCTTCGCGTTTTTTCAAAGCCACCAGTTGTGTTTGCGTTTCACACAAAGGGATTTGCCATGGCGCATGCCATCGATACGCACAACACCGCCGATCAACGGATCCGGTCCTTGTTGCGGCAATTGATCAGACAGCAAGACGGCTCTTTTCTGCCGCTGCCGCGCGCCCTGATCAAGTCATGCATGGCCTCTTATGACATTCATCTGTTGGGGGCGGTGAATTCGGTTCTAGATATGCCGGACCATGTGGGCCGTATCAGCCCCACACTCGACATCCGCTCCATTCTGACGTTCAAAATGCATTATTGCGAACGCTGCCTCACAGAAGATCCGAAAAGCGCGTGGGCGGACAGCCGCTATACCGCGGGCTGGGATTTCGCCGCGTGGTTTTTAAACCATTACCACAAAGGCAGCTTCCAGACCCCGGACCTGATGCCGATCAAAAAATGGCTCAAGACTTTTTTTCTCGCCAGCGAACCGCAGGTGCGGATTTGTCTGATCCGCACCATTCTGGCCGAGATCCTGCGCGAGCGGAAAATCCGGTTGTTTTTCGAAGACTGGGAAAAAGATCCGGACTTACACAAGGCCATGCAGAGCGCATTGTCTGAGAGAAGCATCAGAGCCTAAGCACTGCACGTCTCAAAGCCCGCATGGCGATGATACCAAATCAACAGGGCTGGCACTCTGGTTTCCAAGGCCAAACAATGCGACACTTATCAAACTTCTTGAGACCGGCTGGGTCTTGCTGCCGGACCGCCCGAGATTGGTTTGCTGTTTTGTTGATTTTGATCCTGACCTTATTGCCGGTGTTCACATCGGTCTTTTTCCTGATTGTCGGTAATGGCTTGCTGACAACGCTGGTTCCCTTGCGCGCGGCCATCGAGCATTTTTCGGCCCCGCAAATCGGCCTGATCGGTGCAAGTTACTTTGCCGGCATGTTGGCCGGCACATGGCTGGCGCCGCTGATTGTCCGGCGCATTGGCCATGTCAGGGCCTTTGCCGCTTATGCCGCATTGGTGGCCATCGCCGCCATCAGCTTTGCCCTGACCGATCAGCTCTGGCTCTGGATGGTTTTGCGCGCGGCCAATGGATTTGCCTTGGGCGGGCTTTACGGCATTGTCGAAAGCTGGATCATTGCCCGTGCGGGCCCCACGCAACGCGGGCGCGGCTTGGGGCTTTACAACATTATCCATTTCAGCGGTTCGGCTCTGGGACAGCAATTTCTCAGGCTGTATGATCCACGCGGATTTCAATTGTTTTCGCTGGCGGCTATTTCTTTGCTGACCGCGCTGTTGCCGCTGGCCGTAACCCGCTCCGATCCGCCGCCTCTGCCCGCGCGTGGCCGTTTGATCTTTGCGCAAATCCAACGCATGACCCCCATCGGCCTCGTCTGTATCGGCTTGGTGGGCGTGGTGAATGGCAGTTTCTGGTCGCTCGCGCCCGCCTATATCGAGCATCTCGGGATGGGCACGCAAACCGTTGCCACATTCATGACCATTTTCATCATCGGCTGCGCCTGCGGCCCCTATCCCTTGGGGCGCATGTCGGATTTGCTGGACCGGCGCATTGTGATTGCCGCCGTGTCCTTCATCAGCATTTTGGTGGAAATCGGCTTGGCGAGCCTTGGCACCACACATGTGGAATTGCTCTATGTGCTGGGCTATCTGATGGGCATTGTCTTGCCGTCACTCTATCCGCTGACGGTCGCGCATGTGATGGATAAATTCACCGGCGAGGATGCGGTGCTGGTGTCCAGCACACTGTTGTTTTGTTATTGCATCGGGGCCGTGCTTGGCCCCGTTCTGGCCTCCTATCTGATGCAAACCTTTGGCGACTGGGCTTTGTTCCTGCATAATGGCGTCGTGCATCTGGTGATTGGCCTGTTTGTCTCGTGGCACGTCATCCGCCACAACCATGAAACCACCACAGTGAAGGGCTAAACCATGGCATTCAAATGCGACATTCCCGCACGTCCTACCCTCGTCAGCGAAGACGAGGCCGCCCGCATCACCCGTTGGGATTTCGAGGTAGGCGCGGTCACGGGTTGGCACCGGCATGAATGGCCCTATTTTGTGATCATGCTGGTGGACGGCATCTTGTCGATCCATGACGGAAAAGCCGTCACCGATGTGCCGCTCAAAGCCGGTCAATCCTATCGGCGTCTCTCCGGCATCGAGCATGACGTGATGAACGGCTCGCCCCATCCGATCAGCTTTGTCGAGATCGAAATCAAACGCCCCGATTTGCTGGAAAAATAAACCGAGAGCCGATCAAGGCTCAGGGGCTTTTCAATCCTGCAAATAGCGGCGCGTGAGATGGGCGGTAAAATCCTCCGGCGCCAATGGCTTGCCTGTGGCTGAACGCAACAGATCATTGAAGCCGTAAAAGCTCGCTTTGCTATGGACCTGTTGGCGCAACCACGCCAGCAGCGGCGAAAGATCGCCGCGCGCCATCGCCTCGTCAATGGTTGCATCAGCCTGACGGGCGGCCTGCATCAGCTGCGCCGCCGCCATCGCGCCCAAAGTATAGCTGGGGAAATAGCCAAACAGGCCATTATACCAGTGAATATCCTGCAACACGCCATGCGCGTCATCGGGCGGGGTAATGCCGAGCAGATCGTGCAAAGCCTTGTTCCACTGCTCCGGCAAATCGCTGACCTGCAGCTCGCCCGAAAACAACCGCTGTTCCAGTTCAAACCGCATCATCACATGGGCCGGATAGGTCATTTCATCGGCATCCACGCGGATGAATCCGCGCTCCACCCGCCGCCATAACAAAGCCAGATTGGCAGGTGCGAGCGCCGCCCCTTCTTTTGGAAAATACGTGGCCAGCTCTTGCGACAACCAGCCAAGCCAAGCATCGGACCGGCAGGCCTGCATTTCAACAATCAGCGACTGGCTTTCATGGGCTGCCATGCCCGCTGCCGATCCGACCGGCTGGCGAATCCAGGCCGCAGGCAAGCCGCGCTCATAAAGCGCATGGCCGGTTTCATGCATGACGCCCAACAGGCTCTTGGCGAAATTGCTTTCGTCATAGCGTGTGGTGATCCGCACATCGGTGGGAATGCCGCCGCAAAAAGGATGGGTCGATCGATCAAGGCGCGAATGATCCGCCTCCAAGCCCGCCCGCAAAGACAAAGCCCGACACAGCGCCTCTTGTTGATCTGCTGCAAACGGTCCCTGCAACGCCAGCGCTTTGGGCTTGCGGGCCTGCATCGCCTCGACCTTCGGCAAAGCCCCATCCAAAAAGGCACGATAGGCTTTAAAAACCGGGGTGACATCCTCAGCCTTGATGCCGGGCTGGAACCCATCCATCAAACAATCATAAGGCGAGAGCTGCAAAACCGGCGACAGCGCCTGCGCCTGTTCGCGGGTCAAGGCCACCACCTCGGTGAGGGCTGCGGAGACCATGGAAAAATCCGATTGCTTGCGCGCCTCCCGCCAGATCTTTTCACACGAGGTATTGGCGCGCGCCATCGCCTCGACCAAAGACGTCGGCAGAGCGGTTGCCCTAAGATAGGCCCGCTGCATCAAAGCGAGATTGCGGGCCTGCCACGCATCCTCAAGCGGGCTGGACTGCGCCTCGGCCAGATCATCCGCCACGGCAGGCGCAATCAACATTTCATGCGACAGGCTGGCCAGAACCGCAAACTGGTCGCCGCGCGCCGCGCTGCCGCCTGCAGGCATCATCACAGAGGCATCCCAGCCCAGCATGGACGAGGCTTCACCCAAAACCGCCATGCGCTCGAAGCGCTGCGCCAGTCTTTCATAGGCTTTCACGGCCTGACCCATGATCGTCTCCTGTGTGATGTCCTATCCGATTGCGGCCCATCTCTCGCATAGACGCACACAGAGGCCAAGCCTGTCAGCGCTTTTTCCCGCCAGAAAACGACCCTTAGCACGGCTGCATAGCATCTGCGCTGAGAAGGAGGATGACAGCGGCATCAACACAAGCCACACTCGCGCAAAATGAAAAGGGAGAATGCAGCAATGACGGGACAAATGGATTTATCCGGTAAAGTCGCTTGGGTCACAGGCGCGGGAACGGGGGTCGGGGAATCAGCAGCGCTGTTGCTGGCACAAGCCGGTGCCAAAGTGGTTCTCACAGGGCGGCGCAAGGAATTGCTGGACACTGTCGCACAAAAAATCACCGCACAAGGCGGCACCGCCCTTGTGGAGGCGGGCGATCTGATGGATCACGCCACCGCGCCAGCGATTGTTGCCAAGATCGAGCAGCAGTTCGGACGTCTGGATATTCTCGTGAACAATGCCGGCCTCAATATCAAAGAGCGGCGCTGGGCCGAATTGACGGCAGAGGGTACAGATCATGTGATTTCCGGCAATCTGAATGCCGCTTATTACAATGTCTTGGCCTGTCTGCCGATCATGCGCCGCCAGCAGGATGGGGTGATGATCCATACCGCCTCATGGGCCGGAAAATATGTCACGCCCGTCTCTGGTACCGCCTATACGGCCGCCAAACATGCGGTTGTCGCCATGAGCGAGAGCATCAATATCGAAGAGTTCCGCAACGGCATCCGATCATCGGTTCTGTGCCCGAATGAAATCGCCACCCCTTTGTTGGAAAAGCGCCCCGTCAAAGCCACAGAGGAGGAAAAAGCCCGTATGTTGCAAGCCGAGGATATGGGACGCTTGATCCTGTATATCGCCTGCCAGCCACCGCATCTTTGCATCAATGAAGTGGTGATCAGTCCGCGCTGGAACCGTTTTTACGAGCGCCTTTTCTAAGGGGCGTCAGCGCACTTCGTCTTCATCGAGAAAACGGCCATCCACCATGTCTTTGTAGCTGCGCATCGCGCGTTGGCGCATCAGGCTTTCACGCGGGCTCAGCCGTGTGGCCAAGGCCCGCAAACGATCGGATTTCGATGTTTCAACCACAGCCGTGGCAGGGCCCGTCATGGCGCCCGATGCCATCAAGCCCTTTTCCGTCGACACCGAACGTTGCAGGGCATTTTGCATCAGGGCCTGCGGATCGAAACCCGACTTCTGCCCGCCGCCCGCTTGTGCGGAGGGGGTGGAAATGGCTGCCTGCATCGCCCTGCTGGTGGCTGCGTTAATGATGTGCATTTCAATGACTGCCGGTTGACAAAAAACAACGAATCAGATTCTTCTGAAATATTGCATATCCCGTGCCAGTTTTGGACTGGACGGCACCTTTTGTTAACCTTTTGTTAACCTTTTGTTAACCTTTTGTTAACCTTTTGTGAATCAATGGATTTTTGAGCCAGCGGACTTAATGCAGCCGGAAGATCTTGCACAAAGTGGCTGTGTCGCGGAGCAAAATCGCCAGCCGCACATCAATGGCATCGCGCTGGAATTCATAGCGGCGGACCAGCTCTTTTTCCGTCCCTGACTGCGCAGCAGACCCGCTATTGAGCTTGAAACGGGCCACATCGAGATCATTGACGACCTCTTGCCGGTCAATCGATGCCACCACGATCAACAGCAAATCCTCGGTCAAAATCTTCAACCGGGTGATTTCATTGGGCGCCAGCTTGTCAAGCTTCAGGACAATCGCCTGATATTCATGCAAGACCGCGTCAAAATCGGCGTGGCGCTCAACTTGAGAAAAAATATCGCTGACAATCTGCAAAAACCCTTTGAGAACAGGGCGCAAATCATTGGCGGTCTTGAGCGGACGCAACACCTGACGCAGTTGATGGGTGTAATCGCTGAACGCCAGAACCAGCTTCAGATTGCTGCGGCGGCGCTCGGCCAGATCCGCGTCAAGCTTCAGATAGGGGCCGAAACTGGTGTCAAAAGCGGCCTGTGTCCGCAAAGCCGAGGCGGCCAGAGCCTCATGAACCTGCTTGTCATGCGCCTGCTTGTCTGAAGCGGCAGGATTGACAACGGGAGCGCTGAGAACGGGGGCGCTCATCTTGGGCAAAGCGCCCGGCACCGTATTGATCAGCGCATCAAAGCCCCAGTCCGCGGCAAAATGCTGCGACCGGTCAAGCATGACTGACGAAACGGACTGTACAAACGCCACAACAACCCCAAACCACTCGAAACCGTCCAAAAACGGTTAACCTTAATCTTAATTCTCCATGAACCATCTTGAGGAAGACGGGCAAACACAAGAGCCGAAAGACCAAAAGCCCGAACATATCCACGATTATTTCAAGAAAATCACAGGTAAAATCAGCTCTCTTGAAAAACATTGCAATTTTCACACCATTTACGGGTGAAAATTCTTGACGGGATTGGGCATTGCCCAAAAAATACGGCGAAGGGGTGATGCCCTGCATGCCCTCGACCCCTCTTTGTTTTGTGTTCACGATGCCCAACATGGATCATCCCCTTCAGGCGTTCAGGCCTAAATTCCCGTCAAAATGGAAGGGGTTGAAGCAAACAGCCCTGATTGGCCTGTGTTTTTTAGGATTATCGGATCAGGTCCGCGCCCATGAATGCGACGAACTGGTGAAAATGCACGGGCTTTTGGGGCGGGCCTTCATCCAATGCCATTACACTTTTTACAGCCGCGGCTTCGTTTTGCAGGCCGAGGCCTGTGGCAGCAAAATCGGGGATAAAGCCTACAAACAATTGCTGGCCGAGGGCAAAGAGGCCTTTGACAATCGCTCAAGCCAGATGGGGCCGCCCGCGCTTTGCGCCAAGATTCTGAAAGATTTTCCCTATACCGTCAGGCAATAGGCCTGATCTCAGCGTGACAGGGCTTTACTGCCGCTGCGCCAGCCAGCCCCATGTCCCCAGATCGGTCTCGATCATAAAATCATGCAGGCGGCAGGGCATGATATAGACGGTAAAGGTCTGCCCCTGCCGATAGCTGTGCCTATAATCGAGCGAGGATACGGGATAGCCGATCATGCTTTTCAACCGCTCGAATTCTTGGGGGTTGCGCTCGAAATGTTCCTGCATGGTGCGACATTCGCCGTTATTGAGATGCACTTCCCGCACCTCCACACGGCCTTGGGTGACGGTACATTCAATATGACCGCGCACACCCATTTGCTTCATGCCGCATTCAAGCGGCGATGTGGCCTTGGCCTCGTGCGAAACCGTCAGAGCCAGCAGGAGCACCGCGCACAGCATGAAAAAACCACGCCCCAGCCTGATCCCCATACCCATTGCGACTTGACCCATGACTGACTTCCGCACGCTGATCACTCCCCACGCAAACATCCTGATCCGATAGTAATGCCTTTTGCCGCGCGAGGGAAACATCTTCCGAAGGGGGCAACCAATGGCTGCTTGACCCGCGGCAAAACCTCCCGCAATAGCTTTGAAACCTTTGATCAACAGCAAGGCTGAGAGCCGATGAACCAACCTTTATGCCTTCGCACTGTCGTGGATCTGCGCGCACAAGTGGCAGGCTGGCGCCAACAAGGCCTGCGTGTGGCGCTGGTGCCCACCATGGGGGCTTTGCATGACGGGCATCTCTCCCTCGTCCGGCTTGCCCGCCAACAGGCTGACCGGATCATCGTCTCCATTTTTGTGAACCCGACCCAATTTGCGCCGCATGAAGATTTCGGCAGCTATCCCCGCACCTTCGATCAAGACATGGCGCTGTTGGCGCAAGAACAGGTTGAATGCGTCTATGCGCCTTTGGCCACGGAGATCTATCCCGCGGGCTTTGACCTATCGATCATCTTGGGCGGGCCCGCCACCGCAGGGCTGGAAGACCGCTTCCGCCCGACCTTTTTTCACGGGGTTGCCACCGTTGTTGCCAAATTGCTGAGCCAGTCCGCCCCCGATATCGCCTTGTTCGGCGAAAAAGATTTCCAGCAGCTGGCCGTCATCCGCAAGCTGGTGCGTGATCTCGATCTGCCCGTCAATGTCATCGGTGGCCCGACCATCCGCGAAACAGACGGATTGGCCCTGTCCTCGCGCAATGTCTATCTGTCTTCACAAGAGCGACATACCGCAGCACAAATTCATGCCTGCCTGCAAGAGGCTCGCACCGCTTTATTGCAAGGTGAAGACGCACACAAAGCCTGTGAAGAAGCCAAGAGCCAGCTCCAAAAGGCAGGCTTTGATATCGATTATCTGGAATATCGCGATGCTGTAACGCTGGGCCCTGCCGGAAGCGGTGCGTGCCGACTGCTCGTCGCCGCCAAACTCGGGACAACGCGTCTGATCGACAATATCGGGATTGAGGGCTGAGCGGTCAGCGCTTGCGCAGAGAGGGTTCGGACAACGTATAGCTGTCGAACATATAATTAGGGACCGTGCGACCCCACATGGAACTGAATTGGTGCTTGGCGGCCTCGGCCTGCTGGCCCTTGGCCTCCTCTTCGCGCATCTTCTGTTCTTTTTCAGCCCTGATCTTTTCGCGGATCACGAATTCTCGCTCGATCTTGCGGTTGACCTCGGAAATGAATTCCTGCTCTTTTTTCTGCTGTTCCGGATCAGAGGATTGCGCATGGCCAATGGCTGGCACCAGCAACACGGCCAACGCCATCAAAAGAGAGGCAACCATCCATCGACGGATCATGGAAGGGGACTTCTTGAAAGGATCAACCACAAGCGCCGCGCACACAGCCATAAGGGGGCTTGCATTCATCGGTTTTCTTGCAGGGATTTCCGTAACCATATGTTGCATTCGCCACACTCGAAGCCATCATGCCCAACAAGAGAGCCGCAACCAAAAATTTTATTCTACGCATCACAAAGGCCCACTCAACACACCCAACTTTTTTCCCTATAGCACAGGCAGCGGAACGGAACGAAGCCTTTTTCCCGTCTTTTTCAGGAAAAAATACAGGAAAACACGGCTAAAACCCCTCAAAACGGCACATCTTGGTGGAAGTCAGGCCCGCCTGCTTGCGTCCTGCCTGACCGGCGCAGCCTCAGAAGTCCCCCATCCATTAAGGTTAACAAAAGGTTAATCCCCTGACGCGCCTGAGTCGTCTTGATTTTGAACCGCACTTAACGGCTTCTAAAAGACCCGTGCAAGGAGGCAATCGCATGAGCCCGTATCAACAGCAGATCTCGATTTCCGAGGTGCAAGAACTCAATGGTCGCCTGATTGAAATCGAAACCAATCTGGAAAAGATCAGCCGCTCGATGCATGCAGTCCAAACCACAGAAATTTGGATTGCCGGCATGCTGGCTTTGCTGATGGCAGGATCGATCGGCGTTGTGATCGGCCTATGGATCCACTGACCCGATACTCAATAAGACACCCATTAAAAAAGCCGGATCAGGGATCCGGCTTTTTGATTTCGTCAGACCCGCGCCGTTTTACTGCGACAGCACGATCATCTTTTCCTGTGTCATGTCATGCATCGTATAGCCGATGCCGCCAATGCCGTAACCGGACTGGCGACGACCGGTAAAGGGCATCCAGTCGGTCCGGAAGGCGGTGTGCTCGTTGATCATCACAGCGGAGGAATCAAGCAAACGTGCCCAGGCCATGGCCTTGGTGACATCTTGCGTGAAGATGGAAGACTGGAAGGCGAATGGCAGGCTATTGGCCGCCGCAATCGCCTCTTCCACATGGTCATAGCCATAGACGCTGACCACTGGTCCGAAAATTTCCATGGTGGAGACCCGTGCCGTGGCCGGTGCATCCAACAAAACAGTCGGGGCATAGGTGGTGTCAGAGAGCTTCTTGCCCCCCGAAAGGGCCTTGCCGCCGCCTGCAACGGCTTCGGCCACCCAGTCTGCCACCCGATCCACTTCACGCGGACGGATCAAGGGGCCGCATTCGGTCGCCTCCTCCACCGCATTGCCGACCACCAGCTTGCTGGCACCCGCCGCCAATTGTTCGGCGATCGCCTGCGCCTGCTTGCGAGGTGCAAACACGCGCTGCACCGACACGCAGACCTGACCGGAATGGTAGAAGCCGCCTTTCAGCAATTTCGGAATCATCACGCCGAGATTGGCGCTGTCATCGACAATCACGGGTGCGGCACCGCCATGCTCAAGCGCACAACGTGTGCCCGCCGCCAATTTCGAGCGCAACATCCAACCCACTTTCGCGGAGCCGATGAAGCTGAAAAAAGCAACGCGCGGATCGGTCACCAGCTTTTCAGCAGTGGCCAGATCGCAAGGCACCGAACGGCACCAGTTTTCCGGCAGGCCTGCTTCATAAAGGATTTTGACAAAGGCCTCGCAGGACAATGGCGTATCATCCGCAGGCTTGACCAAAACAGGGCAGCCCGTTGCAACCGCTGGCGCGACCTGATGCACGATCAGATTGAGCGGATGGTTGAAGGCCGAAACCGCCACCACGGGACCGATGGGCTCGCGGAAGGTAAAGGCCAGCTTGCCAGCGCCTGCAGGCGTCAGCCCCATCGGAATTTCGCGCCCCGACAGATGCGACAATTCCTTGATGCATAATTCGATACCGTCAATGGCGCGTGACACTTCCACACGGGCATCGATCAAAGGCTTGCCGCCTTCATCGGCAATCAGATGCGCCAGCTCGGCGGAGCGTTGCGTCATGAGTGCCGCGGTTTTTTTCAAGATCTTGGTGCGTTCGGGAATGGAAAGCCATTCCGCCTGATGGCGGTAAAGTCGCTGCGCTTCGGCGAGATAAGCATCAATCTTATCCCAGCCCACAAGCGCCACTTCACCGATCACTTTGTGATCAAAGGGGTTGGTGACCTTCAACATGAGACTGTCCTTTTTGCCTCAATGGGCTTTATGGTTTTTACGCAAATCATCGATCAACAGACGTTGGTTCTGGCTGTAATCGACCGGCACGTCAATGAGGTGTACGCCCCCTTGGATATAGGCCTTTTCCAGCACGGTCTTAAGTTCGGCTGTGGCATGGACACGATGGCCGGTCGCCCCATAGCTGTTGGCATAGGCGACAAAATCCGGATTGCCGAATTCAAGGCCCCAATCCTGCAAGCCCGCACCCGCCTGTTTCCAGCGGATCATGCCATAGGAACTGTCGTTCAAGACCACCACAACCAGATTGAGTTTGAGACGGACGGCGGTTTCGAGCTCCTGCGAATTCATCATGAAGCCGCCATCGCCGCAAATCGCCATGACACGGCGGGTCGGATGCACCATCGAAGCCATCATGGCAGACGGCAAACCGGCGCCCATGGTGGCCAGCGCATTGTCGAGCAAAATCGTATTGGGCTGATGCGTGTGGTAATTGCGCGCGAACCAGATTTTATACACGCCGTTGTCGAGCGCGATAATGTCATGCTCTTCCATCACCGAGCGGATGTCATGCACCAGACGCTGCGGCAAAATGGGGAAGCGTTCGTCCTCTTCGCCTTCATAGATTTTGGTTTTCACTTCGGCCCTGACCTCATGGAACAGTTTGAGATCGAAGGTGCAACGGCCGTTGAGTTTCTTGGTCAGATGATCGATCGACAGCGCGAGATCGCCCACGACTTCGATTTGCGGGAAATAGACCGGATCAACCTGTGCGGCCTTGTAATTGATATGGATGACCTTCTGGCCGCCTTCTTCCATGAAGAAGGGCGGCTTTTCGACCACGTCATGCCCGATATTGATGATCAGATCGGAGGCGTGAATATAGCGGTGCAAATAATCGTCATCCGACAAAGCCGCCGTGCCGAGGAAATACTCAGAATCTTCGTCCACCACGCCCTTGCCCATCTGGGTGGTGAAGAAAGGCAGTTTGATGGTTTCAATGAAATGCGAAATGGCCTCACGCGCATGCTGGCGATTGGCGCCCGCGCCGATCAACAGCAAAGGATGCTTGGCGGCCATGATCTCTTTGGCGGCCAAATCAAGCACCACATCATCCGCCACCGCATAATAGCGCTTATGGGGCGGCACCAGATGGGCGGTTGCGGGTTCGGCGGCGATGTCTTCGGGCAATTCGAGCAAAACAGCCCCCGGACGCTCTTCTTCCGCCAGACGGAAGGCCTCACGCACCAGAGACGGGATGGCATTGCCGCTGACAATCTGCTTGGTCATTTTGCAGATCGGGCGGAACAGGCCGACAATATCGACAATCTGGAACTGGCCCTGTTTGGATTTTTTGATCGGCTTCTGACCGGTGATCATGATCATCGGGAAACCGCCGAGATGGGCGTAAGCCGCAGGGGTCGCAAAATTGGTAGCGCCCGGTCCGAGTGTGGCCATGCAGACACCGGCTTTGCCGGTCAGGCGGCCATAGGTGGCGGCCATGAAGGCCGCGCCTTGCTCGTGACGTGTCAGGATCAACCGGATCGAAGAGCCGCGCAGACTGTCGAGCAAATCGAGGTTTTCTTCACCCGGCACTGCAAAAATATATTCAACGCCTTCATTTTCGAGCGCTTTGACAAAGAGATCAGAGGCTTTAACGCTTCCGGCAGGCAGTGCGGCTTTATGATCAGACATGAGACACCATTGTTGACAAGGGAACGTGTCCAGCATGCGCCCGCATGCCAGATCCTGAATTCCACTCTACGGGAAAGTACAGAAATCAGCAACTTGGGGTGGAAATTTGTGCCACTCACCCCACCCCCTATGGGGCGAGGCGCGTCTGCGGCGGCCATTTTCCTGTCAAAAAACGGCTAAAATTAACCGGCAATTAAGCTTGTTAGCGTTGTTAGAACGCTTGGGATCCCATGACTGTGATTCGAACGGTCAAACACCGGACTCCGCCCTGTTTTTGCCTGATTTCGTCACCAAAACGGCTCAATATTGGTGGATATGAAGCAGCAATGAGCAGGCCTATCGCGTGCTGCAACACGACAAGGGAGTGTCGTCATGAACGGAACTGAAGTCATCTCGACCACATTGCAAACGGGCGGGAGCGATATTTCCATCTGGACCATGTTCTGGAATGCGCATTTTGTTGTCAAAATCGTGATATTGGGGCTGTTATCCGCATCCATCTGGTGTTGGGCGATCATTATCGACAAGGAATTGCTATTCCGGCGCGAGCGCCGCGCCATGGACCGTTTCGAAGATGTCTTCTGGTCGGGCCAGTCGCTCGATGAACTCTACCGCGCATTGCACGACCGGCCCACCAATGCCATGGCCGCCGTCTTTGTGGCCGCCATGCGGGAATGGAAGCGCTCGGTGGAAAATTCCGGCCGCGCGGTCACCAATCTCACCCAGCGCCTCGATAAAGTGCTGGATGTCACCATCCAGCGGGAAGTCGAGCGGCTTGAATCGAAATTGCTGGTCTTGGCCACCATCGGTTCGGCCTCGCCCTTTATCGGTCTGTTCGGCACGGTCTGGGGGATCATGAATTCCTTCCGCTCGATTGCCGCCTCCAAAAACACCTCGCTGGCGGTGGTCGCGCCCGGCATTGCCGAAGCCTTGTTTGCCACTGCCATCGGCTTGTTTGCCGCCATCCCCGCGGTGATCGCCTATAACAAGTTGCAGGCCGAGGCCGCCAAACAACAAGCGCGCGTGGAAGGCTTTGCCGACGAGTTTTCGGCCATTTTGTCGCGTCAGATCGACGAACATATCGGCTCCTGAGCGAGAAAGGCTCCCCCCTCATGGCTATGGCAGCATCTTCATCGGGCGGATCGGGCGGCGGACGGCGCCGACGCGGCGGGCGCAAACACCGGCCGATGTCCGACATCAATATGACCCCCTTCATCGATGTGATGCTGGTGCTGCTCATTATCTTCATGGTGGCCGCCCCTTTGCTGGCGACCGGCGTGCCGCTTGATCTGCCGCAGACCAAGGCCGCCGCCCTCAACATCGACAAACAGCCCTTGATGATTTCCCTCAAATCCGACGGCAAGCTCTATCTGATGGATACCGCCCTCACGCCCGAGGAATTGGTGCCGCGTTTGGCAGCCGTTGCCAAAACAGGGGTCGAGGAACGCATCTATGTCCGCGCCGACAAAAGCATTGCCTATGGCCGTGTTGCCGAGGTGATGGGGATGATCAGCGCGGCAGGCTACAAGAAAATTGCTCTGGTCAATGAGCCCGAGCAAAAACGCTAACGAACGGAACGGATTTTGGCGATCAACTGGTCAGAGCCCGGACTTCCCCTGTCAGGCGGGGTGCATGTTGCACTTCTCGTCGCGACCATGATTGCCTTTTCCTCAACGCCCAAATTCGAAGAAATGCCGGAAACGGTCGCGGTCGATGTCATTGACACCAACCAGCCCGCCGAAATGGCCAAGGGCGAGAAAACCGCCAAAGAGGCCAAGCCCGATCCCAAACCGCGCGCCGAGCGGGTGGCCGAGACCAACGACATCAAACCCGAAAACGCCGATGCCAAGCGCGATGTGCCAAGCCCCGTCTCGCGCCCGCCCTCCACCGAGCCCGAACAAAAGGCGCAGGTGCCGCCCCCGCCCAAGCCACCCGAACAGCAAAAGCCCGAACCCAAAAAAGAAGAGATCAAGGACGAGGCTTTGGTCAAGGCGGAGAAGAAACCAGACCCCAAACCCGAGCCCCCCAAGCCCGAGCCGCCCAAGCCTGACCGCAAGCCCGAACCGCCCAAGCCCGAGCCGCCGAAATTCGAGCCCGACAAGCTGGCGAAAATGATTGAACAGGCCAAGCCCGCCCCGCCGAAATCGGAGGCGACTGACAAGCCGTTCAACCCCAATGACATTAAGAAGCTGCTTGAGTCGAAAGAAAAACCGGCTCAAGCCGCCTCGACCGGCCAGCAGGTGAATAAAACCGCCTCTTTGGGCAGCGCGACCGCCACCGGACAAAAGCTCAATCCAAGCCAGAAAGACCAGATCGGTTCCATCATCAAGGACCAGCTGGCCCAGTGCTGGAGCCCGCCCGCCGGTGTGTCGGATGGCGCGAGCCTGAAACCGATTGTGCGTGTCAGCCTGTTGCCCGATGGCACCGTCACCGGCAGCCCCAGCATTGCCAATGAGCAATCAAGCCCCGCTTTCCGCGCCATGGCCGACAGTGCCTTGCGCGCCGTGCGCAAATGTTCTCCCTTTAAAATTCCGGCCCAGTTCGCCCCGTTCTATAATGACTGGAAGGACTGGACCGTGACCTTTGACCCGAAGGAAATGCTCGGATGATCTCCATGACCTCACCCCTCCGTCACGCCCTGCTGAACCTGTTGACCCGCGTCATGTTAGGCCTTGCTCTGGCCTTGCCCGCCCTGATGCCCGCAAGAGCCGAAATTGCCATCACGCTGGACAAAGGCAATTTCCAGCCTTTGCCGATTGCCATCACCGATTTCATCGGCAGCGATCTCGGGCCGCAAATCTCGGCGGTCATCACCAATGATTTGAAACGCTCCGGCATTTTCGCGCCCATCGACCGTGCCGCCTTTATCGAAAAGGCCTCAAGCCCCGATGTGACGCCCAATTTCAGCTCGTGGAAAGTCATCAATGCGCAAGCGCTGGTGACAGGCCGCGTGACGCGCGATCCCTCCGGCCGGTTGAAAACCGAATTCCGCCTGTGGGACACTTTTTCCGGCCAACAACTCAGCGGCCAGCAATATTTCACCGACCCCAATAATTGGCGGCGCGTGGCCCATATCATCGCCGATGCCATCTATTCGCGCCTGACCGGCGAAAAAGGCTTTTTCGATACCCGCGTGGTGTTTGTCGATGAACAGGGCAGCAAGGACAAGCGCGTCAAACGCCTCGCCATCATGGATCAGGACGGCGCCAATCTGCGCTACCTGACCAAAGGCGACGAGCTGGTGGTGACGCCTCGCTTCTCCCCTGCCTCGCAAGACATTGCCTATATGGCCTTTGGCGGGTCCGATCCGCGGGTGACCATGATGAATATCGACAGCGGCCAGCACGAGATCATGGGCAATTTCCCCGGCATGACCTTCGCGCCGCGTTTCTCGCCCGACGGGCAGAAATTGGTGATGAGTCTCGCGCAAGGGGCGACCTCCAATCTCTATGTGATGGATCTGCGCTCCCATTCCACCATGCGCCTGACCGACACCAATGCGATTGACACCTCGCCCTCCTTTGCGCCCAACGGACAGCAGATTGTCTTTGAAAGCGATCGCGGCGGCTCGCAGCAAATCTATGTGATGGGTGCGGGCGGCGGCGGCGCCAAGCGCATCTCCTTTGGCGAGGGCCGCTATTCAACCCCCGTCTGGTCGCCGCGCGGCGATTACATCGCCTTCACCAAACAAAAGGGCGGCAGTTTTTCCATCGGCATCATGAAGCCCGATGGATCGGGCGAACGCATTTTGACCGAAGGCTTTCACAATGAAGGCCCGACTTGGGCCCCCAATGGCCGCTATCTGATGTTCTTCCGCGATGCGGGCGGCAGCGGTGGCCCGCGCCTGTTCATGGTGGATATTACAGGCCGTGTCGAAGTGCCGGTTCCCACACCCGGCTTTGCCTCCGACCCCGCTTGGTCGCCTTTGTTGAATTGATCAAAGACCTTTGAAAAACAAAGCCGAACAAAACCGCCGGAGTGATCCGGCGTTTTTTTGATGGGCTCATTCATAAGGACATGAACAGACAGACACCCCCTGACACTGGGATCTCGATTGACAAAATAGGAATAAAAACTTATTTTAGATAATATTTCCTATTATTCAAAGAGGTTGCCATGTCATTACCCGCCAGAAAGGATGTCCTTTTTCCGCCCCGCCGCAAAGCTGAAAATCTGCCGGATTATTCCGACAGGGTTGTCTTCGACCATTATATGCGCTCGGGCTATGTTCCGAACGAGGTGAAAGAATTTCAGCTTTTGGCGCATCATTGGGCGCGGCTGAAAGCCCTCAGGGATGAATGCCTTGCCCAACGCCACTTCCTCCAATCCAAATATGACCCCGAGGAAGCGCGGGTTCCAGCCGGTGAATCAGATGGCGGCGAATGGACATCGGACGGCGACAATGACGCCGATGATGGCAGCGGTGGGGCGGCTGCAGCGCTTGATGATGCAATCAATAAATTAGAAGAGACAGCCGACCGCAACAAAACCTCACGCGGGCAATGCGCGCGCGCCGTGCGGGAAGCCTTATTTGAAGGCGGCATTACGGTGACACCGCCTGCGCCAAGCCCGGGCAACCGTGCGGCCAGTGCGGCCGATTATGGTCCGAGCTTTGAAAAAGCCGGCGCTGATATTGTGGCTTCCGCACAACGTGATTTGGGTCCGGCAGACTATCCCCCCGCCAATTACACGCCCCAAAAAGGCGATGTGATCGTCTTTGAACGCTTTCCCAACCATCCCGACGGTCATACCGCAATGTATAGTGGTGAGCAGTGGATTTCCGATTTCAGACAAAGAACCCCGTGGCCCAATCAGTCAGAAGCCAAAAATTATGGGCCGAGTTATAAGATTTACCGCTTTCGGCAATTTGACGACTGACGATACCAATCCGCTAAATTGGCCAAAACAGCTTTAATCGGTTTGACCATGTGGCATCTGTGATGAAACAAATGAATATCATCGACGCGCCATAAACCATTCTCGATCACAAAAAGCACCCGATACGAAGAGGGCTTGCCATCATTCAATGTTTTAACAATGACAAGCCCTTTGCTTAGATCAAATGTCGAGCCGCTCACTGCAAATTCATCAAATCGTTCATCTGAAAAGAAAATTTCGAATGCCCGCAATCCCTCACCGGTTTGTCGTGACCACTGGTAATTTTTCTCAAGCAAATCATTGAAAGCGACAGTGGCATAGCGCGAAAGAAGATAATTAGGCTGATCGTGCATCTCCCATGTTCTAGAATCTGCTGAAAAAAGCACATAGAGACAGGCGGCGAGCAATGCGGGATGCGGATGGGCTCCCAGCGCTTTCGGCGTACAGGTTTCCACTGTCGCCGATCCCTCGCCACTGGTGAAAGGGGCTACGGCCTGCGCAGCCTCTAAAGGCTCCAGCAGCCTGAGGTAAAGACCAAAACACACCACACAGATTTTTAAAACTGTCCTCATCAAGTGGCTCCCTGTGACAGGCCATCCAGCAAAAAATTTCATCGCTTTCCACAATGAGATAACTGACGAAACCAGAGACCCGGCTTTGCAACCATTTCCTTGATATATTTTGGAATCTTGCACCCATGATGAAACAAATGAATATCATCGACGCGCCATAAGCCGTTCTCGACCACGAAAAGAATTCGATAGGAATAGGGCTTGTGATCATTCAATGTTGAAAGTATCACAAGCCCGCTTTCCGGATCAAAAGTCGATCCTGTGATTTCAAAATCACCAACCCCTTCATCCGAAAAAAAGATTCCGAACGTCGAAATCCCGCCGCGCCCCTGCTGTGCCCATTTATAATTTTTTTCCAATAGATCAAAGAATGTGAAGGTGGCATAACGTGAGAGCAACCGATTGGCTTTGTCTTGCGTCTCCCAGACTTCCGGATTTCCTAAAAACGGCACATAGAGACAGGCGGCGAGCAATGCGGGATGCGGATGGGCTCCCAGCGCTTTCGGCGTACAGGTTTCAACTGTCGCCGGTCCCTCGCCAGTGGTGAAAGGGGCTACGGCCTGCGCAGCCTCTGAAGGCCGCGGCAGTGTTAAAACCGCAAAGAGGCACAGCGGAAAAAGTGGGGCTAAAAGCCGCATCGTGATGATCCCTCGGCCCGTCAATCATCGGCCCAAGGATCACCGATCCGTTTGACAAAAACAACAACAATCGTCTTATTATTTAGGACGAGACCTCCCCCTCAAGCCGCCCATAAAAAAACCGCCGGAGCAATCCGGCGGTTTTGAATTCTTTTGCAGTCAAGCGGCGAGAGGCCCGCCGCTTGATCGCGAGACTTAGGAAGCGAGCTGGCGCAAGACGTAATGCAAGATGCCGCCATTCTTGAAATATTCAAGCTCGTCCAATGTCTGGATGCGGCACAGGACCGGCACGGTCTTGACGCGGCCCGAGGCGGACTTGATCTCGACTTCCATTTTCTGGCGGGGTTTCAAGCCTGCGCTCAAACCCTTGATGGTGACGGTTTCGTCGCCCTTCAGCCCGAGCGATTCCCAGCTGGTGCCTTCCTCGAAGGTCAGAGGCAAAACGCCCATGCCGACGAGGTTGGAGCGATGGATGCGCTCGAAAGATTGCGAGATGACCGCGCGGACACCGAGCAGATTGGTGCCTTTTGCAGCCCAGTCGCGTGAGGAGCCGTTGCCATATTCCGCACCGGCAAACACCACCAAAGGCACTTCTTCCTGCTGATAGCGCATGGCGGCATCATAGATCGACATTTTGTCGCCTGACGGGAAGTGGACGGTATTGCCCCCTTCCGGCACCACGCCAGCCTCGTCTTTCAGAATATGGTTTTTGATGCGGATATTGGCGAAGGTGCCGCGCATCATCACCTCGTGATTGCCACGACGTGTGCCATATTGGTTAAAGTCGGCCGGAGCCACTTTGTTGTCGATCAGATATTTGCCTGCAGGCGAAGCCGCCTTGATCGAACCGGCCGGAGAAATATGGTCGGTGGTGATCTTGTCGCCGAACAAGGCCAGAATCCGTGCGCTGGCAATATCGGTGACAGGCTTGGGCTCATGGGTGATGCCGTCGAAATAAGGCGGGTTTTGCACATAGGTCGACCCATTGTCCCATGCATAGGTTTCACCGGCCGGTGCTTTCACACGACGCCAGTTCACGTCACCGGCAAACACATCCGCATAGCGGGTCTTGTAAACCTTCTTGGTGACATAGTGATGGATATAGGCCTGGATCTCTTTCGAGGTCGGCCAGATATCTTTCAGATAAACAGGCACGCCGCCTTTGCCGATGCCGAGCGGCTCGCTCGACAGATCCTTGGTCACCGAACCCGCCAGCGCATAAGCGACGACGAGGGGCGGCGACGCGAGATAATTGGCCTGCACGTCGGGCGAGACACGCCCTTCGAAATTGCGGTTCCCCGACAATACGGCCGCCGCCACAATGCCCTTGTCATTGATGGTTTTGGAAATCTCGACCGGCAGCGGGCCGGAATTGCCGATACAGGTCGTGCAACCGAAACCGACAAGATTGAAGCCCAATTTGTCGAGATCTTTCTGCAAGCCGGAATTGGCCAGATATTCCGCAACCACCTGCGAACCGGGTGCCAGCGAGGTCTTCACCCATGGCTTCACTTTCAAACCGGCTTCGGCGGCATTGCGGGCCAGAAGACCGGCACCGATCAGCACAGACGGGTTGGAGGTGTTGGTGCAAGACGTGATGGCTGCAATCACCACATCGCCATGGCCGAGGTCGAAGTTTTTGCCTTCAACGGCAAAGCGCTTACCGGCACCGGTGGCCTTTTTATATTCGGTCTCCATCGCCGCGGCAAAACCTGCGGCAACATCGGTCAGCGCCACGCGCCCTTCCGGACGCTTGGGACCGGCCATCGAGGGCACCACTTCGCCCAGATCAAGTGCGAGCGTATCGGTGAAGACCGGATCAGGCGTTGTCTTGGTGCGGAACAGGCCCTGTGCCTTGGCGTATTTTTCAACGAGCTGCACACGGGCGGTTTTGCGGCTTGAGGTGTCGAGATAGGCGATGGTTTCGCTATCCACGGGGAAGAAGCCGCAAGTCGCGCCATATTCAGGAGCCATATTGGCAATGGTGGCGCGGTCAGCCAGCGACATCGTGTTGAGACCGGGGCCATAAAATTCAACGAATTTATTGACCACGCCCTTTTTGCGCAGCATCTGGGTGACGGTCAGCACCAGATCGGTGGCGGTGACGCCTTCCTTCAGCTTGCCGTCGAGCCTGAAGCCGATGACTTCCGGCAACAGCATGGATTGTGGCTGGCCGAGCATGGCGGCTTCCGCCTCGATCCCGCCGACACCCCAACCCAGAACGGCCAGACCATTGACCATGGTGGTGTGCGAATCGGTGCCCACCAGCGTGTCGGGATAAGCGACTTCATAGGTGGCAGGCTTGGCGCGGCCCAGCTTCAGCTTTTCCTTGCGGGTCCAAACGGTCTGCGCGAGATATTCGAGATTGACCTGATGGCAGATGCCGGTGCCGGGAGGCACGACGCGGAAATTGTCGAACGATCCCTGACCCCATTTGAGGAAGCGGTAACGCTCGCCATTGCGGCCATATTCCAAATCGACGTTCTTTTTGAAGGCGCTGCGGCTGCCGAATTCATCGACGATCACCGAATGGTCGATCACGAGATCGACAGGCACCAGCGGATTGATTTTTTGCGGATTGCCGCCCAGAGCGGTCATGGCATCGCGCATCGCCGCCAGATCCACCACAGCCGGAACGCCGGTGAAATCCTGCATCAAAACGCGCGCCGGACGGAATGCGATTTCACGCTCGACCGCACCGCGATTGGAAACCCATTTACTCACGGCCATAATATCTTGCTTGGTCACTGTGCGTCCGTCTTCGAAGCGCAACAGGTTTTCCAGCAGCACTTTCAGCGAGAAAGGCAATTTGGAAACGCCTTTGAGGCCATTCTTTTCAGCGGCCTTCAGGGAATAATAAATATAGGTCTTATTGCCGACTTTAAGCTTCTTACGGCATTTGAAGCTGTCCAATGACTGTGTCACGGCGGTGTCCTTCCGGGTTTTATCCAGTGGCTGTAGTGCAACACGCACACGTCGCCTCGGGAGTGCCCGAAACCCAACGCTTCTTGCAAAGCGCCGCGACGCAGCCAAAGCTTCTATAGAAAATTTATCACAAAGCCGCTACAGGGACAAAAGTATTCCCATAAGAAATTTTGGTCAGGCCCAGCGCGCCTCCCCCAAAACCCAGAGACCGTCGAGGCCATCCCGCGTGATACGACTTGAGGCAGACACACTCACCGGTGCCAGATCAGGCCGAATTTTGTTTGAAAACCTGCGGTTTTCGAGCATTTCCCGTCATGCTTTGGCGATTATGGGGGCAAATGGTGTGGGAAAATCCTCTTTGCTGCGTATGATCGCGGGCTTGCTGCCCCCCGCGGCAGGGCAAATAGGCCTTTATCAAGACGCGCGGGTGATCGCCCTTGCAAACCCCGATGATCCCGCAGCCCTCGCCTCCTCTTGCCATTATCTCGGCCATCGCGATGCCCTGAAACCCTCACTCACCCCCTTCGAGACCCTTGGCTTCTGGCTCGATTTTGCCGGATCCCGCCTGACAAGCACGCAACATGCGGCGCTGATCAGCAACGCGCTTGCCCAAGTCGGGCTGGATCATGCCGCCCATTTTCCCGCTTTGATGCTCTCAGCCGGACAGCGCCGCAGGCTTGGCTTGGCACGCCTGACCCTAACCAAGCGTCCCGTCTGGCTATTGGATGAACCCGCCACCGCGCTCGATGACGAGGGACAAAATCTGTTGTGGTCTTTGTGCCGCGCCCATCTCGATCAGGACGGTGTTTTGCTGATCGCAACCCATGCGCCCTTGCCGCTGCCCTCCATACGTCTTGATCTGGGCACCACTGCGCTTCACAAGGAAACGGCCTGATGCGCGCGTTTTGGGCCCTTGTCAGACGGGATCTGCGGCTTTCGGCCCGAATCGGCGGCGGCGGCTTGAACGGCCTGATGTTTTTTCTGGCGCTGATTGTTCTGGCGCCTTTTGCCATCGGGCCTGATCTCAATCTTCTGGCCCGCATCGGCCCCGCGCTGTTGTGGATTTCAGCGCTTTTGTCCACCCTGCTTGGCCTTGACCGCTTGTTTCAGGCCGATGAGGAGGATGGCAGTCTCGATCTCCTGCAAGCGGGATCGCTGCCCATGCTGGCGCTGGTCAGTGCCAAATGTCTGGCGCATTGGTTGACCACCGGCCTGCCGCTGGCTTTGGCGGCCCCTGTTTTGGGTCTGTTATTGGCGCTTGAACCCGTCCAGCTCGGCCTGATGAGCGCGGGTCTTTTGATCGGCACGCCCGCCCTGACCGCCATCGGGGCGGCAGGGGCGGCGCTGACAGTCAGCCTGCGGCGCGGCGGTCTTTTGATTTCGGTCATCGTGATGCCTTTGATGGTGCCGATCCTGATTTTCGGGGTGGCCAGCGCCAATGCGCCTCTGCTCGGCCTGATGGAGGCCAGCACGCCGCTCAAAATCCTGCTCGGCCTGTCCTTGGCCTGTGTCACGCTGGGGCTTGTCACGGCATCGGCGGCCCTGCAAGAGCGCGGATGAGCCCTCACAATCGGTCATTTAGCCCCATAATTCATCCCCATCGTCATTGATCAGCGATGCCGCATGGGGTAAAACCCTTGATATTCAACTGCACACGGGAGTTGCCAGCATGGCTCATTCAAACGAACACGATCACGCGTCCGCAATGGACTATCCAGCCCATGAAGATACCTATCATGGCTTTGTCCATATGATCACATGGGGCACGATCACTGTGGTCTGCATCGTGGTCGGCATGGCCATCTTCCTCGTCTGATCTCTGGACCTTCTGGAACACTTGGTCTGGCGCGATTGAATTCTGCCGGCGCAATAGCCGGTTATGCGGAGGAAGCCTATGAAAATTGCCGTCATCAAAGAAACGGACGCCACAGAAAGTCGCGTGGCTGCCTCTGCGGAAACCGTCAAGAAACTGACCGCGCTTGGTGCTTGGTTCGTCATCGAACAAGGGGCTGGCACGGCGTCGGGTGTTCCTGACACCGATTATGAAAAAGCGGGTGCGACGATTGTCGGCTCGGCCAAAGAGGCCCTTTCGGGCGCTGTGGCCGTATTGAAGGTGCGCCGCCCCAACAAGGACGAGATTGCCATGATCCCGCAAGAGGCGGTGGTTCTGGCGATCATGGATCCTTACGGCCATGACGAGGCCCTTGAGGCCATGGCGCATGCGGGTCTGACGACCTTTGCCATGGAATTGATGCCGCGCATCACCCGCGCACAGGTCATGGACGTCTTGTCGTCACAAGCCAATCTGGCAGGCTATCGCGCCGTGATCGATGCGTCCGCAACCTATGGCCGCGCTTTCCCGATGATGATGACAGCCGCTGGCACCGTGCCCGCCGCCCGTGTGTTCATCATGGGTGCGGGCGTGGCAGGCTTGCAGGCGGTTGCCACCGCCCGCCGCTTGGGCGCTGTGGTGACAGCCACCGATGTGCGTCCCGCCTCCAAAGAACAAGTGGAATCGCTCGGGGCGAAATTCATCGCGGTCGAGGATGACGAGTTCAAACAGGCCGAGACCGCTGGCGGTTACGCCAAGGAAATGTCCAAAGAATATCAGACCAAGCAAGCAGCGCTTGTGGCCGCCCATATCGCCAAGCAAGACATTGTCATCACCACGGCTTTGATCCCCGGTCGCCCTGCCCCGAAACTGATTTCTGCCGATATGGTGGAGAGTATGCGTCCGGGTTCGGTGCTGGTAGATCTGGCTGTCGAGCGCGGCGGCAATATCGAAGGTTCTGTGGCAGGCGAGGTGGTGACCACCTCATCCGGCGTGACCATTTTGGGACATCTGAATGTTCCGGGTCGTCTGGCTGCCTCGTCCTCGCAGCTTTATGCCAAAAACCTGTTCGCCTTCTTGGAAACCATGATCGACAAGGAGCACAAGACCTTGAAAATCAACTGGGACGATGAACTGGTGAAGGCCACCAATCTGACGCGGGGTGGCGCAGTCGTTCATCCGCAATTCAAGCGGTCCGACGCGACAGCCACAGCCTAACGGAGACGAGATCCATGGCAAACGAAACACCCCAAACTATTGTCGACAAAGCTCAGGCTGCCGCAAAACTCGCCCATGAGGCTGCAGCCTCGGCTCAAACCTATGCCGACCAAATCGCCGCCCAAGCAGGCCTGATGGCCCATACCGCAACGGGTGGCGCGGTTGATCCCTTCATCTTCCAGCTGGCCATTTTCGTGCTGGCTGTGTTTGTCGGCTATTATGTCGTGTGGTCGGTGACACCGGCGCTGCATACACCGCTGATGTCGGTGACCAATGCCATTTCCTCCGTGATTGTCGTCGGTGCCTTGCTGGCGGTGGGCGTCGATGCCGCCAAAGGCGGCGAAGGAGGCTTGATGGCGCAGGGCTTCGGCTTTACCGCCCTTGTGCTCGCCAGCGTCAACATATTCGGCGGCTTCCTTGTCACCCAACGCATGCTTGCCATGTATAAGAAGAAGGGTTGAGGCCATGAGCGCGAATATTTCCTCACTGCTCTATCTGGTCTCCGGCGGCCTGTTCATCATGGCGCTGCGCGGCCTGTCTTCGCCCGCCACCTCGCGGCAGGGCAATCTTTACGGCATGATCGGCATGGCCATTGCCATGCTCACCACTTTGGCGGTCGCAGCCCCCACCACTTTGTCGGGATGGGGCTTGCTGGCCGCAGGCCTGCTGATCGGCGGCGGCGCGGGGGCCGTGGTTGCCAACCGCATCGCCATGACCGCCATGCCGCAGCTCGTGGCCTTTTTCCATTCGCTGGTGGGGCTCGCAGCCGTCATGGTGGCCGCAGGTGCGCTTTATGCACCCGAAGCCTTCGGCATCGGCAAACCCGGCTTGATCAAAGCGGCAAGCCTTGTTGAAATGGCTCTGGGCGTGGCTATTGGCGCCATCACCTTCACCGGCTCCATCATCGCCTTTTTGAAGCTTGACGGGCGCATGTCCGGCAAGCCGATCATGCTGCCAAGCCGCCACCTCATCAATATCTGCCTGGCAGGCGGCCTGATTTTCCTGATCGTGCTGTTTGTCACCTTGCAGAGCCATACGCTGTTTTGGGCGATCACGCTGGCAAGCTTCGCCTTGGGTGTGTTGATCATCATCCCGATCGGTGGGGCGGATATGCCGGTGGTGGTGTCGATGCTCAACTCCTATTCGGGATGGGCTGCCGCCGGTATCGGTTTCACGCTCGGCAATATGGCCTTGATCATCACCGGCGCTTTGGTCGGTTCTTCAGGGGCGATCTTGTCCTACATCATGTGCAAAGGCATGAACCGCTCCTTCATTTCCGTGATCCTCGGCGGCTTTGGCGGCGAGAGCGCGGGTCCGGCCAATGGCGTCACCGAAACCCGTCCCATCAAACAGGGCTCGGCGGATGATGCGGCCTTCATGATGAAGAATGCGGCCAAAATCATCATCGTGCCGGGCTATGGCATGGCGGTGGCACAGGCCCAACACGCCTTGCGTGAAATGACCGACCTGTTGAAAGACGAGGGCGTCGAAATCAAATATGCCATCCATCCGGTGGCGGGTCGTATGCCCGGACATATGAACGTGTTGTTGGCGGAAGCCAGCGTGCCCTATGACGAAGTGTTCGAATTGGAAGACATCAATTCCGAATTCGCGCAGGCCGATGTGGCCTTTGTCATCGGCGCCAATGACGTGACCAATCCAGCGGCCAAAACCGACCCCACCTCCCCGATTTACGGCATGCCGATTCTGGATGTCGAAAAGGCCAAAACCGTGTTGTTCATCAAACGCGGCATGGGCTCGGGCTATGCGGGGGTTGAAAACGAGCTGTTCTTCCGCGACAACACCTTGATGCTGTTTGGCGATGCCAAAAAGATGGTGGAAGAAATCGTCAAAGGCATGAACCACTAAGGGATCACGCCCATCACCTCACAAGAAAAGCCACCCCTGCGGGTGGCTTTTTTTTATGACGCCTCAAATTGCGTTTAAGAAGCAGAAATGGTGACAGCTTGACCGCTGGCGCTGCTTTCAAGCATGGCTTCGATCAAGCCCAAGACCCGCACCGCGTCCCGCCCCGAACATTGCGGCGCACGGTGGTTGCGCACCGCATCGAGAAAATCGGCAATCTGCGCCTGATGGGCGGCACAGGAAAAGGCCATGGGATCAGCGCCCCCGCCACCGGCTGCACTGCCGGCTTCATGCAGCACGCGCCCGTCCATGAAATGCACGGTCAGATCTTCCACCGACAAAATGGCCGTGCCTTTGGTGCAGGCCAGCTCGATGCGTTCGGGCTGGCCGGGGAAAGACACGGTGGTCGCGTCAATCGCCCCGATGGCCCCATTTTCAAACGCCACAGCAGCAGCCGCGATATCCTCGGTGTCGATCCGGCGCAACGGCGAGGTGCGCGTGAGAGCCGACACCTGTGTGATCGGCCCTGTCAGGCTCAAAAACAAATCCAGCGTGTGAATGGCTTGGGTCAACAACACCCCGCCGCCATCCCGCGCTTTCATGCCGCGCCCCGCCTCGGCAAAATAGTCAGGCGACCGCCACCAGCGGATCGAGGCGGAGCCCGAAACCAGCGTGCCCAATTCGCCGCTCTGCACCAGCTGGCGCAAAATCTGCGAGGCATGGCGGAAGCGATGCTGGAACACCACGCCAAACCGCCGGTCCGCCGCCTCCATCGCATGGATAGAGTCCCATGCGCGCGCGCTTGACACATCCAGCGGTTTTTCCAGCAGCACATGCTTGCCCGCCGCAGCACAGGCCAGAACCAACTCACGATGCGAAAACGGCGGGGTCAGGATCAACACCACATCGACATCGCGATCATCCAGAATGGATTGGAAATCATCCGTTAAGGGCAGATCGGGGTGTTTTTCCCCAAAACTCTTGCGCCGCTCGGCGCTCGGCGCGTGGCAATGCAAAATCCGCACTTCGGCGGCCAGATTGCGCAAAGCCTCCACATGCGGCTTGTGGGCCATGCCCAAGCCCACAATCGCCAATCCCAACGGCTTGGCCGTCCCTTTGCTTGCATCCGCCATCTTGGTTTGCTCTCCCCATGCACTCTCGATACTTGTCAGGCGGGCAGTTTTGACGATCCGCCGCGCCAGTGCAAGCTTGTTCCTGCACAAAGGCCTGCCACGAGAATGATCCCCCGATCCGCCCGATTTTAATAAGACGTCAAGGGTTGGTGGTTAAAAATTCAAGGGAATTGATTCTTGATATGCGAACCATGCCCGATCGAAAAGCAGGCCGAATGAACGATGCGCCGCCGCCCAATATGCAAACACTGCTGAAATCGGCGCATGACGGCGATACGCAGGCGCAATTGGCGCTGGCTGCGCTTTATCTCGACGGCACGGTGACAGGGCAGGAAGATCTTGCGGTCGGCGAATATTGGATCAAAAAAGCCGCCGATCAGGGCAATGGCGAAGCGCAATACATGCTCGGCTCCATGTATTACAACGGCTCGCGCTTTAAAAAGAATATTGAAAAAGCCGCCCAATATATCATGAAAGCCGCCTTGCAGGAGCATGTCGAGGCGCAATTTATGCTGGGCTTGATGTATGAAAACGGCATCGGCGTGAAACGCGATATGAAAATGGCCGTGACATTGATGAAGATGGCCGCCCAAAAAGGCCATGCCTCGGCCTTGTTCAGCATCGGCATGTTGTTTGAATTGGGTGCCATGTCCCCCGAAGATCATGTGCGGGCGCTAGCCTGTTACCGCATTGCCGCCAAAGCGGGCAATGTCGTGGCCCGCTCTTATTATAAAAAACTCAACAAGATCATGTCCGCCGCACAAGTCGCTTTGTCTGACTCCATCGCCTCGGTCGAAGAGATCATGTATTATATTTGATGAGGCTTTGATTTTTCAAAAACAGGCAGGGCGGGCAATCACCATCAGCCTGTTGACGCATAAACCGCAAAGCGTTGCGCCAAAGCCTCCGGCAGACGGGCGGGCTTGTTGTCCTTGATCGACACGACCAACACGTCGGCGGTGAGCAAAACCTCCTGATCGCGGCAGATTTTTTGCGCCAAGGTCAGCAAAGGTCCGCGTTGCGAGGCCACCCGCGTTTCGACCCGCAACCAGTCATCCATCATAGCGGGTTTGAGCCATTCGATGTCCATCCGCCGCACCACGAAAAAATACGGCTCTTCCGCCTGATGCAAGGCCCCTTGGTGAATACCGGCCTCGCGCAGCATTTCGGTGCGCGCGCGTTCCAGAAACCGCAGATAAGAGGCATGATAGACACGCGCTGAAAAATCCGTGTCCTCGTAATAAACGCGCAGATCAAAACTATGCACGGCGGCGGCAGGTTGTGTCACGACCCCCTCCTATTCGCCATGCGCGGTCGCATACATGCCTTCCGCGCCAATGCCGCTTTCGAGCATCAAACGAGCGCGGGCGCGCAATTTTTCGGTTTCGCTTTTCAGCTGGCCGCAGGCCGCCAGAATATCGCGGCCCCGTGGCGTGCGCACCGGCGAGGCATAGCCAGCGCGAAAGACAATATCGGAAAACTCCTCGATCTTTTCCCAAGAGGAGCATTGATACTGCGAGCCCGGCCACGGATTAAACGGGATGAGGTTGATTTTGGCGGGCATGCCTTTGAGCAAGCGCACCAATTCGCGGGCATCGGCATGGCTGTCATTGACCCCGTCCAGCATCACATATTCAAAGGTGATGCGGCGGGCATTCGACAGACCCGGATAGGCCCGGCACGCCGCCAGCAAATCCTTGATCGGATATTTGCGGTTGAGCGGCACCAGCTCATTGCGCAAATCATCCCGCACCGCATGCAGCGAGATCGCCAGCATCGAGCCGATTTCATCCCCCGCCCGCGCAATCATCGGCACCACGCCCGATGTCGACAGCGTAATCCGTCGGCGCGACAAAGACAGGCCGTCCCCGTCCACCACAACGCCCATGGCATCGCGCACCGCCTCGAAATTATAAAGCGGCTCGCCCATGCCCATCAAAACAATATTCGAGACTGCTCGCCACGCATCCGGCACAAATCCGTCCGTGGGCCGTTCCGCCCCCGGCCAATCGCCGAGCCGGTCCCGCGCCACCAATAATTGCGCGACGATTTCAGCCGTTGTCAGATTGCGCACAAGGCGCTGGGTGCCGGTATGGCAAAAACTGCAATTGAGGGTACAGCCAACCTGCGAGGAGACGCATAAAGTGCCGCGGTCGGATTCAGGGATATAAACGGTTTCGATTTCCGCGCCTTTGTCATGCGGACCGCGCGGCGGCAGACGGATCAACCATTTGCGGGTTCCGTCCACCGAAATCTGTTCGGAAACAACCTCGGGCCGCGCCAGCGTGAAATGGGCGGACAATAAAGCCCGCATGGGCTTGGAGACATTCAGCATCGCGTCAAAATCGGTCACGCCGCGATGATAGATCCAGTGCCAGAGCTGGTTGGAGCGCATTCTGAGATCGCGTTCGGGCACGTCCAAAGCGCGCAGGGCATCTGCCAATTGCAGCCGCGTGGCACCGGCCAGCGACTGGCCCTTCTCGACCGTTTCCTGAACGGTCAGAAGCGGGGCCTTTTCGATTTTCAATTCTAACGCATCCATGAAAAAGCCCGCTCCTTTACCAAGAACGGGCTTCTAACACACCGCAACCGTTCACGCTATGAAAAGCACGACAGCACCCCGATGGCGCGCGATCAGGGACATTCTTTCTTGATCCGGTCCAAAGCCTGCGCCAGACCCGCCAATTGATAGGTATCGGTGGTGGCATTGCCTTTGGCGGAGGCGGTTTTTGTGGTCATGGTCTTGTTTTTCTTCATCAATTCCACAACGCCATTATCCTCGGCGGCATTTTTCAGCCACGCGCTGGTGCCTTTGGTGACCAAAGCATGTTTGGCCGAACCGATCACCAATTCCCCCACAGAGCCGTCTTTGGTCGGGAAACCCAACACAAAACTGATCTCGTTATGGACATTTTCATTGGGCCGCGCGGAAATGAACAAATAGCCGTCATCGCGCTTCAATTCCTTGGGCGCGCGCTCTTTCGGGCGTGACAGGACATAGCAGACACGCCCTTTCCCCGCCGCATCGGTCGCATAAGCACCCCATTCCCCAAACGAGCCCAGCAGGACCGGACCCGCCGGTTGCGCAGGAGCAGGGGCCGCAGCCGCCGGCTTTTCCGGTTTTTTCTGTTGCGCCCAAGCAGGCCCCGCCAAAAGCAAAGCCAGCGTCACAAAAGCCGAAAGACCCAAACGGCCGGCAGCATCAAATCTCGTCGTCATGCTCTGAAAGTCCTTCATGCAGCACACCACTCTTCGGGTGATCTTATGAACGTCAATGGTTAATGAACCGGAAAAAATGGCAAAATTTGCACAATTCCTAAAAAATCTTTGCCAAAAAACACACGAAAAAACGCCTGAACGCGCAAGCTATCGCAGAAAAAGCGGGAATCGGCAAGAAAACCACGCCTAAAGACGGTCTTTATCGCATCCCCCCACCCCTCTAGTCTGAACGCCTGACCAAACCCGTGCGGCAAGGAGTTGCGCATGCAGATCGACCAAACCACAGCCGCCATCATCACAGGGGGCGCGTCCGGATTGGGGCAAGCGACCTGCGCTTTGTTGCGCGCCCACGGCGTCAAGGTCAGCCTGTTTGACCGCGATCCGCGCGGCGCAGAGATCGCGCAACAGCATGGTGCCTTGTTTTGCGAGGCCGATGTCACCGACCCCCATTCCATCACCAAGGCTTTGCAAAAAGCCCGCGCGGCGCATGGGCCCGAACGCGTGCTGGTCAATTGCGCAGGCATCGTGGTGGGCAAACGCACCGTCAGCAAAAAGCGCGACAGCGATCTCTGGCAGGCGCATGATCTTGATACTTTCTCACGGGTGATTGCTATCAATCTCACCGGAACATTTTTGATGAGCACGCAATGCGCTCTGGCCATGGCGCAGCTTGAACCCGTCACCAAAGACGGCGGACGCGGGGTGATCATCAACACCGCCTCCATTGCCGCCGAAGACGGGCAGATGGGCCAGACAGCCTATGCCGCCTCCAAAGGCGGTGTGGTCGGCATGACCTTGCCCATGGCGCGCGACCTCGCCCCTTATGGCATCCGCGTGGTCAGCATCATGCCGGGCCTGTTTGAAACCCCGATGATGGCCAGCATCAGCGACGAGGTACGCAGCAATCTCGAAGCCACCATTCCCTTCCCAAGCCGCCTCGGCGATCCCGCCGACTATGCGCTGATGGTCAAAAGCATCATCGACAATGACATGCTCAACGGCACGTCCATCCGGCTCGATGGTGCTTTGCGGATGCAGCCGCGTTAATTGTTTTTTCTGCCGCTCAATTTACACCAGCGCATCGATGGCTTTCGCCAAACGCGTGTCCAATTCGGTCAAGCCGCCCGCATCATGCGTGCTGAGCGTGATCGACACAGTGCGATAGACATTCGACCATTCGGGGTGATGGTTCATGGTCTCGGCCAGCAAGGCCACGCGCGTCATAAAGGCAAAGGCCTCGCTGAAATCGGCAAAGACAAAATCACGCGTGATCGCATCACGACCCGCCACCAAATGCCAGAGCGGATGATCACGTAAAAACGCTGTGCGCGCCTCAGGCTCAAGCTGTTTCATCATAATCCCATTCCTCGTTGAGCGGGGCATCATCGCCCAGCGGATAGGTCGCCTCGATCACATAGGGGCCACCGCCAATGGAATCGCGCGATGAAAACATCACAAAGTGATCAACCGTCAGCGGCAGCGGCGGAAAACCGCCAAAGGCCGACAGAAATCCCGCGACCTGATAGGCATTGGCATCGCGCAACCGCGCCAGCGTGATATGCGGCGTGAATTTGCGTGTCTCGGTCGCCAGACCCAAGCGCCGCGCAAGCCGCTCCTGCTCGGCTTGCAATTCAAGCAAAGCCGGAAGCGGCGCGATTTCGGCCACCAAAGCGCGCGGCCTGTCCCCGCCGAAAATCCGCAAGCCGTTGACCATCACGGTGAAGGGCTCATGCAAAGTCTGGGCAAGAACCTGATCGAGCTCGCGCGCCAGCTTTGTGTCGATATCGCCGAAAAATCTTAAAGTAATGTGGTAATGATCAGGGGTGATCCAGCGGGCCCCGTTCAGGCCGCCGCGCAGGCTTGCCAGAACCGTTGCCACAGGACGGGGCACTTCAAGGCCAGTAAACAGGCGGGGCATGACACTCCCTTCCCGATCATCGCGAACTAAGAGACGCCGCAAGGGCGTCTTTTCAAGGTCACGACAATGCGGGGTTGGTTTTTGATTCTCAACCCCGCTGTCTGTTGGCCATCAGGGGGCCGGATTCATATGCACCTGATGGATGGCATCGATCTTGGCTTCGATCTCGGGCGTGATCACGAGCTTGTGCGAGGCGATGCAGATTTTCAGCTGCTCCATGGTGGTCGCACCGATGATATTGGACGCCACGAAACAGCGCGAGGTCACAAAAGCCAAAGCCAGCTGGGTGAGATCAACCCGCAACTCCTGCGCGAGATCCCAATAGGCTTCAATCGCCTCCTCGGTGCCGGGCTTTTCATAACGCTGCAAGCGGTTAAACAAAGCCTTGCGGGATTTGGCAGGCAGTTCCCCATGGCGGTATTTGCCGGTGAGATAGCCTTGCGCCAAAGGCGAATAGGCCAGCAGCCCGATATCCTCGCGCAGGCTGACTTCCGCCAGCGCCACTTCATAAAGCCGGTTGATCAGGGAATAGGCGTTCTGGATCGAGGCGACACGCGGCAGGCCATGCGCATTGGCTTCGGCGATAAAACGCATCGTGCCCCAGGCACTTTCATTCGACAAACCGATATGGCGGATTTTGCCCTGTTTCACAAAGTCCTGCAGGACTTCAAGAATTGACTGGAACGAGTGATACTCCCCTTCCATTTCGCCTTTTTTGAAATGGGTGGGATTGGAACCCCATGGCATGGGGCGATCGGGCCAATGCAATTGATAGAGGTCGATAAAATCGGTACGCAAGCGGCGCAGGCTGCCCTCCAGCGCTTCGGTCATCTGGGCGCGGCTGAGTTCCGCCGGACCCTTGTCTTTGCGGAACCAGTCCATCGGTGTGCGGCCCACCACTTTGCTGGCAAGGATCACCTTGTCGCGGTTTTTGCGCTGATGGAACCAGCTGCCGATAATGCTTTCAGTGCGGCCTGCGGTTTCGGCCTTGGGCGGCACGGGATAGAGTTCCGCCGTATCGAAAAAATTGATGCCACTGTCGAGCGCATAATCCATCTGCTCATGGCCTTCGGTCTCGGTGTTCTGCTCGCCCCATGTCATGGTGCCGAGACAAATTGCGCTGACCTTGAGGCCGGTACGGCCAAGGGACCGATATTCCATCGTCATACTCCAGACTGTTTAAACAAAAAGACAGGGAAAGCGCAGCCTTCAAACCACATCATGTGCCAAGAGGCCAGCCCTCTTCGCCCTGCGCGCAAGAAATTTATCGGGAAACCGGCAAATTGCGCAAAAAAGCCTCGATTTCGGGCAAAGTCCGCCGCACAATTTCATGCTGATAACGGGAACAGCACGCAAAGCCCATGATAAATAATTAGATCAAATATGAGAACGAACCCAGAAAAATAACAGCATATAGGATCAATTCTCACTAAGGACACACATAGAAAAATCCCAAAAGTGCCAAAAAAATCTAACAGAATAAAACTAGAATTACCAATTTAATTACTAACATCAACTTTATTAATAACGATTACTAACAACAAAGTCGTCATATTTGTTTCATAGTATAGGACTATTTGTAAAATTGCTATTTATGCAAATAAATAGAAACAAACTATGAAAACAAACTAGGCTCAGGACTCATTGTTTAGAGCCAGAAGATCACAGTTGCTGCGATGCAGATAGCGGACATGAAGGTGTGAGCGCATCTGTCGTAGCGTGTGTGGATGCGCCTCCAGTCCTTGAGGCGGCCAAACATGTTCTCGA
>CAIJVU010000015.1 GCA_903824185.1 uncultured Hyphomicrobiales bacterium
CCTTGCAGGGTAAGCGCCCCATGGCAGGGCTGATAGGGCGTCGGAGGCTTAGCGTGCGGCGTCAGAAGCACGGACCTTGGCCCCATCGACCAAATCCGTGGAGACATTCAAGCCGACGCGCTCCCCTGCTTGCAGGCCGTCGCTCACATTGATCACAGCCCCATTGGTCGAGGCCACTTTGATCGGCCGGAATTTGATGGTTGAATTTTGATCAACCACCGCCACTTGCTGCACGCCGCCGCGCTGCATCATGGCTGTCACGGGAATTTGTAGATAGCTCGTGACCGGCAAACGCAATTTGACATAGACGAAGCTTCCGGGAACCAGAAACTGGTCTGCATTATCCAGATCAATTTCAACAAAAAGGGTGCGGGTGCGCGGATCGAGGGTGGCAGCGGTGCGGCTGATTTTTGCCGTGCGGCGTCGGTCAGGATTGGACGCATCGACAATCTCGACGTCGTCGCCGATTTTCACGGCGGACACATCGCGTTGTTCGACATAGATGCCAACACGCAATTTGCTGTTATCGGCAATTTGCATCACGGGCAATGAGCTCGCCTGATTGGTGGTGGCGGCTTGCATCAACGCACCGGGATCGGCGAAGCGGGCGACAACGGTGCCGTCAAAGGGCGCTTTCAAGGTTTGATAGGAGCGCATAATCCCCAGATTGCGCACGGTTTCCTGCGCCATCCGATAATTGGTTTCAGCCTGTTCTGCTGCTTGTTGGGATGTTGTGTTGTTACGCAACAATTCACGCGAGCGGGAGTCAATGCGCTGTTTTTGATCAAGATCCGCCAAAGCACTTAAATATTGGCTCTCGAGTTCAGCGCTATCAATTTCCGCAATGATTTGATTGGCGCTGACGAAGTCGCCTTTGTCGACTTGGACATTTTTAAGATAGCCGCTGACCTTGGCAAATATGGTCGTGGTCAGATAGGGCCTTGCATCGCCCAAGAGTTGGATCTCACGAAATTTCGGTCCTTGCACCACGGTCGCGGTCACAACGCGCGGACCGCGGGCCACATCGGCTTCCATCGCGGCTTTGGCTGTTGTCAGGCCGCTGGCGGTTTCATGCATGTAATAGGCCGTGCCTGCGATTGCAGCGACCACACAGGCGATCCCTGTCATGTAAAGGCTCGATTTGGAAGAGCGTGCTTGAGAGGATGGTTGATCCATAGCTGATTATCCGTTTGCCTTTGAATGTGTATCCGAATGCGCCGGCTGGCTTGCTGGTGCCGCCGTTGCGGCCCCTGCGGCTTCCAGTGCAAATTCCGTATCGAGTTCATGCAGTCTTGGCGGCTTGCGCCGCAAGAGCGTATAAAAAATCGGGACGATGATCAAAGTAGCAATGGTTGCCGCCAACAGGCCACCAATCACCGCGCGGCCCAGCGGTGCGTTTTGCTCCCCGGCTTCGCCCAGTCCCAAAGCCATGGGGATCATGCCCAAAATCATCGCCAGCGCTGTCATTAGGATGGGGCGCAAGCGCGTCTTGCCAGACTCGATCACCGCTTCAAACGGCGTCATGGCATTGCGGCTGCGCAGATCATTGGCAAAGCTCACCACCAGAATGGAATTCGAGACCGAAATTCCCACCGTCATGATCGTGCCCATCAACGACTCCACATTGATCGTGGTGCCTGTCAAAGCCAGCATCCAGATGATGCCGATCAAAGCACCCGGAACCGCCATCATGATGATCAAAGGGTCGATCCATGACTGGAACAAAACCACCAGCAAGGCATAGACCAGAATAATCGCAATCACCAATCCCTGTGCCAGTCTGGTGAAGGAGGCATCCATCACTTCCGGTTGCCCGCGCAGATCGATATGGGTGGTGACGGGCAGATTTTTCGAAAGGTCGGCAATGGCCTTGCGGACATCGGTCGAGACAGCGCCGAGATCCCGCCCGTCCACATTGGCCGCCACATCAATCACCCGCTGCACCGAATAATGATTGATGGAGGCGAGGGCGCTGCGGGGGCGCACGGCAGCAATATCAGCCATGCGTGTCACGGGCGCATTGGGGAAGGTCGAATATTGTGTGGTCGAAAACTGATTGGCCACATTGGTCGGCATCGGCACCATCGGCTGGCTGACTGGCAGGGCCATCAGATCATCCACCGATTGAATGGCATCGACCGGTTGGCGCACCGCCACAAAATAATTCACATTATTGGCGGGGTTCAAAAAGTAGGAGGGCGAGACAAGCGAGCTTGACGACAGGGACACCAGCAGATTGTTGGAGACATCGCGTTGTGTCACGCCCAATTGCGCTGCCCGCAAGCGGTCCACATCCACTTGCAGTGTCGGGTAATCAAGAATTTGTGTGATATGCGGATCCGCAACCCCCGGAATTTTTTGCAAGGCCTGCAGCAGCTTTTGCCCTAACTCATAAGAGCGGTTAAAATTGGGGTCCGATATCTGGATATCAATCGGGGCGGAAAGGCCGAAATTGAGAACTTGCGAGACGATATCGGCATTTTGAAAATAGAACATCGCACCCGGAAAGGCATCGGGTAAAACCGCGCGCAACGCCCTTATATGCTCTACGCTTGGTCTATGGTTCTTTTTCAGCTGGATCAGAATATCGGCATCCGCACTGGAGACGTTATCGGACGGGATCAAGGCCAGATTGGTTGCAAACGGCACGCCCACAACATCATTGATGGTTTGGATTTCATGCTCGCCGATCACCTCGCGGATTTTGTTCTGCACATCCAGAACATTTTTCTCCGTGACTTCCAGTTTGGTTCCGGCCGGCGCGCGATAATGCAGTTTGATAATGCCCACATCCGCTGTGGGGAAAAAGTCTTTCCCGAGATAACCGGCCAATATCAGGCTGACGCCCAAAATGACAGCAAAGATCGCCAGCACAAAGCCACGCGCTTGCAAACAGGCGGCGAGCACATTTTCATAGCCTGCACGCACCCAGTCAAAGCCGCGTTCAAAAACCGCAAAAATGCCGGTTGGGGTCGCATGGCAATGATCGGTCAACATCAGCCGCGCCATGGTCGGCACAATGGAAAAGGACAAGACATAAGAGGCCAGCATCGCCAGCACCACAGTCAGGCCTAAGGGAATGAACAAATAGCGCGCCGCCCCTTCCAGCAAAAACACCGGCAGGAACACAATACAAATAGCCAAGGTCGCCACAGTCAGAGGTGTCACGACTTCCGCGCATCCATCCAGGATCGCCACCGTCAAGGATTTGCCAAGCGACTGGTTGCGGTGAATGTTTTCAATGGTCACGGTCGCATTATCAACCAGCAAGCCAATGGCCAGCGCCAGCCCGCCCAAGGTCATGAGATTGATGGTTTCGCCCACGGCATAAAGTCCGGCAATCCCCGCAAAAATAGACAGAGGGATGGAGGCTGACACAATCACCATATTGCGCCATGAGCCAAGGAAAAACAAAATCATCAAAGACACAAGAATGGAGGAGACCAAAGCCTCTTCCAACACATTGTGAATGGCCGAGCGCACGAAAACGGATTGGTCAAAATCCAGCTGCATATCGAGCCCCTCAGGGGCGGCGGCCTTGATCTCCGGCAACAGATTGCGCGTCGCTTCCACAACCGCAATGGTCGAGGCATCGGAATGGCGCATGACGGTCACATAGGTGGCGCGTTCGCCGTTCACATGCACAATATTGGTCTGGGTTGCGAAACTGTCCCCGACCTTGGCGACATCGCCCAAGGTTACCACAATGCCGTTCCGCACGGCGAGCGGCAGTTGTGAAAATTGCGCCACGGTGGGCGGGCTGGAATTGATGGCCACATTATATTCGCGCTCGCCAATGCGTGCCACACCGGCTGGCACAATCACATTGGAGCTTTGCAGGGCTGTGACCACATCGCTGGGGGAAATGCCTTTGGCGGCCATTTGTGCGGGGTCGATATCAACAATAATCTGTCTGGCCTTGCCGCCATAGGGTGCGGAAAGCGAAATGCCCGGTATGGTGAACAATTTGAGACGGATGAAGTTGAACGTGTAGTCGAGAATTTGCTCTTCGGGAATTGTTTTGCTCGATGTGGTCATTTGCACCACGCCGACATTGGAAGCGCTAAACGGGATCAGGATCGGCGGTGTCATGCCGGGGGGCAGCACACGCAAAACTTGATTATTGACCGCATTGATTTGCGCCATAGCACCGCCCAATTCGGCGCCGGGTTTGAAAAAGATTTTGATGATACCGGTGCCCGATAGCGACTGGCTTTCGATATGGTCAATGCCATCCACACTTTGTGCATAGGTCCGCTCGGCCACGAGCACCACGCGGCGTTCCATGTCTTCCGCCGACAAGCCGCCGTAATTCCACGCCACAAGCACGACCGGAATATTGATGGCAGGAAAAATATCCACGACCATGCGGGTGAGAGACAAAGCACCGGCCAGAAGGATAATAAAAGCCGTAATGGCAGACGTATAGGGACGCCGCAATGCGACGTGAACCAACCCCATCATGGAATGCATCTCCCATCGGTCTCATGCGTCATCGGCTTGTGATGTGCTCCAAGTCGATGCATGGCCTTGTCAGGCAAAACTTTTTCACCTTTGATTGTCGCGAATATCGCAATGATGTCAATGCTGCGATCCTTGACTTCATGCCGCCAAAAATAAACGAAACGGTGCACTGCAAAAAATTAAAACCACACCATTTTCCCCGATCATCGCTGGAAGGGGTTGTGATGCCCATTCAAAAATGGATTTACTTCGGGCTTTCGCTGGAATTTGTCTGTTTTATCCTCTGTTTTGTCTTATGATGACAATGTGCTTGTGGCCAAAAGTGCCAGAACACGATTGTGAGGGATTTGGATGCTGCATTGCAAAAGCAGGATCCCGCGTGATCAAACACTGTGCGCGTATGTGACGTGTCGATAAAACAAAGGTAAGGCCTGTGACCCTGCAATTTCCCAATCCCATCCGCAGTTATAACGAGGCCCATCGTGACATCACCTTTTGGGGGCATGATACGGCCATGGAAATCACTTTTGTCATCGAGCGGCAGGCCTTGGAAATGATCGGTCGGACAACGGATCTTGATGAAAAGGCTTTGTGCGAAACCTTCGACCAGCATGTCGATCAGATCCATTCAATCGCCAAGCGCCTTTATGAGGATCATAAAACCGGCTTTTATCGGTTGACAGCCGAACATTTCGCTTGAAGGGGAGTAAGACTGTCATGACATTCCGCTTGGCCTTGATTGCCCATGATATGAAAAAAGACCTGATGGTGGCTTGGGCCTTAAAGCATCGCGAGCAACTCAAAAAATGCACCATCACGGCAACCGGCACGACAGGAACCAAAATTATGGCGGCCTGTCCTGAGCTCACGATCCAGCTTGTGAAAAGCGGGCCGCTGGGCGGGGACCAACAGATCGGGGCGATGATCGCCACAGGTGACATTGATGGCTTGGTGTTTTTTGTCGATCCTTTGTCGCCCCATCCCCATGATGTGGATGTCAAAGCCCTGACCCGCTTGGCGCTGGTTTATGATATTCCCATGGCTTGCAATCAATCAACCGCCGACCTTGTCGTTGCGGGTTATCAAAGCACTCAGGATTAAGTGCTCATGCTTTGCCTTTTAGGCAGAATAGAGGCCCCATAACAGCTTGCCACACAATCCAAACAGGATGAGGGCAATCAGGCTGTCAATGATTTGCCAGACACGCGGGTTGTCTAGCCAAGGCTTCAGGGCCATGGCGCCCAAGCCGATTGAAAAAAACCAGACAAAGGAGGAGAGGGCGGCACCAGCAGCAAACGCATAGCGTGCTTCCTCTGCATGCGTATGGGCGACGCTGCCCACCAAGATCACCGTATCGAGATAGACATGCGGATTTAAAAAGGTGAAGCCCGCACACATCAGCAAAGCGGTTTTCAGGCTTTGGGCCTCGGCCTGTTCGATCGTGCTTGCCAAGGGGCGCAGCGCACGGCGCAGCGCCACCGTTCCGAAATAAAACAGATAGGCCGCGCCGCCATAGGTCATGATCGGCACAGCCAGCGGAACAACCGCCGCCACAGCGGATAATCCGAACACACCGGCTATGATCAGCATGGTATCGGACACCGCACAAAACAGGCAGATCCAGATGACATGGTGGGCGCTGAGGCCTTGGCGGATCACGAAGGCATTTTGGGCTCCGATGGCCACGATCAGACTGCCTCCCAACAAAAAGCCGTCAAGCGCTGCGGTGATCATAACAGCTCCTTTGCGTTGCGATGCCAAGGTGAGGGGCCCGTGTGAACCATAGGATAGAGGTGCTCTGGTTCGGAACAGAAAAAACGCCGCCAGAGCGGATCTGGCGGCGTATAGGGCAGGAAAAAACTGAGATAGAAGGGTTTGTTCGCCTCTATCCAGACTTTTCGGATTAGCGCTTCGCGTACTTGAGGATAGAAATAGTGCTTATTTATCAATTGCTTACAGCGCTAAAAACTGCGTGTGTACCATATGTGTACTAGGACTATATTCCTAAATAAGCAGTCCTAAAATACACAATAATTCTACACACGCATTCTATTATAAATCATTCGATCAGTCTAGCCGATAAAGCAATTCTGCATGCCGTTAAGCAAGCGTACGAAGCTTTTCGGGCTTCTTGCTCAGCGCCAATTCTGGCAGGCCCTTTTCAGCTATTGCTTCAATCGCTATGTCCAATTCAC
>CAIJVU010000016.1 GCA_903824185.1 uncultured Hyphomicrobiales bacterium
AGTCTGATGTTGTTATCGGTGGTGAGGCACCCATGCCCGGCCAGGTTTTTCAATCTGGTGAAGCAATTTTCAGTTTGTATGATCGCAATGATTTATTCGTGATCTGGGAAATGCCACTGCGGCGGTTTATCGAGCCCTCCGTCGGGGATCGAGTATTCATCACAAGTGGCTATTTTGTGATTGAAGGCCATATTGATGCCATTTATCCGCTCTCAACGCCGCAGGGTGCCAATCGTTCGTTACAATATACCGGCATTTTTCAGGGCCAAACGGCACGAGTCAAAAACAGAGGTTTTGATAAATTTTTGCCGATTGAATCCCAAGTCGTTGTTCGCATGAATTATACGACGATCTTGAACAAGCTGTTTTCAATTCTTGAGCCACGTATTCCACGATGAGCATGAAAGCGTGCCCTCAGTGTCAATCAGAGACGATGAAAGAACATGATGTGATTATGCATTATTTATGTTCTTTTGTCGGTCCCGATTATGATTTCACTTCCCGTGCAACTCAATTCATCTGTCCAAAATGCACTTATGGCTTGAATGTTCATCAAAACGACTGGGAAGTTGTTGGGTCAGTCTATCGGTGCGAGGCCTGCTCGCATGAAGAATTACCATAATATATTCAAATCTTTTTAATCTTTCTCTTGTGAGCCGACCTGAAATTGAGTGCTCACATCATCATAATGTTTCCAATGCGGCTTTTTGGGTGCAAAGGCGCGCATCAAATCATTGAAGGTGATGATTTTAAGGGAGTCGGGCACATGCTCCTTGGTTGGTTCATAGAGCGGATCGGGCAGGCGTCCGGGATCATCCTGTTTCTGTTTGATGGCAAACATAGTCGAGCCTGAATCATGGTTCGGTTTCATGAGTTTGAACCAAGCAGCAATCAACTTATCGTCGGCATCGCGTTGATCGAGCGTTGGGGCTGTGTTCGCCGCGTGAAGGGATGCGCTTTCCGCTTGTATTCCCTGTGGGTTTGAGAGCATAGCGGGCTCAATCGCGGCCTCATCAGTGAAAGGGCCTGATAGGGGACTACCGATTGAGGCGCTCGGTTTAGCCGAAACCTGTTTTGAGGATAATGCGGGGAGGGTATTGAGTTTCGATACCAGCATGGGAACCTCTCACCGACCAATTGACGCCCTTTAATGGGTTAATCCTAATGGCTTTCCTTGACATTGTCACGCCATTTTGACGGGCTTTTATATTGATTTATTTGGATTTTCTGAATTTTGGGGATGTTTTAATTTTAAACTGGTCCTATGCTCGGCAAAATTGAAAACGGGCTTTCTGTTGCAAAATCATCTCAAGTCTATCCATCGTGATCGTAAAAGGGGGGATATCATGGCTATCTTTGAACAACGGACCTATTCCATTGCCGTTGGCATGGTTGAAGACTATTTGCGTTTTTATCATCAAGAAGGCATGGCGATTCATACCAAATTTCTTGGGCCGCCCCATGCGTGGTTTACCACCGATGTCGGCGCGTTAACTGAAATTATCATGATGTGGCGCTACGAGTCCCATGCGGATCGTGAGCAAAAAAGAGCCGCTCTTTATAGCGATCCTGAATGGCTCGCCTTTATTCCCAAGACGCGACCTTACATTGTCAAAATGGAAAACAAAATTCTTAAACCGGCCTTTTTCTCACCCTTACAGTAAAGCGAAAGTCAATTTTTCACGGTGCCCATGCACAGGGGCATCGTTTGAATTGCATTAATTAAGCGGATCCCTTTTCAAGCGCCATTTTTACGCGCTCCTTTGTAAAGGGAACAGTGCGCAAGCGCGCTCCACAGGCATCATAGATGGCATTGGCTAATGCCCCCGGTACGGCTGCACAGGCGGCCTCGCCAGCGCCTAAGGGCGGCTGATGCGGCTGATCCAGCAAGTGAATGATCAATTCAGGCACCTCGGGAAAAGTGAGCAAAGGATAAGACTGCCAGTCAATGCTTGTTACTTTCGAGCGATCAAATGTTGTCTCTTCAATCAGGGTTCTGCTGAGGGTTTGCAAAATATTGCCCTCGATCTGTTGGCGTGTCGCATCCGGATTAATAATCAATCCGCAATCATGGGCACACACGATCCGCTGCACATGGATGCTGCCGGTCTTGCGGTCAATGCGCACATCCATACCTATCGCTACATAAGTCTCGTTGAATTTGTAATGGACATAGGAAAAACCGCGCCCTTGATGACCCGAGTTCACAGGCGATGGGCGTGATTGCCAGCCCATTAATTCGGCCACTTTTTCACACACGGCCCTGCCGCGCGGATCTGCAAGTCCCTCAAGGCGAAAGGCCAATGGGTCTCGTTTTGCGCTGGCGGCCAGTTCATCGATAAAACTTTCCACCGCAAAACTATTGGCGATTTTACCCGGTGCACGAATATTGCTGGGACGAAGCGGCGAGTCTTTCAGCCAGTGCACCGTGACATTGAGATGCGGATGGGCATAGGGCGGATGGGCATTTTGCGTAATCAACCCTGTTGACAAGCCTTGTGGCTGGCTGATGCCTGCTGCGTCCGGCCCCAGAAGCGGAATATTGGGCAGGCTGGCTGTGGCTTTGGGTAACCACATGTCGGTTTCCCAAACGGCTAATTTCCCATTCTCATCTACGGATCCGCGCATTTCAAGCAATTGCGGAGGGCCCTTGGGATCCCAGCCTAATTCATCTTCCCGCGACCATTGCACGCGCACAGGCTGGCTGATGGCTTGTGAAATGAGGGCAGCATCCGCGCAGACATCATCATGGCCGTTTGTGCCATAACAACCCGAACCATCACGATAGATCACCCGCACTTTTTCAGTCGGGAGATTTAAGATACGCGCACACACGCCGCGCAACCGATGGGTTGCTTGCGACGCGCTCCAAATGGTCGCACTGTCTTTTGTCACATCGGCAATGCCGCATGAGGGCCCCATCGAGGCATGGCTTTGTAGGGGCCAGTAATAGGTCGCAGACAAAACAGTCTTGCTGTCACTGAGTGCTTTGCCGCTCTCGCCTTTTTTTATTAGAGTTTCTTTTCCCGCCGCATTGCTGTTGTCGGCAAAGGATGTTTGCATCCACGTCTTGACCTTGTCATGGCCTGTGAGGCTGGCAGGATCGCTCCACTGTATTTTTAACAATTTTGCGGCGCGGATGGCTGTCCATTCATTGCTGGAAACAACCGCCACGAAATTTTTGATGCGGACAATGCGCACATCCTTCAAACCGGCAATTGATGCGTCGTCGATGGACAGGATGCTGGCACCGATCGCACCCGGCCTGATGACGCGTGCATGCAACATCGAGTCAATTTTGACATCATGCATATAGGGGTGCTTGCCTGTTACCTTGGCTGTGATGTCGGGTCGGGGCAGGGGCTTGCCAACAATGGTATAAGAAGATGGATTTTTTAAACGCACCTTTTCGTCGATTTTTAAAGAAAAGGGTTTGCCTTCAAGCAAGCTTGCGAATGTCACGCTTTTGTCGCGCGCCATCGTCATGACGCGTCCGTTCTCAACGACCAGTTCTTCGCGCTGTTTTTCCAATTGCGTGGCCGCAAGCGTGATCAGCGCTTCCCGTGCCGTTGCGGCCGCCTGCCGGATTTGCACGCCGCCGCGCATGATGCCAGAACTGCCGGCGGTTGGCCCTTGATCCGGCGTCAAGGCGGTATCGCCTTCTATCAGTGTTATGGATTGCAAAGACACGCCCAGCTCTTCTGCAACCATTTGCGGAATGGCAATGCGCAATCCTGTCCCGAGGTCTACCTTCCCGCAATAGACAATCACGCTGACGTCTTGTTTGATATCGAGATAACCATCGACTTCATCGGCTTTCAGTGTTTTCCCGGGGGCTATTTGTGGTGTGTTCTTTTGCTGTGCGGTTGCAACACCGCTTGCAAAGGCGATGAGTAATCCACTACCTGCGCGTAAAATATCGCGGCGATTGATGTGCAAATGATTTTGATTGTGTCTCATGGCAGCACCTTTCCGCTGGCACGCAGGACAGCGCGGATGATGCGGTCATGGGTTCCGCACCGGCACAGATTATTGACAAGGGCCTGCTTCACATCATCTTGCGTGGGTTTGGGTTGATGCGCCAGCAAAGCAACGGCATTCATCACCATGCCATTGGTGCAGTAGCCGCATTGCGCTGCTTGCTCCGTGACAAAGGCCGCTTGCACGGGATGAAGCGTGTCGCCCTGCGACAAGCCTTCAAGCGTTGTGATCTTTTTGCCGCTCGCTTGGTTGATGGTCAACTGGCATGAGCGGATCACATCCCCCTCGACAAGGACACTGCACGCGCCGCATTGACCGAGGCCGCAGCCATATTTGGCACCCGTCAGCGACAAGTCATTGCGTAGAATATAAAGAATGGGCTGTTCAGGGTCGGTGGATTCCACCGTTCTCTTTTCGCCATTCACGGTCAAATGATAAACTGGCATGATTTCCCCCGTGCTTCCCCAAACTTATGGCTTTGTCAGTCTGTCCCATTTTGTTTGAAGAATGAAGCAGATTCACAGAAAAACCAACACCAAAATAGTGAGCATTGATGGGGTTTGATCAACCAGCATCAACACTTGGCTTTCGGCAAATCAGCCCAAGAGCTGGTATAACGGGGTGAATGAAAGTTGGACCGCAAGGACCAGTCGCGCTTGATGCCGATGGCTGCCTGAAAGACGGTCCCGCGCCCCATTTGCTTGTTGAGCCTGTCCATCACATGCATGACAGCGCTGTTTTTGGGGGCGGATGGCGTGTGAAAGAGATGGCCTTGGCCGCAACCTTCGTCAACCAAATCATTCAATAAAATGCCTGCTTTTGCATAGCGGTATCCGTCGCGCCAGATGGATTTGAGGATGGGCATGGCATAATCCATCAGAACACGGCTGTCATTGGTCGGGATCGGGAGTCTGATGGAATTGGATGCTGAATATTTGGGATCGTCATTGAACACATTGGTTCTGATAAAAACCGTCAAATGGCAGCATTCTTGTTTGCTTTTGCGTAATTTTTCTCCGGCACGGGCGGCATAGAAACTGATCGCTTCCTGCATGTCATGATAATGCAGAATGGCCTTGCCGAATGAACGTGTGACGGCTGTGGCCTGCTTGGGTTTTGCCTCGAGTTCGAGTGCGCTGCACGCAATCGCATTCAATTCCTGCACGATCCGTTCGCCCGTCACGGTCAGCAATTTGCGGGCGATTTTCAGATCAAGCCTTTTCAAATCCAGCACCGTATGAACACCGATCGATTTAAGCTGCTTCACCGATGCGTTGCCAATCCCCCAGACTTCTCCGACATCAATGTTTGCAAATAAATCGTCTGCACGCTCCGCCGTCATGTGGCACACCCCGCCCATAGAAGGCGTTGTCTTGGCGATATGGTTCGCCAATTTCGCCAGTGTCTTTGTCGAACCCATGCCGACACATGTCGGGATGCCAATCCATTGCAGCACAGTGGTTCTCATCTGTGTACCAAAGTCATGCAGATCCGTTTCCGGTGGTAAATCAGATAGATCCAAAAAGCTTTCATCAATGGAATAATTTTCAATGCGCGGACTGAATTGCGATAAGACATCTTCAACGCGGGCGCTGATATCCCCATATAGTGCATAATTGGATGAGCGAACCACCACCTTTTCGGATTTGACCAGATCTTTGATCTTGAAAAGCGGAATGCCCATTTTGATGCCGAGCGCTTTGGCTTCGGCGGAGCGTGACACGGCACATCCGTCATTATTGGACAAGACGATAACAGGCTTGCCCTCCAATTTTGGATCAAACAGGCGTTCACAACTCACATAGAAATTATTGCAATCGACAAGCGCATAAAGAGGCATGGCTTTGTCATGAATCGTTGAAGGAACGCGACAGGGCCGCTCCCCCATATTGATGGATCGCGGCTGTCACAACACCCCAGCACCACAATTCCATATCATCGGACACATTCAAGGAGGGGTAGGCCGGATTGGCCGCCTCCAGCCTGATGACGCCTTTTCTGCGATAGAGACGTTTGACGGTTAATTCGGCATTGATCACCGCAATGATGATGGAGCCGTGTTTGGCCTGTATGCTGCGGTCAACAATCAGGATGTCGCCGGAAAAAATCCCCACGCCCGTCATACTATCGCCTGTTGCCCGAACCATGAAGGTCGCCGACGGGTGGTGGATCAAATGCTCGTTGAGATCCAATTTGTTTTCCAAATAGTCTTCGGCAGGCGAAGGAAAGCCGGCGGATACGGCAGAACTGTAGATGGGGAGAGCACAGCGGATCGCTGTGGAGGCCTTCTCGACACGCATGGAGACACTCACTGACAATTACCATTGAACGGGGAGGGACTATAAGCCGAGTGACGTGAACAAATCAAGAACATTTTGTTCGTATTTCATCCCGCAATATAAGACAGGGCCTGCATGTATATAGGGTGTGCGGCACACTGCGTGGGTGCCAGCCTATTGATCCACAACAGAACTAGAGCATTGAGCCATCGTCGCAGGTGCTCCAATGCATCCCTGTGCGCAGACAGGGAGCAGAGAGGCTTATTTGCTGCCGCCTTGGAAAGACCCGCGGATTGATTCTGATGTCAAAGCGTGTTGGCGGATCGCCTCCCAGTTGAATTCGATGCCATGACCGGGGGCTTGTGACGGGGAGCCTATGCCGTCTTTGATGGTGATGGGTTTTGCCAGTAAGCCCAATTCCGTCAGGCTGCCGCCAATCACATTTTCAAGCATAAAACCATTCGGTATCCCGCACAGCAAGTGCAGGGATAATTCCATCATGAAATGGGGGGCCATCAAGCGGCCGAATGCCTGTCCCATATGGGCAATTTTTTGCCATTCGGTAATGCCGCCGACAAAAGCCACATCGGCTTGAATAAAGTCCACAGCATCCGCTTGCAAATAAGCCAAAATCTGTTCTCGGCTATAAAGGCTTTCCCCTAAGGCAAGAGGGGTTTTGATGGCCCGCTTGAGGGCGGCATGGCCCTGAATGTCTTGATAGAGCAGGGGTTCTTCAATCCAGCCCAGATGGAGCGCGTCCAATCGCGCGCCTTTCTGGATTGCCTCGGCCGCAGTCCATTTTTGATTGAGATCAACCAGAACACGTTTGTTGCGGCCGAAAACCTCCTGCACACGGATAATACGCTCGATGTCTTCTTCAAAATCATCTTTGCCGATTTTGATTTTCACCGCGTGGTATCCTTGCGCATGATAATCTTTGGCACGGTGAACGAGGTCATCGATACGATCAGTAGAGCTCAGATTGATTTCGCTGATATAGGCGGGAATACTGTCACGCGTTCCCCCCAATAAACGATATAGCGGCTGGCCATAATGCTTGCCGATCAGATCCCATACCGCAATATCAATGGCCGCAATGGCCATGGAGTTGACCCCAAGCCCAAGGCGTCGCGATTGCCGATTCATTTTCAACCAGAGGCGCTCGTAATTGAGCGGATCCATGCCTGTCACGAGGGCAGCCAAATAATCATCGATCAGCGCTTTGATGACTGTGCCGCCAATATCAACCGTGTAACTGAGCCCTGTTCCGATCAGGCCTGTATCTGTTTTAAGCTCGACAATAATCAATTCCAGTCCGGCGACTTTATTGGTGGCATCCTCCCAAGGGGATGCGGGCGGCAGGCGACATGCGTGGGCGGTAACGCTTTCAATTTTCATAAGAATTTTGTCCGGCACAGGCTAAAGAAGAGACGGGCTTAAGGCTTTGTACTATAGGGCCGGCGGTTTTCAGTTGTCAAAGTTCGGACCGGGAATTTCGCCCACCTCGGCTTGTCAAACAAAATGGGATGGTGATATTAACATGTCAGTGTGAGCGCACGTCAAAGCGCTCCTGTCGACCAAGAACGAATTTTTATAGAGCGAGGAAACACAATGTTGAAACGTCAGCTTTTGAAAGCGGCTCTTGCCTTAGCGGTCACCGTGTCAGCGGTTCCAGCCATGGCCCAGACAAAATTGAAATGGGCGCATGTCTATGAAGTCTCTGAGCCATTTCACACATGGTCGGTCTGGGCAGGCAATGAAATCGCCAAGCGCACCAATAACCGCTATCAGGTCGATGTGTTCCCATCCTCGCAGCTCGGCAAAGAAGCGGATTTGAATCAAGGTTTGAAACTCGGATCGGTGGATATTATCATTTCAGGATCCAGTTTTGCGGCAAAAGACTTTCCGCCGATTGGTGTTGGCTATTATCCCTTTACGTTTCGCAATGCGGAGCATTTGCTGAAATTTGCCAAAACCGATGTGTTTGCCGAACTTGCCAAGGGTTATGAAGACAAGACAGGCAATCACATTACAGCGCTTAATTATTATGGAACACGCCATACGACATCAAACCGCGCCATCGCACATTGCGCGGATATGAAGGGTCTGAAGATGCGCGTGCCTGACGTGCCGGCCTATCTGGCTATGCCGCGGGCTTGTGGTGCCAATACCACTCCCATTGCATTTGCCGAAGTCTATCTGGCTTTGCAGAACGGAACAGTGGAAGCACAGGAAAATCCTCTGACAACCATTGAGGCGAAAAAATTCTACGAGGTTCAGAAATATATTGTCCTCACCGGCCACATTGTCGATCATTTGAATACGATCGTTTCTGGCAAATTGTGGAAATCCCTGTCTGATGCAGACAAGAAAATTTTTACCGATGTGATGCAGGAAGCCGCGGCCAATTCAACCGCCGAAATCATCAAGCGTGAAACAGAGCTCGTGAGCTTTTTCCAGTCGCGTGGTGTGACCGTCGCAACAGTGGATCGGCAGGAATTTCTCGATGCTGTGAAAAAGAGCGCAACCTTCGAGGAGTTTGGCTACCGCAAAGCTGATTGGGACAAAATCCAAGCCATTCAATAAGTATCTGCATATCCATGGCCGTCAGGTTGTGAGGCTTGACGGCCATGGGCTTTGAAACAGCAATCGATTGATTTTAGGCTGTTCTCGATTTTTCAGGATTTCTCATGTCAAATATTGATAAAAAAGCACCCATTCGTCTTGATCAAATGAAACTCGATGACGAGCGGCCCAGCGAAGATCTTTCGGGCCACGAGGCGCCTGAGGATTGGACAGCGTTTATTCTGTTTCTGTCCTTGTGCTTTGTGGTGTTTTTGCAATTCTTTACCCGCTATGTCCTCAATGACTCATTCGGCTGGACGGAAGAAGTCGCCCGCTATTTGCTGATCGGCGTTGTGTTTGTTGGCGCCGCCATGTGCGTGCGCAAACATCGCCATATTCAGGTCAATTTCATCTATCGGTTTTTGCCACAATCAATCGGGTTTTTATTGGCGCGGATCATTGATCTCATCACCATCATATTCTTTGCCTATGCCTCATGGCTTATGTGGCAGTTGATGCAAATTATCGGCGATGATCCGATGACCCTGATCAAGCTGCCCATGAATGTCGTTTATTATTTTGTGTTGGGCGGTTTGATCTTGAGTTGTGTCCGATCCGTTCAAGTCACAATAGATCATTTCAAGCAAGGCTATGGTGCGCTTGAGCGCCCTGATGCCTATATGGATCACTAGGATTAATTATTATGCTGTTACTTGTTGGTTCCTTTCTGGCCTTGTTGCTGCTCGGTCTGCCCGTTGCGCTCTCAATGGCTTTAAGCTCTTTGTTTTTTATCTTGTTTGACGGCTCGAACCCGCCTTTCGTCCTCTTGCACCGCATGGTGTCGGGGGTAGACAGCTTTCCCTTGCTTGCGGTGCCTTTCTTTATTTATGCCGGTAACCTCATGAACATCGCCGGTGTGACCAATCGGATTTACGCTTTTGCGCTTGCAGCGGTCGGTTGGTTAAAGGGCGGTCTGGGACATGTGAATGTTGTTGGGTCCGTTATTTTTTCTGGCATGTCCGGTTCAGCCATTGCAGAAGCTGCAGGTCTTGGGTCGATCCAAATCAAAGCGATGAACGAGCGGGGATATCCCATCGAGTTTGCCGTGGGCGTGACGGCGGCCTCTGCGACCTTGGGCCCGATCATTCCGCCGTCCATTCCTTTCGTGATTTACGGCATGATGAGCAATGTCTCCATCGGGGCTCTCTTTTTGGGCGGTGTGATGCCCGGAATGGTCATGACCGTTTTGTTGATGGCGACGGTGTTTTATTACACATGGCGCAATAAATGGGATGCGGACGCCCCCTTCGCGATGTCGACGCTTGGCAAGGCCATTGTGGAATTGCTGATTGTCGCCTCATCGGGCGTTTTGATGTTCAAAATTCAGGAATGGACGGAGTGGCCGGTTCTGGTCGCAGCCTTTGTGGTGATCGGTCCTTTATGCATCATCGACTGGTGGCTCAAATTCTCGGCTGTCATGGCTTTGATGACGCCGATGTTGCTGATCGGCGGCATGTTAACGGGTCTTTTTACACCTACCGAGGCAGCCGTTGCCGCATGTGTTTGGGCCCTGTTCTTGGGATTTGTGCGGTATCGCACCATGACGCTAAAATCCTTTGCCAAGGCAACCTTTGAAACCGTTGAGACAACAACCTCTGTCTTGTTCATTGTTGCCTCGGCCTCGATTTTTGGTTGGTTGTTGACGGTTACGAAAGTGGCCGATGCGCTGACCAATGGCATCTTGTCGATTACCAGCGAAAAATGGGTCTTTCTCATTCTCGTCAATATCCTCATCCTGATTGTTGGGTCCTTTATTGACTCGCTGGCCGCCATCACCATTCTGGTTCCTATCTTGATGCCTTTGCTGATTAAATTCGGCGTTGATCCCGTGCATTTCGGCGTCATCATGACGTTGAATTTGATGATCGGCTTGTTGCATCCGCCACTTGGCATGGTGCTTTATGTCTTGAGCAGAATTTCCAAATTGTCGGTTGAGCGGACAACCATGGCGATCTTGCCTTGGCTTTTGCCCTTGATGGCTGCTTTGTTATTGATCACCTTTATCCCTGATATTACGTTGTGGCTGCCTCATATGTTGATGAAGTAAGCCCACGCTGAGTGAGGATACGTAAATGGCCAAGATTGCTCATGTGGAAGTCTTGCTGGTTGACCTCAAACCCAAGGTTAAGCGCACGGATGCGATTCAGAGTTTCGTCAGCCAGGAAACGCCGATAGTCCGCATTACCGACACGGACGGTGTGACGGGCCTCGGCTATTCTTATACCATCGGGACAGGCGGGTCTTCCGTCCTTGCCTTGCTCAATGATCATCTTGTGCCGCTTCTCATCGGGTGTGAGGCAGAAGAAATCGAGGCGATCTGGAGACGGTTGTTTTTCCATACCCATGCCACCACTGTTGGCGCGATGACATCCATCGCCTTGGCAGCCATTGATACGGCCTTGTGGGATTTGCGTTGTCTTCGCGCGAAGCAACCTTTGTGGCGGATGGCCGGTGGCGCGCAACGCGCGGTGCCGCTTTACTCAACGGAAGGCGGGTGGCTTCACATCGAACCCTCCGCCCTGGTTGAGGATGCTTTGGCTGTGAAAGAGCGCGGATTTTCCGGCACGAAAATCAAGATAGGCCGTCCCCATGTTGCCGAAGATGTCGCGCGGCTTGCGGCGGTGCGTGAGGCTGTCGGGCCTGCTTTCGATATCATGACAGACGCCAATCAGGGCTTTTCTTTGCCCGAGGCTGTTCGTCGTGCCCGCCATTATGAGGCGCTTGATATAGCATGGTTTGAAGAGCCCATTCATGCGGATGACATTGCAAGCCACAAGCAGCTTGTTGCCTCCACAAGCGTGCCGATTGCGATTGGTGAATCGCTTTATTCCATCAGCCAGTTCAAAGACTATCTCACATCTCAAGCCTGCTCGATTGTGCAAGTCGATGTCGGTCGCATCGGCGGCATCACGCCATGGCTCAAAGTGGCCCATATGGCCGAGGCGCATAATGTGCCGGTTTGCCCGCATTTTCTGATGGAGCTGCATGTTGCCTTGGCGGCGTCCGTGCCCAATGGCCGCTATGTGGAATATATCCCGCAGCTTGAGACAATCACAAAATCATCCATGACCATCAAAGAGGGCAAGGCCGTTCCATCCGATGAGCCGGGCCTTGGCATCGAATGGGATATCAAAACCATCCAACAAATCGCCCTCTCAAAGACTGAGCACAAATAACTCTCTCTGCTCAAGCCGAGCCAAACGCGTCTTGGTCCTGATGGGGCGGCTGATGGTTTCGGGCTCATGCGACAGGGGAACTGTTCGCCTCACCATCATGTCCATCAACACGGCTTTCTATTCTCTGCTATCAATAACAAAGATCACTTAAAAAACGCGTATTTCTTACGTCATAACCATCGGGAGTATCAGGATGAGCGAGACAATCGGATTTATTGGGGTTGGTCTTATGGGCCATGGCATGGCCAAGAATATTGTTGAAAAAGGCTATCCGCTCACGGTGATGGGGCATCGCAATCGGGCGCCGGTCGAGGATCTGATCAAACGGGGTGCCAAAGAAGCCAAGACACCCAAAGAGCTGGCCACCTCTGCCTCGATTGTCTTTTTATGCGTGACGGGATCGCGTCAGGTGGAAGCCGTTGTGCGGGGGCCGGATGGCTTGGCGGCCGGATTGAAAGCGGGATCCATCATTGTGGATTGCTCAACCTCTGACCCCACATCCACCATGGCACTGGCCGCCGAGCTCGCGCAGCATAATATCACCCTTGTCGATGCGCCTTTGTCGCGCACCCCCAAAGAGGCATGGGAAGGCCAGCTGGACACCATGGTGGGTTGTAGTGATGCGATCTTCGCGCGTCTCAAGCCTGTTTTGGAGACGTGGGCTGGCCGCGTGATTCATATTGGCGGCACGGGTGATGGCCACCGGATGAAGTTACTCAACAATTTCGTCTCGATGGGCTATGCGGCACTTTATTCCGAAGCCCTGACCCTTGCTCAAAAAGTCGGCATTACGCCTCAGCGGTTTGATAGCGTTGTGCGCGGTGGTCGTATGGATTGCGGCTTCTATCAAACATTTATGAAATATGTGCTGGAGCGGGATCGCGATGCGCATAAATTCACACTGCAAAATGCATTGAAGGACATGACCTATTTAGAGTCGATGGCCAATGATGTCGGCATTTCCAATCCCATGGGCAATGCGGTCAAAAATAGTTTTGCCGCACCGGTTAATACAGGCCATGCGCAAGATTATGTGCCGATGCTCTCTGACCATGTCGCCCATAACAATGGAGTGTCTTTAGGGAAACGCCCCTGAACACACAATCTTGCACTGCCTCATCACTGTGATGTTTTCGCGCGGTTTATAACTGAAGGTAGATGTCCTGTGATGGCGCGCGATCAATAAAGAATGGTGTGGACGACGATGGTGCATCAACCGTCCGTTATGCGCACCATCGTCATCCAAAGATCCACGCAAAGGGTGGATAACCTATTGGCCCGCAGGGAGTGAGACTGTCATATCTTGCGATACGTCAACTCACTCCCCCACGGCGACGGTTAACGGACGGAAAACCCAACCGTGATTTCGTGCTGCCTCAGCAGCAGGACCGTCTGTTCACTAAGACGGTTATGAATGCGAAAATTGTAGGGCTTTGATACGCGCATCACGCTATATGTTGTGCGCGATGTCACCTTAAACATCACTAATAGAGATGAAACCGGCGTCCCATTGGGACGCAGGACGGTTCCGCAGCCTCTGCGGTCTCATAGCACATAGAAAAGAAATGCAGCCTCTCAAAGTCCCGGTGTTTTAAAAAACTGCGAGGTCTCATCGATGGTGAATTTAAAAAGCGCATTCAGCGCCAAAACAATCAAAGTCAGCATAGTCGTTATCCGTTATTGATGGATGAAGAGCCAAATTTCTGGTCGACACTGCGTTTTGCAACGGTATCGATGTCGGCACGTGTGATGCCCAAATCAGCAAGGTCACGATTGCTCAGGCGCTTTAATTGCCGGATCGTGTGATAGAGCTCGAAATACTTTTTGGGGCTGTCCCAGATAATCACCTTAGATAGCGTTTAACCCATTGTTTTAACGTTGTTAATTGGAGCGTTGGGTCACTGTTATTGAAACGCCACTCACACTCCTTCAAAAATAGCCCAAAATGCGCCTTCGGCACACCA
>CAIJVU010000017.1 GCA_903824185.1 uncultured Hyphomicrobiales bacterium
AACCAGAAAATTGCCCTCATCGCTTTGCTCGGCGGTACTGCCGGTCAGGCTGTGGTTTGGTATACGGGGCAATTCTATGCCCTCTTCTTCCTCACCCAAACATTGAAAATTGACGGTACAACCGCCAATCTTCTGATTGCCTTATCGCTGCTGTTTGGCACACCCTTCTTTATCGTGTTTGGTTCGCTTTCGGACAAAATCGGTCGTAAGCCGATCATTCTGGCGGGCTGCCTGCTTGCCGCAGTGACCTATTTCCCATTGTTCGGTAAAATCGCCGAAGTGGGCAATCCGAAGCTGATCCAAGCGCATGAAACGATCAAAGTGGTTGTCAAAGCTGATCCCGCAACCTGCGGCAGTGTGTTTGATCCGGTCAACATCCGTGTGTTCACCGAGCCTTGCGATATCGCCCGCCGCGCCCTTGCCGCAGCTGGTATTAAATATACGCAAACCGCTGCTGGCGCTGGCGAGCCCACTGTCATCAACATGAATGGCAAAGACATTGCCGTTGAAAAAGGTGACAAGACTCTGGCTGGCAAAGTGACAGCGGCTGCCGTTGAGGCGGGCTATCCCAAAGTGGGTGATGCGACAATTTTGAAAACCACATCGCTGTCTGACCTGTTGAACAGTGAAAGGGCGCTGCACCTCACCGGCCTGCTGTTTGTTCTCGTGCTTTATGTGACCATGGTCTATGGCCCGATTGCAGCACAGCTGGTGGAATTGTTCCCCACCCGCATCCGTTATTCAGGGATGTCACTGCCCTATCATATCGGCAATGGCTGGTTTGGCGGCTTCCTGCCCCCCACAGCCTTCGCGATTGCGGCTTCAACGGGGGATATCTTCTCCGGTCTGTGGTACCCGATCATTGTGGCTTTAGGCACCTTTGTCATCGGCTTGATCTTCATGCCGGAAACAAAAGACTGGGATATCTTCGCCTCACGCTAAGGCGCGATTGTACCAAACGAGGCTTTATGCCTGAAACGACAAAGGCCCCGTTTGACGGGGCCTTTTTTATGATGCCTTGATCATCAACTAAGCGATCATGTTTCCATGTCCATGAGGATCTGATGAGGTCCGTCAGACACAAAAAAGGGGGCTTACGCCCCCTCGCCCTTCTCTCGATGCATTAAACCGATTGAGGGTTTACCGGCACATCTCACGTTGCTGGATCACCCAAGACCCCAGATAAGGATCCCAGACGCGGCGGTTGACGACGCGGCAGCGATAATAGGGCTCGGGTTCCACATAAACCGGGGCGGGATAGTAGGCAGGGGGAGGCGCGGCATAGACAGGAGCAGCCTGTGATGGTTGTGCCATCATAGCACCACCGATCAGCGCACCCGCTGCCAGACCACCAATCAACCACCCATTGCGATCATAACGCGCTTCGGCTTGAGGCATGACAGCCATGCCAAGCGACGCGACCAATGCCGTAGCAAGTAGGACTTTCCGCATTTTACCCTCCATCTGGCCTTTCAACCACATCCGACACATCCCCATTGCTCAAGGGGCTGACACGCACAAACCTAATTTCGGAAAAAGATCATCGATTCCAATTGTGACTATTTTATAGCCTTGTGAAAATGAATACAAACTGAATAAACGCCTCTTCTTATCCAGATTTTGTCCTGTTTTTTGATTGAAAAAGCCAATATCGGCAGGAAATTATGCCGTGCCCCCTTGCTCTTTGCGTGCCATCTTGGTAGCGGACAGGGAGAAATGGCAAAGCCGATTTAGCTCAGTTGGTAGAGCAACCGCCTTGTAAGCGGTAGGTCGCGAGTTCGTGTCCCGCAATCGGGACCATTTTTTCATGTGAGTTCA
>CAIJVU010000018.1 GCA_903824185.1 uncultured Hyphomicrobiales bacterium
CGATCTGGTCAGGGATTGATCGTTTGGCGTGACACCTGTTTCGCCAGTCATGATAGGGAGTGATAGGCCCGTGACCGAACCGTTTCCGCTGCAACCGTCTCTCTGGGCCAAGACCGCTGTCGCGCCCGCGTCCACTGAAATGTTATCGGAGGATCTGGAGGCCGATATTTGCATTGTGGGCGGCGGCTATGCCGGACTGTCCACTGCTTTGCATCTGGCGGAAGCTGGCATCAAAGCCGTAGTGCTTGAGGCGCGTGAATGCGGCTGGGGGGCCTCGGGGCGCAATGGCGGGCAGGTCATTCCCGGCCTGAAATATGATCCCGATGATATGATCAGCACCTATGGCGAAAAGGAGGGACGCAAGCTCCTGACCTTTGCCAGCACCACTGCGGACCGCGTCTTTGATCTGATCGCCCGCTATCAGATGCAGGTGCCGTTCCAGCGGGCTGGCTGGATTCAGGCCGCCCATTCCGAAGATGGATTACAACTCGCCAAAACGCGGGTCACGCAATGGTCAAAGCACGGGGTCGATGCACGCTTGCTGAGCCGTGAGGAAACAACCGAGCGTCTGGGCACGTCCTCTTATTCGGGCGGCTGGCTGGATCCGCGCGGCGGCGGTGTGCAGCCTTTGTCTTATGCACGGGAGCTTGCGCGGGTCGCGATCAGTCTGGGCGCGCGGATTTATACGCAATCGCCGGTGGTCTCCTTGTCGCGCGTGCATGATCGTTATGATGTGGTCACCGCCCAAGGCCATCATGTGCGGGCGCGCAAAGTGGTCTTGTGCACCAATGGCTATACCGATCAATTGGTGCCGGGCTTGAAGCGCACGATCATCGACGTGAATTCGTTCCAAGTCGCCACCCAGCCTTTGTCTGACAATGTCCGCAAAACCATTTTGCCTTATGGGCAGGTGTCATCCGATACGCGTAAGCTCTTGCTCTATTTCCGCTTGGATCACGAGGGGCGCTTGTTGATGGGTGGTCGCGGGCCGTTCCGTGAGCCGCGCGGCGATGAGGATTGGGCGCATCTTGAGCGGGTGGTGGGTAAAATGTTCCCGCAGATCAAAGATATTCCCTTTGCCTATCGCTGGGGCGGGCGGGTTGCTTTGACGGCGGATATGTTGCCGCATTTGCACGAGCCCCAACTGGGCCTCATCATTGATATCGGCTGCATGGGGCGGGGCGTTGGCTTGCAGACCGCCATGGGCGCGGCCTTGGCCCAATATGTCCTGACAGGCGATGTCAGCGTTCTGCCGTTTCCTTTGCGGCCCATCAATCCCATTCCGTTCCATTCCTTCAGACGCATTGGTCTGGGCGCGATCATCGCATGGTATCGCTTTCAGGATGGCGGTGTGCAACAAACCTGAGTGTTGAACCGGAAGCATCAAGGGAAAATGTGATCGATGAGTCTTGAATCTGTTAGGCAGTTTTTTGCCACACACGCGCCTGACATCGCCATTATTGAATTGCCTGTCAGCACCGCAACGGTGGAGCTGGCCGCCAAAGGGCACGGCGTTTTACCGGCGCAAATTGCCAAGACCCTGTGCCTGCGTGTCGGGGAGCAGACCTTTCTGGTTGTAGCGCGCGGGGATGCGCGGCTCGATAACAAAAAGGCCAAAGCGGTGTTTGGCGGCAAAGTCAGCATGCTCGGGGCCGAGGATGTGCTGGCGCTGACCAGCCATCCGGTGGGCGGCGTATGTCCTTTCGGCCTGCCGCAACCCATGCCCATTTATTGCGACGTCTCCTTGCAGGATTTCGACGAGGTGGTGCCTGCGGCAGGCTCCACCCATTCCGCGGTCAGGATTGCACCCAACCGCATGGCCGAACTGGTCGAGGCGCAATGGGTCGATGTCTGTCAGGCTTTCCAGCCGATTGACTGATCAGCGGGCCCAATCCATGCGCGGGCGTGACAGGCGGCTGTGCAGGGAATGGGCGGCTTCCACAATCGCTTGCGCATCAATGCGATAGGTGCGGTAAAGATCAGGCAACGAGCCTGTCTGGCCGAAATGCTCGACCCCCAAAGCGGCCATGCGGTGCCCCATCACACCACCCATCCAGCCAAGGGTTGCAGGGTGACCATCCAGCACGCTGACCAGACCGCAATGGGGCGGCAAAGGCCCCAGTAATTTTTCGACATGTGAGGGTTCGGTGCCTTCCCCGCGCTGGCGGGCGCGTTCGGCGGCCGACCAGCCCGCATTCAGCCGGTCGGCGGAGGTGACCACCAAAAGGCCGATATCGCGGAAGCCCGCCCCCAATTGTCCGACAGCGGCAATGGCTTCGGGCAGGATCGCACCCATTGCTACAATCACGCAATCGGGATTGGGGCCCGGACGGCGCAGCCAATAGCCCCCCGCCAGAATGTCGTGTTCGAGTTCGGGGGTCATGGGGCGTTGAAACTGCTCGATGCTGCGCGTGGACAAGCGCAGATAGACCGATCCCCCTTTGCTGTCGCGCAGCCATGGCACGCCGGGCAGCGTATGCTCGTCGCCCGAGGCGTCACCATCGCGCTGCATATAGTCAAAGCCCCAGCGCATGATCACCGCCAATTCATCGACATAAGCGGGCTCGAACGCCGCCAGCCCGTCTTGCGCCATGCCGATCAGCGGGGTCGCGATGGATTGATGGGCGCCGCCTTCAGGCGCCAATGTAATGCCGGAGGGCGTGGCCACCACCATGAAGCGGGCATCTTGATAACAGGCATAATTGAGGGCATCGAGGCCGCGCATGATGAAGGGGTCATAAAGCGTGCCGATGGGCAGCAGCCGCTCGCCATTAATCGTATGCGACAGGCCCAGCGCCGACAGCAAAATGAACAGATTCATTTCGGCAATGCCGAGTTCGATATGCTGGCCTTGGGGCGAAAAGTCCCAGACAAAGGTCGATGGAATTTTCTCTTTGCGAAACAGATCCGCCACCGTATCACGCGCAAATAATTTGCGGCGATTGACCCAGCCGCCGAGATTGGTGGATACCGTCACATCGGGCGCACAGGTCACCACGCGATCCGCCAAAGCATGATCCGATCCGGCCAATTCATGCAGGATCAAGCCGAAGCCTTGTTGGGTCGCCATCATGCGTTCGGCCCGAAACGGCAGGCTCTTGGGCACGGCATAGGTTTTGGCTTTCAAGCGCCGCGACCCGCCTTGCACAAAGGGCACCGTTGCGAGAAAAGCGCGTAACTCCTGTTCGGGCAGGGTGCTGGCTTCGAATTCATCCCATTCATGCCCTTCGCGGATCCCCAGACGCGTGCGCCATGCCTCGATCTGTTTCGGCGTCATCAAGCCCGCATGATTGTCCTTGTGGCCTTGAAACGGCAGGCCGACGCCTTTGATCGTATAGGCGATGAAACAGACCGGCCGGTCATGGTCGATGCTTTCAAAGGCTTCGAGCAGGCAATCAAGATCATGCCCGCCGAGATTGGACATCAAGGCCAGCAATTCTTCATCCGAGCGGCGTTCAATCAAAGCTGTGACAGGTCCCTGATCGCCGATCTCGTCAAGCAGCCGTTTGCGAAACGCCGCCCCGCCCTGAAAACACAAAGCGGCATAAAGCGGGTTCGGACATGCATCGATCCACTGTTGTAAAACGCTGCCGCCTTCTTCCGTAAAGGCTTGTTGCATCAAGCGGCCATATTTGATGATGACGACATCCCAGCCGAAATTGCGGAAAATGGCTTCGAGCTTTTCCCACAAGCCTTCGCGGATCACCGCATCAAGGCTTTGGCGGTTGTAATCGACAACCCACCAGCAATTGCGCAAATCCTGTTTCCAGCCGTCAAGCAGCGCCTCGTAAATATTGCCCTCGTCCATTTCCGCATCGCCCACCAGCGCGATCATGCGGCCTTTGGGACGCTCCTTCATCCAGCCATGTTCTTTCACATAGTCTTGGACGATGGAGGAGAACAGCGTTTGCGCCACGCCAAGCCCCACCGACCCCGTTGAGAAATCCACATCATCGGCGTCTTTGGTGCGCGAGGGATAAGACTGCGCGCCGCCCAAGGCGCGGAACTGGATGAGTTTGTCGCGGGTCTGACGACCGAACAAATATTGGATCGCGTGATAGACGGGGGAGGCATGCGGCTTCACCGCCACGCGGTCTTCGGGCCGCAGGATTTTGAAATAAAGGGCGGTCATGATGGTGGCGAGCGAGGCCGAGGAGGCCTGATGCCCGCCCACTTTCAAACCGTCTTCACTGGGCCTGATATGGTTGGCGTGATGGATCATCCATGAGGACAGCCAGAGAATTTTTTGCTCAAGCGCTTGCAGCGCGGGCAATTCGGGGCGCATGCGGGCTGGCGATGGTTTGCGCGTGTTGGTCATCGGGCGTCCTCCTCGTCGATCATGGGACTGTATCGCGCGGCACGGGGCAGTTTTTCCCTATTTTTTGTTTGAATTGACAAATATTTAGAAATTTTTACTATTAAATGAACCTTTATTGGAAAATATTGTCATGAAAAGCCCAACCCATATCGAGCTCGACCAAACCGACCGCAAGATTCTGTCTCTGCTGCAAACCGATTGCCGTCTGACGCTTGCCGATGTCGCGGAAAAGGTCGGCCTGTCGGTCTCGCCCTGTCACCGCCGCATCAAGCGGATGGAGGAGAATGGCGTTGTCTTGCGCTATGCGGCGATGGTGGACCAGCGGGCGGTCGGCTTGCCGGTCTCTGTTTTTGTCTCGATCAAATTGGAACGGCAGAAGGAGGAGGATCTCGAACGCTTCGCCAAAGCCATCGCCTCATGGCAGGAGGTGGTGGAATGTTATCTGATGACCGGACCGCGTGATTATTTGTTGCGGGTGGTTGTGGCGGATCTTGTGGCCTATGAGCAATTCATCAAACAAAAACTGACTCGCCTTGATGGGCTCTCGTCGATCGAGTCATCCTTTGCGCTCGATCAGGTCAAATTTGCGGTATCGCTGCCCTTGTGATCACTCACATGCCGCGCGGCAGATAAAGCGCCAGCATGGCCATGGTCAGGGTCAGCAAGGCGCTGATGATAAACACAAAGGGCAGGGGCAAAAACCACAAGGCCACCGCCATGATACCGGGCATGATGATGGGCCCGACATGCCGGAAGGTCATAAAAACCGAGGTCATGGCCGGTCGTTCCAAGGGTTTGACAGCGCGCAGAAACGGTACATTGCCGCCCCCGTCAATCACGGTCGCCACAAAGGCCGCACAGACCAGCAAAACAAGACAGGCGCTCGGATTGTCAAGCAAAGCACAACCTGCCGCAGCGAATGTCAGAACAGACGTGCCGCCATAGGCCGACATCATCAATTTGCGCATGCTGAAGCGGCGCGCCAGCCGCGCCCAGACCCGCGCCAGCAATAAAGGCAGCATCCCTAATGTGACAATGAAGCCGCCAAGCTCGGGGCCATAGCCCGCTTGTTTGGTATAGATCGGCGCATAGATGAAATAGATCAGCCACCAGCCATTGCGTCCGAAGGCCAAAAGCCATGACAGGCGCAAGCGCGGCTGCTTGATAAAACGACGCACGGCATTGAGCGGATTGGGCAGGCTTTGTTTGCTCTGCTCCACGCCTTCGGTTTTGATAATGCCGGTCAGCACAAACATCATGACCAGCGACAGCACCGACAATCCGCTGACCCAATAGCCTGCACTGTCTGCGACATGCTGCCCCAGCGAAACACCGATCCACGGGCCCACGGCAAAACACCCCCCCGCAAAAACCAGACGCTTGGCCTCGAAACTTTGCAGACTGCGGCGCGGAATATTATCCAGCAGATAGAGGTTGAGCGCCACATCCAGCGAGGCCGTTGCCAGCGCTTGCAAAATCAAACCGATCACCAAAGTCGGCGTGGCATGGCGGCTTAACAGCACAATGGCCGTCAGATGCAGCAGCGTTCCGACAAACACCACCCTGCGCCGTGGAATCCTTTGCATCACTTGCGGAATGATCAGAATGGTCAACAGGCCGGTGATGGCGGTCGTGAAATAAACCACGCTCACGAGTTTTGCATCTTGCAACAGCGCATAGGCTTTGAGCGGGATCAGCGTCAGCAACACCGAACGCGACAGCGCGTCAAAAGCAAACAGACAGATAAAGGCCCATGGCGCGGGAGAGGGGCTGTCGTTGTCGGACGGCGTCTGGAGAGAAAAAAGGGCCATGGGTCTTTCTAAGCAACAAGCGCAAACACGGGTGTTAAAGAGTGGGGTGCGGCGGTGAGGGCGTTTTTCGTTTATGGGCTTCGGTGATGATGGTCTTTTTGAGAATGCGGACCGCGCCCACCATCAGCAAATTGAGATCGCGCACGATGTAATCGGCCAGCTCAGCATCCGAAATTGTCTCCTCCGTGATATCGAGCCGGAAGTCTTGCCCTTGCAGCCCGCCGCCATTCGAGAAATCAATTTCAAAGTCAAAGCACACGCGTTTGTCTTGTGTCGGCTGGGTCATGGCGGGGCTCATGGAGAGGCATCTTCTTTTTTTAAAGCATATTTCCCCTGATGCGAGAAGACAGGCTGTTCATATTTGGAACCTTGCATGGCAGGGATGCAAAAGCACCTCGGGCTTGCAGCGCCAGTGGCAAGACCTGCTCAGACAAAACGGATCTCAGCAGGCGGCAAATCGAGGCCGAACAGTTCCGTGCGCCATGTATCCGCGTGCTTGACCGGAAAGGCGCGGGTCAGCGTGCCGGTCGTCACAATCTCGCCTGCTTGCAGGTCGGGATTATAGGGATCGTTTTCAAGCACTAAAACGAGATGGCGCAAGGCACTGAGCGGGCCATCAAGCACATTGCGGGCAAAGCCTGTATCCACGCAGGTCTCGTGATGAAAAAGGTCGATGGAGAAATGCGCCAGCGCCTCAAGCCAAGCGGCCTGCTCCCCGTCTTTGAACACATGCGGCGGGCCGATCAGCAGCGCGCCATGCAAGCCGCAACCGGCAATGGTGTCGGCCACCGAAAAGCGCCAATCCGGAAACAGCGATTGCACCAGCTCAAATCCATGCGCCACCCATTCCATGCAAGCGAGCAGGGCGGCTTCATCCATAGACGAATTCGGCTTGCTTTTCAGTTTGAAAACAATTTCGGGTTCGATGCGCGGTTCCGCCAGTCCTTTGAGATGAAACGGCCCCTTTTGGTTGCTGAGATAGGAAACGGTGCTGTCGTAAATGTCCCCCCAGATCGGTTGATGGACATCATATTCATCCCAGATCGTGCGGTTGGTAAAACCGATTTTGCGCCCCAGCGGTGTTTCGCCTTTCTGGATGCGGCGCATGCGCAAAGAGGAGGTAATCTGGTAGGCGTTTTGCGCGTCGAGGCTATGGGTCCGCTGCGTGAAAGGCAGGGTCTGCCGGCCGGTGCCCAGCAATTCCATCACCTCGTCGGTGATGGCGGCAAATGGTTTTTGGTTGTCAATCCGCCGCACGATGAAGCCCTTTTGTTGGAGGACGAGGGAAAAAACCTCACACCGAGGGGCCGACCCCTTGAAGGGCCAGCGTGCGGGCGTGATGGCACCGCACCTGATGGCCTTGCCCCAGATCCTGCAAGTGCGGACGTTCGCTTTTGCATTGGTCGGTGGCAAAGGAACAGCGCGGATGAAAGGCACAACCAGAGGGCGGATTGGCCGCGTCTGCCACCTCGCGCGAAAGAATGATCCGCTCTTGCCGTGCACGCGGGTCAGGCTTGGGCACCGCCGACAACAAGGCCTCGGTGTAAGGATGGCGCGGGGTGACAAACAAGGCTTCGGTGGGGGCGATTTCCACAAGCTGGCCAAGATACATCACAGCCACCCGGTCGCTGACATGTTTCACCACGCTCAGATCATGCGCCACAAACAGATAGCTCAGGCCAAGCCGGTCTTGCAGATCAAGCAAGAGATTGATGATTTGCGCCTGCACCGACACATCAAGGGCCGAGACCGGTTCATCCGCCACAATCAAAGACGGGTTGAGCGCCAAGGCCCGCGCGATGCCGATGCGCTGGCGTTGTCCGCCGGAAAAGGCATGTGGAAAGCGGTTCATATAGGCGGTGGGCAGGCTGACAAGATCGAGCAATTCACGTACACGCGCGCGGCGCTCGCTTTCATTGTCCATGCCGTTGATCAGCAAGGGTTCGGCAATCAAATCGCCCACCATCATGCGCGGATTGAGCGAGGAGAACGGGTCTTGGAAGACCATTTGCATATGCCGCCGGAAGGGTTTCAATTCGGCTTTTTGCAACGGCGCGAGATCGGTGGTTTTTCCGTCAATCGTGATGTTGATTTCACCCGATGACGGTTGCAGCGCACGCATGATGCAGCGCGAGGCGGTGGTTTTGCCGCAACCGCTTTCGCCAACCAGCGCCAGCGTTTCCCCGCGCGCGACTGAAAAACTCACATCATCCACGGCTTTCACATGGCCAACCAGCTTGCGCAACAGGCCCTTATGAATGGGGAAATATTTTTTGAGATTTTTGACGTCCAGAATGGTCATGGCTGGCCTCCATACAAGAAGCAGCTGACATCGCGGCCCTCGCCTTGCGCAATGGGGACGGGTTCATATCTGTCACATACGCCCTTGATGGCCTCCGCACAGCGGGGGTGGAAAGGGCATCCTTTGGGACGTGCGAACGGATGGGGGATCGAGCCTTCCAAGGTCGCCAATTTGGTGCGCGGCTTGGCGGTAATGCTCGGGATCGAGCGCAACAGCGCTTTGGTATAGGGATGTTTGGGATCGTAAAAAATCGCATCCACCGGCCCGCGCTCCACCGCACGTCCCAGATACATCACCACGACATCATCGGCCATTTCCGCAATGACTCCCATGTCATGGGTGATGAGGATCACCGACAGCGCGCGCTCTTTCTGGATGGTTTGCAAGAGATTGAGCACTTGCGCTTGCGTGGTCACATCAAGGGCGGTTGTCGGCTCGTCGGCAATCAGCACATGTGGATCGCAGGCCAGCGCCATGGCAATCATCACGCGCTGGCGCAGACCGCCCGACAGCTGGAACGGATAATCATCAATGCGGCGTTCGGGCTTGGGCACGCCCACCATGCCCAACAAATCGATGGCGCGTTGGCGCGCGCCCTCTTCGCCCAGCGCCGTATGCAACAAAATCGATTCCATGATCTGGTTGCCGACCGTGTAATAATGGCTGAACGAGGCCATCGGCTCTTGGAACACCAAGGCGATTTCCTTGCCGCGGATGGCGCGCATCTCCGACCCTTCCAGCGGCAGGGTCAAAAGATCGGTCTGATAGGGCGTGCCGTCTTCAGCCTGACGCGTCAGCCAGATCTCGCCCCCCTCGATCCGGCCCGGACGATCGACAATGCCTAATATGGTGCGGGCGGTGATGCTTTTGCCGCAACCGCTTTCTCCCACAATGCCCAAGGTGCGGCCTGCATGGATGTCAAAGCTCACGCCATCGACAGCCTTCACCACACCGTCATCCAGCGCGAAATAGGTTTTGAGATTTTTAACCGACAATAAAGGCTGGGATGTTGTCATGAGATCAACCATAAGGATCGGCGGCATCGCGCAGGCCGTCGCCAAGGAAATTGAAGGCAAGAATGATGATGATCACCGGCACGGCGGCGGCCAACAGCCATGGTGCCAAAGCCAGTGTTTCGATATTTTGGGCGTCTTGCAGCAAGATCCCCCAGCTGATCGCGGGCGGGCGCAGCCCCAGACCCAAAAAGGACAGCGAGGTTTCGCTGATGATCATCGCGGGCAAAGCCAGCGAGGTTGCGGCGATGATATGGCTTAGAAACGAGGGCAGCATGTGATGGAAAATAATCCGGAACTGGCTGGCACCCGCAAGCTCTGCGGCGGCAATGAAATCCTCGTTGCGTAAAGCCAGAAACTTGCCGCGCACCACACGCGCCAGATCCGTCCAGCCGAGAAAGGAAATGATGATGGTGATGGCCAGATAGACCTGGATCACCGTCCATGTATTGGGGAGGGCGGCGGCCAATCCCATCCAGAGCGGAATGGTGGGCATCGAGCGCAAGATTTCAATCAGGCGCTGGATCATCATATCGACCACGCCGCCATAAACGGCCGAGAGACCGCCCAGCAAAACCCCCAGAAACAGGCTGACCGTGACCCCCGCCAGACCGATGGTCAGCGAAATGCGCGTGGCCACCATGATCCGCGACCACAGATCACGCCCCACCAGATCGGTGCCGAGCAGGAAAATTCCGTCTTCGGGTTGGGCATTTTTGAGGCCGAGCAGATGGGTCGAGCTTGGGATCAGCCCAAAGAGATTGTAGCGATAGCCTTCCGCAAACACATCGAGATAGACTTTGCGGTCGGGATCGATCTGGTAGCTGAGTTTGAAGGTGCGCAAATCGCGTTTTTGCGTCAATCCATGCACATAGGGTTTGAACGCGCCGTCATCGAAAAAATGGATTGTTTGCGGCGGAATATGGCTGCGCCGGCTGTCGGTCGCATGCGGATCCGCATAGGCAAAGAAATCGGCAAACAGCACGATGATATAAAAAGCAATGACGATCAGGCCGGACAGGACGGCCAACTTGTGTTTGCGAAACCGCCACCATGTCAGCTGCCATTGGGTGGCAACTGCAAATTGTTCTTCGCGGCTTGTTTGATCTGTGCTCATCGAAACCTCAATCAAGCTCGTGGCGGATACGCGGATCAACCCACATCAGAACGAGATCCGAAATGAAGGTGCCGATCACGGTCATCACGCCCAGCAACAACACAATCGTGCCCGCCAAAAACATGTCTTGGGCAATCAGCGCTTTGAGCAGCAAGGGCCCGACGGTGGGCAGGCTCAGCACCAGCGAAATGATAATGGAGCCCGACACCAGATAGGGGAAGAGATAGGCAATGGTGCTGGCAAAGGGATTGAGGGCGGCGCGCACCGGATATTTCATAATCACCCGCCATTCCGGCAGGCCTTTGGCGCGCGCGGTGATCACATAGGGCTTGCGCAATTCATCAAGCAGATTGGCGCGCATGATACGGATCAATTGCGCGGTGCCGGCCAAAGCGAGAATGACGGCGGGCAAAGGCAGATGTTTGATGAGATCCCAGGCCTTCGCCAAACTCCAGGGCGCCAGATCGAATTCGCTGGAAAACAGGCCGCCGACATTGGCGCCAAACAACACAAAGGCAAAATACATAATCACCAGCGCCAGCAGAAAATTCGGCACCGCAAGGCCGATAAAGCTGATGGTGGTCAGAATATAATCCATCACGGAATATTGCCGCACCGCCGAATAAATCCCCAAAGGCAGCGCAATGCCCCATGTCAGGATGAGGGCGGCGAGGGACAAAGCAACGGTTAGCCACAAACGGTCACCGATCACTTCCGCAACAGGCCGGTGCCATTCCATCGATTCCCCGAAATCGCCCACTAATACGCGCGACATCCATTTGACATATTGGACATAGATCGGCTGATCGAGGCCATAGAGAATGCGCAGGCCTCTGGCCTCTTCGGCGGAGACCGAACTGCCTGACGCCGACAGATTGGCGATATAGGCGTCGACAAAATCACCGGGCGGGGCCTGAATGATGATGAAAGACAAAACGGAAATCGCCGCCATGGTGATGACAGCCAGAACCGCACGTCTTGCAATATAGGCCAGCATGGATGGATCACTCCGTCTTGATCAGAAAAAAAGGAACGGCCTGACAGATCAGCTCTGGCAGGCCGTGTCCCGTAGTTCAGGCTTTATTGCTTATAGAACCACGTCTCGGGATGCGAGCTCGAGGGTGTCCGGCAATGCTGGGCGATGCAGGAGCGGGAAGGGATATTGCCGAGCTTGTTGGAGACAAGACGCACCCCGAACTGCGCTGGTGATTCACCCACCGTGCCGATCATATATTGCTGGTCGACAAGGATCTTCCAGATGTCTTGGGCGATCTTGTCGCGGCCTGCCTCGGTCTTTTCGGCAGAAGCCGAACGGAACAGTTCAAGCGCTTTCAGCAGATTGGGATCGGTCGGCGCGCGGCCATTCGCCCCGTTGGAGGAGAACCAAGTTGCAAATTCCGGTCCCACATAGGCTTCGGTCGGATCAACCGGCAAAGCATGACGGGGGAACAGATAGAGCAATTCGGTGCCGCCATTGGTCCAGATCATGATCTGGTGCTCGTTGTTGCGGGTGCGGGTGGTGGCCAAAGTGCGTTCCATTTCACGCACATCGGCTTGGATCCCGATCTTGCGCCATTGTTCGGCAATCATTTCGCCTTGTTGCGGCCAAGGCAGCAAGGCTTTGACGGCCTGAATCTGGATGCGCAAGCGTTCGCCATTGTCGGTGCGCACGCGATAGCCATCGCTGTCTTTCTTGGTCAGGCCGATGCTGTCGAGCAATTGATTGGCTTTCGCGAGATCAAGCACGGACCATTTCTCACGATATTCCTTGCCGGGACTTTGCGGCATCTGCACCGAGGGTGCGACGGAACCGGGCGTGCCGATACCGAGCCAGAAGGTCTCGTTCAATTGCTTGCGGTCAATCCCCATCGACAAAGCGCGGCGGAAATCGGCATTGGTCAGCCATTTGGCGATTTCAGGATCGGCTTTGTAAGACTGGTTGATGAAGAGCGTGGTATCGCTGCCATGCAGGGCCAGATCGAGATGGACCTTGTAGCCCCCCTTTTGCTGGTTATCGAGCACGACCGGCAATTTGCTGAGGCTGATATGGCGCTCCTGCATGTCATAATTGCCGCCGATGGCGCGCAGATTGATGACTTCCGAATCTTCCGCCAGCGTCAAAACCACTTTGTCGATATAGGGCAATTGATTGCCCGCTGTATCAACCGCCCAGTAATAGGGGTTGCGTTCCAGCACCCAAGTCGGGGTGTTGATCGGATTGGTGGTCTTCCAGGGGCCGATGGTGGGCAAAGCGGTATTCAGCGTCCAGTCCTTTTTGAAGTGAAGCATCTTCACCCAATTTTCGAACCCTTCGGCTTTGGCTTTTTCATTGACGGCCTGCTCGGAAGAATATTTCGGCAGGAATTGTTTCAGGTAATGCTTGGGTGCATAAGCGCCATAGGTGGTGCCTTGCGATTGGCGCACGGATTGTCCGCCCCCGATCAGCGTATCGCCTGCCAAAAAGTCAATGAACAGGAAATGCGGATTTTCAAACTGGAATTCAACCGTGGTGTCGTCAATCTTCACCACTTTGCCCGGCTTGCCACCCGGTGACATATCGGCAATCGGCGCCGAAACGATGTCTTTGTTGGAATAGAGATCTTCGAACCAGAAGACGAAATCATCAGCGGTAAAGGGCGCGCCGTCTGACCACCGCATGCCTTTGCGCAAATTCACGCGAATGGTTTTGCCGTCCGCACTTTGCTCCCATGATTTGGCAGCGCTTGGCACAATCTTGGTGCCGGTCGGATCCCAGAACAATAATTTGTCGGAGGCATTCAAACGGTTGCCGTTTTCCCAGTCGCCCGGTCCCAAAAAGCCGCGACGCCATGTGCCGCCATATTTGCCGACTTCCGCCAAAGGCTTGAGCACCATCGGCTCGCTTGGCAGGCGGTCTTTGACAGCGGGTAATTTGCCGTCTTTCACAAGCGCTGCGAGGTCAGGCGATTCTTGAAAAGCCTTGGGCCATTTGCTGGCATCAGAAATAATTTCCGGCCCTTCGAGTTTGCCGACCAGTCCCGATGCGGCCAGATTGGCGGATGGTTGCTGGGCTTGGGCTGTCAAGGCGCCTGCCAGTCCCATCACCACCGACGTCGCCATGCCAAGCCAAAATGCTTTTTTCATGTCTTCCCCCTGTTGAGCGGCATCCTTGCAGGATCTTGTGTCCCAAGATGCGCCATTTTATCTTTTTACAATCATATTTTAGTGTGCTGTTGTTTGCGAGGTCAACCGCTTTTGCATAGTTGCCATGAATTATAAGCGTCTTTCTCGATGCAGCACTGACTTGCTTGCCCCCCTTGGGCATGCATGACTGATCACACCTGTTTCACGACCTAAGGAAAACATCATGATCGAGGATCCGCCCGTCATCACACTCAAGCGTCACGTCCATCGCCCGAGTGCCGAACAATTGGCTGCATTCAAACATGTGCCGACCGGTTTTATCGCCGATGCGATGAATGGACGCGGGGCCATGGATGCACGCATCAAGCCGGTGATTGCCGGACAAGAGACGTTTTCCGGTGTCGCTTTGCCGGTGCATGTCGGGCCCGCTGACAATCTCGGTGTGATGGCGGCGTTGCATCTGGGCAAAGCCGGTGATGTCGTGGTGGCGGCGGCTGATGGCTATCAGGCCACAGCGGTTGTCGGTGATATCGTGTTGGGCATGATGAAAAACAAAGGCCTGCATGGTTTTGTTACCGATGGCTGCGCGCGCGATCTGATCGGCATTGAAGAGATGGGTCTGCCCTGTTTCGCTTCGGGCATTACGCCCAACAGTCCTGTGAAAAATGGTCCGGCCACAGTGAATCTACCGATTGTGTGCGGTGGTGTTTCTGTCGATGCGGGTGATATCGTCTGTGCGGATCGTGATGGTGTGGTGGTGGTGCCCTATGCGCAGATTGATGCCGTGCTGAAAGCCTTGGAAGACGTCAAGGCCGCCGAGGCCAAATTATTGCCGCGCGTCAAAGCGGGTCTGACACAGCCCGATTGGCTTGAGGCCTTCATGAACAGTTCGGCGGTGAAGTCACTGGATTAAAAAATCTGTGCCGCGCTCTGCACTGATCGCGGCACGATACGGCATGGATTTTCTTCCCGCGTCATTGCCAGCGCTGTTATTTTTTCTCCTCCGTCATTGCGAGCGCTCGCGCAGCGGGGCGCGAAGCAATCCAGAAAAAACAACGTGCTTTAATGATATGAAATCAAAGCATGGATTGCCACGCGGCTGGTCGCCGCTCGCAATGACGCAGGTTAAGCGGTGTGGTTTTAATGGTGTTACAAAAAGCATGGATTGCCGCATGACTTGCAATCGCTCGCAATGACGCTGATGAAAAGCATTGATGTTGGTGGATTTCATCAAAGCGTGAATTAGTTTGCTATGCTATTTTTGCTCCACTTCTTTCCACCGTTTAATTTCCCGCTCGCTCTGTGTATTCTCCCCCGCGTCATTGCGAGGGCCCGCGCAGCGGGGCACGAAGCAATCCAGAAAAAACAACGCGGCCTATTGATCGAGCCTAAAGAGTGGATTGCCGCGCGGCTTGCAGCCGCTCGCAATGACGCGGGTTAAGCGATCTTGTTTTGAACACGTCACAACAAAGCATGGATTGCCACGCGGCTTACGCCGCTCGCAATGACGCTGATGAAAAGTATTGATGTTGATCGCTTTTCATCAAAGCGTTGATCGTTCTGCTTCTAGTTGTACCTCTGCCGCGCCATTGCCCGCACTCTGTGTATTCTCCCCCGCGTCATTGCGAGAGCCCGCGCAGCGGGGCGCGAAGCAATCCATGAACACCATGGCTGCATTGATTTTTGCCGCTTGCTGGCCTATAGAGAGCGGGACGGGTTTTACGCCGTATCCATCGCGTTTGACCTTCGGGTGCGTTCTTTGGAGCGGCCCGTTCCGGATCTTATTTTATAACCATTAAAGGAAGAGCTCATGACCGCTCGCAAGGCTGATCATCCTGTTGCCGATTTCATTCTCAATCGCTGGTCTCCCCGTTCATTCACCGAGGCCACCATTTCCAAATCCGACCTCGAAACCTTGTTTGAAGCCGCGCGTTGGGCGCCATCCTCCTATAATTCGCAGCCATGGCGCTTTGTTTATGCGCTGCGCGGCGGCAAGGGCTGGGATGCATTGACAGGCCTTCTCAATCCCTTCAACCAGTCATGGGCCACCCATGCCTCGGCCATTGTGTTCTTGCTCTCCAAAAAGACCATGATGGTGCCCACCAGTCCCGATCCGATCCCCTCACGCTCCCATTCGCTTGATGCAGGGGCTGCTTGGGCCATGTTGGCTTTGCAGGCGCAGATCAATGGCTGGGCGACCCATGCCATGGTGGGCCTTGATTTCGACAAGGCTGTCGAGGTCTTGCATGTACCCGAAGGCTATGCCGTCGAAATGGCTTTTGTGGTGGGTAAAACCGGCCCCAAAGAACAGCTGCCCGAAGCCTTGCAGGCGCGCGAAATGCAAAGCCCGCGTATGCCGGTCTCGGAATTTGCCTTTGAGGCACAGTTCAAGGCCTGATCCGTTTCAGGGTCTTGCTGTTGACCATTCGTCTTGAAGGGGGGCTCGTCCCCCCTTTTTTTATTTGAAATGCGCTTTAAACTCGACAGAGGCGTGCGGTCGATTTCAACCATCAACGACCGCCAAAGAGCGAGGGCAGTGGGCATCATGGAACGCGGCGAGCAATTCGCGCTGGCGCTGTCGGAGCTGTTTCCATGGCTGGTGGGGTTTTTGCTCGTGGTCCTGATCGTAGGTTTCATCGAGCGAATTTTTTCCGAAGAGCAGATGAAGCTTCTGGATTGGTTCTTGCTCTTTTTGGGACTGTCGATCGCTTTGTTTGCGCTGCGCTGACCCCTCCCTGCGGGCCGCCCCCATCCGCTCGGGCGGGTGGGGTTGGCGTGACGTCCCTTTCAAAAGACGCCGTCCTGATCCTGACTTTGATAAAAAGGCCCGATAGTGTAGAGGAGGCGCGCGGCATTTGATTTTCGCGGTCTAGATCTAGACGGGCTCGGGATAGAGCCGATTGGGTCAGGATAGAGGCTTTGTTTCGGGGTTTGAGGACTGGTTATGACATTTTCTGTTCGGTTTTTTGCACTTTGTCTGATTGGGCTGGTCTCGTTTTTGGGCACATCACTAGATGTAGCGGCTCAGTCTGCCTCCAAAACCCAGAGCATCCAGATGACCGAAACGGGCTGGCAGGTCATCTGCCGCGCCTTGGGACAGGACCGCACCAAGCTCGGCTGCTCCTTGTTGCACGAGACCTATTCCCAGCAAGACCGCGCGCGGGTCATGGCCATTGAAATCGTCAAAGGCGACAAGGCCCGCTCGCTGATTGTGACGGTTCCTCAAGGGGTTAGCCTGAAAGAGGGCGTGGATTTTGCCATTGATGGGGCCAAACAGGCCCAGCTCTCTTATAGCCATTGCGCCAATAATAGTTGTTTTGCCGTCTATGAATTGACCGATGCCATGGTCAATGCTCTGAAAAAAGGCAAACTCTTGGAAATGACCTTTCAGGACTTGCAGTCCTCGCGGCTCAAAACCGATATTCCTTTGACCGGATTTGCGGTGGCGCTGGCCAAAGCCGACTGATTTTTTTATAGTGATAACAATGAGTTAAGGTCTGCTGACTTAACTTGTCAGCTGCGGTCCATGTAAATGGCCAGACGGGCTGCGGCGCGTTTCAAATGGTCTTCGGCGGCCTCGCGGGCGGCGCGGGAATCTTGGGCCTTGATGGCCTCGAATATGGTGCGGTGCTCTTCTTGGACGGCCATCATATGGCCGGTCTGCAATTTGGCGGTATTGGCGCGGGCGGTGCGGATGAAGCTGCGCACCCGCCGATCCAAAAAGGTCGACAGATCTTTAAAGAACGGATTTTTCGTTGCATCCACAATGGCTTGGTGGAAGGCGACATCCTCGTCAACACCTGAATCACCGCGCCCGATCGCCTGTTGCATGGCCTCCAATTGCGTGCCGATCTGGGACAGATCCTCCTCGGTGCGCCGCTGTGCAGCCAGCTCCGTGGCCGAGGATTCAATGGCCATCAGCAATTCGATGATGGATTCAATTTCCGCGCGGTCGGTGAAATTGCTGACATCCAGCCGGAAAACGCTGGCACCCCCTGATTCCGCTACAAAAGCGCCCGATCCCTGTCGGGAGGTGATCAAACCATCATGTTTCAAGCGCCCAATGGCCTCGCGCACAATCGGTCGGCTGACCCCATAACTGCTGGCAATCTGTTGTTCGCTGGGCAGTTTTTCGCCCGGCCCATAGCGCCCCTCGGCGATATCGCCCGCCAGCCTTTGCGCCAGCACATCGGCCAGCGAGGGTGCGCGATCGAGGGGGGAATGCACGCTCATGCTTGTATTAACTCGCAATATACAGGCCGCCATTCACATGCAGGCTGGCTGCCGTGATGAAGGAGGCGTCGGATGAACATAAGAAGGCGATGGTGGAGGCCACTTCATCGGCTGTTCCAAGGCGTTTCATCGGTGTTTGATCGATGAAGGTCGAGCCGGTGAGGGAGAGGAGATTTTGTACCATGGGGCCGTCAATCAGACCGGGAGACACGGCATTGACCCGTGTTTTTGGGGCCAATTCAACGGCCAATGACCGGCTGAAGGACAAGACAGCCCCTTTGGCGGCAGCATAATGGGCATGGGCCTTGCTGCCGCGATGTCCGGCCAGCGAGGCAATGTTCACAATCGCACTGTCTTGGGCGAGATGGGGAATGGCGGCGCGGCAGATATAAAAAACGCTGTCCAAATTGATCGAAATGGATTGGAGCCACGCCGCGTCCGACATGTCGGCCACCAGAGCATCCCGATAAAGCCCCGCCGCTGTCACCAGCGCATGAATTTCGCCAAAACGCTCAGCGGCTTGCGCCCATGCCTGATCAACCGCTGGGGATTGCGTGGCATCAAGCCCCAAACCCAAGACGCGGCGACCGGTCGGATCAAGGCTTTCGGCAAGTGCTTGCACGCTGTCTTTGTCCAGATCCGTCAGGACGCAATTCGCCCCGCTTGTGACAAAGCGCTGCGCAATAGCCCGCCCAATGGTCCCAGAAGCCCCTGTTAAAAATAGGGTTTTTCCTGAAAAATCATATTGTGCGGCGCTCATGTCATGAGCCATCCGCCAGCGACATCGATGACTTGACCCGTCACAAAAGAGGCATTGTCCGATGTCAGGAATAAAACTGTGCCTGCGACATCCTCGGGTGTCCCGAACCGGCGCATGGGCGTGGCAGCTTTCGCGGCATCATTGGCCGCACTCGCGGTACCGCGCATCAAGGGCGTATCAATCCGCCCGGGCGCGACCGCATTCACAGTAATGCCGTAAGGGCCGACTTCACCGGCCAAATGTTTGGTAAAGCCGATCAGGCCGGCTTTGGTGGCTGCGTAATGAATGCCGACAATGTCGCAAAAGGTTTTTCCGGCCACCGATGAGGTGCTGACAATCGCCCCGCGCTTGCGGGCAATCATGCCCGGCAAAACGCTGCGTGCGCAAATAAAGGCACCGGTTAGATTGACATCGGTGACGCGCTGCCATTCCGCGACGTCCATTTCCCATGCCAGAGCGCGCTTGCCGTCTGCGCCCGATTTCGGAGAGATTCCGGCATTATTGACCAGAATATCAATGGGTCCGAGCGTTTGTTCGATGGTTTTGACGGCTTCGGCAATGGCATCGGCATCGGCAATGTCAGCCGCGATGCCAAGGGCTTTGCGCCCATGTTTCATCGCCTCGTCCGCCGCCGTTTGAGCCAGACTTGGGTCATGGTCGAGATAGGCGATCAACGCCCCCGCTTCCCCCAGCCTGTCGGCTATGGCGCGGCCAATGCCGCGCCCCGATCCCGTGACCAGTGCCACCCGTCCCTGATGGGTCATCATGGACGCACCTGAAGCATGATTTTACCAAGATGGTTGCTCGATTCCATCAAGGCATGGGCCTGTTCGGTTTGTTCCAGCGGAAAAGTTTTGTGAATGACCGTGCGCAATTTACCCTGATCATAAAGCGGCCAGACATCCGTGCGTAATTTGTCCGCAATGGCCTTTTTCAAAGCGACCGACCGCGGGCGCAGTGTTGACCCCGTCATGGTCAGACGGCGGAGCATCAAGGACATGAAATCAAATTCAGTGCGGCTGCTTTGCAAGAAGGCGATTTGTACAAGTCGTCCCTCAAAGGCCAATGAATTCAGGTTTTTCTGGATATAAGGACCGCCCACCATATCAAGGATGACATTGGCGCCGTTGCCATGGGTCAGGGTCTTGATCTCGGCAACGAAATCCTGTTCGCGATAATTAATGGCCGCATCGGCCCCCATCGACAGGCAAAAATCACATTTTTCCTTTGATCCGGCTGTGGCAATCACATGCACGCCAAAATGTTTGGCCAGCTGGATGGCCGTGTAGCCAATTCCGCTTGATCCGCCATGGATCACAATGGTTTCGCCTTTTGTCAGGCGGCCGCGCGTGATGACATTGTCATAAACGGTAAAGACATTTTCCGGCAGGCCGGCGGCCTCAAGCAAAGACAGGCCATGCGGAATGGGCAGGCACAGGGGCGCATCCGCTACACAATATTCCGCATAACCGCCACTGATCACCAGCGCACAAACGAGGTCACCGATTTTCAAATCGGTGACACCTGCACCAAGCGCGACAACTTTGCCCGAGACTTCAAGGCCGGGAATGTCGGTAGCGCCGGGAGGGGGCGGGTAGCCGCCAGCCCGTTGCAGGCAATCAGGGCGGTTCACGCCAGCCGCCGCCACTTCAATCAGGACTTGTCCTTCCGACGGGGTGGGGACGGGACCGGTCTCCAGCTTGATGACCTCCGGTCCACCGGCTCCATGAAAACGGATTTGACGCATCGTTGTTGGTAAACTCATCGGCTGTATGTCCTCGCGTGATGGCACTGATTGTCTGGCGGCTTTTGAGCCTGTTTGTTTTATTGGTCCACATATTTATCATTGACCATCTTGTCAGGCAACTTGGTTATATGCATTATTCACTGCCGTCGATCAGCGATCTGGCGCAGCAATCAGGCATGGTTAGCCTTAGAAAACGAGAGTGTGGGAGGATTCGATGAAATTAGTCAGTGGGGCGACGCTTGTCCGTGCGGTTGTGGCAGCGGGCATTGCTTTGTCGGCAGGAGCAGCAACAGCGCAGACCAAGATTGGCGCGCTTTATCCCTTCTCAGGCGGTTTGGCGCTCTTGGGGGATGAAAGCTTTCGTGGTTTGGAATTGGCCACCGAAGAAAGAAATGCAGCGGGCGGTGTGAAAGGCCAGAAGCTTGAATTGGTTAAAGGCGATGCAGTGGATCCCAACCAAGCGGTGGGTGAAGCGCGCCGTCTGACATCGGTTGACAAGGTCAGCGTGGTGTTTGGCACTTATTCCTCGTCATTGTCCTTGGCCGCAACGCAGGTGACCGAATTGGCCGGTGTGCCTTATTTCGAATTGGGCGCGATTTCAGACCCCATCACCGAGCGTGGCTTTAAAAACCTTTACCGCACCAATCCGACCGCCCGCGATTTTGCGGCCAGTATGGTGGATGCCATCGGAGAAGCGATTGCGCCTGCTTTGGGTGTGGATGCCAAATCTTTGAAAGTGGCGATCATCCATGAAGACTCGCTTTATGGTCAGACCGTGGCGGGATACCAGACCAAGCGCGCGCAGGAAAAAGGCGTCAATGTGGTTGAGACATTGCCCTATTCAGCGAAATCCGTTGATCTGACACCGGTGATTTTGCGCCTGAAGTCCGCCAATGTGGATGTGGTTTTGCAGACCTCTTATCAAAATGACACCGTGCTGTTTTTCCGCCAGGCGAAAGAACAGGGTTTCAAGCCCAAGGCTGTGATGGGTGCAGGCGGCGGCTATTCCTTGCGTGAAACCATGGAAGCCATTGGCGCTGCCAATATGGAAGGCGCTTTGAACGTCGACTTCACGCAATATAAGACCAATGCTGCGGCAGCACCGGGCATTACGGAATTTGTTGCCAAATATAAAGCCAAATACGGCACTGACCCGCGTTCGGGTCATAGTCTCGCCAATTATGTCGGCGCCAAGATTTTCTTTGATGCCATGCAGGCTTCTAAAGATCTCAGCGCATCGGCATTGCGTGAATCAATCTTGAAAGTGGATGTGCCAGTTGGTGCGACCGCTTCGGGTTGGGGTGCCAAATTCAACGAGGCTGGCCAGAACACCCGTGTATCGCCCTTCCTGATGCAGTGGCAAGGGGGTGAATTGGTGACCGTCTTCCCAGCCAAGGCTGCGGTGACAAAGATGAAAACCGGCTTTGGTTCTAACTGATCGTTAACATATGAAGTCCGCCGCATGCTGATGCGGCGGATTTTTTATCGGTGAACCTATGCGCCAAGAGTGAATGCGCCTATTTCAAACAGGAAGGGTCGCGCGGGATGGATATCCTCATACAGTTGATCATCAACGGCATTATGCTGGGGAGCATGTATGCGATTATCAGTGTCGGATTGACGCTGATTTTTGGTGTGGTTCGGGTTGTCAATTTTGCACATGGCGAATTGCTGATGATCGGCATGTATGCCGTTTATCTCTTATGCACCAAATTGGGTTTGCATCCTTATGTGGCTGCGATTCCGGTGGTCGGCTTGTTGTTTCTGACAGGTGTTTTGATCCAGCGCTTTATCATTCAGCCTTTGCTGGATGCAGATGAACATATCCAGATTTTTGCAACGGTCGGCCTGTCAACGGCTTTGATCAATTTGGCCCTGATGGTGTTTGGTGCGGATCTCTATTCCGTTTCAAGTCCGGATATTCGCACCTCTCTGAAGATAGGCACCTATAATGTGCTGGTTGGGCAAGTGGTGATGTTTGCTGCCGCGATTGTTTTGGTGATCGGTCTGCATGCCTTTATGCATCGCACCGCTTTGGGGCGCGCAATCAGAGCCACGGCTCAAAATCGCAACGCAGCTCTGTTGATGGGCGTGCGGGTCAATCAAATTTATGTCATTTCCTTTGGGCTTGGGGCAGCCTGTGTGGGGCTGGCCAGTGCGCTTGTGTCACCGCTTTTTCCCACAACACCGACGGTGGGAACCTATTTCGTTTTGACAGCCTTTGTTGTGGTTGTGCTCGGTGGCATGCGCAGCATGTATGGCGCTTTTTGGGGTGCGATGATCATTGGCCTCGTGGATAGTTTGTCCGCTTATTATATCGCACCGGATCTGAAAGAAGTGGTCTATTTCGCCATCTTCATCCTTATTTTGATTTTCAAGCCGACAGGTCTGTTTGGCTTCGGTCGTGGAACGGAGTGATCTGATGTCAACCAGACCCATCATCGATGTGCCGCGCACGTCATGGCTTTCCATGGCGTTGTTTCAACTGACGCGCCCGCAAGTCTATTGCTCGCTTTTTTTACTGTCTTTGCTGGTCGCGATACCGGCTTTGTCGGGTTCGGCTTTTCTGATCCATATTTTTGTGACGATTTGTGTCTTTGCCGCTTTGTCTACCGCATGGAATATTGTCGGCGGTTATGCGGGCCAGCTGTCGCTCGGGCATATGATGTTTTATGGCATCGGTGCCTATACGACCTCTCTTCTGGTCACGCATTTTGGGTTGACGCCTTGGATCGGCATGTGGATCGGTGCGGTCTTGGCCGCTCTTGTGGGAGCCGCTGTGGGATATCCGTGCTTTCGTTTGCGTGGCCCGTTTTTCTCTTTGTCGACGATTGCCTTTTTGGAAGTGGTCAGGCTTTTGTCGATCCATTTTGTCGGGTTAACCGGTGGTTCGGCGGGCTTGATTGTGCCGCTGAAACTGGGTTGGGCTTGGATGGTGTTTCCTGACAAGGTCAATTACGTCTATATCGCGTTTGGCCTTTTGCTGTTGTGCATCGGCGTTTCGCTTGCCATCCGTCAATCGCGCTTGGGCTATTATCTGACCGCTGTGCGCGAGCGTGAAGACGCGGCTTTGGCGGCCGGTATCAATAATTCCGTGGTTAAGTTGAAGGCGGTGATTGTGTCGGCCATGCTGACGGCTTTGATCGGCGCCTTCCACGCCATGTATCTGACCTTTCTAGAACCCGCGACCATGTTTTCGCTGGGTACCTCCATTGAAGTGGCGATGTTTTCGTTGATCGGCGGATTGGGGACCGTTGCAGGCCCCTTGCTTGGCACCGTGCTTGTGGTGCCATTGGCAGAGCTTGCACGGGGTTGGTTGGGGGCTTCGGCCAGCGGCTTGCATGGTTTTGTCTATGGCGTGGTGCTGGTGTTGATTACGCTGACATTGCCTGCGGGTCTTGTCGGGACTTTCGGGCCTGCGGTGTCGCGCTGGATTGATCGCTTGCCCGGCGGGCGACGGCGCTTGGCGGACAGGATCATGCCGCAATTGCGCCAGATATCGGGTGACAAAGGCGCGCCTTTGATCAAAGCCGATAATCTTGTGATGCGCTTTGGCGGATTGCTGGCCACCGACCATGTCTCCTTTACGCTCAATCGTGGTGAGATTTTGGGGATTATCGGACCCAATGGCGCCGGTAAGACAACTTTGTTTAACCAGATTTCCGGTTTCTTGACGCCAACCTCCGGAACAGTCGCTTTGCTCAATCAAGAGGGGGCGTTTGTTCACCCTTCAAGCCCTGATGAATTTGCGCGGCTTGGCATTGGGCGGACATTCCAAATCGTTCAGCCTTTCGGGCGGTTATCGCTCATCGAGAATATTATGATCGGGGCGTTTTTACGTCATCCGCATGTCGATGATGCACGCGCTGTGGCCTTGCGTGTGGCGGCCACTGTGGGCTTGCTCGATCAAAAAGATGTCGAGGCGCGCAATTTGCCCATCGGCGCTTTGAAGCGTTTGGAAGTCGCGCGCACTTTGGCGAGCGAACCCTCCATCTTGTTGCTTGACGAGGTGATGGCCGGTCAAAATCAAAAAGACACGATGGGCATGGTCGCGTTGATCCGCGCCATTTGCCAGACAGGGGTCACGGTCATTGCGATCGAGCATAATATGCAGGCCATTATGAGCCTGTCCGATCGCATCATTGTGATTGATTCCGGACGTATTATCGCAGAGGGCGATCCGCAGGACGTGGTTAAAAATCGTAAAGTCATCGAGGCCTATCTCGGGGAGGATTTCGTCGATGCTCAAGGTTTCTGATGTCAGAGCGGGCTATGGCCGCACGGTCATTTTGCAAGATATGTCCATTCGGGTGGGGCATGGGGAAATTGTCACAATCATCGGTTCGAATGGTGCGGGCAAATCAACCTTGCTGCGCACGATTTCAGGCTTGGTAAAACCCAGTTCCGGCCGCATCGAATTTGACGGGAAGGATATCACCGGCATGGAGCCCGCCGATATCGTGGGCGCTGGATTGATACAGGTGCCGGAAGCGCGGCAGCTCTTTCCGGTGATGACTGTCAAAGACAATATTTTGATGGGGGCTTATCACCATCACGTTCGCGAGGGTGTCGCGCAGCGGCTTGAGACGGTTTTGGATATTTTTCCGCGCGTGCGCGAGCGGGTTGATCAAATGGCCGGATCCTTGTCGGGCGGCGAGCAACAAATGGTGGCGATTGCCAGAGGCTTGATGGCATCGCCGCGCTTGTTGATGCTCGATGAACCCTCTTTGGGTCTGGCCCCGATCATCGTCGGGCAGATGTTTGATATCATCGAAAAAATCAGATCCATGGGAACAACGGTTTTGCTGGTCGAGCAAAAAGCCTTTCATGCGTTGAAAATGGCAGAGCGTGCCTATGTGATCGAAAACGGCTCGATTGTGGGTGAAAATACAGGCCTTGGCATGTTGTCTGATCCGCATGTCAAAACAGCCTATCTCGGCATATAGGAACATGTATCATGGGTGAAGTAACGGGCCGGACGCGGATTTGGGGTATTCTTGCTGATCCTATTTCCCATGTGAAAACACCGCAGATGATCAATCAGGTGGCTGCTGAACGGGGCGTAGACGGATTGATGGTGCCCATGCATGTCGCCTCGGCTGATCTCGGCGCATTGGTTGCAGGTTTGAAAGGCATGAAAAGCCTCGGCGGCTTTGTGGTGACCGTGCCGCATAAAGCAGCCATTGTGCCTTTGCTCGATGAAGTCAGTGCGTCTGCCCGCTTGATCGGTGCGGTGAACACCGTGAGGCGCGAGCCGGATGGCCGTCTTGTCGGCGATATGCTGGATGGCATCGGTTTTGTCAAAGGGCTCAAGGATGCGGGTATTGATCCGGCGGGCCACAGCGCCTATCTCGCCGGTGCGGGTGGTGCGGCCAATGCCATTGCCTTTGCCTTGATCGATGCGGGTGTCACTCATCTCACCATTGCCAACCGGACCGAGGCGAAAGTCGAGGACTTGATCCGCCGCATTCAAATTGCCTACCCTTCGGCTGATCTGCGTATCGGCAATGCCGACCCGTCCGGTTATGATCTTGTGGTCAATGGGACATCGCTGGGCTTGCGGGCAGGGGATGCCCTGCCTTTCGATGCAGCGGCCTTGAAGCCCCATCAAATCGTGGCAGAAGTGATCATGGATCCGGAAGAAACGGCCATTATGGCACTGGCCAAGGCCAAAGGCTGTCGGGTGCATCCGGGCAAGCCGATGCTGGCCTCCATGCGTTATCTGATCGCTGATTTTATGGGTGTGAAATGAGCGAGCAGGCCGACCTTGCAGGACGTCATGTTCTGGTCACGGGGGGATGTTCAGGAATTGGTCTGGCGATTGTCGCCGCGTTAAAGGCCGCGGGTGCTGGCGTCGCTGTTTTTGATCGCACCATACCCGATGAATTTGCAAGCACGCATCCTGATGTCATCTCCATCAAGGGAGATGTCACCGATCCCGCGCGTGTCCGTGATGGGTTCGGGGAGGCTGCAGCTGCACTGGGCGGCCTTAACTGTGTGGTGGTCAATGCCGGTGTGTCGCAAAACCGGCCAACGCTTGATCTCTCTTTTGAAGACTGGCGGCGGGTGATGTCGGTCAATCTCGATGGAGCCTTTTTGAGTTGCCACGAGGCAGGGCGTCTCATGGCAGAAACAGGCGGTGGATGCATTGTCCTGACGGCGTCGATGTATGGATTGGTCGCTGCCCCCGAACGGCTTGGTTATTGTGTGTCCAAAAGCGGTGTGGTGATGATGACCAAAGCGCTGGCCATTGAATGGGCCTCGCTGGGTATCCGTGTGAATGCGATAGCACCCGGTTATGTCTTGACGCCTTTTGTCGAAGACCTTGTTGAACAAGGGCGGTTGGATTTGCCCAAGCTTGAAAAGCGCACGCCCATGGGGCGTTTGATCCAGCCGGAAGAGGTGGCTGATGCCGCCTGTTTTCTGATGTCAGACCGCGCGCGGGCTATCACAGGGCACATTGTTGCTATTGATGGTGGCTGGTCCGCCTATGGATATATTTGAGGATCGTCATGCCTATTGAAACCTCCCTTTCCCCTCTGGCGCCGTGGATTGAAATCAAAACCACGCAGGAAGACTGGTTGAAAGCCGATCCCAAATTATTGGGTGCGATGCTGACACAGCTTCATCTCATTCGTGCTTTTGAAGAAAAAGTACTGGAATTGGCCGGAGAGGGTTTGGTGCATGGGCCCGCCCATTCCTCAATCGGGCAAGAAGGTGGCGCTGTCGGCTCCATTGTCGGTTTGCGGGCAACAGATCAGGTGAATGGATCGCATCGCGGCCATCATCAATTCTTGGCGAAGGCTTTGTCTTACATTGCGCCCGAGCTTGATCCTTTGGCTGATTTTAACGCGCCGCTGTCGGATGTTTTATATCGCAGTCTGGCAGAGATTATGGGGCTTGAACCCGGTTATGGGCATGGCCGCGGCGGCTCGATGCATTTGCGCTGGGCGGATGCGGGCGCGCTTGGAACCAATGCGATTGTGGGCGGCGGTGTACCCTTGGCTGCGGGCGCGGCAATGGCGCATCAGCGGTCGGGCACTGGCGATGTCGCCATCACCTATTTTGGCGATGGGGCGGTTAATATCGGGGCCACGCTCGAGACGATGAATTTGGCGGCGGCATGGTCGCTGCCGATTATGTTCTTTATCGAAAACAACGGCTATGCGGTTGCCACCAAAGTGGAGGAGGTGACGCGCGAAATCCGTTTGTCTGCGCGGGGCCTTGGGTTCGGCATTCCAGCATGGAAAGTCGATGGCATGGATCCGCTGGCGGTTCATTTGGCCACACAAGCCGCTTTGGAGGTCATGCGTGCGGGCAAAGGCCCGACGATCATCGAAGCGGATGTTTATCGCTTCTTCCATCAAAACGGACCATTGCCCGGATCAGCTTTCGGCTATCGCGACAAGGCCGAGGAGGAGGCGTGGCGCACCCGCGATCCTCTCGAACATGTGGCGCGTGAAATGATCGCACGTGGGCTGATTGAAAAAGACGATGTGTTGAAATTGCGCCAACGCTGTTGCGATGAAATGGCGCGCCATACCGAGCAACTTGTCGAGCCGGATGGTAATCGGCGAAAAGTGCGCGCTTCGATGTGGCCAAACACCGATTTTGTGGATGTGGGTGTGCGCGGCACCTTGCCGGTTTTCAACCCGCAAAACATCTGTGAGATGGAAGCCCAGACGGGTGCCATGCGGCCGGTGAAATTTGTTGATGCGATTGCCGACGGTTTTCACAACCGGTTTGCCCAAGATGAGCGGTTGATTATTTTTGGCGAGGACGTGCATCGTCTGAAGGGGGGCACGAACGGTGCGACGCGCGGGCTTGCCGCCGCCTTTCCGGGGCGTGTTATCGGTACGCCGATCAGTGAAGCGGCGTTTACGGGTGTGGCTTGCGGTCTGGCCATGGATGGTCGCTACAAACCGATTATCGAATTTATGTATCCTGATTTTATGTGGGTGGCCGGGGATGCGGTGTTCAACCAGATCGGCAAAGCGCGTCATATGTTTGGCGGGACAACCGATGTGCCGCTGATCTTGCGCACCAAAATCGCCATGGGCACGGGATATGGCTCGCAACATTCGCTTGATCCCGCAGGCGTGTTTGCGACATCAGCGGGGTGGCGGATCATCGCGCCGTCCTCGCCTTATGATTATGTCGGCCTGATGAATGCCGCCCTTTCAGGGACCGATCCAGTTTTGGTGATCGAACATGTGGATCTTTATCAGCGTGAGGGTCTGCTGCCCGACAATCTTGATTACATCATTCCCTTGGGCAAAGCCAAAGTCACGCGCCAAGGATCTGCTCTGACCATTCTGACCTATTCGGCCATGGTCCATCATGCCCATGACGCGGTTGCAGCTTTAGGGGTGGATGCCGAAATCATTGATTTGCGCACACTCGATCATGCGAGCTTTGATTGGGACACGGTTGGCGCCAGCATTCGTAAAACCCATAATGTTTTGATTGTGGAGCAAGGGTCGGAAGGCACGAGTTACGGCGGGCGGTTGGCGGATAAAATCCAGACCGACTATTTTGACTGGCTGGACCAGCCGGTGCAACGGGTGCATGGGCGCATTGCCTCGCCGACCATTTCAAAAGTGTTGGAGCGGGCCGCTTTTGCAGGCAAGCGCGAAACAGCTGCAGGCATTGCTAGAGTGATGGCTGCCAAAGGCGAGGCGCTTGATGCCGCTTTGATTGCGAGTATTGGCTGATGACGGACTTACTGTCTCGCCTCAAACAAGCGCTCGGGCCAAAAGGGGTTTTAACAGATGCCTCTGATATGGAGGCCTATGCGATTGATTGGCGGAAACTGTTTCCCGGCAAGCCGCTTGCGGTTGTCAGGCCCGCCAATACGCAAGAGGTTGCAGCGGTTGTTTCATTGTGCAAGCATTATGGCACGGCCTTGGTGCCGCAAGGCGGCAATACGGGTTTGGCAGGAGGCGCTGTTCCCGATGGCAGCGGGCGCGAAATTGTTTTGTCACTGTCGCGTATGAATGCGTTGCGGTCGGTTGATCCGATTGGCATGACGCTTGAGGCCGAAGCGGGACTTGTACTCAAAGCAGCACAAGATGCAGCGGAGGCTGTGGGGCGGTTATTGCCGATCAGTCTGGCCGCGGAAGGTTCGGCGACCATCGGCGGTGTGATTGCCACCAATGCAGGCGGCGTCAATGTGTTGCGTTATGGCATGACCCGCGCTTTGGTTTTGGGCCTTGAAGTGGTGCTGCCCGATGGCAGCATCGTGAATGGTTTGCGGCATTTACGCAAAGACAATGCGGGGTATGACTGGAAACAGGTTTTTATCGGCACCGAAGGCACGCTGGGCATTGTGACTGCGGCTGTGCTGCGGCTTCTGCCGCGCCCAACGCAAACAGTCACTGTCCTTGTGAGCGTTGCCGATCCGCAGAAAGCGCTTGATTTTCTGGTCTGTGCCCAAAATGAATTGGGGGATTCAATTTCCGCTTTCGAATTGATTTCGGGATATTCCATCAAACTGGTCGAACAGCATTTCGGCATCAAATGTCCGATTGAAGCGAGTGCCTGGTATGTGTTGATCGAGGCGGGGGCAACTTTGTCAGGCCTCAGGGAAGCGGTGGAAAAGGCGCTTGAACAGGCTTTGGAGAGCGGACTGGCGCATGATGGTGTGATTGCTGAATCAGGCAAGCAAGCCGCTGACTTATGGCTCTTGCGCGAGCGCATCACGGAGTCTGAGGCCAAGCAAAGCAAAAGCGTCAAGCATGATGTGTCTGTTCCCATTCCCACCATTCCAGACTTTTTGCAAGCGGCGGAAGAGGCCTTGGCCAAGGCTGCGCCCGGAACCATCATCAACTGTTTTGGCCATTTGGGTGACGGCAATTTGCATTACAATGTGCTGATTAAGGATCATGATCCGGTTTTGATCAACCACATGGTGCATGATGTGGTGATGGCGATGGGCGGCAGTATTTCGGCTGAACATGGCATCGGCCAATATCGTGTTGCGGAATTGGAAAGCCGCCGCTCGGAGCCTGAATTACACTTGTCGCGGCAAATCAAAACGGCTCTTGACCCTTTGAATATCATGAACCCGGGGAAAGTTTTGTCGCGTCAAGGGTCACCATCGTGAAAGCGCAGAGCATGGATCATTTTGATTATATCATTGTGGGTGGCGGCACAGCCGGTTGTGTTCTGGCCGAACGTTTGACTGCGAACGGGCGCTATCGTGTGTTGATGCTGGAAGCAGGCGGGCGCGATAACGGATTTTGGATTCCGATACCGGCGGGTTTCCCTAAATTGCTGACGGGCAAACGCTTTAACTGGCGCTTTGAAACCGAGCGCGAAGATAATACCTATAACCGCTCCATCGTGGTGCCGCGTGGCAAAGGGCTTGGTGGGTCCAGCCTGATTAACGGCATGATTTTTGTGCGCGGGCAGCAACAAGATTTTGACGGTTGGGCGCAAGCTGGCGCGCGCGGCTGGAGCTGGGATGACGTGTTGCCCTATTTCAAAAAGCTTGAAAGCTTTGCGGATGGTGACGAGCACTTAAGAGGGCGTCATGGTCCGATGAGCGTTGAGCGCGTCAAGTTGAGGCCTGAAATCGCCGAAGCCTTTATCGAGGCGGGCGTGCAGGCAGGCTATCCCCGCAATCCCGATTATAACGGGGAGACCCAAGAAGGCTTTGGCTATTATCAGGTGACACAGAAAAACGGTCGCCGTTTCAGTGCCGCCGATGCCTATCTCAGGCAGGCGGAAAACAGGTCCAATCTGGTGGTGCGGTGTCATGCGCATGTGACTGGTCTTAATCTTGAGGGGCAGCGTGTCACCGGTGTTACCTATCAAATCAAATCACAAAGCTATACGGCCCATGCTTCGCGTGAAGTAGTGATGGCGGCGGGGGCTGTGCAAACGCCGCAAATTCTCGAAGTATCGGGTATCGGTGATCCCGCGCATTTGACATCGGTCGGTATTTCGGTCCGGCATGCTTTGACTGGAGTGGGGCATAACTATCAAGACCATTATTGCACGCGCATGAATTGGCGGGTGAAAAAACCGGTGACGTTGAATGAGCAAGCCCGCGGTGTGCGTCTTGTCATGGCGGTTGCACAATATCTGGCCACCCGCAGAGGGATTTTGACCTTGGGGACGGGCTTGGCGCATGCCTTCATCAAAACCCGCCCAGAGCTCGCAACGCCTGATATCCAGTTTTTCTTTATGCATGCAAGTTACGCCAATGCCGCCGATCGCACGCTGGATCACAAACCGGGCATGACCATTGGTGTGACGCAATTGCGCCCCCAATCGGTGGGGACGATCCATGTGAAGTCTTCAGACCCTTATGAAATGCCGTCGATCAAACCGAATTTTCTGTCTGTTCGGGAAGATGAAACCTGTTTGATTGATGGCATGAAAGCGGCGCGGGATATTATGCGCCAAGCAGCACTCGAGCCCTATTGTGATTATGAAATGTCACCGGGGCCACAGGTTGAGACCGATGCGCAATGGCTCGATTTTGCGCGCAGTAATGGGCAGACTATTTATCATCCGGTAGGCACCTGCAAGATGGGCGTGGATCAGCGCGCGGTTGTCGATCCGGCTTTGAAAGTCCATGGCCTGTCGGGATTGCGGATTGTGGATGCGTCCATCATTCCGCAGATTGTTTCTGCCAATACGGAAGCCGCCGTTTTGATGGTGGCTGAAAAAGGATCAGATTTGATTTTGGCCGATGCCGCGGCGTGATCCGTCTTGACGAAGCAAAAAAATTGCAGGCGTGGGCGTTACGTACCCATGCCCGCACTCATGCCGCCATCAACAATGATTTCGGTGCCGGTAACAAATCCGGCTTCATCGGACACCAGATATAAAACCGCATGGGCGATGTCCCAAGCCGTTCCCATTTTGCCCATCGGCACTTGCGCATTGCGATCGGCAATCAAGGCGTCGGCGTCATTCTTGCCCAATTGACGGGTGAGGCGGAATTCCACCAGCGGCGTATGCATCAGGCCCGGCACAACCGTATTGCAGCGGATGTTTTTGCTGGCAAAGGCCCCAGCCGTTGAGCGCGAAAACTGGATAATGGCTGCTTTGGATGCGCTATAGCCGACATGGGTACGTCCGCCGCGAAAATTCCTGATCCCTGCAATGGAGGAGAGATTGACGATCGCGCCCTTGCCCTGTTTTTCCATATAGGGAATGGCGTATTTGCAACCCAAAAAGGCTGTTTTCAGATTAAAATCGATCTGCCTGTCAAACGCCTCTTCCGTTTGCGTGACGGCATCACCGGGTTCGGACCCGCCGACATTATTGACCAGAATATCAATTTTGCCGAAATGTGCGACACAGGCCTCGACCATGTCTTTCACCTGCGCCCCATCCATCATATCGCCGGTGGTGGCGGCGCAGCTTTTGCCTTCGCTTTCTATGATGGCCTTTGTTTCCGCCACAGCCTCTGCATTGATATCAACCAGAAATACATGCGCGCCCTGCCGTGCGAGCAAGACGGCTGTGGCTTTGCCATTTCCCCAGCCGGGACCAACCGAGCCCGCTCCCGTAACAATCGCAACTTTTTCTGTGAGGTCGAGCATCAGTTTCCCCTTTTGTCTTTTTTTATCAGAAAGCGCCCGTGTCTGTCCCTTCAAGCAAGGGTTGAGACACGGGCTTTTTTATTTTTTAGACCAGATCAAACCGATCAAGCTCCATGACCTTGTGCCATGCGGCGACAAAATCATGCACGAACGTGTCTTTGGCGTCATCGCAGGCATAGACTTCCGCCAAAGCGCGCAATTGCGAATTTGATCCGAACACCAAATCGACGCGTGTGGCGGTCCATTTCAAAGCGCCGGTTTTACGGTCATGCCCTTCAAAATGATTGTCCGCTGCGGATGACTTTTTCCACACCGTGCCCATATCCAGCAGGTTGACAAAAAAGTCATTGCTGAGATGTGTGCTGTCTTTTGTGAAGACACCGTCAGCTGATTGGCCAACATTGATGTTCAAGACACGCAGGCCGCCGATCAGGGCTGTCATTTCCGGAGCGCTTAGGGTCAGCAATTGCGCTTTATCAATCAACAGCTCTTCGGCGGAAACCGTATAATCTGTTTTCAGATAATTGCGGAAGCCGTCCGCGATAGGCTCCAACACCGCAAAAGAATCGACATCGGTCTGCTCTTGCGTGGCATCGGTGCGGCCCGGTGTGAATGGAACCTCAACGGCATGTCCTGCATTACGAGCCGCCTGTTCGATCCCAACACCACCGCCCAAGACAATCAAATCAGCCAGCGAGACCTGCTGCTTTCCCTGATGCGCTGCGTTGAACGCCTGCTGGATGGCCTCATATTTTTTCAAGACCGTGGCCAGATGCGCAGGCTGGTTCACAGCCCAATCTTTTTGCGGTGCCAGACGGATGCGCGCGCCATTGGCGCCGCCGCGTTTGTCTGATCCGCGGAAGGTCGAGGCCGAGGCCCAAGCAGTTGCAACCAGTTCAGAAATGGTGAGGCCCGAAGCAAGGATTTGTTGCTTGAGTGCCGCAATATCTTTGGCATCAATCAAAGGGTGATGGGCCACAGGAACAGGGTCTTGCCAGAGTTGGGCAGGGGGCACCAGCGGGCCGAGGCAGCGGGTTACCGGTCCCATGTCGCGATGGGTCAGCTTGTACCATGCGCGGGCAAAGGCATCGGCAAATTCGTCAAGATTTTCGTGGAAGCGTTTGGAAATGGCTGCATAGGCAGGATCTTCCCGAAGCGCGATATCGGTTGTGGCCATCATCGGCGCATGACGTTTTTTGGGGTCATGGGCATCGGGCACGCTGTCGCTAGCAGCACCTCCTTGAGGGGCCCATTGCCAAGCCCCACCGGGGCTTTTCACCAGTTCCCATTCATAGCCGAACAGGGTGTCGAAATAGCCATTGTCCCATTTGATGGGGTCTGGTGTCCAAGCCCCTTCGAGACCGCTGGTGATAGTGTGCACGCCCTTGCCGCTGCCAAAGCTGCTGATCCATCCCAAGCCTTGCTCTTCAATGCCTGCGCCTTCCGGTTCACGCCCGACATATTGGGAGGGGTCTGCCGCGCCATGGGTTTTACCGAAGGTATGGCCCCCTGCGATCAGCGCAACGGTCTCTTCGTCATTCATAGCCATGCGGGCAAAGGTCTCACGGATATCGCGTGCCGAGGCAAGAGGATCTGGTTTGCCGTTGGGGCCTTCCGGATTCACATAGATCAAGCCCATCTGAACGGCAGCCAGCGGATTTTCCAATTCGCGGTCACCGCTATAGCGCTTGTCGCCCAGCCATGTGTCTTCATTGCCCCAATAAATATCTTCTTCCGGCTCCCAAATGTCTTCCCGACCGCCAGCAAAGCCGAAGGTTTTGAAGCCCATGGAGTCAAGGGCGCAATTGCCTGCCAAGATCATCAAGTCAGCCCAAGAAATCTTGTGTCCATATTTTTGTTTAATGGGCCACAGCAAACGGCGGGCTTTGTCGAGATTGGCATTATCCGGCCAGCTGTTGAGCGGTGCGAAACGCTGCGTGCCAGAACCGGCTCCGCCACGGCCATCGCCGGTGCGATAGGTGCCTGCACTGTGCCAAGCCATGCGAATGAAGAATGGTCCGTAATGGCCGTAATCGGCAGGCCACCAGTCTTGGGAGTCGGTCATCAACTGCACGAGATCGTGCTGCAAGGCCTTCAAATCAAGTTTTTTGAATTCTTCGGCATAGTTGAAATCGGGCCCCATCGGGTTGCCGCGATTCGGATTTTGATGAAGGATTTTCAAATTCAGCTGGTTCGGCCACCAGTCGCGGTTTGATTTGGCGCCTGCGGTGGCTTGTTTGGGGCTGCCATGCATCACAGGGCATTTTCCGGCAGTGTCTGCTGTGTGTCCGCTCATCAGTGATCTCCGATTGGGCTTATGTTTTTCAAGGAAAGAGTTGGATAGGTTCATAGCATGGCATTATGTCAAGTATAAGTAGCTCGACTTCAATTCTACTGTGTATAGCTATGCATTGCGGGATGGATTTTAAAGGCTTTATGCTCATTCGCCGTTCAAAAAAGCCTGGACCATGGGCTCGAAATAAAAATCCGATATGCGCAGGGGTCTGTTGAGCGAAAGGCCCTCCAAAGTCCGTACACGCGACAAGGCGACATAGACCTGACCGGGTGCAAACGCACCGGTGCCGAAATCAATCCGCACATCGTCAAGTGTCAGGCCTTGCGCTTTATGAATGGTGATCGCCCAAGCTGGCATCAGCGGCAGTTGCTCATAGGTGCCGATGACCTCGTTTTCAATTTTACCGGCTTCGTTGTTCCAGACCTGCCGGATTTTTTCCCATTTCACCTGTTCGACATGAAAGGCCTCTTGGCTGTGATCGAAGCGCACATAGACGTCATGCTCTTTAATGGCGGTGACCGTACCAAGAGAGCCATTGATCCATCGCTTTTCACTGTCATTGCGTGTGGCCATGACGCGCGCACCCGCTTTTAATTCCAGCTGTTGCGGCAACGGCAGGCCTTCGAATTTGCCTTTTGTCTCGGCGGTAAAAATCGTTGCCTCGCCTTGCAAACCCGCCAGACCATCGCGGTTAAAGCGCTCTGCGGCTGCCAAGGTGGCTGTCAATAACAAGGGGGCTGTGTTGGGTCTGTGCGGGCCGACACAGCGTTGATTGATGATGTCTACTGTCTCGTTGAGATCAATGCCCGCCCGAATGCGGCCCAAAATGTCGATGAAGTCTTGTTCATTTTGCCGAAACACGTGATCAAGCGAAATGCGCACCACGGGCATGTTTTGCAGAACGCGCGCGCTGAAGGCAAAGGGGGTTTTGTAGCCCAATTGTTCCAGAATAGCCCGATCATCATCACGCACCACAGGGGGCAGCTGCATGAAGTCCCCGACCATGACAACCTGTACGCCACCAAAGGGGGCTTGTGATCCTTTGATATCGCGCAAGCGCGCATCAATGGCATCCAACACATCGGCGCGCACCATCGAGATTTCATCAATCACAAGGCGCGTCATTTTTTTATGGATCTGGCCGAAATAACGTCCCGATTCCAATTGATCGGGATTGAGCAAAACCGGCGGCAGCTGGAAAAAGGAATGGATCGTTTGCGCACCCGCATTCAGAGCCGCAACACCGGTTGGCGCAACAATGGCCTGCGTCTCGCCGCCGGGGCGTTGTTTGAGGTAGCGGATCAAGGTGGTTTTGCCGGTTCCAGCCCGCCCGAGCACGAGAATAACCGGACTATGCGCATCAATCGCTTTCAGCGTATCGGCTATGCCCGGCAAGGCTTCATAGCTGGGGTCGGCAACAAAATCAGATTGCGCCATGACGCGGCGGGGCATGATTTTGCTCGGTTTGGTTTCTTTTTTCTTTTGCCCGAAGGGTGTTTTCGCCGCGCGTCTTGGTGCGGAGGGTTCTGGATCGGGCGGGCTTGCTGGCGGGGCTTCTTGCAGGGCATCCAGAATAAAGCGTGCGGCGGTTTTTTGTTTTGGATTGCCTTGCAGGAGGCGCCGCTTGCAGTTTGATTGCAAGGTCAGCCTTTCCTCATAACTTAATCTGGGGATTTGATCTATGATCCGCTGTGTCGGGATATCGATCACTTGCGGGGCTTCGAATGCGTCATCGCTATTTGGAATGTCTGTGGCAGGCTCGTTATCTGTGGGCCTTTGTGTTTTGAGAATACCAAGGCTGTGCAAGCGATGCAGGATGGTGTCTTCCGTACGCTGATGGCTTGCCGCTAACACGCTGATCCGTTCACCCGACAAATAGGCCTGTGTGAGGCTTTGATCCTCTTTGTCTGACCATGCATGATCTTGTCGGGAGGGCAGGGGATGCGGCACAGCTCATATCCAGTGTGAGAGAAAGTCAGTATGACTGCGGTGTTTCAAACAAAGATGTGAAACCCCAAAATAAAACCCGTGACAGAGAGGTTTTAAAAAACGCCCGTTCAAAAAGAAAATGCTGGAGAGGATCCCTCTCCAGCATAACATCATTTCGATGCGGGCCGTATCGCTTAGATGGCTTCTTTGAGCTCTTTCGCGACGCGGAAAGCAACCTTTTTGCTGGCCTTGATCTTGATGGCTTCGCCGGTTGCAGGGTTGCGGCCCATGCGTGCTGCACGCTTGCGAACCTGCAGAATGCCGATGCCGCTCATGCGGATACGGGCGCCTTTTTTCAGGCTTTTAACAACGGCAGCAACGAAGTCATCAAAGATTTCGTTGGTCTGTTTTTTGGTGAGCCCATGTGCTTCAGCGATGCCGGCGGCGATGTGCTTGATGGTGACCACCTCGACTTTTTCGGCCGTGGCTTTCGGGGCGGCTTTGGTAGCTGGTTTAAGTGCCATTTTGACTATCCTGTTCGAATCATCGCTCCGAGTGAGCGGAGGCTTTACTATATAGGAAAAGTCACGTTTCCAAGAGATCGAAGCCATAAAAACGCTGGGATGCACATGATTTCTGCGGAAAAATCATCAGAATCAGGCCCACCTGCACCGCCTGCCAGAAAGGTCAAGCGCTTTGTGGCAGCGCCAGACACGAAGCGTCTTGCCCCCTTCAGGGAACGAGATCACTGACAAAATGCCCGTGGCCCAGGTCCATCCAATGGCGTTCGGGCGGCACGAAATCAAGCGACCGCATGGGTGTGGGTAGCTCGGATGTTGTCAAAGCACGGCGTCCACGCCGATGGCTTGGATCGGGAATGGGAACGGCCTGCATCAATTTGCGCGTATAGGGATGGGCCGGTTCGCTGATGATCCGATCGCGCGGGCCGATCTCGACAATCTCGCCCAGATACATCACCGCCACCCGATGGCTGATCCGTTCAACCACAGCCATATCGTGGGAAATGAACAAAAAGGCCAAGCCCATTTCCGCCTGCAGTTCCATGAGCAAATTGACAACCTGCGCTTTGATCGACACATCAAGAGCCGAAACGGCTTCATCGGCGACAATCAGTTTGGGTTTGAGTGCCAGCGCTCTGGCAATACAAATGCGTTGGCGTTGACCGCCGGAAAATTCATGCGGAAAACGGCTGGCCATGGACGGTTCAAGGCCAACGCGCCGCATCAAGGCGGCGACAATATCAGGGGCATCGCTTTCGCTCGCCAGACCATGCACCAGAATGGGTTCTGCAATCGCCATACCGACCGTTTTGCGGGGATTGAGGCTTGCAAAAGGATCTTGGAAAATCATCTGGATGCTTTGGCGCATATGACGCAAGCCCTGCGCATCCAAATCTCTGACACTTTGATTGTCGTATTGGATGTCTCCGCTGGTGGGCTCGACCAACCGCAGCAGCGAGCGGCCTGTGGTTGATTTTCCGCAGCCCGACTCACCCACCAAGGCAAGTGTTTCACTCGCATGCAAATCAAAGGAGACATTTTCAACCGCATGCACCCGCGCGGAAACATTGCCAAACAGACCCGAACGGACATCAAACCGCGTCACCAGATTTTGAACACGCAACAAAGGTTGTGCTGTCTCAGGCACGCTGAAATCATGCGGGGCAGGCTTGTGCGGCTCACCGGTTACGGGGTCAATGATGGCAAAGGGTTCTGGATTTTTGATGCCCTTCATCGAACCCAGCCGCGGCACGGCTGACAGCAAAGCGCGCGTATAGGCGGCTTTTGGGTGGCTGAAAAGGTCGGCTGTGTTGCTTTCTTCGACCTTGTGCCCTTTCAGCATCACCAAGACGCGGTCGGCGATTTCGGCGACAATGCCCATGTCATGCGTGATGAAGATCACGGACATGCCTTCCTCATCTTGCAACAATTTGATGAGCTCGAGAATTTCCGCCTGAATCGTCACATCAAGTGCTGTTGTCGGCTCGTCGGCAATCAAGACATGCGGACGGCAGGCAAGGCTGATGGCAATCATCACGCGTTGCCGCATGCCGCCGGACAATTGATGCGGATAGTCGTTGAGACGGCGAGCGGCAGCAGGAATGCGCACCCGTTCGAGCAAGCGCAGGGCTTCCCGGTCGGCGGTTTGCCGATCCATGCCGCGATGATACATCAAAGGTTCACTGATCTGGAAACCGATTGGCAGTACCGGATTGAGGCTTGTCATCGGCTCTTGAAAGATCATCGCGACACGATTGCCGCGCAATGTCCGCATCTCGTTTTCAGGCAGGGCCAACAGATTTTGGCCTTCAAACACAATCTCGCCTTGAATGCGACTGTTGATCTCAGGCAGCAAGCGCATGATGGAGAGAGCAGTCACGCTTTTACCGGAGCCCGACTCGCCCACCACAGCCAAGGTTTCGCGCGGGGCCAAATCAAAATTCAGCGTGTCGACAACCGTGCGCCATTGGCCGTCCACACGAAAGGCGGTGGACAGATTGCGGACCGAAAGAATGGGTTGATCAGATGACGTCATGCTCATGCCTCATCCTTCAACTTGGGATCGATGGCATCACGCAAACCGTCCCCCAATAAGTTCAAGGCAAAAATCACAATCAAAATCGCACCGCCCGGTGCAATGACCAGCCACGCACTATCGAGAATATTTTCAAACCCCTCACGGATCATGCTGCCCCAAGTCGGCGCGGGGGGTTTCACGCCCAGACCGATAAAGGCCAGTGAGGCTTCGGTCCGGATCGCATTGGCAAGCCACAGCGATCCCATGACCAAAATTTCCGGCAGGATATTCGGTAAAATATGAATGATCAGAATACGGGCATCCGAATAGCCCAAGGCCCGACAGGCATCGATGAATTCCCGCTCTTTCAGAGCAATGGTTGGCGCACGCGCAATCCGTGCAAAAGGCGGGATCGATGTCAGGGCAATGGCAATGACGATGTTGAGGATGGATGGCCCCAGCATGGCCACAATGATCAGGCCCAAGATCAGGGACGGGAAGGCCAAGAGAATATCCATCACCTGCATCACCAGCGTGTCTATGCGGCCGCCATACCAGCCGGCAATCATGCCGATGGCCGAGCCGATCACCATGGCAAGTGCCGTGGAGGTGAGGCCGATCAACAGTGACAGGCGGGCGCCGTAAATGATGCGACTGTAGATATCGCGTCCGAAATAATCGGTGCCGAGCAGATGCGCTTCGGTGGGTGGTTTCAGGCGGACCAGAATATCCTGTTCGAGAGGATCTTGCCCTGTCACCCACGGCGCAAAAATGGCCATCAGGGCAATCACAAGGAAAATCACCAAGCCAATCCACGAGGTCTTATTGGCGTTAAAGGCCTTCAGCACGGCCTGCAGCATCTGGCGTTTGGGTGAGCGCGGACCCAGCGAGACCGGCGTTTGGGGGCTCATCTTCATTTGAATTTCACCCGCGGATCAACAAAACCATAGGTGAGATCTGTCGCTAAATTCACCACCACCACCACCAATGTGTAAATCACCATCATGCCTTGCAGCATGGTATAATCGCGCTGGTTCAACGCGCCGACAATCAATTTGCCCAAGCCTGGGCGGCTGAAAACAATTTCGGTCAAGACGGAATTGCCAATGAGAATGCCGAGATAAAGACCGATAATGGTAATGATCGGTATCAGCGCATTGCGCATGGCGTGCCGCCAAACAACAACCGGCCATGGCACGCCTTTGGCCCGTGCGGTGCGGACATAATCTTCCTGCAACACTTCCAGCATGGCGGAGCGCGTGACACGGGTGATATAGGCAGCGGTGATCAGTCCGAGATTGATGGCGGGCAAAGTGATGGATTGGTACCACGCTTCAAAACTGCCCGAACGGGCGCTGATCACTGGAAACCAATGCAAGATAATGGCAAAGCCCAACAGCAAAAGCAGGGCCGACACAAAAGGCGGAAAGGACAGGCCGAGCAAAGAGCCGATGCGCACCGCATAATCAATAAACCGATTGCGGTTCAAGGCAGCGGCCACCCCTAAGGGCACACCAAGCGCAATCCCGAGTATCAACGAGACAATCGTCAGTTCGATGGTCCATGGCAGGACATTCAGCACTTCGCTGATCACAGGGCGGCCCGTCATCATCGAGGTGCCCCAGTCGCCTTGCACAGCACCCAGCATGAACAAGCGATATTGCTCGAACAACGGCAGGTCCAAGCCTAATTTGCTGCGCAAGGCGATAATGGCCTCACGGCTGGCCTGATCTCCCAAAATGACCTGTGCAGGATCACCCGGCACAATTCTGACAATCACAAAAACCAATGTCAGAACGGCAAAGAGGGTGACCAGGGCAAAGAGAAAACGTCGGATCAGGAAGGCGGTCATTGGGATGATCCAAATGAGAGAGGGTCCGGATCTTCATGGAAGATCCGGACCCCTCGAAGCGGTCGGATTATTTTGTGAAGCGGGTCTTTTCTGTCACGGGAGGCGACAGGTTGATGGACCCTTGCAGCTCATAACCAAGATCGAGATTGTCTTTCCATGCCCAGAGCTGCAACTGCTCATAGACCGGAATACCGCAGACATTTTTCACGAGCTTTTCTTGAGCTGTCTTCCACAAAGCTTTTTGCTTGGCGGCATCGGCTTCCACACGGGCAGCACGGATTTCGCTATCGGCCACATCACAATGCGTGAAGTTGGTAATAGCGGTTGGTGTGCCGATGATAGAGGCCGAGTCATAGAATTGCGTCAGATAGACATCGGCAACCGGAAAGCGTGCGGCCTGATAATGCACCACTTGCGACAGATCTTTGCGGATCTGGGCGTGGAACGTGGCGTGTTCAACCAATTCGATTTCGAGATTGATGCCCGCTTTTTTCAATTGGGCCTGCACAGCCTCGATAAAGGTTTGCATGCCTGTCAAAGTGGTGTGGATTGTCTTGATGGTCACACCATTCGGATAGCCTGCTTCAGCCAGAAGCTTTTTGGCCTTGTCGAGATCGTAAGGATAAAGCGGGGCCTTCTCGTCTGTGCCGAAATAACCTGAGGGCACAACAGACACCGCTTCACGTGATGAACCCGCCCCTTTGAATTGCACAATGGCCTTGCGGTCGATGGCATGGGCGATGGCCTGACGGACGCGAATATCATCAAGCGGCTTGGAGTTCACGTTCAGGAAAAGGGTCGACAATTCGCCGGGTTCCATCGCTTTCACTTTTACGCCCGGCAATTTGCTGGTGCGGTCAACCCATGTCTGGTCCTGCTTGCCATAGATCATATCCAGTTCGCCTGCCTGAAAGGCCAGATCGCGGCTGGAATCGGCGGGGATATAGCGATAGGTGATGTCTTCCAGCTGCGGAGCGCCGCGGAAGTATTTTTTATTGGCAACCAGCTTCACAAATTGCTGCGGCTGATATTCGGCAAATTCAAAGGGGCCCGTGCCAATCGGCTTCTTGCCGAAATTGTCACCCATTTCTTCCACGGCCTTTTTGCAAACCATATTGCCGCCGTTAATATTGGCGACATAGCCAAGGAAACCGGCCACAGGGTTTTTCAAGGTAATTTTCAGTGTGGACGCATCGAGCGCTTCGACCTTTTCAAGAGCGGCAAAGTCACCGGAATAAGAGGAGGTGGCTTTATTGGCAGCGCGCTTGATCGAGAATGCTGCATCCTCAGCACTGAATGGACCATAGCCGTGATGGCACTGGACGCCTTGGCGAATCTTGAACGTAAATTCTGTACCGGTTGGATTCACAGTCCAGCTTTCAGCCAGATCCGGCTCGATAAAGTCAGGGCTTGCGGTGCCGGGCTTTAACCGCACCAAGCCATTGAAAATATAATTGAGCAGGCCTTTGTCGGGTGTGGTCGAGGCTAAATGCGGATCAAGTTTTCCGGCATCTGCCGATCCCATGCCGATGACCAGTGATTTTTTTTGAGCGTAAGCAGACCCAACGCTCAAGGCCGCAGCCAATGTAAGCGCGATTGCTAGATTCTTTTTCATCATAATCCATCCCCAAATGATTAGGCCGCTATACTGTGCGAGGTTGCAGGCCTATGCAAGGGGGGTGTGGATAGATGCTATTTAAAACATATCTTCCAAACGACAATTGACCATAATTTCTGCAACAGACGCCGTATTGGGCAGTGTGAGCAGTGTGGTCGCGAGTTCGGCAAGGTCTTTGGGGTCGATCATATCCGCTTCTTTGATCTTATCCGACCCCCGCGTCATATCGGTCAACACAAAGGAGGGGCATAGTGCAGTGCAGCGAACGCCGCTTTCCCAGCCAATTCTGCGGGTGGAATGCGACAAAGCCAACACCGCAAATTTACTCATCGTATAGGCGATATGATCGTTTCTGACGCGTTTTCCCGAAAGGGAGGCGATATTGATCACCCGCCCCGATCCCGATTGTTCGAGATGTGGCAAGGCCAGTTGGATCATGTGCAGCGGCGCCTTGCAATTCACGGCCCAGACCGCGTCTAATTCCGTTTCCGAGATGGTGCGAATGGTTTGATGCGAGCCGATTCCGGCATTGTTGATCAGCGCGTCGATTTTTCCGAATTGTTCGAGCGCGGCGGACACCCATAGTTCATGGCTTGTCCAGTCTGTGGCCTCATAACGCGCGACGTGAACCCGCGCCTTATTTTTATCCGCAAGAAAAGAGACGAGGGATTCAGGATCCCGGGCGCCCAGAGATAAAAAGCAGCCTGCCTCATAAAGGCGCGTGGCAAGGGCAAGGCCGATGCCACGATTGGCGCCTGAAATCAGAACGACACGGTTGTTGAGATCGAGCATGGGGCCCCTCTTTTTTTGATTGTTTCGAGCCATTGCTCGCTTTCGAAGACGAACTGTCTGGGCTAATCTGGTGAAAAGGAGTGCGATCATGGACATGTCATTGCAATCTGCCAAGCCATTTTGGTGGGACGCCGCGCCGCGCGAGGTGGAAACGGATGCCACGCTTCCCGCCCAGTGTGATTGTTTGGTGGTGGGGGCGGGCTATGCGGGCCTGACGGCGGCTTTGCGCTTGGCGGAAGCGGGACGTGATGTGGTTGTGTGTGATGCAGGCCCGCCCGGTTTTGGCGGATCGAGCCGTTCGGGCGGCATGATCGGGCACGGACATCGTTTGTCTTATGGGATGCTGATCAAAAAATATGGGCAGGAGAAGGCCCGTGCGCTGGTTTTAGAGGGCATGGCATCCCTCGAGCATATCAAGGATTTGATCCGGTCACGCGGATTGAATGCGGAGTTGCAAGAGGTGGGACGTCTGCGCGGGGCATGGACGGCTGCCGACTATAATCAAATGGGCCGTGAGGCCGATTTGTTGCAGCGCGATTTTGGCCTGCCTGTCGAGGTCATTGCCAAAGCCGATATGCACAGGGAAATTGCCTCTGACGCCTATCAGGGTGGATTGTTGTTTTATTCCCATGGCGGGATGCATCCAGCGCTTTATCATCAAAGCCTCTTGGCGGCAGCCCGTGCTGCGGGGGCACGTGTTTTTGGCTATGCGCCCGTCACCGCCATCGAGCCAACCCCTTCTGGCTTTCGTGTGACATCAAGCAAAGGCGTGATTGAAGCGCGCGATGTCTTGCTGGCAAGCAATGGCTATACCTCTGCCCCTTTTACGAAACAGGCCTCAGCCTTGGTGCCCATGCCGAGTTTTTTGATCGCCACACAATCGATCAGCCCCAACAGGGTCAAAGCCCTGATCCCCAACGGGCGAATGGTCGTTGAAACCCGTGAAAAGCATCTTTACTACCGCCCGTCACCGGACGGGACGCGGATTATTCTGGGAGGACGTGCGGCCCTGCATCCCATCCCTCTGGAAGAGGCGCGCACACGCTTGCAGCAGGAATTGGTTGCATTGTTTCCTGATTTGCACGATGTGGCCATTACCCATACATGGACCGGAAATATTGCTATGACGCGCAGTGATTTGCCGGCCATTGGCCAGCGTGACGGCATTTGGTATGCGCTGGGCTGCAATGGATCAGGCGTGGCGTTGATGACCTATCTGGGGCACAAGCTCGCGCTGAAAGTTTTGGGTGACAAGCAGGGCGCCACAGCCTTTGATGATATCGCATTCAAGCCCTTGCCATTTTATGACGGCAGGCCGTGGTTCTTGCCTCTCATGACCTATTGGTTCCGCGCGCGCGATGTCTGGCGGGACCATATCGCCTCGTGACAGTGGACAGTTAAGACAGAATCCGTTTCATGCAGGCTTGGTATCTGCGGGTGATGTCGTCATGATGGTGGTGGCGTCCACCCATGACCCATGTCTTGCCACTCGCGATCACGCGATCAATGGCATCATGGCCTGCAACAAAGAGATAGCTATCCATGATGCTGTCGCTCTTATGACCGGCAAGGCTTGGATGGTTTTCATTTAACACAACAAAATCGGCACGCTTGCCGACAGCAATCGACCCAATGGCTTGGTTCAGCGCTTGCGCGCCGCTGCGGCATGCCATGCGATAAAGGGCTTCCCCTGTTGATTGTCCTGCCTCCAAGGCCAACATATTGCGTCCGCGCAGATTGAGGCGTTGACCATATTCCAGCCAGCGTAATTCATGTGCCGCGGAAATTTCAATATTGGAGTCTGAACCCACACCAAAGGCGCCGCCAGAGGTTATAAAATCGGTGGCCGGAAAGATGCCGTCGCCAAGATTGGCCTCCGTGATCGGGCAGAGGCCTGCAATGGCTTGGCTGGCAGCCAGTTGTTGTGTCTCTCTCTCATTCATATGGGTGGCGTGGATCAAGCACCAGCGATGATCGACGGGCATCTTATCAAGAAGCCATTCCACAGGGCGTGCGCCAGACCATGTCACACAATCAGTGACTTCCTTCAGCTGTTCGGCAATATGGATATGGATCGGGCTTTCGGGAGCAAGTGTCAGCAAATAGGCAAGCTCCTGCTCGGTGACGGCCCGCAAACTATGGGGTGCCACGCCTATTTTGCCATCCTGCAAAGCATGCAGTCCGCGTTCGGTATCACCCAGAAGCTGCTCATAACCATCCAGCGAATTGATAAAACGGCGTTGCCCCTCTTGCGGTGCTTGTCCGCCAAAATTGCCATGCGCATAAAAAACCGGCAGCAGGGTGAGACACAGGCCAGTCTTGTGAGCGGCGGCTATGATGCGCTCGGCCATTTCGGCGCGGTTTGCATAGGGATTGCCCTGCGGATCGTGATGCAGGTAATGAAATTCTGCCAAAGCCGTATAGCCGCGTTCAATCATTTCCAGCATGGCGAATGCGGCGATATCCTCGACCGCTTCCGGATCCAGTCGATCAAGAAAACGATACATGACCTCCCGCCATGTCCAGAAACTGTCGCTGGAGAGTCCGCGCCGCTCTGATAATCCGGCCATGCCGCGCTGGAAGCAATGACTGTGTAAATTCGGCAGGCCGGGCAAAGCCCAGCCTTTGATCGACTCCGCTGCCGCGATGGAGGAGGGGGAAGGCGCAGGATCGATTTGGCTGATCACACCGTCCTTAACCGTCACCAGACAGTCCGATTGCCAGCCCGCATCCAAAAAAACATGATCAAAATAATAAGAGTGGGAGGGCACCATCATCTCCGGCAAGTCACTGAGGGTCACGAACGCTTCAGAAATTAAAATCAGGCTTGATCATTGTTGAATTGTTCGCTTGGTCTATTATGCTCTCTTGTCTGCCATGCGCTGTCAATCAAGCAAGCCATGGCAAAAGCAAAATTAAAACACTTTGAAGGGGCAATGTGCAAAACAAAAAAGACTGGTTAACAGTGCGTCGCGGCCAAGCCCCGCTTGTCGTCAGCATTCCCCATACGGGCCTTGAAATCCCAGCGCCCTATGATCAGCATTTGGTGTCCGTGTGGCGTGCACGCAAGGATGCGGACTGGCATATTGAGCGACTTTATGATTTTGCCCATCACTTTGATGCAACCATCATTCATACGTCCATTTCACGAACCGTCATTGATGTGAATCGCGACCCCTCCGGCCAGTCGCTCTATCCCGGACAGGCCACAACGGATTTGTGCCCCAGCACGACATTTGACGGGGAGCCGCTTTACCAAAGCGGGCATGAACCCGATCAAGCCTCCATCAATGAGCGGAAAGCCCTGTATTTTGATCCCTATCACGCGGCTCTTGGCCATGAAATCGACAGGCTGCGTTGGCAGCATCAAACCGTTGTGCTTTATGACTGCCATTCGATCCGCTCTGTGATCCCGCGTTTGTTCGAGGGTACATTGCCGCATTTGAATTTGGGAACAAATTCGGGAGCGTCTTGTGCCCCTGAACTCGCCAACTCTTTATTGCAGGCAGCAGCTGGCATGCCCGCTTTCACGCATATTCACAATGGGCGCTTCAAAGGCGGATATATTACGCGTGCATTTGGCAAACCGTCAGAGGGCGTTCATGCTGTCCAGATGGAAATGGCGTGCCGGACCTATATGCCCGAACCTTTGGGGGATGTAGACCTCAAGAATTGGCCGCAACCTTATGATGAACACTATGCCGCTCCAGCGATAGAGTTGCTGAAAATCTGGTTCAGCCTGTGCCTTGATTTTGCCGCCCGTCATTCGTTGTGAGGTTGTCCATGCGTCATCTGCCGAAATCGCATTTCAAATCCATGCCGTGGAAAAATGGCGGGGGTGAAACCATTGAAATTCTGAATGATCCGGATGGTGCCGGTTTGGATGATTTTCAATGGCGCATCAGCATGGCGCGTGTGGCGCAGGATGGAGCCTTTTCCAATTTTCCTCAGATTGACCGGCATTTGGCAGTGCTTGATGGTGACAGGATGGATCTGATCATCGATGGCAAACCCGCTTGTCGTTTGACGCCTGAAAGCCAAGCCTTTTCTTTCGCCGGTGATGTGCTGGTGGAGGCGGTTTTGGGCCAAGGTCCGATTACGGATTTAAATGTCATGGTCAGGCGCGGCGCGTGGTTAGCCACAGTAGAGCGCGTCGATCTGAAAGCCCCGCAGACGTGGCAAGGAGCGGGTGATCTTGCGGTTATTTATGTCAGCCAAGGTGAATTGCAATGTGTGTCAAAGGGCACCGAAATGCGGATCCCTTGCGGGGATGCAATCAGGATCGAGCACGCGGATGGCCCCGTGTCTTTGCAGCCGCACGGGCATTGCAGGATATGGCGCGTTGAATTGCAGGCGATCAATGGGCGTTAATGGCCGCGGGCGAGGCCAAAAGGGGCGGCAGTTTGCAACAACCAATGCCAGAATGATCCCACCATGCTGCGCGCGCAGGATAATTCAAAGCCATCCTGCCCAAGTGATGTGATGTGGAGATTGATATGTCCGGCATAGGTTGATGCAAAGGCAGAAATCGGAAAGACAGACGGGTCAAGATCAATCATCACGCCCCTGCGCAAACAGTCCTGTATCTTGGGCCCTGACACCATAAGGGCGGCGCGAGCCCCTGTTTGATCCACCATGCTATTATCAGACCCAAAAAGGGTTTTGAAAAAAGCGGCATCCGGTCTCTCATTGGCATGCACCAGATAATGCCATGGGGTGAGACAGGCGAGGCGCACGCCTTGATGTGTTTTGGAAACGCCCAATGCAGGCACATCCTGATGCAGCGTGGGTGGCGAGGTCCGCGGCAATAAAAGATCCGCTGAAAAGCCATGCTCGATGGGTGTGACAACAACACCGGCACTGCCATGCTCGGAGTGATGAGCGAGCCCGTCAAGATACGTGTCCCATAATGCTTGTTTTGTCCAAACGAGATTATCCATTGAGACGCACTCCTTCGGGATCATAAAAGCAGGGCGACACAATTTCGAGTTCGGTTTTGCGTCCGCGCATGCTGTCATAGGCAATAATAACTTCGCCATGGCGTTGCGGTCCGTTGCGGATCAAGCCAAGACCAATCAGTGAACCGCAGATGGGCGAGAAGGCCACGGAGGTGAGATAGCCTTCATCATATTCAATGCTGTGCGGTACGTTTTTGGAAAACACATGCGCGCCTGCTGCAAATTGGTCTTGCGGTTGAACAGGACGAAAGCCTGCAAGCTGCGGCCTGTCCGGATCTGTCAAGGCAGGGCGTTGCGCCATCACGCGGCCAATAAAATCTTTGCTTTTCGAGACCATGCGGGCAAGGCCCAAATCTCCGGCGGTCGTCATGCCATTTAACTCATTGCCTGCGCTATGCCCTTTTTCAATGCGCATCACGCCCAAGGCCTCTGTGCCATAAAGCGTGAGGCCAAAGTCTTGGCCCGCAGTGATCAGTGTTTGTGCCAAGACCTCGCCATAGGGCGCAGGAATAGCCAGCTCATAGGCACGTTCGCCCGAAAAAGACAAACGGAACAAGCGGGCTTTGATATGCGGAGCCAGAGAAAATTCCTTGCAGGCGAGATAGGGAAAGGCTTCATCGGACAAATCAATTTGCTGGCCGATGACACGCTCTAGCAAAGCACGCGATTGCGGTCCGGCAACGGCAAATTGACTATATTGTTCCGTGACAGACACCATGCGGACATCCCAATGCGGTTTGTGCACTTGATGACAAAAATCAAGATGGTTCATGACCCCCACCGCTTGGGCAGTGGTTGTTGTGATGACAAATCTGTTGTCTTCGAGGCGGGCAATGGTGCCGTCATCATAGACAAAACCGTCTTCCCGCAGCATGAGGCCATAGCGTGTTTTGCCCACCGCCAGACTTTTGAGCGGATTGCAATAGACAAAATCCAAAAAGGCCAAAGCGTCTTTGCCGGTTATTTCAATTTTACCCAAAGTCGAGACATCACAAAGCCCGACCGATTGGCGCGTGGTCACCACTTCGCGATCAACCGTTTCGCGCCAATGGGTTTCCCCTTTTTTGGGGAAATATTGCGGGCGCAGCCATTGCCCGGCCTCGACAAACACAGCGCCTTCTTTTTCCCACACTGAATGCGCCGCACTCAAGCGCGTTGTTCTGAAATGCTTGCCTTCATGGTGGCCCGCCAAAGCGCCGATGGCAATCGGTTCAAAAGGCGGCCGAAACACCGTTGTTCCAACCGCATCAGGCGTCTGGCCGCACAATTCAGCCATGATAGCGAGCCCTGCCATATTGGATGTTTTGCCCTGATCCGTTCCCATGCCCAGCGTTGTGTAGCGTTTCAAATGTTCAATCGAACGATATCCCTCTTGATAAGCCAAGTGAATGTCGTTTGTGGTGACATCATGTTGGAAATCAACAAAGGCCTTGCCGGTTTGGGTGGGATGAAAAAAAGAGGCTGTTTGCAAGACAGGGGCGGGTGTCTCCGGCAGGATGATTTTTTGGGGTTGTTTATCCAATTGTTCAAGCATGCGGTTCGCCGCAGTCAGTCCCGATGCAAGGCATTCACCAAGCCCCATCGCACCGTTTGCAGCGCCTGCACACAGCAATCCCTGCTGCATTTTAGAGGGTAAAAACATATGGCGGCTTGCATCCCATATGGGCTTGCTGCCTTGGTGGCTTGTGAGATGAAGGGTGGGGGTCCAGCCGTTCGAAACAGCGAGCGTGTCACATTGAAAGGTTTCACGCCCGCCCTCATGCGTGATCGTTACACTGTTCAGCGAGAGGCGGCCTGTAGTTTCTGTCACACAGGCATTTTTGAGAATGGGAAGATCATACTGCCATGCTTGCGCTTCCAGATGCTGGGGGATCATTGAGCGCGTATCGGCAATGGCGATCACGGCCAATCCGGCCTTTTTCAAATCAAAGGCTGTTTGCCAGCCATCATCTTGGCTGGTGTAGACAAGCGTGCTGTGCCCGCAGGCCGTTCCATAGCGATGAAGGTAGCTGCGCACTGCCGAGCCCAGCATGATGCCGGGGCGGTCATTATTGGGGAACAGATGAGGCCGCTCAATCGCGCCCGCGGCTAAAATGCTTTGCTTGGCCACAATCCGCCAGAATATTTGACGGGGTTCTTGAGCAGAGGTTGCCATGGAATAGGCGGCGTTGTGCTCAATGGCACCATAGGTGCCGCCGTCATAATGGCCAAACACCATGGTCTGTTTCATGATCCGAACAGTGGGGAGGCTTTCAAGTTCTTGCAGTGTCTCGGTAAGCCAGTCTTGCGTGGACAAAGATAAAAAACTGTCTCCCTCGTGCAGGAGACGCCCGCCCAATACAAAATCTTGTTCGCACAGGATCACCCTCAGGCCTGCACGTCCGGCCGCCAAGGCGGCGATCAATCCTGCAGGGCCCGAACCAATAATCAGGCAGTCACAAAAGAGATTGCCCTGTGCATAGTGATCAGGGTCCGGCAGATTGGCGGCTTGACCCAAACCGGCCGCCCGTCTGATGAGTGGCTCATAGACTTTTTCCCAGAAAGACGCAGGCCACATGAAGGTCTTGTAATAAAAGCCGGCGGCCAGCAGATTGGCGAACCAATCATTGACGCCCATCATGTCAAATTGCAAAGAGGGCCAGCGATTTTGGCTTTGTGCCACAAGCCCGTCATAAAGCGGCTGCATTGTGGCTTTGATATTGGGCGTGAGGCGCGCGCCTTCTCCCACGCTCAGCAGGCCGTTGGGCTCTTCAATACCGGCGGATAAAAAGCCGCGCGGACGGTGATATTTGAATGAACGCCCGACAAGCCGAACGCCATGGGCGATCAGTGCCGATGCCAGACTGTCTCCTGCAAAACCATGATAGATTTTGTTATCAAAGCGAAAGCGCAACACTTTGCTTTGATCGAGTGTGGGTGGCGTGCCAATGCGAAAGCCCGTCATGGCTTGGCCTCCCTTTGCGCCGCCGCTGTGACGGACGTGACCTCATGGGTCGCAGTATTGCGCTCGACCACGAGCCAATTGCGGCAGGGCTGATGCAACCAATAGTCTTGATGCAGGCCTTTGGGATTATCGCGCACATAGACATAGTCAAACATCTTGTCGTCATCAGCGGGGCGTATGCGTGTTGCATCGCCTTTATAGGTGAATTCACGGCTGTCACGCGGACCGCAATAGGGGCAGGTTAAACGCATCTGTCTCTCCTAATGCAGGTTGGGCTGAGCGCCCACGCCTTTTTCATCAATCAAGGCGCCGGTTTGGAACCGATCCAAGCGTAATTGTTGGGCGGTGGGATGGGCTTCGTCCTTGGCGATCAAATGCGCAAAGCAATAGCCTGATCCGGGTGTGGCTTTAAAGCCGCCATAGCACCATCCCGCATTCAGATAAAGATTTTCAATGGGCGTGTGATCAATGATCGGGGATCCATCCATGGACATATCCATCACGCCGCCCCAACTGCGCAACACACGCAAACGACCCAATGCGGGCCATAAAGCCATGGCCGATTCCATGACATCTTCGACCACCGGCAAATTGCCGCGTTGGGCATAGGAATTATAGCCGTCAATATCGCCGCCGAAAACAAGGCCGCCTTTGTCGGATTGGCTGACATAAAAATGCCCCGCCCCGAATGTGACGACATGGTCGATGACGGGCTTGATCGCTTCGCTGACAAAGGCTTGCAAAACATGGCTTTCAATGGGCAGGCGCAATTCAGCCATGGCTGCAAGCTGGGAGGAGTGGCCCGCGCCTGCCAGAGCAACTTTGCCGGCTTCGATCGGGCCACGCGTTGTTTCCACCCCCTTGACCATGCCGTTTTCGATTTTGAGCCCTGTTACCTCGCAATGCTGGATGATATCGACACCGCGCTGGCTTGCCGCCCGCGCATAGCCCCAGGCAACGGCATCATGGCGCACTGTGCCGCCGCGCCTTTGCATCAATCCGCCCTTGATGGGAAAGCGCGCATTGTCATAATTGAATTGCGGCAGCAAAGCGCGCACCGCCTCTGCATCAAGCCATTCCGCATCAACACCATTGAGATGCATGGCATTGCCGCGTCGCATATAGGCGTCCCGCTGGCCGTCGCTATGGCAGAGGTTGATGATGCCGCGTTGGGAGACCATGGCATTGAAGTTGATGTCTTGCTCAAGCCCTTCCCATAATTTCAGCGACAATTCATAAAAAGCCGTATTGCCCGGCAGCAGATAATTCGAGCGGATCAATGTTGTGTTGCGTCCCACATTGCCCGAGCCGACATAGCCTTTTTCAAGCACCGCAATCCGGCCAACCTGGTGATGCTTGGCAAGGTAATGGGCCGTTGCCAATCCATGGCCGCCACCCCCGACAATCAAAACATCATAATGGGGTTTGGGGTCTGGGCTGCGCCACGCCGGATTCCAGTGTCGCTGGCCGGTGAAGGCGTTCAAGAGCAGGCTGCCGAGGGAATAACGCATGGGCTTACCGTGTGGCGATCAGGACTTCATCTCTGGCTCAAAAACCGCTCAAACGGTCGTGGAGCCTTTGAATAAGATGACTAGATTGGCCGCAATCGCAAGTGAAATCATGGCGTGAATGTCCAACCATTCTGGATGTTGGCGCGCTTTCACCGCGTGTCTGCGATGATCACAGCGGATTACAGGGGAGACAAAGCGTCTCCGGTTCAAATCACATGCAAGCCAGCCATGCATCAAAAGGGATACTCAACATGTTTGTAACAAGCAGATAAAATCTTGAAATCAAAGAGTGCCAAGGCGATTATGGCTAGCTCTGCTTTGCGAGGGACGATATAGCCGTTGCAGCAAAAGGCAACCAAAGCACCGGAAAGGCTTTGTCGATGGGTCATGCACAATTGCCGGATTATCGCGATCCTTGCGGATGGAATGCGCTATTGCCAAAACGTCTGCCCCGTCCGCAAGCCATGGGCGTGATGCGGGCAAAATATGTGGTGATTGGTGCCGGATATACCGGCCTTGCCGCAGCGCGCCGTTTGCATGAGCTTGACCCCGGTCAGAGCATCCTTGTTCTGGAGGGGTCAGAAATCGGCGAGGGGTCTTCGGCGCGCAATTCAGGATTTATGACGCCGCGCGATTCCAAAATAGATCTTTCTTTGTCTGAAATGCCGCGGGCCGAGCGCATAAACGCTTTTTGCGAAGAGGGTTTTGATTATCTCAAAACGATCATGACGGCGGGTGGGTTTGATGCCGATCTCATCCGCTCTGGCCGTGTGACCGCTGCGGCCACGGATCTGGGGAGTCAAAAAATCAGGTCCATGCATGAGGGCGCACAGGCGCATGGATTTGCGCATCACTATCTCAAGCGCGAGGATTTAAAAGCCTTTATCGGCACGGACTATTATCAATGCGGTTTGCGTATCGAGGAAGGCTATCTGATGCAGCCCGCAAAGCTGATCAGAGGACTGGCGGATTCATTGCCTGATCCCATCACACTTTATGAGAACACGATTGTCAGAGAGGTTCAACCTAGCGATCGTGGCGCAACATGGCAGGTGATGACCCAAGAAGCAAACATCACTGCCGATATCGTTATTTTTGCCACCAATGCAGCCATCAAACAATTCGGCCATTGGCGTGACAGGCTGGTGACCATTTATACCTATGCGGCATTGACGGCTGCGATGGATTCTAGGGATGCTGCCCATTTGGGTGATCCGGTCTGGGGCGTGTTACCGGCGCATCGTTTGGGCACAACCGTGCGGCGCGTTGATCATAACCGCCTGATGGTTCGTTCGCTCTATGCCTATGAAAAGCCGCTTGCGCCGCAGGCCGTTCAACACGCATTGACCGGATGTTTCGAGCGACGCTATCCCATGCTCAAACATGTGTCGTTAGAACATGTATGGGGTGGAACAACCGCTTTGACCATGAATGGCTCGCCGCTTTGGGGGGCAATCAAACAGGGGCTCTATGCTTCCGCGGGCTGTAATGGATCGGGCGTTGTGAAAGGCACGCTTTTGGGCAAACGTTTGGCAGAAATGATTGTCACGGGCGATCCGCAAGAGGCCTTGCAGTCTGTCTATGGACGAGCAAATTGGATTGCGCCCGAGCCTTTCAGGACTCTAGGATTTCATCTTGTCTCAGCCATTGAAAGACGCAAAGCCGATTTGGAAATGTAAGGATGAAAGGGGCTATGCGCCCCATGCCTTAAGGCCAAGCCGCCTTGTTCAAACGACCAAACAGGCGGGATCGATGGTCCGGCCATTTAAAAGATCAATCACGGTTTGGGCCGCAATCCGATTGGTGCGTTGCAAGCCCTCTTCGCTAGAACCGGCGGCATGGGCCGATCCAATCACATGGGGATGCATCAATAATTGTTTGACAATCGGGTCTTGCAAATCGGGCTCGTTTTCAAAAACATCCAGACCCGCACCGCCCAAATGTCCCGATTGCAATGCGGCTAATAAGGCAGCCTCGTCAATGAGGCCCCCGCGTGCCGTATTGATAAGAAAAGCCCCTTGCTTCATGCGAGCAATCGCTTGGGCATTGATGAGATGCTTGGTGTCTTTGTTCAGCGGCAAATGCAGGCTGACATAATCCGATTGCGCAAGCAGTTCATTAAGTTCAACAAAACGCACGCCACTTTCTTCACCGGCTTTTGTATCGGCAAAGGGGTCATAGGCCAAAACCGTTGCATCAAACCCCTTGAGGCGTTTGGCAACAGCGCGGGCGATGCGACCAAAACCAATCAGGCCCACAGTTTTTTCAAACACTTCCGTGCTCACAAACGTGGACCAGCGCCCTTGTTGCAAGGCCGTGTGTCCTTCGTTCAATTTTTTGGCGAGACTTAAAAACATGGCCAAAGCATGATCGGCAACCGATGCCTCATTGCCGCCAGAGGCTATGGTGACATGTCTGTTGAGTTCGCGCGCTGCAGCAATATCGACATTGTTATAGCCGACGCCCCGGCGGGCGATCACTTTTAATTGCGGATGTGCCAGCATCAAGTCCCGTGTCACAGGGACGGTGCCAACAATCCACGCATCTACTCCCTCAAGAAGGCGGTTCAGGGCTGCGCTATCCAATGTGTCGTCTTGCACATCATAGGCAAGGCCGGTCCGGACAAGTTCGCACTTGTGGTCAGTCAGTAATTGCTCGGCAGCCGGATCAAAAAACCGTGTTGAAACCAAAACTTTAAAAGACATGACTACATACTTTCTGTTCGTCCAAAAATAGGAGGTCGCACGCATAATTTTCTGCGCGCTTAGGATGAGTTGAGGACTTCTTTTTATTAGCGGAATGCGGCGTTGATTTTATCCAAGGCCGTTTGGCCGGGTACCAGCGCATGGGTTCCCAAGCTATTGAGCGGTTGTTCAATGGTGTTGAGATGTGCATGCAGATCTTGCGGTTCTGGATCCACATAAAGCAAGCCCGTGACAATCTCACCATGCGCGGCCCGTTGCTGCATATAGCTCAAAGCGGCAATGCGGTCATGCACATCATAATCATCGGCGATTTTGCGCAGGCGTAACCGCGACCCGTCATGCTGGGTGACCGTTTCAACGGTGCCGGGTTTGTACTCGACTGTGATTTCTTGACGGCCGGTAATGAAATCGAGACTGTTAAGCGCCTCGTTATGCTCGCGAATATAGTCAAAGCTTTTTGTGGAGCCGTCATGATTGTTGAATGCCACGCAAGGCGACAAGCAATCAATAAAGGCTGCGCCCTTGTGATTGAGCGCCGCCTTGATCAGAGGCACGAGCTGGTCTTTGTCGCCGGAAAAACTCCGGCCCACAAAAGTCGCGCCCAATTGCAGGGCCATGCCGACAAGATCAATCGCCTCGTCTTTGTTGAGCGCACCGCGTTTTGATTTGGCCCCTTTGTCGGATGTGGCGGAGAACTGCCCTTTGGTTAGTCCGTAAACGCCATTATTGGCGACAATATACACCATGTTGACGCCGCGCCGCACCGAATGGGCAAATTGTCCCAAGCCGATCGAGGCACTATCCCCATCCCCTGATATGCCGAGATAGATCAGATCCTTGTTGGCGAGATTGGCGCCAGTCAGCACGGACGGCATCCGACCATGGACCGAGTTAAAGCCGTGCGACGCCCCTAGAAAATAGGTCGGGGTTTTGGAGGAGCAGCCGATACCGGATAATTTGGCGATGCGGTGGGGCGGTAAATCCAGTTCATACACGGCACGGATGATAGCCGCTGAAATGGAGTCATGCCCGCAGCCCGCGCACAGTGTCGACACCGGCCCTTCATAATCACGGCGGGTATAACCAAGCGCATTTTTTTGGAGTTGCGGATGATGGAATTTGGGTTTGGCCATAAATGTCATGTCAGGCCCCTTGCAAGCTGGAAATTTTGTGGGAGATCACATCGGTGACAAAACCGACTGTGATGGGTGCGCCATCGAAGTGAACGATTTTGACAAGAATGGCGGGGTTGATTTCAAGCTCGTTGATGAGCAGAGACCGCAATTGTCCCTCGCGATTTTGCTCCAGCACAAATGTTTTTTCATGGTCTGCGATAAAGGCTTTGACCTCATCCCCAAACGGGAAAGCACGGACACGCAGCAGATCAACATGAATTCCAGATTGCGCCAGCAATTGGCAGGCTTCATCCATGGCGGGGCTGGTTGAACCATAATAGATCACGCCAAAGCGTGTGGGCTTTTCAGCGCGCTTTTCAATGGCGGCAGGGACAAGATGGCGGGCCGTATCGTGTTTTTTCAACAACCGTTCCATATTCTCTTGATAGTCTTTTCCTTCTTCGGAATAACGCGCCATGCTGTCTTTTGAGGTGCCGCGTGTGAAAAACGCACCTTTGCTGGGATGGGTTCCCGGATAGGTTCTGAAGGGGATCCCGTCTCCATCCACATCGAGATAGCGACCGAATTTATTTCCCGCTTCCAAATCCTCTTCCGTCATGATCTTGCCGCGGTCGAGGTTTCGGCTGTCATCCCATTGGAATGGTTTGCTAAGGCGTTCATTCATGCCGATTTCAAGATCGAGCATGACAAAAACCGGCGTTTGCAGGCGATCGGCAAGATCAAAAGCCAAGGCACCGAATTCAAAACACTCATAAGGATCTTCGGGGATCAACAAGACATGTTTGGTATCGCCATGACTGGCATAGGCGCAGGTCATGATATCGCTTTGCTGCGTGCGTGTCGGCATGCCTGTTGAGGGGCCGGCCCGCTGTACATCAAAAATAACCGCCGGAATTTCGGCGAAATAGGCAAGACCAATAAATTCCTGCATCAGGGAAATGCCGGGGCCGGAGGTGGCGGTAAAGGCCCGCGCGCCATTCCATGCAGCGCCAATCACCATGCCGATGGATGCCAGCTCATCCTCTGTTTGTACAATGGCAAATTTGTTGCGGTCGGTTTCTTTGTCCACGCGCAGCTTCGCGCAATAATTCGCAAAGCCTTCAGCCAGCGAGGAGGAGGGTGTGATCGGGTACCATGCACAAACCGTAGCGCCACCATAGACAGCACCAAGCGAGGCCGCGGTATTTCCATCCACAAAAATGCGATCCCCGACGGTGTTTGCCGCTTTGACCTTGATGTGAACGGGGTCATCGAGATGGGTTTTCACCCAATCAAACCCCATATGCAAAGCCTGAACATTGGCCGCGACCAGTTTTTCTTTACCTTTGAACTGTTCGGTAAACAGATCTTCGATGGCTTTGGTGTCGAGCCCGAGCAGCGCTGCAAGCGCGCCCAGCCCGATGATGTTTTTGAACAATTGACGCTGGCGGGGATTTTCATAGGCGTCATTGCTCATTTGTGTCAGCGGCACGCCAATCACCGTAATATCATTGCGGAATTGATCCGCTGCGACATGCCGTGTGTTGTCGTAAAATAAATATCCGCCGGGTTCGATGGAACGAATATCCTGCTCCCATGTCTGTGGGTTCATGGCCACCATTAGATCACAGGTGTCGCCACGTGCGGCCAAATGCCCGGCCTCGGAAACACGGACCTCATACCATGTCGGCAAACCCTGAATATTGGACGGGAAGATGTTTCGGGGGGTTGCGACCACACCCATTCTGAGAACTGTTTTGGCAAACAGCGCATTGGCGCTCGCTGATCCCGATCCGTTCACATTGGCGAATTTGATCACAAATTCATTGATGCTTTGAATTTTAGTCTGTGTGTTTACTTTGTGCAGCATGCAGACCCCGCTTGTGCGACATCGATCAATGTCCGTTCCATATCCCAAGCTCCTGTGGGGCAACGTTCGGCGCAAAGGCCGCAATGCAGGCAGACATCCTCGTCTTTGACGAGAATATTGCCCGTTTTCAAACCGTTGGCGATGTAAAGCGATTGATCGAGATTCAGGGAGGGCGCATTCAAGCGTGTCCGCAAATCCTGCTCTTCGCCGTCTTCTGTAAATGTAATACAATCGACAGGGCAGATATCCACGCAGGCATCGCATTCGATGCACAGCGTATTGTTGAACACGGTTTGCACATCGCAATTGAGGCAGCGTTGCGCTTCCCGCAAAGCCAGCCTGTCGTCAAACCCCAATTCCACTTCAGCCCGTAAATTTTTAAGCGCGATATGTGTGTCTTGATGCGGAACGGCTGTTCGCACATTCACCGAAATCGCATTGTCATAACTCCATTCATGAATTCCCATTTTCTGACTGGTGATATTCATATGAGTGGGTGGGCGGTCTTTGACATCCTCGCCTTGACAGAATTTATGGATGGAGATGGCGGCCTGATGGCCATGGGCCACAGCCCAGATGATGTTTTTGGGGCCGAAAGCCGCATCACCCCCAAAAAATACTTTATCGAGTGTGGACTGAAAAGTTGTCTCGTCGACCACCGGCATATTCCAGCGATCATCAAAGGCAAGGCCGATATCGCGCTCAATCCACGGAAATGCATTTTCCTGACCAACGGCGATAATCACATCATCGCATTCAAAATATTGATCGGGCTCTCCGGCAGGCACTAAGTTGCGACGGCCCTTGGCATCATATTCGGCTTTCACCTTTTCAAAAGTCATGCCGATCAGCTTGCCGTCTTTGTGTTTGAACTCTTTGGGAACCAAATAATTGAGGATCGGAATATCTTCGCGGATGGCGTCATCCTTTTCCCAGGGCGAGGCTTTCATTTCATCAAAACCGGAGCGCACAATGACTTTAACATCCTCACCGCCCAGCCGGCGCGATGTGCGGCAACAATCCATGGCCGTATTACCGCCACCCAGAACAATGACGCGTTTGCCGATCTTCGTTACATGCTCAAACGAAACATTGGCCAGCCAGTTGATACCAATATGGATATGGGCGCTTGCTTCCTGCCTGCCCGGAATGAAGAGATCCCGGCCTTTTGGTGCACCGGTCCCGACAAAAATGGCATCATAGGATTCGTTGAGAAGTTCCTTGAGGCTATCAATACGCTGTCCCAAGCGCATTTCGGGGCCCATGGCGGTGATATAGCCCATTTCTTCGTCTAGGACTTCTTCGGGCAACCGGAATTTTGGAATTTGCGTACGGATCATGCCGCCGGTTTTTTTCTCACCATCATAAATCACCAAATCATAGCCCAGAGGCGCGAGATCGCGCGCGACCGTCATAGAGGAGGGACCGGCACCGATCAACGCGATGCGCTTGCCGTTTTTTTGTTGGGGTTTGGGCGGCATTCTGGCTGAAATATCGCCTTTATAGTCGGCGGCGACGCGCTTGAGGCGGCAAATGGCCACCGGCTCTTCCTCAATCCGCCCGCGCCGACAGGCGGGTTCGCAAGGGCGATCACAGGTGCGGCCCAAAATGCCCGGAAAAACATTGGATTTCCAATTGATCATGAAGGCATCGGCATAGCGGCCTTCGGCGATCAGCCGGATATATTCAGGCACCGGAGTGTGGGCGGGGCAGGCCCATTGGCAATCGACAACCTTATGAAAATACTCAGGATTTTTTATATCTGTTGGCTGCAAAATTCCCCCTTGGGGCTAAGACCCTCAGTGTTTCGTCCCACGCTTTACACGGCGCCTCGTTACGCGTGCGCCATTACAAAAGATATTCTATGTATGATTTGAGGCCTTATGCAACTCAGGCCGAACTGATTTTATAACGCATTGATTCTAAAATGTTTTTTGGTGGGCCCGGCAGGACTCGAACCTGCAACCAATCCGTTATGAGCGGATGGCTCTAACCATTGAGCTACAGGCCCCCAAGGCCCATTTCATAATCTTGAATGGGGCCAGAGTGCAATTGTTCCCTGCGGAAAAAGCACAAGATAGAGCAAAAAAATGCTCTATCCTGCAAAAAACGGCCCAAATTCCAGCCTGAACCAGAGCAGGATAGGCGAAAACAGGCCCTATCTGGATTGGGTCACGCACACTTTGCCTCGTCACGCGATGCATGAGCGCCGCCCGTCATCGCGCGCTGATGTGAGTCGCGCGGGCGTCCTTGTGAAGTGCCTTTTAAGCTCCGCATGGTGAGAGGGCGGGGCTTGGGGGCTTGCGATTGCGACTTGCCCGTGAGGGCTTCTGCGGTTAGACACGCATCCCAAAGGCTTTTGCGCCATTTCATCATCAAAGCAGGTCCGCCATGGCATCTTATCAGTTTATTTATCACATGCAGGGTCTGACCAAGACCTATACCGGTGGCAAGAAGGTTTTGGACAATGTGCATTTGTCCTTTTATCCCGATGCCAAAATCGGTGTCTTGGGTGTCAACGGGTCAGGTAAATCCACGCTTTTGAAAATCATGGCGGGGATTGATAAAGAATTCACCGGTGACGGTTGGGTGGCCGAAGGGGCGCGGGTGGGTTATCTGCCGCAAGAACCGGAACTCGACCCCAACAAATCCGTGCGCGACAATGTGATGGATGGCGTGGCCGCACAAAAGGCCATTCTGGATCGCTATAATGAATTGGCGATGAATTATTCGGATGAAACCGCCGATGAAATGACCAAGCTGCAAGACGAGATCGAAGCCAAGGGCTTGTGGGATCTCGACAGCAAAGTCGATCAGGCCATGGACTCCTTGCGCTGCCCGCCAGACGATGCCGATGTGTCGAAATTGTCGGGTGGTGAGCGCCGCCGTGTGGCATTGTGCCAGCTCTTGTTATCGCAACCCGATTTGCTGCTGCTTGACGAACCCACCAACCATCTCGATGCGGAAACGGTGGCATGGCTGGAAGGCCATCTGCGCACCTATCCCGGCGCGATTTTGATCGTCACCCATGACCGCTATTTCCTTGATAATGTCACAGGCTGGATTTTGGAACTCGATCGCGGTCGCGGCATTCCCTATGAGGGCAATTACACGACATGGCTGTCGGCCAAGCAAAAACGCCTTGTGCAGGAGGGTCGTGAATCAGAGGCCCATCAGCGCACATTGCAGCGCGAACAAGAATGGATGTCGCAAAGCCCGAAAGCCCGTCAGGCCAAATCCAAAGCGCGTATCCAGCGCTATGATGAATTGGTGCAAAAGCAAAATGACAAAGGCCCGTCAACCGCCCAGATCATCATTCCCGTGGCGGAGCGTCTGGGGAACAATGTCGTTGATTTCGAAGGCCTGTCGAAAGGCTATGGCGACCGCTTGCTGATTGACAATCTCACCTTCAAATTGCCTCCCGGCGGGATTGTCGGCGTGATCGGCCCCAACGGGGCGGGTAAAACAACATTGTTTCGCATGATCACCGGACAAGAAAAGCCCGATAGCGGCTCGATTGCCATCGGTGAATCGGTGCAGCTTGGCTATGTGGATCAGTCGCGTGACTCGCTCGATCCCAACAAAAATGTCTGGGAAGAAATTTCAGGCGGCAATGAAGTGATTTATCTCGGCAAGCGCGAAATCAATTCGCGCGCTTATTGCTCCAATTTCAATTTCAAAGGCGGCGACCAGCAGAAGAAAGTCGGCTCCTTGTCAGGCGGTGAGCGCAACCGCGTGCATCTCGCCAAAATGCTGAAATCGGGTGCCAATCTTTTGCTGCTCGACGAACCGACCAATGATCTCGATGTCGAAACGCTGCGGGCGCTGGAAGAAGCCCTGGAGGATTTTGCCGGTTGCGCCGTGATCATCTCGCATGATCGCTTCTTCCTCGATCGCATCGCGACCCATATGCTGGCCTTTGAAGGCGACAGCCATGTCGAATGGTTCGAAGGCAATTTCCAAGATTACGAGGAAGACAAGAAGCGCCGCCTCGGAATCGATTCGATGATCCCCAAACGCATCAAATATAAAAAACTCACCCGTTGATGCGTTGGCTGAGGGAATAAGGCCTGTCCCTTTTTAAGCATTGCGCTATGGCGCTTTGCGGACGGGACACAGCCTCGCCTCCTTGCTGTTTTGCCCGCTTGCAGAAGCGGGCAATTTTTTTGAAAAAAGCCGATTGACAAACGTGAACAAATAAAGAACATTGGGGCTCCGGCCACTCTTTTTCCTGAAAGAGTGGCCGCCCAAATACAGCCTGTGCCTGTGCCTGTGCCTGTGCCTGTGTCTTTGTCTGTGCTTGGGGTTTGCCGCGCCTTTTGTCGCTTGGGGTCATGCATTTGTTTGTCAGGCTGCGGCGTGTGCTGCTTTGCATGTTGATAAGTGGATCTTCCATGCGTTTCGCCTCTGGGTGGCCGGACGCGATCCGGTAGAGTGGCGAACGATTCCACGAGGGCGCCATGCGGGCTTTTCGTGCAAGGGGCTGGGCCATGCCAAGAGGTTTGGTTTCAGAGAGACTGCGAATGAATGACTGTGAATGGATCAAGACAAAGAACACGCCTGTTCTTTTTGGTTTTCAAGATTGATCATGGTTTATGTGCAAGACAGGGATGGGCGGCGGGCCGCTTAATCAGGGAGGACGGAACAGATGTCGGGTAGTGTGAACAAGGTGATCCTTGTGGGGAATGTCGGGCGCGATCCCGAAGTCCGTCGATTGAATTCGGGCGAGCCGGTGGCCAGCTTTTCTGTGGCGACATCGGAGACATGGCGCGACAAGGCATCGGGTGAACGCCGCGAGCGCACCGAATGGCATAATGTGGTCATCTTCAACGAGAACCTTGCCAAGATTGCCGAGCAATATTTGAAAAAAGGCTCAAAGGTCTATCTCGAAGGCCAATTACAGACCCGCAAATATACCGACAAAAACGGTCAGGAGCGCCAGACAACGGAAGTGGTGTTGCAGCGGTATCGCGGCGAACTCACTTTGCTGGATAGCCGCGGCGGTGGCGGTGGCGGTGGTGGTGCGAGTGCCGGCGGGGATTATGGCTCTGACACCGGCTCTGTCGGCTATGGCGGCGGTGGGGCCAGCGGTGGCATGGGCGGCGGTGCGTCGCGCAGTCCTGCCCCTGCGGGCGGCGGTCATCTGGATGACGATATTCCTTTCTAGGATCGAGATTTCTTGTCTTGGTCTTGCAAGAGTAGTGGTTCAAGTCGGTTGCGTGTGGCGTTTAACAAACCGGTCGCTCTCGCTTTGATATGTTGATCACGGTTTGCTGGTGAGGCGGGGGTTCAGGCATGGCGCAGTCCATTCACACAGGGGCTTATGAATCCGAGGCCATGGCCGCAGCCATTGCGGATTGGGTGCGGATTGAAAGTCCGACCCATGATGTGGCGGGTGTGAATGCCATGCTCGACCATATTGCGGCGCAGGCGTCATCGGGTTTGGCGCGCGAGCGTATTTCCGGACGTGATGGCTTGGGCGATGTGTTGATTTTCCGCGCCGGACCGCAGACAGACGCCAAACCGCTGCTGGTTCTCAGTCATGTCGATACGGTGCATCCGCTGGGGACTTTGGCAAAAGACCTGCCGTTGCGGCGTGACGGGGACAGGCTTTATGGCCCGGGCATTTATGACATGAAGGGCGGGGCCTATCTGGCCTTTGCGGCTTTTCAGGCCGCAGCCCTCAAGACCCAACGCCCTTTGGTCTATATCTTCACGCCCGATGAGGAGATTGGCTCGCCAACCACCCGCGCTTTGATCGAGGCCGAAGGCTTGAAGGCGTCAGCCGTTTTGGTCACCGAGCCGGCCCGCGATGGCGGCAAGATCGTCACGGCCCGCAAAGGCGTTGGCCGCTTTGATGTTTTGGTGGAGGGGCGTCCGGCCCATTCAGGCACGAGCCATGCCAAGGGACGCAGTGCCATCCGCGAAGCCGCGCGCCAGATTTTGGCCGTGGAGGGCATGACCGATTATGCCCGCGGCGTGACAACTTCTGTGGGGATGATGTCGGGGGGGACTGCGGCCAATACCATTCCGCAATGGGCCTCGTTTTGCGTCGATCTGAGGGTTACCCATGCGGCGGATGGTGAACATTTTTCCCAAGCGATTTTGGGGCTGTCAGCTCATGATGCGGATGTGCGGGTGACGGTCAGCGGCGGCATGAACCGCCCGCCTTATGAAAAAAACGAGGCGGTGATCCGTTTGTTTGCCGAGGCACAAGCGGTGGCGTCCGAGCTGGGCCTTGATTTGATGGATGTGCCGATGACGGGCGGCGGATCGGACGGCAATTTCACCGCAGCCCTTGGCGTGCCGACCCTTGATGGCTTGGGCATTGATGGCGATGGCGCCCATACTTTGCAGGAATATGGTTTGGTCTCCTCGATCGCGCCACGGGCTTTGTTGATGCAACGCTTGCTCGAACGGCTGTAATTTTTTTCGCGGCATTTTTCTCCTGCGTCATCGCGAGCGGCCCTCAGCGTTTTTTAGGGTGATCGATTACCCGCGTCACTGCGAGGCGCGAAGCGCCGCGGCAGTCCATGGTTATGTTGGCGCGATCTATTCCCTTGCGTCATTGCGAGCGGCTGAAGGCCGCGTGGCAATCCATGGTTTGAGGCTCGGCTTTTAACAGCGTTGTTTTTTTCTGGATTGCTTCGCGCCCTGCTTCGCGGGCACTCGCAATGACGCTGGGGAATAATCGACAAGGCGTTAGCAATGACGCTGGGGAATAATCCGCAAGTCGTTCGCGATGAGGTGTTGGAATAATAAACAGGTCGCTCGCAATGGCGCGGTGAGAGGATTTGAGACTAAAGAAACAACGGGTAATCAACGCTTAGATATGACTATAAAAAAACAGAATTTTTCCCCCGCGTCACTGCGAGGCGCGAAGCGCAGCGGCAGTCCATGGTTATGTTGGTGAGATTTTTTCTCCGCGTCATTGCGAGCGGCTGAAGGCCGCGCGGCAATCCACGCTTCGAGGCTCGGCTTTTAACCGCGTTGTTTTTTTCTGGATTGCTTCGCGTGCGCTCGCAATGACGCGGTGGATAAAGGATTGCTTCGCGGTCGCTCGCAATGACGCTGGGGAATAATACACAGGGCGCTCGCAATGACGGGAGGATAAAAGATTGCAAGCGGACAATGGGCGTCATGCTTTGATGTGGCGCGACCGGCGGGCCTCAAAAAACTCCGTCGAGCCCGTAAAGACCGACAGAACTTAAAAAACTCCTTCAAGCCCGTTAAGACCACGCCTTTAAAATCTCTGGCGGGCCCGTAAAAACTGCGGGCCCGTAAAAACCATCAGGCCATTAGAAAAACCAACAGGCCCGAAAAACCACCGACCTACCCCCTGAAAAGATGGGGAAATGGTGCAAAAAGAGTTGACTTAATCATATAAACATATCTTTATGTCCAAGAAATTTGTGCCACCCCGTTGTCCCTCCGAGAAGTGCGAATCCCTGCCAGATGACGATGTCTCCACCAAATCAGCGCCCGATGGGGCTTGAAGCCGCTCTGGCGGCTTTGCGGGCCGCAGGGGAGGAGACGCGCTTGCGGCTGCTGGTTTTGTTGGCAGAGGGGGATCTGACGGTGTCGGATCTGACCGATATTTTGGGGCAATCGCAACCCCGCATTTCGCGGCATCTGAAATTGATGGTCGAGGCCGGATTGATCACCCGTCATCGCGAAGGCTCATGGGCTTTTTTCCGCCTCGCCCAGCATCAGGACGGGGCGCCCTTGGCGCAATGGCTGGTGGAAGGGCTGGCCGCCGATGATGTGGTGTTGCAGGCGGATCGCGAGCGCTTGGCCGCTGTGCGGGCGGCGCGCACCGAAGTGGCGCAAGCCTATTTTGCCAAACATGCGGGCGAATGGGACCGCATCCGCTCGCTGCATGTGTCGGAAGCGCAGGTGGCCCAAGCCATTCATGACAGTCTCGGGCCTGAGCGGGTGCGCGCGGTGCTGGATCTGGGGACCGGCACCGGACAGATGCTGCGGCTATTGGCACCGCAAGCCGATCGTTTGCTGGGGCTTGATGTCAATGCGTCGATGCTGTCGGTGGCGCGCGCGCAATTGGCCGCCGAGGGGCTGCATCGCATCGAATTGCGGCAGGGGGATCTCTATGCCTTGCCGGTGGATCGCGAAAGTTTTGATCTCGTAATCGTGCATCAGGTCTTGCATTATCTCGATGATCCCTTGCGCGCTTTGCGCGAGGCCGCGCATGCGCTGTCGGTGGGCGGGCGGTTGTTGGTGGTGGATTTCGCGCCGCATGATCTCGAATTTTTAAGAGAAGAACAGGCCCATCGGCGATTGGGTTTTGCCGATCCGCAAATGCGCCAATGGTTGAAGGATGCCGGTTTGTCGGTTCAAAACACGCTGTCCCTGCCGCCCCCCCAACATGATAAACCCCAACTGACTGTCACATTGTGGCTGGCTCAAAAGCCCGCCGCTGTGTGAACGGGAGATGATGATGAATGCTGATCACTTAATGCGCCCCTCGCGCCGCCAAGGCGGGCAAGACCTTGCGGTGTCTTTCGAGTTTTTTCCGCCCAAAAACGAGGAGATGGAAACAGCGCTTTGGGAGGCGGTGGATCGTCTGGCGCCGCTTGCGCCCGATTTCGTCTCTGTGACCTATGGGGCGGGTGGGACAACGCGCGAGCGCACCCATTCAACAGTGGCGCGGCTTGTCAAAGACACCACTTTGAAACCCGCCGCGCATCTGACCTGTGTCGGGTCTACGCGCGCAGAAATCCATACCATTCTCGATGATTATAAAGCCGCCGGTGTGGGGCATATCGTGGCTTTGCGCGGCGATCCGCCGACAGGGCTCGGATCAACATACGAGGCGCATCCGGAAGGCTTTGCAAGCACGGCGGAACTGGTAAAAGCGGCGCGCCTGCACGGGGATTTCGAAGTCTCGGTGTCGGCCTATCCGGAAAAGCATCCCGAAAGCGCGTCCTTTGATGTCGATCTCGATGTGTTGCAGGCCAAGATCGATGCGGGGGCGACACGCGCCATCACGCAATTTTTCTTTGATAATGATGTCTATTTCCGCTTTCTCGACAAGGCGCACAAGCGCGGCATCACCATTCCGATTTTGCCAGGCATTGTGCCGGTGCTCAATTTCAAGCAGACGGCGGCCTTTGCCAGCCGCTGCGGCGCGAGCGTGCCCGCATGGCTCGCGCATCGCTTCGAGGGATTGGAACATGATCTGGCAACCCGCCGCCTGATCGCAGCGGCCGTGGCGGCCGAACAGGTGTTTGATTTGCTCGATCAGGGCATTTCCCGTTTCCATTTTTATACGATGAACAAAGCCGATCTGGTCTATGCCATTTGCCATTTGATCGGCGTGCGCAGTCAGACGGCAGGAGGGGTGGCATGAGCCGGTATCACGATGCAGCCACGGTCCTGCGCCAAACAGCCAAGGACCGGATTTTGGTGCTTGACGGGGCGATGGGCACCCAGATCCAGAGCCTATCTTTGCAGGAGGCGGATTTCCGTGGCACGCGCTTCAAGGAGACGAGCCATGACCAGAAGGGCAATAATGATCTGTTGATTTTGACGCAGCCGGATGCGGTGCGGGCCATCCATCTCGACTACTTGTTGGCTGGCGCGGATATTATCGAAACCAACACCTTCTCCTCGACAACCATTGCGCAGGCCGATTACGGCATGGAAGCGGTGGTGCATGAACTCAACCGCGAAGGCGCAAGGCTTGCGGTGGAAGCCGCCATCGAGGCCGAACAACGCGATGGCCGCAAACGCTTTGTCGCAGGTGCCATTGGTCCGACCAACCGCACGGCCTCGCTTTCCCCAGATGTCAATAATCCCGGCTTTCGCGCGATTACCTTTGATCAATTGGTCGCAGCCTATGGCGAGCAGATCGACGGATTGATGGCGGGCGGTGCCGATCTGATTTTGATCGAAACGGTGTTTGATACGCTCAATGCCAAGGCGGCGGTGTTTGCCGCGCGGCGGATGTTCGAACAACGCGGCGTGTCCCTGCCGGTGCTGATTTCGGGCACGATTACCGATCTGTCCGGCCGCACTTTGTCAGGGCAAACGCCTGAAGCCTTCTGGCATTCCTTGCGTCATGCCGATCCCTTGGCTTTCGGCTTGAACTGCGCCTTGGGTGCGCGGGAAATGCGCGCGCATATCCAGACCCTGTCGCGCGTCTGTGACACTTTGGTGCTGGCCTATCCCAATGCCGGCTTGCCGAATGAATTCGGCCTTTATGACGAAAGCCCCGAGGCCACAGCGGGCCTCATCAAGGAATTTGCGACATCGGGACTGGTCAATATCGTGGGGGGCTGTTGCGGCACAACGCCCGACCATATCCGCGCGATTGCCGAGGCCGTGGCGGGCGTGCCGCCGCGTCAACAGGTGACCAACGAACCCTTGATGCGTTTGTCGGGGCTTGAGCCCTTCACGCTCACAAACGACATCCGTTTTGTGAATGTCGGCGAGCGCACCAATGTGACGGGATCAGCCCGTTTCAAAAAACTGATCATGGCGGGGGATTACACCACGGCGCTGGATGTGGCGCGGGATCAGGTGATCAATGGCGCGCAGATCATCGACATCAATATGGATGAAGGCCTGTTGGACAGTCAGGAGGCCATGGTCACCTTCTTGCATTTGCTGGCCGCCGAACCCGATATTGCGCGCGTGCCGGTGATGATCGACAGCTCCAAATTCGAGGTGATTGAAGCGGGTCTGAAATGCGTGCAAGGCAAGCCCGTTGTCAATTCAATTTCGATGAAAGAGGGCGAGGCGGCCTTTATCGCGCAGGCCCGTTTGATCCGCGATTACGGGGCTGCGGTTGTGGTCATGGCCTTTGACGAACAGGGGCAGGCCGACACTTATGAACGCAAGGTCGAGATCTGCTCACGGGCCTATCATCTGCTCGTGAACGAGGTCGGCTTTCCGCCCGAAGATATTATTTTCGATCCGAATGTGTTTGCGGTCGCCACCGGTATTGAAGAGCATGCGGGCTATGGCGTGTCCTTTATCGAGGCAACCCGCACCATCCGCCAGACCTTGCCGCATGCGCATGTGTCGGGCGGGGTCTCGAATTTTTCATTCTCCTTCCGTGGCAACGAGCCGGTGCGCGAGGCGATGCATGCGGTGTTTCTCTATCATGCCATTACGGCGGGCATGGATATGGGCATTGTCAATGCCGGTCAGCTCGCCGTTTATGAAAGCATTGATCCTGAATTGCGCGCGGCCTGCGAGGATGTGGTGCTCAATACGCGTGCCGATGCCACAGAACGCTTACTGGAAATTGCGGAAAAATTCCGCGGCACCGGACAAAGGCAACAAACAGAGGTTGATCTCGCATGGCGGCAATGGCCGGTTGCGGAGCGTTTGTCTTATGCGCTGGTCAATGGCCTGACCGATTTCGTCAATGACGATGTCGAGGAAGCCCGCCTTGCCATGAGCCGCCCTTTGGAGGTGATCGAAGGGCCTTTGATGGCCGGTATGAACAAGGTGGGGGATTTGTTCGGGGCTGGAAAAATGTTTTTGCCGCAGGTGGTCAAATCCGCCCGCGTCATGAAACAGGCCGTGGCCTGTCTGTTGCCTTATATGGAAGCCGAACGGCTGGCGGCAGGCGGCGAGGAAGGGGCCAGCAGTTTTGCAGGCAAAGTGCTGATGGCCACCGTCAAAGGCGATGTGCATGATATCGGCAAGAACATTGTCGGCGTTGTCTTGCAATGTAACAATTACGAGGTGATCGATCTCGGGGTTATGGTGCCTGCCCAGAAAATTCTGGAAGTGGCCAAGCAGGAAAAGGTCGATGTCATCGGCCTGTCCGGATTGATTACGCCCTCTCTCGAAGAGATGACGCATGTCGCCGCCGAAATGGAACGGCAGGGATTTGACGTGCCGCTGTTGATTGGCGGGGCAACCACCAGCCGCGTGCATACGGCTGTGAAAATCTCGCCGCAATATCAGCGGGGGCAGGCTGTCTATGTGGTGGATGCCTCCCGCGCGGTGGGCGTGGTGTCGAGTTTGCTGTCGCCTGAGCACGGGGCGCAAACCCGCTCAGACATTCGGGCTGAATATGAAAAGCTGGCCGAGGTGCATGCCCGCGCGGAGCTCGACAAAAAGCGCGTCACGCTGGCCGATGCCCGGGCGCGTGCCCCGAAATTTGATTGGCAGGGCTATCAGCCGCCCAAACCGAATTTTACCGGCACCCGCGTTTTCTCCTCTTATGATCTGGGCGAGCTCGTGCCCTATATCGACTGGACCCCGTTTTTCCAGACATGGGATATCAAAGGCCGCTATCCCATGGTGCTGGAAGAAGGCGAGCAGAGCGAGGCGGCGCGGCAGGTCTTTGCCGATGCGCAGGACATGCTCAAGCGCATTGTCAGCGAGCAATGGTTCCGGCCCAAAGCGGTGATCGGTTTCTGGCCCGCACAGGCTGCGGGGGATGATATCGAGCTTTATACGGGCGAGTCGCGCTCCGATGTTTTGGCGGTCTTTCACGGATTGCGCCAGCAACGCGGCAAACGCGATGGCCAGTCCCATGATTGCCTGTCCGATTTTATCGCGCCCCGCCAAGGCCCTGCCGATTATATCGGCGGATTTGTGGTCACGGTCGGCGAGGCGGAAGACAAAATCGCCCAACGCTTTGCTCGCGCCAATGATGATTATGGATCGATCATGGTCAAGGCGCTGGCGGACCGCTTTGCGGAAGCCTTTGCCGAACGGATGCATGATCGCGTGCGGCGCGAATTCTGGGCCTATGCCCCTGATGAACAGTTTTCGCCCGTTGATCTCTTCAGCGAGACCTATCGGGGGATACGTCCGGCAGCCGGCTATCCGGCCCAACCCGATCACACCGAAAAAGCCACGTTGTTTGATTTGCTGCAGGCCCCAAAGCGCATCGGTGTGACCTTGACCGAAAGCTTTGCCATGTGGCCGGGCTCATCGGTGTCGGGACTCTATTTCGCCCATCCCGAGTCGTATTATTTCGGTGTTTCGAAAATCGAGCGTGATCAGGTCGAGGATTATGCCCGCCGCAAGGGGATGACGGTGCAGGAGGTGGAACGCTGGTTGGCGCCCATTCTCAATTATATTCCGCAAGCGGCCAGTTCAGCGGCTTGATTGCGCAAGGCCTTTGAGCACGGCCAATGTCGCGGGATCGGCATGGCCGGTGATGGTGTCGGGACGGTAGCGTCTTTGAACGGCAGAAATGATGCTCGTGGTGATCTCGTCATAGACGCCGGTGATCTGGACGGGATAGCCGATCATGGCGAGCAAGGCCTGCAAGGCACGGATGGGCTGGCCCTCGTCGCCTTGCTGGTAGGAGGGCATGGCGGCGGGTGTGGGTTCAATCGTAGGCCACAGGCCAATCCCGTGTTGCGCCAAGAGCGCCCACGGAAAATGCTCCCCCGGATCTTGTTTGCGTGTGGGGGCCGTATCGGAATGGGCCAGCACATTGCAAGGCGGGATGGTATGGCGCTGCATGATATCCTTGCACAGATCCATGACGGCTTGGATCTGCACAGCGGGATAAGGCGGCAAGCCAAAGCTGTGGCCGCCATTGACGATTTCGATGCCGATGGAATGGGAATTGATGTCGGTTTCGCCTTTCCAGCTGCCACGGCCTGCATGCCACGCGCGGGCGGCCTCCGGCACCAGCTGGAAAATCCGGCCATCCTCCCAGACGATATAATGGCAGGAGACCTCAGACAGCGGATTGGTCAGCAAAGCCAGAGCGGCCACGCCGCTTTCCATGCCCGTATAGTGAAGCATGATCAGGGACGGGCGCAGGTCTGTTTTACGGGGGCCCAGATTGGGCGAAGGCACAATCTTGGTCACAAGGGCTGAATCGGCCTGCATGGTCTTTTCCTAACACACTGAATTCATTTCATTTTCTTTTATACTGTGCATAAAGCACCCGCGTCTACGGCAAAAGAACCAGCCGTTTCATCTATGTTGCAGTGCAGCAAATACTTGGGGGCGACCCGCTTTATTTTTACTCTTAAGTAAAACCTGTTTTTTCTTAAGTAAAATATCTTATGATACAGTATATTATATTCAATACTTATGAGTGACTGATCATTATTTCGTCATTGTTTGACCATATTTCAGTATAGTATATGTATAGATTGTAATGTGCTGATTCGTCTTGCGATGCGCCCTCTGTCTTTCGGCGGGTTTCATTGGGCAAGACGAGCGTGAATGTGTTTCAGGCAGTCCGGATTCTGTTCGGGACTGCGGTGGGTCTGCCTCTGATCGGGCAGGGCTGTGGTTCAGATGAAGGTGATGGTGATTTGAAGGCTTCTCCGGCAAAAATCCGCATGTCAGCGCCGCTGTTCGCGCTCTTGCTTTGTTTGTCGGCTCTGGCCTTGCAGGGGCTTGTCGGTTTGCAACATCTCTGGCGTGACAGCTTGCAGGCGCAGGCTGACGCGCAATCGGCCCGTGAGATGACACGCCAAGCCAATATCAAAGCGGCCCTGTTGCGCCATATCGACCAGATGCCGGTTTATGAAGCCCCCGCTGCGGCGGCCTCCCAGATTGCCCGATTTGCCCGCGCCCGTGCCATGAATGATCTGGTGACGGGGTCTTTGCCCGATTTCAAAATCGCCGCCGCTTTGGCGATCCCATTGCGGCGTGATGAAGTGGCGCGCGCGGTTGAAGTCTATGCGCATGCCGAGGGCATTCCGGTGATGCTGGCAGCCGCTTTGGTGAAATCGGAAAGCGGCTATAATCCCTTGGTGCGCAATAAAGGCGCGCAGGGTCTGATGCAGATCAAGCTGATCACGGCCCGCAAAGTGGGCTATATGGGGGATGAGAATGGGCTTCTCGATCCCCTGACCAATTTGGAATTTGGGATGCGGCATCTCGCGCAAATTTACCGCATGGCTAATCGCGATCCCTGCCGGACCATTGCGATTTACCGCAGCGGCAATCCGCAAGCTCGCCCGACCCAAGAGCAAATGGCCGTCTGCGCCAAATCCCGCGGCTGATCCTTTACAGCCCTTGTGCCTGTCATGCAGATGCGTTGTCCCTGATATGGGCTTAAAGGGCTTAACCGCCGCGCCGGATCGGCTATGCTACCGCCTCAAGAGAGCCGCATGTAAATGCGGCGCATAGAAAACGGGTTGGAAAGCGTCTGGCATGGGATATCCAATCAGGCAGTGGGTGGGGGATTTTGTCGGCCAGCGTCCGTTATTGGCGGCTTCCGTCTTGCTGATCCTGGCCTATGTGACCTTTACCCTGACCAGTATTTTGATCCGGATCGCGGCGGCAGAAGTGCCGATTGTGGTGGTGATTTATATCCGCCAGCTGATCAGCCTGCTGATTTTGTCGCCGTTTTTCTTCCATCAGCGCAAGGCCATTCGGGAATCAAGCCATTTCCGTCTGCACAGTCTGCGCGGCTTGACGGCCATTGGCGGCATGTATTGCGGTTTGACCTCCGTGACCTATGCGCCTCTGGCGGATGTTACGGCCATTCAGATGTCCGAGGTTTTGTTTACAACCTTGCTGGCGGCGGTCTTTTTTCAGGAGACGGTGGACCGGCATCGCTGGATTGCCGTTTTGATCGGTTTTGCCGGTGTCTTGATCATGCTGCGGCCCTTCTCAGACGGGTTCAATGCCTTCATGCTGATTGCCTTGGCGGGGGCGGTGTTCAATGCGCTGTCGGTTTTGGTGTTGCGGGTGGGCAGCGACCATGACAGCGCGGTGGTCGTGTTGTTTTACCAAGGCATTGTCGTGGTGGTGATGATGACCCTTCCGGCTCTGATGGTCTGGCAGACGATCAGCGCGACAGGCTTGGTGGTGGTGGTCATGATGAGCCTGTTGCTGGCGGGCGGGCAGTGGCTCTTTACCTTGGCAGTCAGGATCGGGCAGGCCTCGGCCTTGGCGCCGCTCAATTATATCCGCTTGGTGATGATGGCGCTGGTCGGTTGGCTGCTTTATGGCGAACAGCCCGGCACCTTTACCCTGATTGGCGGCCTGCTGATCGTGGGCTCCGTGACCTATACTTTGCAACGCAATGCCAAGGCCACTTTGCGGCCCGATGCGGCCAAATAACTGCCCTGCTGATCAAATACCTTGCAAAAGGGGGGGCAACAGGCCTAGAGCAGGAGGGCCAGTCGGTCGGACGGCCGCGCCGCAAGGCGAGGAAAGTCCGGGCTCCATGGAAAAACGGTGCCGGATAACGTCCGGCGAGGGTGACCTCAGGGAAAGTGCCACAGAAAACAAACCGCCTGATCTTTCGGGATCGGGTCAGGGTGAAAAGGTGCGGTAAGAGCGCACCGCGCCTCTGGTAACAGCGGCGGCAGGGTAAACCCCACCGGGAGCAAAACCGAATAGGGATAACGGGGCTTTGATGCCCGGGGCTTTTTCCAGCTCTTGTTATCCGGGTTGGTTGCTTGAGGCGGTTGGCAACAACCGTCCCAGAGGAATGGTCGTCACGTCGCACCCCTCAAGGTGCGGCCATACAGAACCCGGCTTACAGACCGACTGGCGTTTAAGCTTTTTTTAACGGACTCCTTGTTTATTTTTATTGATTTTATTGGGCTTTTTTTGGGGTGGCCGTCTTGAGGTCAAAATCTTGAGAAAATATTAACCCGGATCACGCTTTGTTGTGCTGATTCTCTGGGCTCCCAATCGATGAATTAAAAACCCGATGCATAAGTATCACTGTTCCGGTTTTGGTGCGTGTGACAGGGCTGACAGCATGGCTGTTGCGGCCTTGCGCGCCTGCGCGCTCAGGCCTTTCGGGGGTGCTGATGCCGTCTGACATGCCGATTGCGCCCGCCATGCCTGTCTCGGTTCCCCCTGCACCGCATATTCCGGTCTTGCTGGACGAGGTGATCTCTGCCTTGGAACCCAAGCCGCATGGGCTTTATGTGGACGGAACCTTTGGTGCGGGCGGCTATACGCGGGCCATCCTTGATGCGGCGGACGGGGTCGGTGTTTTGGCGATTGATCGGGATCCCGATGCGATCACATCCGGTCAAGCGCTCTGCCAAGCCTATGGCGAGCGGTTGACCTTATGCGCGGGCCAGTTCGGCGATCTCGATACATGGGCGCAAGAGCATGATTTCCTGCCGCTGGACGGGATCGTGCTTGATATCGGCGTCTCCTCCATGCAGCTGGATGATCCGGCGCGCGGCTTTTCCTTTCGGGCCGAGGGCCCGCTTGATATGCGCATGGCGCAGCAGGGGCGTTCGGCGGCTGATCTCGTCAATACGATGAAAGAAAACGAGCTCGCGGATCTGATCTATCTCTATGGCGAAGAGCGCCGGTCACGCGCTGTGGCGCGTGCGATTGTCGAGGCGCGGCAGGAGGCTCCCATCGAGACAACGGCCCAACTCGCCGCTTTGGTCGCCAAGGTTGTCTATCACAAACATGACGAGATCCATCCGGCGACACGCACCTTTCAAGCCTTGCGGATTGCCGTCAATGATGAATTGGGCGAGCTCGAACGCGCCTTGGACGCGGCCACCCGTGTCTTGGGGGAAGGCGGGCGCTTGGTGGTCGTTACCTTTCATTCCTTGGAAGACCGGATCGTCAAACAATTCATGACCGAACAATGCGGCCGTCAGGCACAGCCCTCGCGGCATGCCCCGCAGATGTTCCATGAGCCTGCCCGCTTCACTTTGCTGACCCGCAAACCGGTGACGGCATCGGATCAGGAAATTCGCCGCAATCCGCGCTCGCGCTCGGCCAAATTGCGGGCCATGCAATGCCACAAGGCGGTTTCGCCTTCCCAAAACGGGAGGGTGTCATGGGACGCTTGAGTGTCATTGTGGCTTTGGCTTTGTTACTGGGGTCGGCGATTTATGCCTATGGCATTAAATATGACACCATCGTGCTGGGCGAGCAGATCGCGCGGCAGAAAATCAAAATCCAGAAAGAAAAAGACCAGATCGCTTTGCTGAAAGCCGAATGGCAGTTTCTCAACAGGCCGGACCGGATTCAGGCCTTGAGCGATATGCAAGGGGATATGACCGCGTTGCAGGCGCAACAGATTGTGCGCTGGTCTGAAATCCCGATGCGCAATGGCCAGCTGGCGCAGCCCGCAGGGCCCGCACTTCCCGCAAGCGATGATATTACCTCCTCAACTGTTCCCACTGCGCGTAAACGCATGAGCGATAAAAAAGCCCCGCTTCGTGCCGATGATGTTTCGGCAGGGAGACGCTGATGCTCGACCGCAGCGCCTATCCCGATCCAAGACATGACCAACACGATGCCCCCAAGCCGCTTCATGATGAGGCGGGCAAAGGCTTTTTGGCGGGCCTGTTTTCGATGCGCATGGATAAAAGCCGGCAAAGGCTGATCTTTGTCGCCTTGATCTTTTTCGGGCTTTACGGCGCGATTGCCTCCCGTCTTGTCCATTATGCCCGCAATCCCGAAACCACGCAGGTGTTGCGGCGGGCATCGGGGGAATCGATTGCTGCGGCCCGTCCCGATATTGTCGATCGCAATGGCGTGGTGCTGGCCACCGATATCAAGATGATGTCGGTATATGCCGAACCGCGCCGCATCATCGATAAGGATGAGGCGGTCGAACTGATCACCGCGATTTTTCCCGATATCAAGCCGCGCGACTTGCGCGAAAAGCTGATCAATCGTCGCGGCTTTGTCTGGATCAAGCGTGAGGTCACACCCAAGCAGCAAGAAGAGGTTTACAGGCTTGGTCTGCCCGGCATCGGCTTCATGGCCGAACACAAGCGCGTCTATCCCAATGGCAATGCGGCTTCCCATATTCTGGGTGCGGTCAATGTCGACAATGTCGGCATTGCAGGCATTGAAAAATATGTCGACAGTCTGGGGCTGGCTGATTTGGGCGGGGCCGGTTTTTCGGTACAGGCCGATGATTTGCAGCCGGTGCGACTGTCGATTGATCTCGCGGTCCAACATGCCCTGCGCGATGAATTGGCCAAAGGCATTGTCAAATACAAGGCCAAGGCCAGTGCGGGCATGATTATGGATGTCGAGACGGGTGAAGTGATGGCGTTGGCCTCCTTGCCTGATTTCGATCCCAACAATCCCGCCGAGGCGCTTGATCCCAACCGCATCAACCGCATGACGGTGGGCGTGTATGAAATGGGGTCGACCTTCAAGGCCTTGACCATTGCCATGGGTCTTGATTCCGGAAAGATCAATATCAACTCAACCCTTGATGCGCGGTCCGATTTGAAATCGGGCAAATATTCCATCGGCGATTATCACGCGACCCATCGTGTGCTGAGCGTGCCGGAAGTGTTTATTCACTCCTCCAATATCGGCACGGCGCGCATTGCGCTGTCGGTCGGGGTTTCGGCGCATCAGGCCTTCTTGCGCAAGATGGGCCAGCTTGAGCGTTTGCGCACGGAATTGCCGGAAAGCGCGGAACCGATCTGGCCGCAAAAAAACTGGGGTGAATTGAGCACCATGACCATTGCCTTCGGCCATGGTCTGGCTGTGGCCCCTATTCAGGCCGTGATGGCGGTCGGGGCCTTGGTGAATGGCGGACGTCTGATCCCGCCGACTTTTCTGCCGCGCACGGAGGCCAAGGCGCGGGAAGTGGCGCGCGAGGTCATCAAGCCCGAAACCAGCGAGGCCCTGCGCTTTGTGATGCGGCTCAATGCCACCAAAGGCTCGGCGACCAAAGCGGCGATCCCCGGTTATTTTGTCGGCGGGAAAACCGGCACGGCTGAAAAAAATGCGCATGGCCATTATCAGAAAGACAAATTATTCACGACCTTCATGGCCATCACACCCGCCGATAAGCCGCGCTATCTGTATCTCGTGGTGATGGACGAGCCGCAAGCTTTGCCCGAGACCTATGGTTTTGCAACCGCAGGCTGGAATGCGGGGCCGGTGACAGGCGCTGTTCTCGAACGCACCGCCCCTTTGCTAGGGCAGGTGCCACGCACCGATCCGCCCGCCAATCCTTTCCCGACCATGGTGAAACTGGGTGCATGGGGGACCAAATGAAATTGGCTACCCTTTTTCCCGATGCCGCGGCGGATGTCGCCGACCTGACCTGTGCGGCTATTACGGCTGACAGCCGCAAGGCGTCGCCGGACACCGTCTTTATTGCTGTTCCCGGAAACAAGGCCGATGGCCGGACTTTTATTGCCGATGCCGTGTCGCGCGGCGTGCGTGTGGTGGTCGCGGAAGGGCCGCGACCTGCCGATCTTCCGGCCTCTGTTTCTTATCATGCGGTCCGCGATGCGCGCTTAGTTTTGGCGCAAGCGGCCGCCCGTCTTTATCCGGATACGCCCGCGCATATTGTTGCGGTCACGGGCACCAGCGGCAAGTCATCGGTGGCCGAATTTGTCCGGCAGATTTTTGCCTCCCTTGGCCATGACGCCGCAAGCCTTGGTACTCTTGGCATTACCCGTGCGCGGCACACAAGCTATGGTCAGTTGACGACGCCTGATCCGGTGAGCCTGCATCATATCCTTTCCGATCTGGCGCATCAGGGTGTCACGCATCTGTCGATGGAGGCCTCGTCACACGGGCTTGACCAGCGGCGGCTGGACGGGGTGTGGCTGAAGGCGGCGGGCTTTACCAATCTGGGTCATGATCATCTCGATTATCATCATGATCTCGAACATTATTTCCAAGCCAAGTTGCGGCTGTTTTCCGAGGTGCTGCCCGAGGGCGGGGCGGCGGTTGTGCATATGGGCTCGATCTTTGCCGATCGTGTTGTGGATGTCGCACGCCAACGGAAATTGCGGGTGCTGACGGTGGGGGAACGCGGCGATGATTTGAAGCTGCTGGACCGTCAGGCGGAGGGGTTCGATCAACGCATCACCTTGATGCAGAATGGCGTGCCCTATCATTTGCGCATTCCGCTGGCAGGGGCGTTTCAGGTGGACAATGCGCTGGTGGCAGCCGGTTTGGTTTTGTCTTTTGGGGAAGCGCCGGCCAAAGTATTTGCCGCCCTTGAACATATTCACGGGGTGCGCGGACGTTTGGAGCGTGTGCCATCGCCGCCCGGCAGTTTGATTGTGATTGATTATGCCCATAAGCCCGATGGATTGCGCGCCGTGCTGGAGACTTTGCGGAAAACAGCCAGCGGGCGGGTGATGTGCGTGTTTGGCTGTGGCGGGGATCGTGACACCGCCAAGCGTCCGGAAATGGGGGCCATTGCCGCCCGTCTGGCCGATCTTGTGATTGTCACCGATGACAATCCGCGCAGCGAGGATCCAGCTTTGATCCGCAAGGCCATTCTCGCCAAAGTGCCGGGGGCGATCGAGATCCCTGATCGCGGCGAGGCGATTGCCCATGCAGTGGCCTTGTTGCGGCATGGCGATGTTTTGCTGGTGGCAGGCAAAGGGCATGAGACGGGCCAGATCATCGGCGATGTGACGCGGCCGTTTTCCGATCACGAGGCGGTGGCAGCCGCCATGCAGGAGTTGGCAGGATGAGCACAGCTTGGCTCTGGACACCGGCCCAGTTGCAGGACGCGTTGGGCATCAACGCGCCTGAGGCTTTGACGGGCGTGCGTGGACTTTCGATTGATACGCGGACGCTGGATGCGGGTGATCTCTTTGTGGCCTTGCGCGATGTGCGTGACGGGCATGATTTTGTGGAAGTGGCGTTTGCCAAGGGCGCCGCAGCGGCTCTGATCGATCAAAACCGCGAAGAGGCTTTGGCGGGTCTTGGTCCGCTTTTGCCTGTGGCCGATCCTTTGACCGCTTTGGAGGCTTTGGGGGCGCATCGGCGGGCAGAGGCACAGGCACAGGTGCTGGCCATTACCGGCTCGGTTGGCAAAACCGGCACCAAGGAAGCCTTGCGGGTTATGCTGTCGGCGTTTGGTTCAACCCATGCCTCAGCCGCCTCCTATAACAATCATCTGGGTGTGCCTTTGACCTTGGCGCGGATGCCGCTTGAGAGCCAATACGGGGTTTATGAAATCGGCACCAATCACCCCGGTGAAATCGGGCCGCTGTCCCATCAGGTCAAGCCGCATATCGCGCTGGTGACCACGGTTGAAAAAGTCCATATCGAAAACTTTCCATCCGAAGAAGCGATTGCGGATGAAAAGGCGGAGATCTATGGCGGGCTTTGCCAAGGCGGGGTGGCGCTTTTGCCGCGAGACAACCGCCATTACGACCGTTTGCAGGCCCATGCGGCGCGGTCTCCCGCAGGACGTCTTCTGTCGTTCGGCATGCATGCCGAGGCCGATATTCGTGGGCTGGATGTCTCGCTCTTTCCCGATCATTCCACCATCACGGCATCGGTCTGTGGTCAGCGCCTTGTTTTTGATTTTGGCGCACCGGGCCAGCATCTCGTCAATAATGCCTTGGCCATGCTTGGCTGTGCCTCTGCGTTGGGGCTTGATCTTGAAAAAGCCGCGCGGCGCTTGGCGCAGGTCAAGCCGCCGAAAGGCCGTGGCGAGCGCCTGACCTTGCAAGGCCATGGGCTTGCCTTCACGCTGCTTGACGAGAGCTATAATGCCAATCCTGCCTCGATGCGCGCCGCTTTGGCGCTGTTGGCGCAAACGCCCGTGCGCGGGCAGGGACGCCGGATTGCGGTGATGGGTGATATGTTGGAACTCGGCGCGGATGCAGAGCTGCTGCATCGCGGTTTGGCACCAAGCCTTGAGCAGCACGCAATTGATTATGTCTTTGCCGCAGGGCCTTTGATGCAGGGTCTGTATGAGGCTTTGCCCGCCTCCCGCAAGGGCGCTTGGCAGGCGCGGGCGGAGGATCTCATCGCGCCTCTTTGCGCGGCCTTGCAGGCCGGTGATGTGGTCATGGTCAAAGGCTCGTTCAGCTCGCGCATGGGCGAGGTGGTCAAGGCTTTGAAAGCCCGTTATTTTGAAGGCGCAAGCCTGCGCCCCCAATCGTCATAAAGGACTGATCGATGTTAAGTTTGCTGGCGGATTACACCAACCTGATCGGCGGATTGAACGTATTTCGCTACATCACCTTCCGGACCGGCGGGGCGACAGTCACGGCTTTGTTCTTTGTGTTTCTGTTCGGCTCACGCATGATCAAAAGCCTGCGCGTGCGGCAAGGCAAAGGGCAACCGATCCGCAGCGACGGCCCGCAATCGCATCTGGCCAAGCGCGGCACGCCCACGATGGGCGGCTTGATGATTTTGTCGGGCATGATCGTGTCAACGCTGCTATGGGCCAATCCGCTCAATCCCTATGTCTGGATTGTCATGGCGGTGACCTTGGGCTTCGGGCTGATCGGCTTTTATGATGATTATCTCAAAGTCACCAAGCAAAGCCATAAAGGCTTTTCCGGCAAATCGCGTCTGGTGCTGGAATTTGTGATTGCGGTGGTGGCCTGTGTCGCGATGTCGGGTGTCGGATCGGCGCGTTTGGCCACCGGTTTGACCTTTCCCTTCTTCAAGGAAGTGGTGCTTGATCTCGGCATTTTCTTCTTTGCCTTTGGCGGTTTTGTGATTGTGGCGGCGGGCAATGCGGTCAACCTCACCGATGGTCTGGACGGCTTGGCGATTGTGCCGGTGATGATTGCAGCCGCAACCTTCGGACTGATCGCCTATCTGTCGGGCAATGCGGTTTTTGCCAATTATCTGCAAATCCATTTCACGCCCGGCACCGGTGAATTGGCGGTGGTGTGTGGCGCCATGTTGGGCGCGGGTCTCGGCTTTTTGTGGTTTAACGCGCCGCCCGCCCAGATTTTCATGGGCGATACCGGATCGCTTGCTTTGGGTGGTTTGTTGGGCACGATTGCGGTGGCCACCAAGCATGAAATCGTGCTGGCGATTGTCGGCGGCTTGTTTGTGCTGGAGGCGCTGTCGGTGATCATTCAGGTGGCCTCCTTCAAGCTGACCGGCAAGCGGGTGTTCCGCATGGCACCGATCCATCACCATTTCGAGCAATTGGGCTGGTCGGAACCGCAAGTGGTGGTGCGCTTCTGGATTATTGCTGTTGTGCTGGCCTTGGCAGGTCTTGCCACGTTGAAACTGCGCTAACAGACGCGTCTTTCAAGCCGCGCGATCCACTTTTGTGACGGGGTGGTACGGGTATTAAGCAAAAGTAAAGAATATTGGCGCATTGGTTGCTCTTCGCGCCGTTATTTTTGCTGGGTTGAGGATTTGATGACGCCTGTCACCACCATGGCTGGTTGTAAAGTGGCCGTTTTCGGCTTGGGCGGGTCTGGCCTTGCCACCGCCGAAGCCTTGCGGGCGGGCGGTGCTGTCGTCACCGTCTGGGATGATGGCGAGGCCGCGCGCGCCAAAGCGCAGGCGGCGGGCTTTCAGGCCCTTGATCCCCTGCAAAACGGACTGTCCGGCTATGCGGCTTTGGTGCTGTCGCCCGGCGTGCCTTTGACCCACCCGAAACCGCATCCGGTGGTGGATGTCGCGCGATCGGCCGGCGTCGAAATCATCGGCGATATCGAATTATTCTGTCGGGAGCGCGAAAAGCTTTGCCCCGATGCGCCCTTTGTGGCGATTACCGGCACCAATGGCAAATCCACCACCACGGCCTTGATTGCGCATTTGTTGCGGCAGGCGGGACGCGATGTCGCGATGGGCGGCAATATCGGCACGGCGATTTTATCCTTGCCCGTACCTGCGCCCCATCGGATCCATGTGGTGGAATGTTCGACCTTCCAGATTGACCTGACGCCCTCCCTCAATCCGAGCATCGGCATCCTGACCAATCTGACGCCCGACCATCTCGACCGCCACGGCACCATGAGCCAGTATGCCGCCATCAAAGAGCGTTTGGTGACAGCCTCCACCCAAGCCTTGATCGGGCAGGATGACGACTGGTGTCGGGCGATTGCAGACCGCTGCCGCAAAGCGGGCCGCAGCGTCATCCCCTTCACCATGCGGGACGGGGATGGCGAGGGGCTCTGGTTGCGCGGCCATGAGGTCATCGCGCGCGATCAGCAAGGGCACGTTCTCGTTTATCCGCTTGAGGGCATCGCCACCTTGCGTGGCACCCATAATGCCCAAAATGCCTCAGCCGCCATTGCCTGCGCGCAGGCAATGGGTGTGGCACAAGAGACCATCCTTGCCGGTTTGAAAACCTTTCCCGGTCTGGCCCATCGCATGGAAGTTTTGGGGCATATCGGGCCGGTGCTCATTGTCAATGATTCAAAAGCCACCAATGCGGATTCCGCTGAAAAGGCTTTGGCGAGTTATCCGCGTGATCTCTATTGGATCATCGGCGGTGTTGCCAAAGAGGGCGGCATTGCCTCGCTGGCGCCTTATTTTGATCGTCTTGCCCATGTCTATCTGATCGGCAAGGCCGCAGACCTGTTTAAATCACAATTGCCCGCCCACCTGCCCGTTACACAGAGCGGCACTTTGGATCAGGCCTTTGCGGATGCGTTGCAGGACGCGCAAGCCTCGGGCGCGCAAGAGCCTGTGATGTTGTTATCACCCGCTTGCGCCTCTTATGACCAGTTCCCGAATTTTGAAGTGCGCGGTGCGCGTTTGCGGGCCTTGGCCGAGGCCCATCCGGATTTCGTACCCTTCGGGGTGTCCGTCACAAAGAACCAAGAGGCGTCCCATGGCATCGCGCATTGAACGCTCGCCGCTGATCGATTGGTGGCGGACGATTGACCGGGTTTTGTTGGGTCTGATTTTGACGCTGATGCTGGCGGGCATTATTTTGTGTCTGGCTGGATCGCCTGCGGTGGCGGATCGTCTGGGCCTGCCGCAATTTCATTTTGTGAAGCGCCAGATCTTGTTCATGGTGCCCGCCGCTGTTGTGATGCTGCTTGTCAGCTTCATGACGCCGCGCCATGTCCGGCGTGCGGCTTTGCTGGTCTATCTCGGTGCCTTGGGTCTTGTCTTCATTGCCTTGTTGTGGGGCGTGGAAGTGAAAGGCGCGCGGCGCTGGGTCAATTTTGCGGGCATGAGCATCCAGCCCTCCGAATTTCTCAAACCGGCTTTTGTGGTTTTAGTGGCGTGGGCGTTTTCGGAAGGCGGCAAGCGCAAGGATCTGCCGGGCAATATCATCGGCTTTGTCTTGTTGTTTTCAACGCTGGTGCCGGTCGCTTTGCAGCCCGATATCGGACAAACCGGCTTGATGGCCATTTGCTGGGGCGGCTTGGTGTTTTTGTCGGGCCTGCATATTTTCTGGGTGGTGGGTTTTTCGGGCGTGGGCGTGGTGGGCCTTGCCGCGGCCTATAAATTCCTGCCGCATGTGAAAGCGCGTATTGACCGTTTCAGTGACAAGCAATCGGGTGACACGTTTCAGGTCGATAATGCCTATGAAAGTTTCATGCAGGGCGGCTGGTTCGGCAAAGGGCCGGGCGAGGGCACGATCAAACGGATTCTGCCCGACAGCCATACCGATTTTATCTTTGCGGTCACCGCCGAGGAATTCGGGATTATCATCTGTCTGGTGGTTTTGCTCTTGTTCATGATTGTGGTGTTGCGCGGTCTTGTTCTGGCGCGGCGCAATGATGATCCCTTCTGTCGTTTGGCTGCAGCGGGTCTGGTGATGTTGTTTGGCGTGCAGTCTGTCATCAATATGGCGGTGAATGTGCAATTGATGCCCGCCAAAGGCATGACGCTGCCGTTTATTTCCTATGGCGGCTCGTCCTTGATTTCCTTGGCGCTGGGCATGGGCTTTTTGCTGGCGGTGACGCGGAAACGACCACGGGCCGAAACATTCACACCCGAACCCTATGCCGCCTATCAGGCCCCCTTTGCCGGAGAGCGGGCATGAGCGACACGCGGCCCATTTTATTATGTGCAGGGGGAACGGGCGGGCATTTGTTTCCCGCGCTCAGCCTTGCCTCGGTTTTAACAGCCCGCGGGGCCTCTGTGATGCTGGCCACCGATGACCGCGCCAAAGAGCATGGGTCGGATTTTCCGGCGGAGGCCATTTTTACCATTCGTTCCGCCACCTTCAAAAGCCGTCATCCGCTGGCTTTGCTGCAGGCGGGATGGCGGTTGTGGACCGGTTTTGTGCATTCCTTTTTGCTGATCAGAAAATTGCGCCCTTGTGTGGTCGTGGGTTTTGGCGGTTATCCCACCGTGCCGCCGATGCTGGCCGCCACAGTGCTGGGTGTGCCGACCCTGATCCATGAACAAAATGGCGTGCTGGGGCGTGCCAATGCGCTTTTGGCCCCTTGGGTGCGCGGTATCGGCACAGGGTTGAACGGCGTGCGCGGTATGAAAGAAACGTGGCAGGCCAAAGCCCGTCATGTTGGCAATCCCCTGCGTGCCAAAGTCTTGGCCGCCATCGCCCCCTATCAGGCCCCTGATGAGGGCGGCGACCTGCGCGTGCTGGTCACCGGCGGCTCCTTGGGGGCGCGGGTGATGAGTGATATTGTCCCTGAGGCGATTGCAGCACTTGATGCGGGCTTGCGCCAACGCTTGCATGTGATCCAGCAGGCCCGACCGGAATATCTCGAGCGCTGCCGCGCGCTTTATGCGCAGTCGGGTGTGAAGGTGGAGCTCGCTTCGTTTTTTGCCGATCTGCCCGCCCATATGGCTTGGGCGCATCTCGTGATCGGGCGGGCCGGTGCGTCAACGGTTGCGGAATTGGCAGCCTTGGGCCGTCCGTCTTTGCTGGTGCCTTTGCCGCATGCGATTGATCAGGATCAGGCGGCCAATGCGGCTTTTCTGGCACGAGCAGGGGCGGCGGATGTCATCGCCCAACAGGATTTTACAGCCGCATGGCTCACCGATTGGCTCAGCAAACGCTTCACCAATCCGACCGCTTTGAAACAATCTGCCGATGCCGCCAAAGCCTTGGCAATCACCGATGCAGCCGAGCAATTTGCAGCCTTTGTGCTGGAGATTGCCCATCAGGAAAGATATTGAAACGCGATGAAACTCCCGAGTGAATTAGGCCCCATTCATTTTACAGGTATTGGCGGTATCGGCATGTCAGGCATTGCCGAGGTCTTGCATAATCTGGGCTATCGCGTGCAAGGGTCGGATGCCTCCGACAATGCCAATGTGAAGCGGCTGCGCGACAAGGGGATCACGATTTTTATCGGACAGGCCGCCGCCAATATTCAAGGCGCGGAAGTCTTGGTGGTGTCCACCGCCATCAAGCGCGATAATCCCGAATTGATGGCCGCACGGGAGCAGCGCATTCCGGTGGTGCGGCGCGCGGAAATGCTGGCCGAATTGATGCGTCTGAAACAATGCGTGGCGATTGCCGGAACGCATGGCAAAACCACCACGACCTCGCTGGTGGCGACCTTGCTGGATGCCGGTAAATTTGACCCCACCGTCATCAATGGCGGCATCATCAATGCCTATGGCACCAATGCGCGTCTCGGGGATGGCGACTGGATGGTGGTGGAAGCCGATGAATCGGATGGCACCTTTTTGAAACTGCCCGCCGATATTGCCGTGATCACCAATATCGACCCCGAACATCTCGATCATTTCAAAACATTCGATGCGATCAAAGAGGCTTTTCGCAGCTTTGTCGAAAACCTGCCCTTTTATGGCTTTGCGGTGATGTGCCTTGATCATCCGACGGTGCAGGAGCTGGTCGGGCGCATCGAGGATCGGCGCATCATCACCTATGGCGAAAATCCGCAAGCCGATGTGCGTTTGTCCCACATTGATCTTTCGGGCGGACGCTCGCGGTTTGTTGTCACCGTGCGGGATCGCAAAACAGGCGCGCTGACCGCGATTGACGGTCTGGAATTGCCCATGCCGGGCCATCACAATGCGTTGAATGCAACGGCTGCAATTGCGGTGGCCTTTCATTTGGGCATGGGGGTCGAGGCGATCAGGGCGGGCCTGAAAAGCTTTGGTGGTGTGAAGCGCCGCTTCACCCTGACCGGTTCATGGAACGGGGCGTCGATCTATGATGATTATGGTCATCATCCCGTGGAAATTGCCGCCGTCTTGCGCGCAGCCCGCGCCTCGACCAAGGGCAAGGTGATTGCGGTTGTCCAGCCCCATCGCTATTCGCGCTTGCAGGCGCTGTTCGAACAATTTGCCAGCTGCTTCAATGATGCCGATTGCGTGTTTGTGGCCGATGTCTATGCGGCGGGGGAAGCACCGATAGAGGGCGTGGACAAAGACGCGCTGGTCTTGGCCTTGAAGGCGCATGGTCATCGTCATGTCGTGGCTTTGGAAAGCCCCAAGGCCTTGGCGTCCCATATTCATGCCATAGCCGGTGAAAAGGATTATGTGATTTGTCTGGGGGCAGGTACGATTACGCAATGGGCCTATGCGTTGCCGGATGAATTGGCGGCTTTGGACACACCTGCATGAGCGACTTGGCCGACATCACGCCGATTTTGCGGGACCGCTTGCCGCATCTGCGCGGTGTGTTGAAGGCGCATGTGCCGATGGCGCCCTTTTCATGGTTTCGGGCCGGCGGTGTGGCGCAGGCCTTTTACGAGCCGATGGATGAGGCTGATCTTGCGGTGCTGATGGCGGGTCTGCCGCCGGACATGCCGGTGACGGTGATCGGCATGGGATCGAATTTACTGGTCAGGGATGGCGGTATTGCCGGTGTGGTGGTGCGTCTGGGCAAATATTTTCAGGAGATTGAAAAAATGCCCGGGCATCGGATCAGGGCAGGGGCTGCGGCAGCGGATGTGAAAGTCGCCCGCTATGCGGCTGACGCCGGATGGGCGGGGTTGGCGTTTTTGCGCGGCATTCCGGGGACGATCGGCGGTGCCATTGCGATGAATGGCGGGGCCTATGGCGGGGATATTGCGCAGGTCTTTGTCTCGGCCCAAGGGGTGGATCGCGCAGGGCGCGTGGTCAGGCTGTGGCCGGATGATCTGCATTTTTCCTATCGCCATGCCCGCCTGCCAGAAGATGTGATTTTGACGGAAGCCGTGTTGCAAACCCAACCCGGTGATCGTGAGGTCATCCAGCTTGAAATGGCGCGCATTTCCGCAGAACGCGCCACGACGCAACCGGTCAATACGCGCACCGGCGGCTCAACCTTCAAAAACCCGTTGGGCCCTGACAATCCGAAAGGCCTGAAAGCCTGGGAATTGATTGATCAGGCCGGGTGTCGCGGCTTGCGCTGCGGGGCGGTGCAGGTGTCGCATTTGCATTGTAATTTTCTGGTCGCCGAAGAAGGGGCCACCGCCACCGATATCGAGGCGCTCGGCAATGAAGTGCGGCGACGGGTGGAAGAGACCTCAGGCGTGGTTCTTGAATGGGAAATCCGCCGGATCGGAGAAACTGATCCGGCCATAACAGCAAGTGGATTGAGTGCATGAGCAAGCATGTGGCCGTGTTGATGGGGGGGCTGTCGTCCGAACGGCCTGTCAGTTTGTGGTCGGGTGCGGCTTGCGCGACTGCGTTGGAGGGCCAAGGCTATCGTGTCTCGCGGCTCGATGTGGGGCGTGATCTGGCGCAAGCTTTGACACGTCTCAAGCCCGATGTGGTGTTTAACGCTTTGCATGGACGCTTCGGCGAGGACGGGATCGTGCAGGGCATTTTGGAAATGTTGCAAATCCCCTATACCCATTCCGGCGTGCTGGCCTCAGCGCTTGCCATGCAGAAAGACCGCGCCAAGGCCGTGATGGCCGCCGCCGGTGTGCCGGTTGCCGAGGGGGTGACGGTGTCGCGCTTTGAGGCCGCCAGCCGCCATGTCCTGCCCGCCCCTTATGTGATCAAGCCGGTGAGCGAGGGCTCCTCTGTCGGGGTAATTGTCGTCCATTCCGACCGCACGCACCCGCCGCAGGAGCTTTTGCGCGACGATTGGCCCTATGGCGAATCAGTTTTGGTCGAAACCTACATTCCCGGGCGCGAATTGACCTGTGCGGTGATGGGTGACAGGCCTTTGGGAGTCATTGAAATCCGTCCCACGGGCGGGGATCTTTACGATTTCGAAGCCAAATATTCAAAAGGTGGTTCTGTTCACGTTTTGGCCACTGATCTTAAACCATTTGTTTACCAAAATGTTCAAGAGTTAGCCCTGACGGCGCATCGTGCTCTCGGCTGTAGGGGCGTTAGTCGTGCTGATTTCAGATTTGACGAAGAAGCGGACGGAACAGGTCGGCTCATTTGTCTGGAAGTTAACACGCAACCCGGAATGACCGCGACATCGCTTGTGCCCGAACTGGCCGCCCATGCTGGGCTTTCATTTGGTGAGTTGGTGCAATGGATGGTGGAGGACGCCTCCTTCGAGCGATAACGGGACGGGGCCTGCGCGACGGCTTTTCCGCAGCCTCTACAGGTGCGCGTCCGGGTCGCTGGCGGCAGGCGCGCTCGCGTGTTCCTGCTCCTTTGCTCAAATTGGTGGATGCGGTTCCGCAAGGGACGGGCAGTCTGCTGGCCTGTTGCCTTGTTGTGGTGTCCTTTTCCTATGGTCTGGTGCGCGGCGGTCATGCCGATGCGTTTATGTCCGCCTATGGTGATCCCTTCCATGCGGTGGGACGGGCGGCCGGATTTGAATTGAGCGAGATCAGCATTTCTGGTCTGGGTGATTTGTCCGAAGCCACGGTTTTGTCCGCCTCCGGTCTGCGCAGCGGTCTTGCTCTGCCTTTGATCGATCTGGAAGCCGTGCGCGATCATCTGATGGCGCTGCCGATGGTCAAAGATGTCGAATTGCGCAAGAATTATCCGCATGGTTTGGCCATGCATATCACCGAGCGCGAAGGCTTTGCGCTGTGGCAATCCAAAGGCGAATTGCTGGTGATCTCTCCCGATGGCGCTGTCATTGATAAATTCCGCGGTGAAATGCCCAAAGGCACGCCGCTGGTGGTGGGCGAGGGTGCCAATCTGCGTGCGCGCTCCTTGATAGCCTTGCTCGATGCCGAGCCGTCTTTGAAAAGCCATGTCCAATCCGCTGTGATGGTGGGCGGGCGTCGCTGGACCTTGAAGCTCGATCGCGGCATTGAAGCCCGCTTGCCCGAAGAGGGCGAGGCCGAAGCCATTGGCCGTCTGGCCTCTTTGGTACGCGAGCAAAAATTGCTGGAGCGTGCGATTGTGGCCGTTGATTTGCGCATGCCTGATCGTGTCGTGATGCGCCTGAATGACGAGGCCCTTGCTGAGCGGACGGAAACGCTCAAGAAGCTGGCTAAAGTGAAGGGAAGCCCGACATGAGCCGGTCGACCGTCACCCCCCGTATGAAACCGATTTCGCCCCGTCGCAGCACCATCATTTCCGTGTTGGATGTCGGCACCAGCAAAGTCGTGTGTCTGATTGCCCGTCTTGACCCTGTGGCCGAAAGTGATCTGTTGCGCGGCCGCACCCATCGGGCGCAAATTATCGGGATTGGCCATCAGCGCGCCCGCGGTCTCAAGGCCGGTGCGGTGGTGGATCTCGAAGCCGCTGAAATGTCGATCCGGCAGGCTGTGGATGCGGCCGAGCGCATGGCGCGGGTCGAAATCCGGTCTGTGATTGTCAGCATGACAGGCGGGCGGCTGGGATCACGCAGTTTTTCGGCTGAAATCGGCTTGCGCGGCGAAAGCGTCTCGAGTGCCGATCTCAATCGCGCCTTTGCCAAGGCCAGCATGGATTCCATGATGCCGCAACGCAGTGTGTTGCATGCGCTGGAAACCGGTTTCACGCTTGATGATGTGCGCGGTATCCGCGAGCCGCTCGGCATGTTGGGGCGCAAGCTCGGCGTGGATATGCATGTGGTGACGAGCGACGAATATGCCGTGCGCAATCTGATGCTGGCGGTCGAGCGTTGCCATCTCGAAGTCGAGGCGGTGGTTGCGGGGCCTTATGCGTCTGGCCTGTCGGTTTTGGTGGATGATGAAGCCGAAATGGGCGTGGCCGTTGTTGATTTTGGTGCGGGCACAACCAGTGTCGGCGTGTTTGCGGGCGGTGCCTTGGTGCATAGCGATGCGGTGGCCGTGGGTGGTAATCATATCACGATGGATATCGCACGCGGTTTCACCACCACTTTGACCCATGCCGAGCGGTTGAAGACCTTGTTTGGTTCCACCATGGCGTCTGCATCCGATGATCGCGAAACCATTGCCGTTGAATCGGTCGATGATGAAGAGCGCAATGCGGTGCATCATGTGCCGAAATCGCATTTGGTGCGGGTCATCAAGCCACGTGTCGAAGAAATTTTAGAATTTGTGCGCGATCGCCTCACTTCTGCCGGTTTGGGGGGTGTCATGAATCGCCGAATTGTGCTCACTGGTGGCACGGCGCAGCTGTTAGGCATGCCCGAACTGGCTCGCCGCGTTTTGTCCAAGCAAGTGCGTGTGGGGCGTCCTTTAGGTGTTCAAGGCCTGCCGGACGCAATGAAGGGTCCAGCCTTCGCAGCTCCGATCGGCCTTTTGGTCTATCCGCAGGTGGCGGGGCTGGAACGATTCGAACCGGTCGAATCAGGCCAATTTCTGGCCACCGGCACCGACGGCTATTTCTCGAAAATGGGCCGTTGGTTGAAAGAAAGTTTTTGAGTTTGGACGCGGGATCTCATCCCACGTCTCATAGGAAATTGACTGCAATTGGTGCCTGACGGCACCCCAAGTGAGAGGCCAGAAGATGACAATCAATCTCAAGGTTCCGGATATCCGCGAATTGAAGCCACGGATCACCGTTTTCGGTGTTGGCGGCGCGGGCGGTAATGCGGTCAATAATATGATCGAGCTTGGTTTGCAGGGATGCGAATTCGTTGTCGGTAATACCGATGCGCAGGCGCTGACCTCCACCAAGGCCCATCGGGTCATCCAGATGGGGATTCAGGTGACCGAGGGTCTGGGTGCGGGTTCGCAGCCGGAAGTCGGGCGCGCCGCTGCCGAAGAAGTGATTGACGAGATCCGCGACCAGCTGGCCGGTGCGCATATGGTCTTCGTCACCGCGGGTATGGGCGGCGGCACCGGAACGGGCGCGGCTCCGATTGTGGCACGCGCGGCTCGTGAATTGGGGATCCTGACCGTCGGTGTCGTGACCAAGCCCTTCCATTTCGAAGGCACACGCCGCATGCGTCTGGCTGAATCGGGCATTTCCGAACTGCAGAAGTCGGTAGACACCCTGATTGTCATTCCGAACCAGAATTTGTTCCGTGTGGCCAATGAGCAGACAACCTTTGCCGATGCCTTTTCGATGGCAGACCGCGTCTTGTATTCGGGCGTGGCCTGCATCACCGACCTGATGGTGAAAGAAGGTCTGATCAATCTCGATTTCGCCGATGTGCGCGCCGTGATGCGCGAAATGGGCAAAGCGATGATGGGCACTGGCGAAGCCAGCGGCGAAAAACGCGCTTTGCGCGCAGCCGAAGCCGCCATCGCCAATCCGCTGCTTGATGATGTGTCGATGCGCGGGGCCCGCGGTCTGTTGATCTCGATCACCGGCGGCGCTGATCTGACGCTTTATGAAGTGGATGAGGCTGCAACCCGTATCCGCGAGGAAGTGGATCAGGAAGCCAATGTGATCTTCGGCGCGACCCGTGATGATTCACTGGAAGGCATTGTCCGTGTGTCGGTTGTCGCAACCGGTATCGACCATGCCGAAATGATGCGCGAAAAAGGCTTGGCGCAGATTGATGCCACCGCCCGCTATCAGGCTGGCTTGCAAGAGCAGGCCCGTTTGGCGGAAATCGAGCAGGCCCAACGCGCCTCTGCTGCCGCTGCCGTTGCTGCCGCAACCCGCCAGCAGGCACCGAGCATGGCCCCGCAGCCTGCTTATGCCGAACAGGCCCAGCGTCCGGCTCCAGCATTACGCGCCAATCCGGTTGCCCAGTCGCCAGCCTATACCGTGCAAGAGCAGGCGCCCGCCGCCTATCAGCCGCAACAGCCTGCCATGGCGCCTGCCTATCAGCCGCAGCAACAAGCCTATGCACCCTCGCGTGCGGCTGAACAGCCTGCAGCCTATGCGATGCCGCAAGCAGCCGCCCCAAGCGCGTCTTATGGCGCGCCGACCTCCTTCATTCCGCCCCAGCCTGAACAGCCGGTGCGGGCCCCCCGCATGCCGCGGATCGAAGATCTGCCGCTCGTTGCCCAGCAAAGTCTGGCCGCGTCCCGCGGTTTGACCCAGCCTGAGCCAGCACCCGAGCGCAAGCGCGCTTCTCTGATCGACCGTTTGGCCGCAGCCGGTTTCGGTCGCAAAGCCGACAAGCCCGTCGAGCAGGCAGCCCCCGCTCCGCAACCAGCCGCAGCCCTCGCTCCACAGGCGTCGGGCATGGGTGCGCCGATGGCCCCGCAGGATTTTGCCAAGCGTCCGGCCTTGCAGCCGCAGCCGCAGAACCAGTCGCGGGCTTTCGAGGACGATCAACTGGAAATTCCGGCTTTCCTGCGCCGTCAGTCGCAATGAGTCTTGTGTCTCAACGCTGAGATTTTCAAAGCCCGCCCTTCACCGGCGGGCTTTTTCATGAGCTAAAACAATAGGTTACATATTGTTACAAAGCGTTAGAAAGCTTGATTTCCCTCCGGGCGGCCAAGGCATTAGAGAAAGGGGCAGATATGGCGGACAGAGTTGGCACGACGCTGAACGATCGCCCCGGAGCTCTTGAGATTATGATGCAAACAAAACAGACGACCATCCGTAACAGTGTTGAGTTGTCAGGTATTGGTGTTCATTCCGGTGCCCCTGTCCAAATCATTCTGCATCCGGCCAATGCCGATACCGGTGTTGTTTTCCTGCGCACCGGCTTGCAGGACGGACTTTCCCGCCGCATTCGTGCCAATTGGCGCTCTGTCAGCGCCACGGAATTGTGCACGGTTGTGGGCGATGTTGAAACCGGTTCCGTTTCCACCGTCGAGCATTTGATGGCCGCCATTTATGCGTCTGGCATTGATAATGTGCTGGTCGAGGTGGATGGGCCTGAAATGCCGATCATGGACGGTTCGTCGTCCGCTTTCCTTGAACTGCTGGATGAGGCAGGCATGGTGCGCTTTTCCGCACCGCGCCGCTATATCGAGGTTTTGAAGCCCGTGCGCATCGAGCAGGGTCGCGGCTGGGCTGAGCTCGTGCCTTACGACAAGGGCTTCCGTCTGGAAGTGGAAATTGATTTTCCGACCCCGGTGATTGGCCGTCAGAAGAAGTCTCTGGATCTTGATCTCGGCAGCTTCCGTCGTGAATTTGCCCGCGCCCGCACTTTCGGTTTCATGCGGGATGTCGATCATTTGCGCAAAGCCGGTTTTGCCTTGGGCGCGTCTTTGGACAATACGGTGGCGCTTGACGACACTGGTGTGGTGAACCCTGATGGTTTGCGCTGGAGCGATGAATTCGTGCGTCACAAGACCCTTGATGCGGTCGGTGATTTGTCCTTGGCCGGTGCGCCTTTGATCGGGCTTTACCGCTCTTATTGCGGTGGTCACCGCATGAATATCACGATGCTGCAGGCCTTGTTTGCAGATTCGGAGGCTTGGCGCTTTGTGACAGCCAGCCAGTTGTCGGCTGAGCCGGTCGAGGCACCCCAGCGCGTTCTGGCCGAAGCCTGATCGTTTTTCGGCCTATTTTTTCCATTTTTTGACTGTTTTGTGGCGGGTTTGGCCCATGAAACGCGCTTGCCTTGATCTTGCCCACTTGCCCTGTCATGGGATTGGGTGATCATTGGATGGGGCGGATCAGATTCGTCTGGTCGCATGGCTGGCTTTGAGGCGCACATTGCGCTAGTAAAGAGGGCATTCGATCGGCCAAAAAGCCACCCTGCGATTTTTGAGGATATCCATGCGCCTTCTCTCTGGTTCTTTCCGGCCTGTCACCGCGCTGATTTTGCGTCCGCTCATGGCCGTGATGTTGGCCTTCACGCTTGCGGGCTGCGACACCTTGTCCTCGCTCAATCCGTTTGGGGATGACGAGCCCTACAAGCCGGAAATCAAGGCGGCGCAGCCTGCCGAAGTGCTCTACAATCAGGGGTTGGCTTTGCTGAACGACAGTTCGTTCGAGGCCGCCGCCAAGCGTTTCGGCAAGCTCGATCGCGAATATCCTTTCTCGACATGGTCGAAAAAGGCTCTGTTGATGCAGACCTATGCCTATTACAACGCCCGCAATTATGACGAGACCGCGATTGCCGGAAAGCGCTTCATGGGGCTCTATCCCGCCAGCGAAGATGCGGCCTATGTCGCCTATATGATGGCCAATGCCTATTACAACCAGATCCCCGATGTGGCGCGTGATCAGGATCGCGCCGAAAAGGCTTTGAACTCCTTCCGTGAAATTGTCGAGCGTTGGCCCAAATCCGAATATGCCAATGATGCCCGCTTCAAGATCACCGTGGTGCAGGACCAGCTCGCCGGTCGTGAAATGGATATCGGTCGTTATTACCTGAAGCGGCATAATTACACCGCAGCCATCAACCGCTTCCGCGCGGTGGTGTCGCAATATCAGCGCACCAACCAGACCGAAGAGGCGCTGGCGCGTCTGGCGGAAGCCTATTTGGCTTTGGGGATCTCGAACGAGGCACAAACCGCGGCTGCAGTGCTGGGGCATAATTACCCCGACAGCAAATGGTATCACGACACCTATGCCTTGTTGCAAACCAAGGGTCTTGAGCCGCGCGAAAGCGCCGATTCTTGGATGAGCAAGCTGTTCAAGTCCGTGGGGCTTGGTTAATCCCCGCCAGCCGGTAAGAGTGGACGCTGATGCTTGTTGAACTTGCCATCCGCGACATCGTTTTAATCGACCGTTTGAGCCTCGGTTTTGCTGAGGGGATGAGCGTGCTGACCGGTGAAACGGGGGCGGGCAAATCCATTCTGCTGGACGCCTTTGCCTTGGCCTTGGGGGCGCGCGGCGACGGGTCGCTGGTGCGCCATGGCGAGGCACAGGGGCAGGTGACAGCCGTGTTTGCCGTGGGGCCGGATCATCCGGCTTTGGCCTTGTTGGGTCAGCATGACATTGCGCAAGACGGCGATATCATCCTCAGACGCATCCAGATGGCAGACGGACGCACCCGTGCTTTGGTCAATGATCAGGCGGTGAGTGTGCAGGTGCTCAAAGCAATCGGCGAGACGCTGGTTGAAATCCACGGCCAGCATGATGATCGGGCTTTGGCCGATCCGGCCCGTCATCGTGATTTGCTGGATGCCTTTGGTCAACATCAAGGCTTGGTGGCCTCTGTGCAACGCGCAGCCTCTGTCTTTGCCAAAGCCCGCACGGCGCTGGAAGCGCATGAGGCGCGCGTTGAAGCGATCCGCAAAGAGGGCGACTATCTCCGCCATGCTTTGGCAGAGCTTGAAAAGCTTGGGCCCGAACCGGGCGAAGAGAGCGAGCTTGCCGCCCGCCGCCAAACCATGATGGCCTCTGAAAAAATTGCCAGCGACGTCTATGAGGCGGTCGATGCCTTGTCGGGCGACGGGTCGCCGATCCCTTTATTGTCAGCCGTCTTGCGTCGTCTGCAGCGGCGCGAACGCGAAGCGCCCGAGCTTGTGAAGCCATCGTTGGAAGCGCTCGATACCGCCTTGGATGCGGTGGAGCAGGTGCGCCAGCGTTTGGAAGAGGCGCGGCGGCAAACCGATTTCAACCCCAAAGATCTGGAGCAGGTGGAAGAGCGTCTGTTTGCCTTGCGGGCTGCGGGCCGCAAATATGATGTGCCGGTCGATGATTTGGCGGCCCTTGCCGTGCGCTATGCCGATGATCTGTCGATGATCGATGCGGGCGAGCATGATCTCGTGCGCTTGCGGCAGGAGCTTGCGGTGGCGGAAGCGGATTATGTGGTCTTGGCGCGGGATCTGTCGGAAGCGCGCAAGCGCACGGCGCTGGCGCTTGAAAGTGCTGTGGTCGATGAATTGCCACCCCTCAAACTCGAACGCGCCCGTTTCATCGTGATGATCGACAGCGATGACAAGGCCCGCCATGCAGCAGGCTTTGATAAGGTTGAATTCTGGGTCGAGACCAATCCGGGCACCAAGCCCGGCCCGATGATGAAAGTCGCGTCCGGCGGCGAATTATCCCGTTTCATGCTGGCCTTGAAAGTGTGTCTGGCTGATCGCGGTTCGGCCCCGACCCTTGTCTTTGATGAAATCGACACAGGGGTGGGTGGCGCGGTGGCTGATTCCATCGGCCAAAGGCTCGCGCGTTTGGCGGACAATGTGCAGGTGCTGGCTGTCACCCATGCGCCGCAGGTGGCCGCGCGTGCGGGCGCGCATTTTCTGATAGCCAAGGATCTGGCCGAAGCGGGTCATGTCGCAACCTCTGTGACGCCGTTGCAAAATGCGCCGCGCCTTGAGGAAGTGGCGCGGATGCTGGCTGGTGACAGCATCACCAAAGAGGCGCGGGCCGCCGCGCGGTCTTTGCTGGAGCGGGCGAAGCAGGGGGGCTGAGCGCGCATGTCTTTGCGTCAACTCGAAGTCAAGGCTTTGACGGCCATGGAAGCCATGATGGAGCATCAGGCTTTGGCCGCAGAGATTGCGGATCATGATCTGCGCTATCACCAACAGGACGCGCCGATTATTGCGGATGCCGATTATGACCGCTTGCGGCAGCGCTTAGGGGCGATTGAGGCGCTTTACCCTGCGCTCAGCGCGCCTGTGTCCTCCGCTGTGGGGGCCAAGCCGTCGGAGAAATTTTCCCAAGTCCGTCACCGCGTCCCGATGTTGTCTTTGAACAATGTGTTTTCCGATCAGGATGTGCGGGATTTTCTTGAGCGCATCAAACGCTTTTTGGGCCTTGAAAGCCAAAGCGCAATTGCCCTTGTCGCAGAACCGAAAATCGACGGCCTGTCCTGCTCCTTGCGCTATGAGCAGGGACGGCTCGTGGTGGCGGCCACGCGGGGTGACGGCGAAGAGGGCGAGGATGTCACTGCCAATGTGCGCACCATCGCCGATATACCGCAGCAGTTGCAAGGCCCCGTGCCGGAAGTGCTGGAAGTGCGCGGTGAAATCTATATGCGCAAAGATGATTTCCTGACGCTCAACCAAAGGCAGGAGGAGGCGGGCAAACAGGCTTTTGCCAATCCCCGCAATGCGGCGGCAGGGTCTTTGCGCCAGCTCGATTCCGCGATTACCGCCTCACGTCCGTTGCGGTTTTTTGCCTATGCCTGGGGCGAGATTATTGGCGAGAGGCCCGCTGACACGCAAGCGGGCATGATCGAGGCCTTTGCCCGATTGGGACTGCCGACCAATCCTCTGACGCGGCTCTGTGTCGGGGAGGTGGAAGTGCTTGATCATTACAAACAGATCGAGGCGCAGCGGGCCGATCTGCCTTACGATATTGATGGGGTTGTTTACAAAGTCGATGATTTGGCCTTGCAGGCACGCCTTGGTTTTGTGGCGCGCGCGCCACGCTGGGCGGCGGCGCATAAATTCCCCGCCGAAAAGGCCAGCACAACCTTGCTTTCGATTGATATTCAGGTGGGCCGCACGGGCGTGTTGACGCCGGTGGCGCGGCTTGAGCCTGTCAATGTCGGCGGCGTGGTCGTCTCCAATGCGACCTTGCATAATGAGGAAGAAATCGCCCGCAAAGATGTGCGGGTGGGGGATGTGGTGCGGGTGCAGCGCGCGGGCGATGTGATCCCGCAAGTGGTCGAGGTCGTGCTGTCGGCGCGCCCCGCAGAGGCGGTGCCCTATCTCTTCCCCGATCGCTGTCCGGTCTGTGGCAGCCATGCGGTGCGGGAGGCGGATGCTTCCGGAAAACTCGATAAAGCGCGGCGCTGCACAGGCGGGTTGATTTGTTCGGCACAGGCTGTTGAACGCTTGCGGCATTTCGTCTCGCGCGATGCCTTTGATATCGAAGGCTTGGGCGAAAAGCAGATCGAGGCTTTTTATCAAGACGGTGTGATCACGCGTCCGCAGGATATTTTTGCGCTGGAGGCCTATGATGCTGCCTCCTTGAAAAAACTCAAAGACCGCGAGGGCTGGGGCCCGACCTCGGTGCGCAATCTGTTTGCCGCCATCAATACGCGCCGCCAGATCACGCTCAACCGCTTCATCTATGCTTTGGGCATCCGGCATGTGGGCGAAAGCACGGCCAAATTATTGGCGCGCCATGCGGGGGATTTCACACAGCTCAGGACCATGATTTTGGCTGCCAAAGAGGCTGACAGCGAGGCGCGCGCGCAATTGACAGCCATTGACGGCATTGGCCCTGTAATGGCCGATGCCTTGGTAGACTTTTTTACCGAGCCGCATAATCAAGAGGTGATGAATGCCTTGCTGGCGCAGGTGACGATCGAGCCGATGGAACAGGTGGTATCGAGCTCGCCTGTCGCGGGCATGACCATTGTTTTCACCGGTGCCTTGGAGCGCATGACCCGCGACGAGGCCAAAGCCATGGCCGAACGCTTGGGCGCGAAAGTCTCGGGTTCCGTATCCAAAAAAACCAATCTGGTGGTGGCCGGTCCCGGCGCGGGATCGAAACTGGCGGATGCGCAAAAGCACGGCGTCGAGGTGATCAGCGAAGACGCTTGGTTCGAACGGGTCGGCGGTCAGGGTTAAGGCTTTTCGTTAAAGGGGCCGTGTGGCTTGTTGCAGCCAGCTTTTCGCCGCGCCGTCCAAATGCGGCGACAATCGTTTTTCAACCTCGGCATGATAGCTATTGAGCCAGCTGATCTCGCTTGCGGTCATCAAGGATTGATCAATCGGGCGTGTGTCGATGGGCGCAAAAGTGAGGGTTTCAAAACCCAGCATGGGCCGGTCGCCCTGAGGAAAATCGCGCGGTTCGACCAGCACCAGATTTTCGATGCGGATGCCATAGGCGCCCGCTTTGTAATAGCCCGGCTCGTCCGACAAGATCATGCCGATTTCAAGCGGTGTTGTGCCGATTTTTGACAGCCGCTGCGGCCCTTCATGCACCGACAGGAAGCTGCCCACACCATGCCCCGTGCCGTGATCGAAATCACAGCCAATGTCCCATAAAGACTGGCGGGCCAAGGCATCGAGTTGCGCGCCGCTGGTGCCTTTGGGAAACACTGCGCGGGCAATGGCAATCATGCCTTTCAGCACACGCGTATAGCGGTCTTTCATCTCGTCACTCACAGGCCCGATGGCAATCGTACGCGTGATGTCGGTGGTGCCGTCTTGATATTGCCCGCCGGAATCAATCAGAAAAAACCCCGCGTTGATCGGGGCATTGCTGATAGTTGAAACGCGGTAATGCGGCAGCGCTGCATGCGCGCCAGAAGCCGATATCGAGGGGAAGGACAAATCAACCAGCAAGGGGCTTTCACAGCGGAAAGCTTCCAGCTGTTCGGCAGCGGCAATTTCCGTCACCTGTTCTTTCGGGGCCTCTTGGTCAAGCCAATGCAAAAAGCGCGTCATCGCCACCCCGTCGCGCAGATGCGCTGCGCGGGTGCCGTTTTTCTCGGCGTCGTTTTTCTGCGCCTTCATGAGCGATACGGGATCAAGCCCGCGCAAGACCGTGCCGCCCGCTTTTTCAATCAACCCGATGAAATGCACAGAGGCGGTTGCCGGATCAATCCGGATGCTTTTGTGTTGGGCGGCCATCTGTTCAATCGCTGCGGGCAAAGCGTCAGGCTCGATCACCTCGGCCAGCAGCGCGAGTGCTGTGCGGATCTCGGGGGTGAGTTTTTGGGCGGCGAGTGCCAACAAGGGCTTGCCGTGGGTCGGGATCAAAGCCCGCCCGTGGGGCAGCGGTGTGTGGGAGACATCCTTGCCGCGTATATTGAAAATCCATGCGAGATTATGCGGATCGGTGACGAGCAAAGCATCGGCTTTTTCAGCGCTGAGCTTGTCTTGAATTCGTTTGAGTTTATCGGCGCTCGGCTCGCCCGCAAAAGTTAAAGGATGCAGCGCGATAGCCGCCATGGGTGGGGCGGGTTGGTCCGTCCAGACCTGATCAATCGGGTTGGGCGCACAGGCCACCAATGTGGCACCGATTTTGGCCGCACTTTGCCGGATGCGTGTCAGGCTGTCTTCGGTATGCAGGGTCGGGTCATAGCCCAAACGGGCATTGGCGGGCAAAGCCTGTTCGAGCCATTGATGGGGTGGTTCATCCATCAAATGGCATTGTTCAAACAGGCTGACATCGGATTGATCGCGCGCTTGTTCGGTATAGCGCCCATCGACAAACAAAGCCGCGCGGTCTTGAAGCGCAATCGCCATGCCCCATGATCCGGTAAAGCTGGTGAGCCAAGCCAGCCGCTCCGCACAATCAGGCACATATTCGCCTTGATAGTCGTCGGTGCGTGGCACGATCAGGCCGTCAAGCGACAGGCTGTGTAAATTTTGCCGCAGGGCTTTGAGGCGGGGCGCGCATTGGCTGCGATCGGATTTGGGCACGAAAGATTGAAAACGCGAGGCCATATTGGCTCCCCCTTGGCTTGTATCCGATCCCGAAAGCGGCGCGGTGCCGCCTTTTTTTATGCCCTGATGCGGCGGGGCGCTAAACCGCCACGCTTGAGGCGCAAGCAGGCCCAGCCTTCCAGATTGATACGGCTATGCAGCCGGAACCCTTGCGCCGCATAGGCGGACAAGACACCCGCCACATCCTGAAACAACAGGCCGGATAAAATCACATCGGCATCGGGTGTGGCAGATTGGCACAAAGAGGGGGCCAAACGGCGCAAAGGCCGCGCCAGAATATTGGCAAAAATCAGATCATAGCTTTGCCGTCCGCGCAAAGCGGGATGCGACAGGCCCGGTGCCGTGACGGGGCGCAGATAAGACCCGCAACGATTGAGGCGGGCATTGCCCCGCGCGGCCCTGACTGCGACCGGATCAATATCACCGGCATAGACACGCTGATGGATGACGCGGGCGGCGGCCATGGCCAACACGCCTGTCCCCGTGCCGACATCCAGCACGCGTTGGGGGCGGCGGGTTTTGAGGATATGGTCCAGCATCAACAGGCAGCCGCGTGTGGTGCCGTGATGGCCGGTGCCAAAAGCAAGGGCCGCTTCGATTTCAATACCGATGCGGTTGAGCGGCACGCGGTGGCGGTCATGACCGCCATGGATCAGGAAGCGACCCGCTTCCACCATCGACAGCCCGTCGAGCGAGGCTTTCACCCAATCTTGTTCGGCCAGTGTTTCAAACACCACATCCTGCGCCGCCTGATCGCCCGCCGCACTGCGCACCAGATCGCGCATGGAGCCCTCGTCGGGGGTGAAGGAAAAATACACCTCGACCTCCCACCGCTTGTCGGCCTCGTTTTCAAAGGCAGCGGACGCGGTTTCAGCCGGGTCGAATGTTTCAACGATCAGATCAGCAATCCGCCGCGCTGTTTTTTCAGTGCCGGCATAACGCATGACATGGGTGGGATTTTGGGGGTGAAGACCTTCAAGCATATTTCCTCTTAACCCAATTCACCCCGAACGGGAAAGTGATTTTAACGGGAAAGTGATTTTCTGGACTCTGCATCGCTTGGTCGTCTGAGCGGGGGGATTTTTTCTTAGTCCATATCCGCGATACGGGTGTTGATCGTCATGAAAACGGGTTTGGACGGTTCGATCTGTTGGCGCAAAACCGGTTGCGGCAAAGGCGTGTCCGGCAAAGGCACAAAACGGATACGGTGCAGGATCGACAATAAGAGGATCGTCATCACAGGCTGGAACAGCGCTATATTGGGGCACATGGTCCGATCATGGCCCGTCATCGTTTCGCCGAATGGCAGATAGGCATAGGGTTTGACCGCGGCCCGCTGGCTACCCATGAAACGGGCGGGATCAAAGCGATGCGCATGGTGCCAGAAATCCTTGTGGCGATGCAAGACATAGGGCGAGACCGACACATGGCTGCCCGCTTTGATGCTGACGCGGCCGATCTTGTCATCAAGCAGCAGTTTCCAGACCATCACCGGCACGGGCGGATAAAGCCGCCAGCCTTCCTCGATCGTGGCTGTGGTAAAGGCCGCCTGTTCCAAAAGCATGGGCAGCGGCACTTTTGTGTCGGCCAGCAAATCCGCTTCCATTTCGCAAATATGCCGGACCTGTGCTTGATGCGCCAAGAGACCAAAGGTCCAGACCAACATGGTGCGAAGCTGGTGGCGCATACCGCCGAAGACCGCATGCAGGGTTTGCACGATTTGCCTGTCGGAGAGTTTAGGCTTTGTCTGTCCGCTCACCAGCTGCAACAGCACATCTTGTCCGTTCAAGCCTGTCATGCTTTGGGCCACGGCAGGCTTGCGCATGGTTTTGATGGTGGTGGACAGGCGGCGGCGCAACAGCTCAATATGCATGGATTGCTTGCTGTGCTTCCATTGGCTGCTCAGGCGCGATTGAACCGGCAGGCGGGCAAGATCGTTCAAGATCCCCGTGTCCGGTCTTGGCTCGGTGGCTTTCACAATCGCCAATATGGCTTCGGGCGGCGTGGCAGGCAGAATCAACCGTGTGAGGACGCGGCAGGCCAGATCATCCATGGCTTGCGTCAGATTGATTTTTTGACCGTGGCGCGGGCCCAGCATATGCGCGGCAAACAATCTGGCTTCCGCCTCGATCAGTGGCAGGGCCATCGGCAATGTTTTCAGCAAAATGGCCGTCACAAGCGCATTGTCCGGCTGATGAGCGGAACGGCGGGCGGGAACAGGATCTTGCGCGCCCAGCGTCAGCACCGGCGCACCGGCCAGCAATGTTTGGCTGTTATAGAGTTTCTTTTGCACATCGAAGACATGATGCAGCAATGTTTCTTGATGCAGGAACATCATCGCGCCTGAAGGCAATTGCCGCAGGCGTTGATCGAGTTCGAAATCCTGTTCTTGCAAAAAGCTTTTGTTCAAACCCCAGGCCATCAACAAGGTGCGGTCGGTGGTCGGGCGGCGCGGGGCCAGCGGCAAAGCGGGGGCGTCGAGCGGCTCTCCCAGCGGCAATTGGCTCAAAGAGGGATGCGCATCCAAACCGGCGGCATAGACATGGGTTGCCTTGTGACCGGATTTCATGGATTTGGCGGATGAAGGCAAGCCAGTTTGGGACATCAACAATAAATCTATCAAGATTGTACAAAACGCGTGAACGCGACGGCTTTCACATGCGTGAGGGCGCCATCATCCCTGTCTCTGTGCTTGTGCCTACTTAACCTCCCTTGAAGGGCTTTGTGACCTGTCACAATCAACAGGTATAGTTGTGTTTTATCATATTTATCGCAAATGACGAGACCGATGAAATGATTCTTTTGCGCGTCTTTCGAAATGGGAAAGGCCGTTAAATGCGCGTGACAAAGTTATCGAGCACCATTTTGCGGCCGGCTTTATCAAAATCGATGGTCAATTTATTGCCATCGAGGTGAATAATGCTGCCATTACCGAATTTCACATGGAAAATACGGTCGCCTTGCTGAAAACCACTGGCGGGGCCGCTTGAACGCGCCAACACTTCGCCGTCAATCTGCAGCGGTGGGCGCGCGGCGCCTGCATGGGTGCCGCTTGATGCAAAAGAGGTGGATTTACCAGACGGGGCGGGTTGCGCCTGTTGCTCTTGTGCCCGTTGCCAGCCGGGCGTCGTATAGCCCGAGCGGAACGTGCCCATGCGCTCAAACCGACTGCTGCCATGCGAGTAATTGATGGGGGCTTCGGTGATCTCGACATGCGCTTCGGGCAATTCGTCAATGAAGCGGCTGGGAATGGTGGCGTTCCACATGCCATGCAGCCGCCGATTGGTGGCAAAAAACAATTTGGCCCGCCGCCTTGCGCGGGTAATGCCGACATAAGCAAGCCGCCGCTCTTCTTCCAAGCCTGCTTTGCCGCTTTCATCCAAAGCGCGTTGATTGGGAAACAGGCTTTCTTCCCAGCCCGGCAAAAACACGGTTTCAAATTCCAGCCCCTTGGCTGCATGCAAGGTCATGATCGAGACGCGGTCGGCATCGGAATTGTCATTGGTATCCATGACAAGCGAGACATGTTCGAGAAAGGCGGCGAGATCGGGAAACTCTTCCATCGAGCGCACCAGTTCCTTGAGGTTTTCAAGGCGGCCCGCTGCTTCCGGCGTGCGTTCTTTTTGCCACATATCCGTGTAGCCCGACTCTTCCAAAATGGTTTCCGCCAGCTCGTTATGTTTCATCGTGTCGATGAGGCTGTTCCAGCGCGCAAAAGCTTTGGTGAGTTCGCGCAACGTGCTGCGCGGTTTGGGTTTGATTTCGTCGGTTTCCACCAATTGCCGCGCCGCTTCCATCAGCGGCAGACGCTTGTTGCGCGCATAGACATGCACGAGTTCGAGCGTGGCATCGCCCAGCCCGCGTTTCGGGACATTGACGATCCTTTCAAAGGCCAGATCATGATCAGGATTGGCGACGCAGCGCAGATAAGCCAGCGCATCGCGAATTTCCGCCCGCTCGTAAAAGCGCGGGCCGCCGATCACCCGATAGGGCAGGCCCAGCGTGACAAAGCGGTCTTCGAGTTCACGCATTTGCGCGGAGATACGCACCAGCACCGCCATATCCGCGAGCTGATGCCCTTTGTGTTGCAGCGCCTCGATTTCCTCGCCGATCAGCCGTGCCTCTTCTTCCGAATCCCAAGCGCCGGTGATGGTGACTTTCTCGCCCGCCTCGTCTTCGGTGAACAAGGTCTTGCCCAGCCGTCCGTCATTATGGGCGATCAGATGCGCGGCGGTGGCGAGAATATGTCCTGTTGAGCGATAATTGCATTCAAGACGAATGACCGCCGCCCCCGGAAAGTCATGCTCAAAGCGCAAGATGTTATCCACCTCCGCGCCGCGCCATCCGTAAATCGATTGATCATCATCGCCCACACAGGCGATATTGGGCTTGTTTTGGGCCAGCAGCCGCAACCACAAATATTGCGCGACATTGGTGTCTTGATATTCGTCCACCAGCATATAGCGAAAGCGGTTCTGGTATTGGCTCAATATATCGGGATGGGTGCGAAACAGCCGCAGATTTTCCAACAGCAAATCACCGAAATCCGCGGCATTGAGATCTTTCAGGCGTTGCTGATAGGCGGCATAAAGTGCGGTGCCTTTGCTATTGCCGAAAGACGCCCCTTCGCCCGCCGAAACCTTGTCAGGGGTCAGGCCGCGGTTTTTCCAGCCATCGATCAGAGAGGCCAGCGCGCGGGCGGGCCAGCGTTTGTCATCAAGCCCTGCGGCTTGGATGACCTGTTTCATCAGGCGGATCTGGTCATCGGTATCCAAAATCGTGAAATCGGAGCGCAAGCCCACCAATTCGGCATGGCGACGTAAAATCTTGGTGCCGATGGCGTGAAACGTGCCGAGCCATGGCATGCCTTCCGCCACCGTGCCGAGCAAATGCCCGATCCGCTCTTTCATTTCGCGGGCCGCTTTATTGGTGAAGGTCACAGCCAGAATATCACCCGGACGCGCAAGGCCCGTGGCAATCAGATGCGCGATGCGGGTGGTCAGAACACGGGTTTTGCCGGTGCCGGCCCCCGCCAGCACCAGAACCGGCCCGTCGGTGACTTCGACCGCGCGGCGTTGTTCGGGGTTGAGGTTTTGCAGATAGGCCGCCTGTCCGGTGACTTGGGCGCGCGCACGCTCAGCCAGCCCGCCCGCACGCGGGGCCGGTGTTGCAATCGGGTTCAGACTTTTTTCAAACTCGGACACAGGAGAACATTCCGCGAATCATGAAGCGCGACGATGCGGCAGAATGAGGCTTTTGTCGATGAATTTGGCGCGCCAAAGTCTTTGAAAATACTCAAAAGGCAACTTTGAGTCTTGTTTTTTAGGAAGATGTGTGATTCCATCAGTCTTGAAGCAATGCGCGACCTCAGAATCGATGACCTCGATCCTTTCGGGCGCGCCGCTGATGGGAGAAGCCGCAATGCATGACTCAAACAAAATTGCCAATGAGTTTTTGCGACTGGCGAAAGAGAGTGGGCAGTCTTTGACGCCCATGCAGCTTTTGAAGCTGGTTTTCATTGCACATGGCTGGATGCTGGGACTTTATGGCGAGCCGTTGATTTCCGATGATGTGCAAGCATGGAAATATGGGCCAGTCATCCCTGATCTTTACCGCAGCATTCGTCATTTTAAAGGTGATCCGGTCACCGGCGTCTTGGCAACGAAGGATGATAAGGATCTCGATGAACTGGAAACGGATCTCATCGATCAAGTTTTTGAAAATTACAGCCAGTATAATGGCATTCAGCTGTCGACCTTGACCCATCAAGCTGGTTCCCCATGGGCTCTCACTTATAAGCCTAATCAGCCTGATTTGGTTATTTCTAAAGAGATCATCAAACTTTATTACTCAGTAAAAGCGTCCCAACCAGAGGCTCAAACTTAATGGAATGACATGATGTCCGATGAGGGCGAAAATCCATTAGTATCGAGTAGGAAGATTTCAGCTAAAAAAATAAAAAGTGAAAAACTGGCCAGCTCAAACGGGCGGGATGAAAAGGCATTTGCTGAGGTAAATGCGATCAACAATGATGATTACGAACAGCGGGCTTATAAAAATTATCTTAAAAGAAAAGACGCAGTGCAAAGGATTATTGCACAAATTTTGATTGCGTATCTTAAATTTGGGCGTTGCCTAGGTTATGTAGTGCTTACTGTTTTGATATTACATTTTATATTGCCAAGTAAATTCAGATGGCTCGATGATGGACAGGTGGATAAATTGGTTCACATCATCCAAATCGCCTTTGCAGCCGTTGGAGGATATTTGGTTCCTTACGCGCGGCAAATTATTAAAAGTGACACTAAGTCCCACGCTCCTCAATGAATCCCCGGTCTGCCGGAATGGCGTTCGGCGGGGATGGCGATCACCCGCCCCAGACCGTCGGGGCGGGGCAGGGCCGAATGGGCGGCCATCATGACCTGCAAATTGGTGATGATCTCGGGCGGGAAGGGCACCACTTTGCGCGTGTCGAGGCTGACATGCAGCGCCATATTTTCCGAGCGGGCCGCCAGCCAGCCTTCGCTGGCATGATGCAGCTCCGACCAGAAATGAATCCGCTTGCTGTCATAATTGATGAGCTGGATGGTGGCGCGGGTCGGCATGCTCGCCAAAAGCTCTTGTTTGTAGATCATATGGGTTTCGGCAAGAAAGATCGTGGTTTTGCGCTCGTCCATCGTTTCGGGGCCCAGATCAAGCGCTGTCAGCACCTCGTCAAAGGCCAGATCCATCAAATGATGGTACCACGCCATATTCATATGGCCGTTATAATCGATCCAGGCGCTTTCGACCCGCCGGATGGACGACACAAAGGGTGCAAAAAACAATCGGGGTAACGCGGGCTTTTTTGTCAAACCAAAACCATTCCTCTGCCAGTCAACGCGATCTCAGAACAGGCCTTGTCCCCGCGTTTGTGTGTCAAATCCTGTCTTGCGCGGAATTACCCTTGCTCCGGTCGCGTGAAGCGGGCAATCTGTTTGCCGAACAAGCACTTAAACACAAAAAACAAACGCGATTATGAAAAGGTTTTCTTCTGATGTCGATGCCCCCGCTCTTTTGTGCCCGCCCTTCCAGTGAAACCGTCAAGAGCGTTATTGCCGCACTTCTTGAGCGATTTGGCAACAGGGCCGCCACAGGCGAGGCGATCCGCGCGCAACACGGCCATACCCGCAGCTATCTGGAAACACAGTCCCCCGATCTCGTTGTCTGGCCGGAAACCACCGAGGAGGTCGCAGAAATCGTTACCCTTTGCGCCAAGCATGTGATGCCGGTGATCCCCTTTGGCACCGGCACCTCGCTGGAAGGGCATGTGAATGCGCCGGTTGGCGGCGTATGCGTGGATATGAGCCGCATGAACCAGATCCATGCCATCCACACCGAGGATCTTGATTGCGTGGTGGGGCCGGGCGTCACCCGTAAATTGCTGAACGAGACCTTGCGTGATCAGGGCCTGTTTTTCCCGATTGATCCGGGGGCGGATGCCTCCATCGGCGGCATGGTTTCAACGCGTGCCTCCGGCACCAATGCGGTGCGCTACGGCACTATGAAAGACAATGTGCTGGCGCTCACCGTGGTGATGCCGGACGGACGCATTGTCAAAACCGGCACACGCGCCCGCAAATCCTCCGCAGGCTATGATCTCACGCGCTTGTTCATCGGGTCGGAAGGGACATTGGGTATTATCACCGAAATCACCTTGAAGCTTTACGGCATTCCCGAGGCGATATCGGGGGGCATTTGCTCGTTCCCGAGTGTCAAAGCGGCGTGCGATGCCGTCATCATGACCATCCAGAGCGGCATTCCCGTCGCCCGCATCGAGCTCGCCGATCAGGTGCAGGTCAAATGTTTCAACCTCTATTCCAAGCTGGGCCTGCCGGAAATGCCGTTGCTGTTTTTGGAGTTTCACGGTTCGGAAGCGGGCGTGAAAGAGCAGGCCGAACGCTTCGGCGATATTGTCGAGGAGTTTGGCGGTGGCCCGTTTGAATGGACGGTGAAGCCCGAGGAGCGCACCAAATTATGGCAGGCGCGCCATGATGCCTATTGGGCCTCCTTCACGCTGCGGCCCGGCGCGCAATCGGTGTCCACCGATGTCTGCGTGCCGATTTCGCGTTTGGCGGAATGTGTCGAGGCCACGCAAAAGGATCTTGAGGAGACGGGGATTCCCGCCCCCATTGTCGGCCATGTCGGGGACGGCAATTTCCATTTGGGTCTGTTGTTCTTCCCCGATGATGCGGACGAGATGGCCAAGGTCAAACCCTTCTTGCAGCGTTTGGTCAAACGCGCTTTGGCGATGGAGGGCACCTGCACCGGCGAGCATGGCGTCGGCCAACAAAAAATCGGCTATATGTCCCTTGAACATTCCGATGCAGCGCTTGATATCATGCGGGGCATCAAACGGCAGATCGATCCCAAGGGGATCATGAACCCGTACAAGATTTTGCCTGAGGCCTGAGGACGCCTTTCGCAAAAACGTCAGGCAGGATGAGAAAGGAGGGGTGTCGGCATGCGTGATATACTGACGGCACTGGCCAGTGCGGCCATCCTTGTCATTCTTGTGGCTTTGTTTGGCCCGATGATGGTCAATTGGAATGGCCAGCGCGCTTTTGTCGAAAGCAAGCTCACCGCGTTGATGGGGCAGACCGTGCGGGTGCAAGGCGCGATTGATCTGCGCTTGTTGCCCACACCGGTTTTGAGCCTTGCCGATATCCGCTGGGGCGAGGATGGCAATCGTCCGGTTTTTTCCGCTGAAACCCTGACGCTTGAAATTGCCACGGGGCCTTTGCTGAAAGGCAAAATCCAGATCATCGACGCCAGTCTTGAGGCGGGTCGGCTTGATTTGCGCTATGACAAAGCGGGGGGCCTTGCTTTGCTGGGCGGTCTTGCCCCTGATTCAGGGGCTCACGCTGTGGCCGTCGAACGCTTTGCCTTGAAACGCTCGACCGTTCTGATCGAAGACGAGACCAGCGGTGGCGGCATGATCCTCACCGGCCTTGATCTTGAATTGCAAGCCGGTGCCTTGCAGGGGCCATGGCGGATCAGCGGCCGCGGTGCGCTGGATGGCCGTCCGGTCGATGTCAGGCTCTCGACCTCCGCTCCCGAAGCCGATGCCAGTTTGCGCTTGGTAGCCAGTCTGGCCGAGGAGGGGGGGCGCAGTCTTTATTTTGACGGGCGCGTCCAACCCGATGATCACAAATTGGCCGGACAGCTCACATGGGTGGACCGCTATCTCCTGCAGGGTGAAAAAGGGCTTGAAACCCGCACCCTGACCCTCACCACCCAAGTGCAGGGCGCGGGGCGTCGGTTTACCCTGGATGCGCTTGAGATCGACGGCGGACCCGATACGGGTTTGAAATTGTCAGGCACGGGCGAGTTGACGCTGGAGGGCGCACCGCGGCTGGCGCTTGATCTGAGCGCGCGGGCGCTGGATCTGGATTTTCCCGTCACCGGCAAACAAGGCGGCGCGCAATTGCCGGAGATTGTCGATGCTTGGACCCGCTTGGCGCGGTCGGTGATGCAGGGGCGGCTGTCTTTGTCGCGCATCGAGACAAGCCTCACGTTGAAAACCCAAAGCCTGACATTGGGCGGGGAATCCTTGCGTGATCTCGTTGTGTCGGGGGTGATCGGCCCGCAAGGCGGACGCGTCAACCGTTTCAGCCTTGGCCTGCCGGGCCGCGGACAGGTGACAGCCTCGGGGACTTTGGGGCGGATGGATGACCCGCGCTTTTCGGGCCCTGTGCAGGTGAGCATCGAGGATGCCCCGCGCTTCACCCAATGGCTGCAAGGCCATGCCCCGCAAGGGGCGCAGCCCTTGGGCGCCTTGCGGCGGGTGCAGTTTGAGGGCGAGGTGACTCTGTCGCCCGATATGCAGGCGGCGCGCATCAAATCCTTGCAATTGGATCAATCGGTCTTGTCGGGTTTTGTGCGGCTGAATGCCGCCGAGCGTGACCAGCGGGCACGGCTTGAGGCCCAGATCGGGTCTGAGCGTTTGCAGGTCGATGATTTGCCCGACCTCTCGCCGTTGATGGCGGGTCTTGGCCTGCTCGATACGCAGATTGCGGTTGAGGCGCGCTCCATCACCTTGGGGGGTGAAACAACCAGCGGACGCCTGACCGCCAGCCTGTCGGGCGATGCCAAGGGCTTGCGCATTGACCGGCTTGATTATGATGATGGCCATGACACCATGATGCGTGGCGGCGGGCAGATCAGCGAAGCGGGCGGCAGGCTTGGTCTGCATATCGAGGCCAAGCGGTTGCGTTTGTTGTCGGGGCTTGTCAGCCGTTTGCTGCCGCCTGAATGGGCCACAGCCGTGGTGCGCCGTTCGGTTGAATGGGCCCCCTTGTCGGTTGATCTGGTGCTTGAGCAAAAAGCCGGTCGCGGTGGCGTGAAAGATCTCTCGCTGACAGGGCAGGCGGCGGGCACGCAACTCGTGTTTGAAGGCACTTTGCCTGCACAAGGCGGGCTGCAAGACGGCTTTGCGGCCTTGACCGGTCAGTTGCGCCTGTCGCATCCCTCTTTTGCGGTGTTACTGCGGCAATTGGGTTTTGCGGTGCCTGTGCCGGTTGTCTCTGAAGCGGGGCAATTGCTGGTGACGATGGATGCCGCGCGCGGGCGCAGCGCTGTGCGGTTTGAGGCGGCGGGTTTGGGCGTTGATCTGACGCTGGTTCGCGGTTCAAGCGGCCTGACCGGTGGCATGCAGGTGAAGGGGGATAATATTTTGCCTTTGGCGCAGGCTTTGGGCTTTGCCGCCCAAGGTCTTGAGGAGGCATGGCCCGTTGCGCTCAAAGGCCCGTTGCGCTGGCAGGATCAGGCCTTTGGTTTTGGGCCTCTGACCGGCGAGGTCAAACAACGGCCCGTCAGCGGGGATTTGGTTTTGATGCCCGAGCGCAACCGCATCGAGGGGCGCTTGGGTCTGAACGCTTTGGCGCTTGAGGATGTGGCCTCTCTGGTCACAGGGCCGATCCCTGCCTCGACCACCGGCTCCTTCTGGCCCAGCGCGCGGTTTGGCGATACGCCCGTCAAGACGGTTGATCTCGCCATCGGCTTGACGTTGGACCAGTTCACGCTGGGGCGTGATCTGGCTTTGGCAAGCACCAAACTTCTTTTGAAGCGCGAAGGGGAAACCCTGTCCTTGCAGCTGCAAGAGGGATTGTTTGGCACGGGTCAAATCTCCGGCCAGTTGAATTTGCGCCGCGATGGCGGCCGCTTGGGCGCGACCTTGCGTCTTGGGGCCAAAGATCTCGTTTTGGCTGATCTTTGGGGCGCGCAAAACGGGATCAATGGCCAAATCGGTCTGGCGCTTGATATCGGCTCATCGGGGGACAGCGTCGCTGATCTGATCAGCCACAGCAATGGCGCGGGCACCTTGGTGTGGCGGCAGGGGCAGATTGCGGCACTCGATCCGCAAGCCCTTTTGCGGGTGATCGAGACATCGCGCGGCATGCCCGATCTCGCGCAGTTGCGCGCAACCGTCGGGCGCGAATTGCAACACGCTCCCTTTACCTTCGAGAAGGTGGAGGCCCCCCTCACGATGTCCGATGGGGTGATGCGGATCTCCTCGCTGGCGATTGCGCAAGAGGCCGCCTCTTTGCAGGTCAGTGGCGTGTTTGATTTGCGCAGTCTGGCAACGGAGGCGCGGGTGGGGCTCATCGCCAAACCGCCGCGTGTCTGGAAGGGGCCGGCTCCTGATCTGCAGCTCTCTTTCACCCGCGCGCCAGAGGGCGGGCTTTTGCGTGAGCTGAATGTCACAAGCCTTTACGCCTTGCTCACCACGCGGGCCGTTGAAACCGAAACCGACCGTTTGCTGGATGAGCAGAAAAAGAAAAACTGACCGGCGGGTTTTGTTTTTTAAATAGCCAAGGGCTTTTATAAATAGGGCGCTGGACGGTCGCGATAAAAGGCCAAAACAGCCAGACGCAGAGCGGATGATAAATTGCCGCTTTGGCGTTCCGCATCAAGGCTTGCGACCAGTTGCGCCAGACTCATCTGCCGTGCCTGCGCCATGGCCTTCAGGCCTTCCCAGAATTCGGGTTCGAGAGACACGCTGGTGCCATGCCCTGCAATCATGATCGAGCGTTTGAGGATCGGGCTCATGCCTTAATGATCCTTTTGCCCTGTATCGGGTGAGGCGGGTTCACGCTGATGCGCCTCAAGCCGCGCCTGTTCCTGCGCGTTGCGGCTTTGCGTTGCTTGCTTTTCGGATTTGCTGCGCCCGAATGTCAGACGGTTTTGGTCCGCCTGTTGCTCTTTTTCCATGCGGGCGCGTGTTTTTCTGACGTGGCGCAGATTGATGATGTCGGCGCACATGCGGGTTGCGCCGCTCAGGTTTTTTTGCGGAAAGCGTCGAGGCTCACGACCGATGCGGTGTGACCTTCTTCCAAGGCGCTTTTGTCTTGGTCCTGCGCGCTGGAGGCCTCGTCATGCGCCTCCTCGTCATCCTCGCCTTCGAGCTCATCCAGCGACATTTCGAATTTCAATCCGAAATCAACCGAAGGATCCCAGAAACCGGTCAGCGCATCAAAGGGCACGATTAGCTTTTCTGGCAGGCCGCCAAAGGACAGGCCGACTTCGAAAATATCATCGGTGACTTTCATGTCCCAGAACTGATGTTGCAAGGCGATGGTAATTTCTTCGGGATGTTTGGCGCGGATATGGTCGGCGATAATCACGCCGGGATAGTCGGTGCGAAAAGTGATGAAAAAGTGATGATTGCCGGGCAATCCGTTTTCCATCGTATCGGTGAGCACAGACCGCACGACACTGCGCAACGCCCGTTGCACCAAAAGGTCATAACGGATCAGGTCTTCTGGTGTGGTCTCGTCACTCATGCGCAGTCCAACTCTCCGAACAATGAAGTGGAGGCTTCTGTTGCCAGGCGCCCCAGTCTTTTTCTTTCAAAAAACAGGAGGCGCCCTCCCGAGATTGAAAAGAAAGTGGAGGCTTCTGTTGCCAGGCGCCCCAGTCTTTTTCTTTCAAAAAAACAGGAGGCGCCCTCCTGAGTCTAAAAAGAAAGTGGAGGCTTCTGTTGCCAGGCGCCCCTGTCTTTTTTCTTTCAAAAAACAGGAGGCGCCCTCC